>CAYQQM010000070.1:0-26741 GCA_964419605.1 uncultured Kofleriaceae bacterium | reverse complement strand
GCTAAGTACAGTTCCCCGTAAGTTGGTGGCCACCCCGGTCGCCGAGGCGACCGGATGGCGAGGCGCGACGAGGGAGCGTACCCGAAGGTACGTGACCGAGGAGCAACGAAGACAGCCGGGATGGATCGGCGGCCCGGGTGGTCACGAACTTGCGGGGGCCTGTACTAAGTCATTGATTCAATGGGTCGCGATCATACCCCGCAAAATCCACTCAGATTGACTTAGTTATGGAACTAAGCTAACCTGGACAGGTTCATGAAGGTCGTCAACATTCACCAAGCAAAGACCCATCTGTCCAAGCTAATTCAAGAAGCGATCGAAGGTGAAGAAATCGTCATCGCCCGTGGAAACCAGCCGGTCGTTCGCTTGGTCTTGGTGGAGTCTGCTAGGCAGTCGCGGACGTCGGGTTGGGCAAAGGGGATGGTGCGCGTGTCTGAGGACTTCGATGCGCCGCTAGAGGACTTCGCCGGTTACCAGTGACACGGTTTCTTGTCGATACTCACGCATTTCTGTGGTTGGCAGTCGACGATCCACGTCTCAGCCCGCGCGCTCGTTCGCTGTTTGCCGATCCGAGTCACGAGTTCTTGCTGAGCGCGGCGAGTATTTGGGAGATGGCGATCAAGGCGAGTATCGGCAAGCTGACGCTGTCCATCAGCCTCGATCATCTAGTACGGGGAGGCGCCGAGCGCGGCATACGTACGCTGGATGTCACCGCAGCGCACGCTTTCGCGGTACAGCACCTGCCGTTTCACCATCGCGACCCATTCGACCGCCTGTTAGTTGCGCAGGCGTCGGTCTCGGGGCTACAGCTTATCAGCGGCGATGACCAGCTCGACGCGTATGCGGTAAACCGCGTCTGGGCCTGACTGTGCTGACGACTTACCTTCCTTAAAGGAATCGGGCATCGGTGTAAAAGCTTCGTCGTGACTACGGAACTCAGAACTTATAGCTCGTGCCGAGTCGCAGATACAGTGCAGTATCGGTGTCGAACATGGGTCGTGCGAAGTCGCTGGTAAATAGCGCGCGCTCGGCCTGACGCGGCGCTCCCTCGAGGATCGCGAACAGATTCCAGTGCTGGCGAACGGCCATCTCGACAATGAGGCTGAGCATTAATCGTGCGCCGCTTTCGCGCTTGAACACATCGTCTTGATTCTTCCAGCCGGTCAGCTTGCTGATATGCGCGACCTCTGGGTTCATGGTGTCGGCGAAGTTGGAATAGAACGTACGACATACGGCGAGGGCTTCGCCATCGAACACGTCGTCCGGTCCGGTCATGCCCACCGTCTTCCGATCGGGACAGTGTCGATCGGTCCACGCGTTTAGGTAGATCCTCCCCGTGATCGTGACCTGCGCGAGAGCCGTGAGCGAGGCCATCGCGCCGGCGTTCCAGGTCAACCCATTTCGTCCCGAGTTGTCGAGTAGCTTGGAGCCGTAGTAGAGATCGGAGAACACCCCGGCTGAAAATGGCTCGTGGTTGGCGAACATGATGCGGCCTCCCAAACCGAGTTCGGTGCGCGCAAACATCGTTCGCACCGAAACCCCGGCATCAAAGCCAAATTGATTTGCGATCCGGCCTGCACCCACGCTAACGCGGCCTTCCAGAAAGTACGGATACCCTGCGGAGAAATCGACCGTGGAACGCCCTCTGGGCAGCGTGCGCGCACCGAACGACGACAGCCCGCGCTGCTCCGCTACGAGCTCGGTCTCGCTTTGCCCAGCGACAGCGAGCTCGCGCGAAACTGCGTGATTCCGCCCGCCCTCGATCATCATGGTTTGCTCGAACGGCTGAAATCCTTGCATCTCGATCCGCACGACGGTCTCACCGGTTTCGACCTCTCCGTCGAACGGGGTCTTGCCGATCGGTATGCCGTTGACCAGTACCTCGGCTTGGCTCGGCGTCGACAGCACGCGCAGCCGACCGACCGGCTTGAGCACCGCCTGCACGGTGACCGACTGGCCCGGATCTACGCGAACTTTCTGTTCGAATTGCTTGTAGCCGTCGAGCCGCACCACGACGGGGTGTTCGCCAGCGGACACGCGCTTTTCCTGGGGAACATTGCCTACCGATGCGCCATCGATAAATACCTGCGCCTCGGGAACCATCGAAACCACTTTGATGAGGCCGCTACCGCCGGCAACATCTGGACCCAAATCGAATTTCACGATCTGCGAACTTCCCGCCGCCACCGATACTCGCTTTTCTGCCGTCTGCATGCCTGGCGCTTTGACTTGAACGATGTGTTCGCCAGCTCGCACGTCTTTGATATCGATGGGAACCGCCCCCATATCCGTGCCATCAATAAAGGCCCGCGCTCCGTCGGTATCCGACAATACGCGAATGACTCCAACACCGCTGTTCAGCGTCGCCTGCAGCTCGGCGCGAATTTTCGTTTGCTGATTTGCCGTCACCTGGACGGTTTGCTTCCACGGTTGCGCTGGCTTTTTGCGCACCTCGATCACGTGGAACCCCTCGGCCACATTCTGAATGACTGCTGGAGTATTATCGGAATGCTTATTGCCGTCGATATACACTTCTGCGTCCGGTACGTCGGCGTCGACAACCACGGTGCCGGACTTGGCGCGGAGTTCCTTCAGCGACGGCATCACGGTCTGAGTGTTGTTATCCGAGGTCGTGTACCAGCCCTCGAATGGCTCGTAGCCGTCCTTTTGGATCCGCAGTTGATGCCGACCCGGGGTGGTGGCGATGACGATGGGCGCCTGCCCCTTCACCTCACCGTCGAGAAACACGGTGGCTCCTGCCATTCCCTTTGGATCGGCATCAGCGCGAACATCGATCTTTGGCGGGTCGTTCTTCCTCACCAGCGGCACAAACAATTCTTGCTTTTTGCGCACTGCGACGACCGAAAACGCCTTGGTGGTCGGCTCATAACCAGCCGCCTCCACGATTACCGAGTAGGTGGCTCGATTGAGCTTGCCTTCCCATGGCGTAACGCCCACCTGACAGGATTTGTCGCCGATAAAAATGGCCGCCCCCTGAGGCGCCGAATCGATCTTCACAGCGTAGCGACCCGTCTTCGGACACGCCTCAGCGCGAGCCGCACGCGCGGCACCGAAGAGTACCAGGACCATTGCAAGGACATGGAATCGCTTCACGAAACGAGCCTGAACCATAGTGCTGCGAGGCTATCAGTCGCGGCAACGCTGTTCAATGGCTCGACCCGGCCGGGTTACACGCCGCGCAAGTATCCGGCTGCGATCGCCGCGAGCAGCGCAAGCCCGGCGGCGATCCGGTAGACTGCAAACCCGACGAGCTGGTGGGACCCCAGCCAACGCAACAGCCAAGCGATCGAAGCGTAGCTCGCAACGGCAGACGTCGCCGTTCCGACCGCGAGTTGCGCGATGCCAAACTTGGCAAATGCGCCTCTCGCCTCGTACAGCCCCGCGCCGCCGATCGCGGGAATCGCCAGCAAAAACGACAGCCGCGCCGCGTCGGTGCGCGCAAATCCGAGGAGCAGCGCCATACAAATTGTTGCCCCGGAACGCGAAACGCCAGGAATGAGCGCAAGCGTCTGAGCAAGCCCGACCAAGATCGCGTCGTTGAGCGTAATCGTAGACCACGAGCGATATCCCGAGCGCTGCTGGACGTAGTGGTCGATGAACCACATCGCAATGCCCACGACCACCAGTGCCAGCGCAACGACATAAAGCGCCCGAAGGTCTCCCTCGATGTACTTTTTTAGCGAAAGCCCCGCGATCACGATCGGCAACGTCCCAACGGCGAGCAGCCACGGCAGCCGCCCCTCCGGAGTGCCGGGGGCTCTCACCATGGCTCCGGTTACCTCGACGAGGTCGCGGGCAAAATAGGCGATTACCGCAGCCAAAGAGCCGAGTTGTAACACCGCTGTAAAAGCCGCTCCCGGATCAGGACGACCGAACAACGCCGGGACCACCCGTAAATGCGCGGTCGATGAAACGGGCAGGAATTCCGTAAGCCCCTGAACGATCCCCAGAAGTGCGGCAAGCCACAACGTCATCGCAGCGCACGCTAGCATCAATACGGAGCGTTCGCGCGAGTTGATGGAGATGGCGCAACGGCAAAATCGCTGTACGATTGGAGTTCTATGCGCAGCCTGATGTTTCTCGTGCTCCTCGGAGTCTCGACGGGATCCTCCGAGGAAGCGAGAGCCGCGGGGCCTCCGGAAGTCAGCCTTTCCGGCGGGGCGTTTGGCCTCGTTGGCGCCGGTGAAGCGGCAATCCACCACGTAGCGGTGGAAAATCTCACACCCACCACGCCACTGGTGGTTTCAGCGGCCTCCCTCTCCGGCGATCCGGACAGTTGGTTTTCGTTTGCGGGAGTAAATTGCGACCGCGCTACTACATGCCTGTTCAATCCGCCGCTCTCGATCACCAGCCCCGCTCGCTGGGTGCCGCTGCGCTGTGCTCCGCCAGCGGGAAGCAGTGGAACCCGTTCGGCGACCCTTACAGTTGCAAGCAACGCGGGCACCGGCACGGGATCCACGGTGGTCACCTGCTCCGCGGCGGGCGGCGTTGTTTCCGTGACGCCGGGGTCCCACCTGGTCGACTTCGGCCTCGTCAATCTGTCCGGGCCAGCCGCGACCAGCGTAGTGCGGATCAGCAACCCCGGCCCCCAACCGATCACGACCAGCGCCGGCGCTATCATCGGGCCGGATCTCGCTCGTTTCAGCACTACGTCACTTGCTCCAGCCACGATTCCGCCGGGCGGGCGGCTTGATATTGCGGTCTCCTACAAGCCAATCGTCGAGCGATCTCGAATCGATCCCGATGTGGCGGAAATCGAGATCCCTGCGACCACATCGCTCGGCACCGATGTCCTCCGCATCGCGTTGCGGGGCCGAGGCGGTGCTACTCACGCTGCCATAGCGTCGGTGCCGACGTTCACTGACAGTTTCACCAACCCTGGACCCGCGGCTCAGATCCTACCAATCGTCGTCGCGAATACGGGGGAGGCCGTGCTCGCGATTTCGGCCGCGTCGCTAACCGGTGCGCCCGTCTGGAAGCTGATGAATCCCGACCCGGTCGAAATTCCGGGCGGCACGACGTATGGTTTTCTTGCGCGGTTCACTCCGACCGCTGCAGGACCGGCGCCGGCCGCAACGTTTCGAATCGAGACCAGCGACCCCCTGAATCCATCGCTGACCACGGTCCTCAACGGCAACGGCATGCGGCGCAACGTCACCGCAACAACGCCGGTCATCCACCTTCGCTACGCAGCGATCGGCACGACCACAAGACTTTCGGAGGGAGATCGTGGCGAACTGCTGCGGATTGAGAACCTCGACAACGCGAACGCTTTTGAAGTTCGCGAGATACGGGTCACCGGGGCAGATGGTGCATTCAACGTGTTGGGCGCATCGAATGTCCGACTGGGCCAGAGCGCAACGCGGGGGTTCGACGTCGCATTCACGCCTCCCTACGCCGGCGATTTCGAAGCGACGGCTTCGGTCTACCTCGATGCCGACCCCGTTCCCCAAGCGACCGTGACACTCCGAGGACAAGGTGTATTCGTCGAGGTGAACGGAGGCGGATGTTCGTCCACACCGGAAGCGAGCCTGGGATTACTCGTCGTGGTCGCCGCACTGCTGCTGCGACGCCGCAAACTCGCCCTGCTTTGCAGTTTTTCGATCGCGCACGCAGACACCCGCAACCTCGACGTATCGCTCTTCGACCCGACGCCAAGCACAAGTGGTGCGGGATATGAAATCCAGAGCCCAGAGGTCGGCAAAAACGGGGCGTGGGCCGCCCGATTTCTGGTGTCTTATGCCAACAACCCACTGGTTCTGAGGGCCGAACCAAACGACAACGAGTCGATCCAGCATCGAACGACGCTCTCGCTTGGAGGAGCGTACGCCTTCGGTGGCCGCTTCGAGGTCGGCGCGCGAATGCCGCTGTATCTGCAAAGCGGCGAAAATCTATCCGGTCCCACGAGGTTCGGCGAGTCGCCTCCCAGCGGTGCAGCGTTCGGCAACCTAACGCTCCACGGCAAAGTGCGCACATCGCGCCATCGGCTCGATCCAGGTTTGGTCGTTACCGGGCTCGGACTTGCGCTTGGCCTCCCCACAGCGACGGACCAGCAATTCGCCGGCAGCGGAACCACATCGATGCGCGGGCTAGCCCTCGCATCGTTTGCTCCCGCAATATTGGCTAGCCGGTTCGTCGCACGGGGGCACGCCGGGGCGGTGGTACGCGCGACTGCCGAGTATCACGACATCCGCCAACGGAGCGGCCTGCTGTGGGGCATGGGCGCAAGCTATCGCGCACGACCCGATCTCTCACTCGCAGCCGAAATGTTCGGAGAAATCGTGCCTGGCGGCCGGCACGACATGACCGGCGGATCCAAGGCGCTCCACACCATCGAAACCTTGGTCGGAGCTCATTATCACCTGCAGCGCCACGTCGACGTGGGCATTGCCGTAGGGCGTGGCATTACGGGTCCGGGTGCGCCGGCCGTGCGCGGTGTGGTGGAAGTAACGTTTTCGATTGCACCACCCCCTCTTGCCTCAATGACTCGTTCAGAAGCCGACGATGCCGATCGGGATGGCATCGCCGATGAAGCCGATCGGTGTCCCGTGCAGGCCGAAGACATCGATGGATATGTCGACGAAGATGGGTGTCCAGACC
The DNA here is from genome assembly GCA_964419605.1 of uncultured Kofleriaceae bacterium. GTDB lineage: Bacteria > Myxococcota_A > Polyangia > Haliangiales > Haliangiaceae > JABFXX01. Next base: position 20,120 of record CAYQQM010000070.1, on the reverse strand, counting down.
TCGATAACGACAGCGACGGCATTGCCGATCGCGAAGACATGTGCCCCCAAGTAGCCGAGGACAAAGATGGCTTCGAAGACGAAAACGGCTGCCCAGACACCGACAATGATCGCGACGGAATTGCCGACGATTTCGATCACTGCCGGGGCGTTGCAGAGGTCATCAATGGCATCGACGACGACGATGGGTGCCCCGACGTCGGACAAGGCTTGGTGACCATTGAGGCCGATCGACTTGTCGTCGCCACCCCCCTTACGTTCGCGTCGAACGGAGAAATTGCCGCAAGTAGCTTCAACGCGTTGGGCCAACTTGCCGCCACGCTGCGCGCGCACCCCGAGCTAGCGAAAATCCGCATCGTCGCCCAACCGCAGCGCGCTCAAGCGGTGGTCAATTGGCTTACTCAGTGGGGGATTGCAGCCCATCGCCTCGAAATTGGCCAGGCGGGCAACGAAGAGGTCAGCTATGTCATCGTACAGCGGCAGTAAAGCGAACTCATCGTGAAGGTGACACAGTGAGGGTAAGTCACAGGGAATGCCGAAAATGCAAACGCCGCTGCGGCGAACCGTAGCGGCGTTTGACCAAACGAGAGAAAGCTTAGTTCGCCTTCACTTCCTTGGCCGCGTCCTTGGCCTTCTCGCCCTTCTTCGCCTTCGGAGCCTCTACCGCCTTACCTGCAACCGGAGCCTCACCCGCCTTGGGAGCCTCGGTCTTCTCGCCAACCTTGGGCGCCTTCTCCGTTGGAGCCGGAGCCGGAGCCGGAGCCGAACCCGCGGGGTCACCAGCGAGAGCGATCATGGGGGTGCCGAGGGTTCCGAGGACGAGAGCTGCCTTGAGTACGTTCTTCATCTGTATCTCCTAAAATGACGTTGTTGTTCAGTTCGAAGTGTCGGGCGGTTGCCTGTGCACCTAGCATGCCGACTCATGACAATAGTTTCATCTAGTTACGACTGGGGCCGGCGGGGCATAACGGCCCGCGGGGCAATTGACCACGCCCCACCGTCCGCGGAACAGCGGGAGGTAGATTCATTATCCCTCATTTAGGCCCCACCGGAGCAACTTGCGGTACAGCGTTTTGCGGTCGAGGCCGAGAATCTTTGCGGCGTCGGTGCGATTTTTGTCACATGCCTCGAGTACGCGAAGCACATGTCGGCGCTCCACCTCTTCCAGCGTGACCAACTCCGGAACCTCATTGGCAAGGGCCAGGGTCGGACGCTGAACCTGACGATTGCGAATCTTGTCGGGCAGGTCTTCGACTTGAACTTGCTCGAAATGAGCGAGTGCAACCGCACGCTCCAGACAATTGCTGAGTTCGCGCACATTTCCCGGCCAGTCGTACACCACTAAGCGTTCAGCCGCGGCTGGGGACAACGACACCACCTTCTTGTCGAGCACAGCCGCGTACTGACTCAGCATGTGTTGGGCGAGCAACAACACATCGCCGCCCCGAGCGCGCAACGGCGGCAGTGGAATGTGGATCACATTGATCCGATAGTAGAGATCTTCGCGGAACCGCTTGTCCTCCACCATTTCTTCCAAATCGCGATTCGTGGCCGTAATGAGTCGGACATCGACAGCCAGCTCCGACTCCGAACCGATCGGTCGGATCTTCCGCTCTTGGATCACGCGCAGCAGCTTGGGTTGCATCGCGATCGCCATCTCGCCGATCTCATCGAGAAATAGCGTGCCGCCATGAGCCTGCTGAAACAGTCCTTGCCGAGACTGTTTTGCATCGGTAAAGGCGCCCTTGGCATGTCCGAACAACTCGCTTTCGAGTAGAGCTTCTGGCATGGCAGCGCAGTTGAGCGCGACAAACGGACCTTCGCTGCGCCGCGACCGAGCGTGGATCTCGCGCGCTGCCACCTCCTTGCCGGTCCCGCTCTCGCCGGTGATCAACACCGTTGCGTCGGTGGCGCTAACCTGGTCGATCAGCTGATAAACGGTCTGCATCGCAGGACTCGCTCCGATGAGGTCGCCTCGCCCTCGCGTGCTCGCAACGACCTCTCGCAGCCGCCGAACCTCGCCGGACAGCCTGCGTCGTTCTGCAGCTCGACGGACTGCGATCGCCAGCGCTTCGATCTCCACGGGCTTCGTGACGAAATCGTACGCGCCGGCCCGAATCGCCCCGACCGCAGTCTCAAAGCTGCCGAAGGCGGTGAGTACGATCACCGGCAAATCCGGTCGGTCTGCGACCAACTGTTGACACAGCTCCAACCCGGTCATCCCCTTCATATGAAGATCGGTGACGACCACATCGACGTCGTGAGCGGGCAGCCCCGCAATAGCGGCAGCTCCGGTGTCAAACGGCACCACATCAAAGCCGCGCTTCTTTAAGCCGAGCTGAACGAGCTCGACCATTTCGCGCTCGTCATCGATGACGAACACCGTTGCTTGTGCTGTCATGTCGTGCCTCCTGCCGGAAGGTACACGGTGAAGGTAGATCCCTGATTTGGCGTCGATGTCACTTCGATCCAACCTCCGTGCTCTCGAACAATTCCCCAGGTCACGCTCAAACCCAGTCCTGTACCATCACCCACGGGCTTCGTCGTAAAAAATGGCTCAAAGATACGCGACCGCGTCGCTTCATCCATGCCGATCCCCGAATCGGCAACCTCAACCACAAACCAGTCGGCAGCCCGCAGCTCAACGTACTGCGGCGGGGTCACGATCGCGGCCCTTACAGCGATCGATACGGTACCGTTCTGCGGCGTGGCCTGAATCGCGTTGACGACCAGATTCGTAAGCACCTGATGCAACTGCCCTTCGTCGGCTTCGACCCGTATCGAATCATCGTGTGGCGGCGTACGAATTTCCACCTGAGCTTTGCGCGCCAGTGTTGCGACTAACTCGCCAACGCGTGACGCGAGACTGGTCAGGTTTACCGGAGCTTTTTGCAGCGCCCGCGGCCGGGCAAAATCGAGCAGCTGGCGAATCAGTGCCGTCATTCGATCTGCTTGCTCCGCAACGATTCGCGCCGAATTGACCGCTTCGCTGCCATCGACCTCGCCATCACGGATCAGCCGCGCGCGTCCTGATACGACGTTGAGCGGCGTGCCAAGTTCGTGCGCGAGCCCCGAAGCAAGCTTGCCCACGGTGGTTAATCGATCGGCGTGGCGCAGCTGCTCGGTCGCAGCTTCCCGTGCCCCGCGTTCGTCTAGCAGTCGTTCGCACATCAGGTTGATCTCGCTGGCAAGTTCTCCAAGCTCATCTCGCTGCTGCAAGTGCAGCGGACCGGTAAGATCGCCCGTACCCACGCGGCGCGCTTTCTCGGCGAGTCGAGCGATCGGCCGGCCGATAAATAGGACCCCGAGGAGTAGTGCTAGCGCGGCCGCAACAGTCACTTCGCTCAATGATCCAATCACCTGATTCCGAAGCGAATCGGCTGTGTATTTGTCGAGCTCTGCGAGCGACTGGGCCACCTCGATTCCACCCACCCGCTGCTCGGGCGGATCCTGGCGCTCCGCCAGGTCGCGCCGTTCGGGCGGTTCTACGGGAATGTACGTAAGCAACAAGTTCGCAGATTCATCTTTGGTGACGACCGGAAGGTTCTCCTTCATGGGGTCGAGCTTTTCGCGAGGAGCTCGAGGAGCGTCGCGCACCGAATCGAGCCATACCCAGCGAGCGCGAATTCGTTCGTTCTGGTTTGACGTGGTGGACAAAAATTCCCTCGCTGCAGCTTCGCCATCGCGCGCCCATACTTCGGCCATACCTCGCGCAAGTGCGCGACCGAGCGCTCCCGCCTCCGCACGCAGTTGGTTGTCGAACACATCGCGCTCGCGGCGATAGTCGAAAAAAGCCTGGAACATCGCCACGATCGCTACTCCCACGACCAGTGCTGCGATGAACTTTCGGGTGAGCTTCATGGGTTACGGAGAAACGAAGGCCTAGACGGTGATAGTTGACGGGTGACGCGTAACGGTGACCATGGCATGTGGCGACGTTCTTGCCCAAATTTGCCATTCCATTCCGGCTTGGCGTCCTCGGACCCGACCGGTCCACCGTGAAGCTGGTGATCCGTTATGCACAAAATTGATAGGTAGTCTGCGCATGGTGGTAGTGGGCGCGGAGTTGGCCCTGCTTGGCGCCCAACGCGAGATCGCGACTTGCGGTCGCGGTCGAGATGCCACCCACGCAGCGCAGGTAGTCTGCTCGATGGAAACTGCGGGTCCCGAAGGCATCCTTGGCGAGTGCTAGCCGATCCAATGCGGAATGTCGGGTCGGCACAAGTTGCGCGAGAAACTCACGCAGCGCATCGCGAATCGCCTGCAGTGAAAACTCTACGAAAGGTGCTGCGTCCGCCAGTCGGTCGGCTGTGGCCAGCGCTTGGTAGTACGCTTTTTGGCGAGCGTGAATGATCGATTCAACGGGAGTGAATGCGAACGCTTTGTTTTCGCGCATGAGCAACGCGGTTTGCCACGCGCGTCCTATTCGCCCGTTGCCGTCTGAAAACGGGTGAATGAACTCGAGCTCGTAGTGGACGATGCATGCGACCACGACTCGAGGCAGCTTTTTGGGGTGTTTCGCATACCGCAACAACGCGGCGATCAGCGTAGGGACGAGTTTGGCAGATGGTGCGACATGGGCAACGCGTCTCCCTTTGAAAATTCCTACTGCACCGCGACGGAATTGGCCGGCGTCCAATACGAGTCCCGACATCAATACGCGGTGCGCTCGCAACAGATCTTTCGGCTGAAATATGTTGAGCGAGGGCAGGAGCTCGTAGAGAGCAATTGCATTCTGCACCTCGAGGATCTCAGACTGAGTGCCGATGACACGCTTGTTCTCCAGTAACGCGGTGACTTGCTGGAGAGCGAGGGAGTTGCCTTCGATGGCGACACTGCCTTGAATCGTGCGTACCCGATTTTTTTTGCGTAAACGTGGACTTGGCACTGGAGCATGGACACCGCGATATCTCCCAAGCAGTTCGCTTACCTCGCCAATGAGCGAGGCGATCTGCGGAGTTAATGTGCACGGCGGCTTTTCCACGCCATGATAGTATCAAATGATACTATCGAGATCGATCCACCTCCGCACTCCCTCAGCGGGAGTGCTGCGCATCCCGGCGGGGCCGGGATTATCGATTTCTCGCAAGGAGCCACTCTTTGCGAGCAGCGACATTGTCCAGCGCCTCAGCGCAAGTACATTCTTACGTGAACCCAGGCGGAGCACCGCGCTTGGCGACATGCTCCCAACCGGGTCCCCGGCGCTTGTCTTTAAGCGCACGGACGCGAACCGCGAACTCATCGCGATCGCGCACGCGCATGGCCTCCGCCCGCAACGAGATCAATGAGCCTAGCGAAGCGGCCGCACGCTCCTTATCGGTGATACACACCACTGCCGCGTCGTGTACTTGAGCGAGGGTAACGAGGCGCCCCTGAATCTGCAGGGAAAGATCTCCATGGCTTAGATCGATAGTCCCGGCTCTGCCCCCCTTCGGGGACTTCCAAGGGTCGCCGGGGCGCGCAGCACTCCCGGCAAGGGAGTGCGGAGGTAGATCGATAGTCCCGGCTCTGCCCCCCTTCGGGGACTTCCAAGGGTCGCCGGGGCGCGCAGCACTCCCGGCATCGATAACCACAAGGCCGAATGCGCCAGACCGCAACAACCGCTCCGCCGCTCGAGCCGCGGCGATAGCATCGGCGCCCCGAAGGAAGTCCCCTTGGGGGACGCGAATCACCACGAGAGCCGCGAGATCGACGCCGCTATCAGCGACATCGGGTGGATAAAATGTACCGCAGGACGGCGCGATCCATCCGACTGGCTCGTTTTGCATCTGCGCTTCCACCACGAGCCCGATCGCCGCAGTCAGCGTTGCAGTCGCGCCTTGTCCGGACAGCTCGACCAGGCGGCCCCGCAGCGAGTTCAGCTCCCACTTTCCTTCATCTAATTGATTTTTATTAAAATTATCTAAGGTAACGATCTTTCGACCGGCAGCAGTCCCGCGGGCGTTCGCCAAAAATCGCTCCAAATCTCCCTGCATAAACATTTGTTCAGTATCAGATCTGTCTGACACTAGATACGACAGGATATGTATTCGGTCGAACAGGCTGCTGCGATGGTCGCGTCTCGCGTGACCCGTCTAGGGACGGAAACGGTTGCACTACGCGATGCACCGGGCCGCGTGGTGGCGCACGATATCTTCGCTGCCAAGCCGTTGCCCGGATTCGTCAACTCCGCGATGGATGGTTACGCTGCGCGTTCCAAAGACCTGCCGGCCTCTCTGCCGATCCATGCGTCGATCGCAGCCGGCTCCGCGCTGCCTGCAACACCTATCCCACAGCGAGTTGCTGTACAAATCATGACCGGAGCTGCAGTCCCTCGCGCCCTAGACACGGTCGTCATTCAAGAGCGCGCGACGATCGACGCTACCGGTCGCGTAACCCTGCCCGCTTCGGCCCCAGGCGATAACATCCGGCAGATCGGCGAAGATCTCTCCGTCGACGATCTCGCCGTCGCTGCCGGTACTCAGCTTGGATCGCGACAGATTGGGCTGCTCGCAGCGCTGGGTATTGCACGCATCGAGGTAATCGCTCGACCGCGCGTTGCACTCATTGCGACCGGCGACGAACTGGTCGATATAGCGACGCCATCCAGCCACGGACAACTCGTGGATAGCTCCAGTTATATGCTCACGGCGTTGCTCGAGGAAATCGGCGCAATTCCAACGTACCTGGGAATTGTAAAAGACGATGCACCTGCGATGGCGGTCGCTCTATCTCGCGCATTCGCGACCGATACGGACGACGAGAAGCAACGCAGTTACGACGTTGTCATTACGACTGGAGGCGTTTCGGTAGGCGATCGCGACTGCGTGCGGAGCGCGCTTGCGACCGCCGGCGTTACCATCGAGCTGTACAAAGTGGCCATGAAGCCCGGCAAGCCGTTTTCGTTCGGAATGAAGGATCATACCCCGGTATTCGGGCTACCGGGGAATCCGGTATCCGCGTTCGTAGCCTTCGAGCTGTTTGTGCGCCCCGCCCTACTCGCGATGCAAGGTGCGCGTTTCACCGCGCGCACGCGAGCTCCCGTCGTCCTCGTAGCGGGATATCGCAAACAGCCCGGACGCGCGCACTACCTACGCGCTTCGGTGGTGCGCCACGGCGAACAACTCGTGGCTCGCATCCACCCGAAACAAGGTTCGGCCATGCTGTCATCGCTCGTCGACTGTAACGCGCTGGTCGAGATTTCGGCCCAGGCATCAGAAATCGCGCCGAATGCAGTAGTTCCGGCGATACTGCTCGAGGCCGTGTGAAGATCACCATTGCACCAGCGGACGCGGGCAGAGTCGACAAAGCGGTCGCGCGGCATTTCCCGGGTGTAGGGAGGCGCCAACTCACCGAACTCTTCGAGGCGGGGGCCATTCGAATTGGCGGCACGATCGCAAAGAAAGGCGCCCGCGTCGCCGCTGGAGACATCATTGAGCTTAGCCGTCTACCCGCGTCCAGCGACGACCTTCGACCGCAGCCCGATCCCACGATTTCGCTCCAAGTTCTGGTCGAACGGCCCGACCTTGTCGCTGTGGCCAAGCCGGCAGGCATCCCGTCGCAACCGCTGCGAGCTGGCGAACTGGGAACCCTAGCGAACGCGATCGTCGCACGATTTCCCGAGTGTGCGACCCTTGGCACGGATCCGCGCGATGGTGGACTCGTGCATCGCCTCGACATCGGCACGTCCGGCGTGGTTGTCGCGGCACGAACGCCGGCAGCCTACGGCGCGCTGCGCAACGCATTCCGCGCTCGCCGCGTCACCAAGACGTACCTAGCTTTAGTCGACGATCGCCCGGTTTCGCGCGAATGCGATGCGCCGCTATCCCAGCGCGGCGATCACGTCGTTGTGGATTATGCCTCCGGCCTATTCGCTCATACCTCATTTGTCGTGGAACGGGCCACCGCAACTCACGCGCTCGTGCGCTGCACTGCACAAACCGGACGCATGCATCAGATCCGCGCCCACCTCGCTCACGTCGGCTCACCCATCGCTGGCGATGCGCTCTACCGTGGAAAGCCCATCCCTGAACACCCCGGATTTTTTCTACACGCGGCAACTCTCGTCGCTGCGTGGGACGGACAAACGCTTACTGTCGAAGCACCCACCCCCGATCGATTCGCCTCTGCCCTCGCGGCGACTGGGCTATCGACATAGTTCATGAACGTATTCACTCCACGGCAGATTGGTGACCTCGAATCGAGGTACGGATCTGGTAGCGCAAAGTAACGTGGTTGAGATTCTACGTAGCAATCCACGTGGGGGTCCGCCGATTAACCTCTACTGTTACCTACACCGGTCGCGCCAGGTCGCAGGATTCAAGCAGGAAAAGCATGCGGCCGATCTTGAGCTGTTGTGCCCGATCGGAGTGCGATGCGACGTGATCAGAAACGCTTCGTTTGCCATCTAGCTCATCGAATAGCTCGACCAAGCCGTTCACTTCAAACCGTTCAGGCCCGATGCGTCGAGATCGAGAAGCGCGGAGGACAACATGTCCGTTCTTCGCCAGCCAGGCATCAGCCACATCGTCTGAAAACGCCAGGGCCCCTGCGCCCAGCACCTCGAACGCATTGAAATCGAGAGGAAACGCCTCGCGAGAGTTGGTGCGATCCGCGTACCAGGCGTATCCGCCCTTGTTCCACGTACACACGTCGATAATTTTCGACCGCACTTGGCGCGTGAGGTGCCGAAACACCTCGAGCGGCTTGAGCAGTCCTAACCCAACCAAGGTGTCGCCCAGCTTGCCGCCGTAGTGGGGCATCATCGCGAGTGCCATCGCAAGTTCACCGTCGGACAACACACCTTTGGTCACCAAGTAGTTGCCGAGCAGCTCGCTAGCGACGTTCGACGAAACGTACTCCGGTTGGCCATCGCGAACGTAGATCTCCTTTTTGATTCCGCCGATGGTGACGACGAGAAGACCGGTCGCACGCGCGGTCAGCAGCCGATAGAGCACGCGCAGCGGCGGGGTGATGGCGAAGTCCCCCGCGTCGTCGGGAGCATCCGAGATATCAGCAAGCGCAGGCGGCTTGGGAGGTTCTTTGCCCGCGGCATCGGAAATTGCGCGTCCTGAAGGTGGCTTGCGCGGCGGCGAATCGGTGAGGTCGTCAAACGATCGCCGATCGGAACTATCCCGCCGGAAGCCAGCGGCATCGCCGGATACTACAGCCTCGACGGCACTGGAAATCGTATCGCCGCGCGGACTTCCAACGGCTCCACCGGAATAGGGCGGTGGCACCGAGCCATACTGAGTTCTCGACATCTCGGACCTCGTCGAGCGGCCCGATACGCGTTCTGTTACTGCTAACCGCGAAATCGGAGTGATGGTCCGTGACTTCGCAGGAGGCGGGGGCGGAGGCCCCGCGGCATGCGGTGGCGGTGGCGGCTCCGATCGCACGGGTGGCTTTGTGTAGCCGCGACTTCGCGGTGGGTCCGCAGACCGATGTGCACCGATGGAAACGGGGTTTTCGACTGCAGTCCGCACTTCAGAAGGCGTCTTGGGTTCAACGGCGGTACGCGGAATTTCCACATCGTCGTACGAAACAGAGATCACCGGCATGCTGAGGTCATCCTCGACGAGGATCAGTGGCATACCGTCTCCATCCGCCGAATCTTGCGGATTCGCAGCGACGGCCTGTTCGGCGGCCGCTGCTACCGCGTCCACAGCGCCCCCCACGGGGACTTCCTTCGGGGCGCCGGTTGCCCGCCGGCGTCGTTCGGCGACCGGCTCCCTTAGGTCCGCAACCACATCGGCAACCTGCTTGTTGGTCATGCGATGGCGCTGCTCAAAAAGCCACTCCGCCAGCGCGTCCCGAAAGGCCGCTGCACTCGACCACCGTTCGTCGAGCGACTTCTTGAGCGCTTTGCGAACAATGTGCTGAAGTCCAGGTTCGATCGCTGTGCCGTATTTGTCCAACCGTGCGAGCTTGACGTCCCGAACCATCAACAAGACATCGAGCTCGTTCGCGGCCGCGAACAAGCGGCGCCCCGTGAGCAGTTCGGCCAAGACCACACCAACGGAAAACACGTCACTGCGACCGTCGAGGGGTAGCTCGACAACTTGCTCGGGGGACATGTAGCCGTACTTACCCTTCAGTGTGCCGCTCTTGCTCTTATGTGCGCGCTCGGGATCCTTCGCGCGTGCGATCCCAAAATCGACCAGTTTGATATCCCCGCGAGCGCTGAGCAGAATATTGGAGGGCGAAATGTCGCGATGAACAATGCCCAGCGTCCGACCCACATCGTCGGTAGCGCTATGAGCGTAGTCGAGCGCGTCGAGGACCTCGTGAGCAATCCATGCCGCGAGTTGGGGTTCCACTCGTCGAGACTGAGTAGCAAATTCTCTCAGCAGCGCGAGCACATCGATCCCATCGATGTATTCCATCGCGATGTACAGCGCATCATCGACTTTGCCTAGCTCAAACGTCTGGGCGATCTTCGGATGCACGAGTCGCGCGGTTAGCTTGGCCTCATCGATGAACATGGCGGTGTAGGTCTCATCCACGACCAGATGCGGCAGTAGCCGCTTGATGACGACGCGCTTCTTAAAGCCGTGCTCACCCGGAGCCGTGGCAACAAACAGCTCCGCCATCCCGCCCATCGCGAGATGCTCGACGAGCTGATAGCGACCGAAGTCGATGGGAAAGTCCGCCACCGAATCTAAGAGGATATCACGACCCTCCCAGTCCGATGGCGTTGCGAGGCGATCGCTGCATCAGTAACTCACTTACCGGCGCATCAATAAGTACCCAGCGCGTTCCAGGGCGTAGGCAACCGCGAGATCAAGGCGGTCGAAGTTCTGAAACGCCAACCGAGCCTGTTGCGTCAAGGGGGCCGTAACGTCTAGCAATGAACGACTCGCCCCCGACATCACGAGTTGCTGTGTGCTTCCCGCTGTCTGCGTAACGAATGCGCCGAACGCACACTTGAACGCATGCTCACCTACCTCCGCAAGGCCACTGCAGTCGATGATCAGACATGGAGCGCTTGTTGCGACCGCCAGCATCCATGCGCGGGCGAGAAGATTGCCCATGGAGTTTTCGGTCGGTGCCCCCACGAGCAGCAGCGCCGGAACCTTCGGCAGCAACTCGCATAGCGGGGTACCCGATTCGACCTGCTCGTTTACCTGCTCGCGAAGCGACTGCATTCCGGACGCCGCAAAGCCGTCCAGCGCGACCACAACCAGCCACTCGAACAGCTGCGTCAATGCAGTGGCATCCTGCGTCGATGTCATTCCCACGACTACATCGCGCAGCTCCACGAGGAGCGCTGCTACATCGAATCCAGTCGCTCCCTCGCTCGCAAACCGCCCGCCGAGAAAGGCGGCGCTTCGCTCTAACTCCCTCGTGGCATCCGACCCCCGGCGAAACGCTGCTGGATCGCCGGTCGCCGCTTCGGTTAACGCCTCGAGCAGGCTCGCAACTTGTGCGGCATGGTCGGCGGCGCGGGACCTTCGCCGAAATCGCAGTGGAGATCGTTCAAACCGAACGATCCACCCAGCGAGAATCTCGCTCGAACGCTCGCGCAATAGTACTGGGAGCCGGGTTCCCTGTGCCACGATGCCAAACTAGCAAGGAACGGCCAGGCTCACCATGGTACGATGCCTTACACGGTGCTGCTTTGAGACTCGTCTCAGTCGCTCGAACGGATATCGGCCGCAAGCGTCAGATGAACGAAGATGCGTTCTTCCGCGACGACAGTCGCGGGTTCTATGTGGTTGCCGATGGCGTGGGTGGGCATAACAAGGGAGAGATCGCGAGCCGCGAAGCTGTCGATGTGCTCACCTCCTGGGTCTACGGTGCATCGCGCGACCTTGACCGCCTCGTCGAGCGCGTGCTGGCTGGCGATACCGACGGGGTGTGGGAAATACGACGATTGCTTGAGAGTGGCGTAAAGAACGCCTGCTACATGATCTACGGCATGGCCGAGATGGACCCAGAAAAACGGGGCATGTCGACAACGCTGTCGGCCCTGCTGATCCGAGCAAACCTCGCGTTCGCCGCGCACGTGGGCGATTCACGCGTATATCGCGTGCGTCAGGGTTCGGTGCTGCAGCTCACCGAGGACCACACGCTGATCAACTACAAAGTCCGGCAAGGGCTAATGAGTCGCGCCGAAGCGGAGAGGGCGAGTGGGAAGAACGTCATCACACGCGCGGTTGGGCATCGCGATTACGTTCAAGTCGACACAGCCGACGTCGACGCCGAAATAGGCGACCGATTCCTACTGTGCAGCGACGGACTCCACGGCTACTTCCACAGCCAGGACGAAGTCGGAGAACTGTGCGGCGACGGCGACATGGAAGAGTGCGCTGAAGCCGCGATCGCACTGGCGAATCAACGCGGCGGCAAAGACAACATCACTGCGATCGTCATCGAGGCAACGGCGTAAAGCGAAGCGGGCATGCGTCGCCGGTTCTACGTCGAGCTACATCCACCCTCTTTCCGTACCGCCCATCCCCGATGGATGGATGGGAATGGCACTGTTGTCGTACGGACGAATGCTGACAACCGCTCCAGGATGAGCTGCCTTTTCTTCCGCTGCAATCCGCTCAAGTTGCCGTTGAACTTGGCTATCGACGCCGTTGGTCATCGGAATCTTGCTGCCCTTGCTGACCTTAAACGCAAAGATTTCAGTGACGAGACCGGTCGTACCGTCGGCGTACTTGACATGAACTTCACGTGAACCAAAGCCCAGGGTACCGCCATCGAGCTGCAGATCATGCTTGGCGAATCGACCGGTAGCTGGCAGCGAAACTTCGGTTACCTCTTTTCCCAGGCGCTTCCCGAGTTCGAGCGCTGCTGGCGAGGCTTTACCTAAGCCGATAAAGTGCCTCAAGTGATAGGCAGTGGCGGCTGCACCCGTTCCTAATCCGGAGACTGGCGGCACGGACATCGTTCCAAGAAACGCACCCGTCTGATCTCCTCGAGCCATGGAGATCGTCGTATTGAGCGAGTCAGCTCCGATGGCTAAGTAAGGAAACGCGTCAAGCATCCCGACCAAACTAAGTGTGCCTTGAACAAGATCCAACGGATTGAAAGCATCGCTGCCAGAGACTTCGCGATGGCGCTCGCGCTGTAGCGCCTGTCGAGCAGCCATTGGATCGTACGCCTCTACCTGCTTCTTTGCGGTGCGTTGTATAGCGGTCAGGTCCGACTGCCCACTTGCGGCTTTGGGCAATTGCATTTCCTCGGCGTGCGGATCTTTTCGCCGCTTTACGTCATAGTCCATATGGGTCCTTGGCTCGTCGAACGCCCCCCCCACGCCAGCGCTCACTGACATGCAGGCCAGCGGGTTCTTCCCCAAAGCTCTCGGCTGCAGTGGTTCTTGGCAGAAGCTCGGTGAGGGCTCCCGCAGTTGGAGTTCAGGCGGACGTATCTTGACTTCGGGGGCCATCTGCTTTTGCCGTCAAGGTGACACATGCAGTAATCGGTCCACCATTAACTCATTGAAATTTAAACGGGAACTCTTCCAGCGTACGCAATCCATTGCTTGGTCGAGCAATAACTCTTGTTTTCAGGCCGAAGACCCTTTGCCTCACCTGCGGTCGACTCCGCTCATTGTATGCAGGCCGAAGCGTCGCCAAAAGCGGGCTCGAAGTCGACGGTATCCTTGTAGTAGACGCGAGCAAACGAGGTCGACCAACATTCCGTCGCGGAGACGGCCAACGGAAGGTCTCCGTTCGCTAGGGCGATGTCGGCGCGGCCAGCTCCAGAGGTGTTCCAACGGCTCGATAGGTGCACGTTTTCGAGTTTCGTCGTCTTGGAATCGTCGATGTCGGCAAGCGCTGTGATTTCGAGTGCACCTGCACCTCCCGCGTCATGGGTCACAGCAATGTCGGCAGATCCTGCCACCGGTCGTAGTTCGACGCGAATCGCAGCGGGCGCTTGCCGGAGGTCGTACGTCACTTTGGCGGTCCCGGTGTCCTTTGCACGGTCCGGATCGAGGGTACGGTGGACATCATTGTCCCATTGAAACCAACCCGAACGATGCTCCGGACGCGACTTGCCGTATCCGTGGCCTCGCAACACAACCACGAAGTCGCCTCCCGCCTTCGGCCGACCTTCCAGCGAGTAGTCGTATTCGGCGTCCCCCACCTCGGTCGCGGTGAACTTGTAGACAGCGGGATCGAGCGCATTGCCTTGCCAGGGACCCCACACGGCGGTTTTTGCGTCGACGGTCGTCGGCGGCAAATGCACGATGAACCAGATCCCGCCGAGGATCGATGCCGTCGCGCCATCGACCCCCGACGTGATGTCGCGGGAAAAACGATAGTAACGAGCGGTGCCAGGGCCGATAGCGTTCGCGGCGATCTCCAAGCCCTGTCTCGCAGTGGCTGTACTCGAACCACCTGGAACTCGCAGGGCAACGTCGTCGGCCTGTGGCACACCCTCGCGGAATGCCTCAGCGTCATCCCCGTTGGCGACGCAACCTGCACCGATCGTTACACCTACATATCCGACTACTAGCAACTTCGCACGGCTCATGAATCCTCCTTCCGCGTAGCCAATCCACGAGTCAGGCCAGCGCCGGCCACCTCCGAAGTACATGTTTTTGCTAGGTAGCCAGGGTTGTGGAACCAGCGTGTAACCGTCCGTTCGCAGTGGGAGGTCCTGGCTACTGGTGCGCTAACACACCGTGCGAAAGGCACCAGATATCAGGGGACCAGTATCGAAGCGGTAGCGCGCTTGCCAACTCACAGGATCGGCGAAAGCAATCGCGCAGCGCCTTGCACGAGCTGATGGTGCATCCCAACGCGCAACAGAGATTCTCGGGTTACCTCGGTGCTCGCGTCGAGATCGTCCAGGAATCGGCGGGCCATGAGTTCGGCGAATGACTCGTCCATGACGAGGGCTCCGATCTCAAAGTTGAGCCGAAAGCTCCTCATGTCGACGTTGGCCGATCCCACGAGTCCCCATCGCTTGTCGACGACCATGCACTTCGCGTGGAGCATCGATGGCTGGTATTCGAAGATCCGGACGCCGCCGCGCACCAGCTCTCGGTAGAACGAGCGCGCGGCGGCTCCAACGACGCGAACATCGCATCGGGAAGGCACGAGAATCCGTACGTCGACGCCACTTTGAGCGGCGGTAACGAGCGCGCGGATAGTCGGTTCATCCGGCACGAAGTACGGCGTTGTGATGAAGCAGTGGCGACGCGCCGTCATGATGCCGGCAAAGAAGACGTGCGCGCTGGCGTTGAGGCTCTGATCGGGTCCGCTCGGAAGCGGGCAGACGAAAGACGATCCCGGCTCGATGCTCGATCGGTCCGCAATTGCGATCGCCTCATCCGTCGCGAACTTCCAATCCTCGGTGAAGAGCTCCGCGTAGTGCCGCACCGCCGGACCTTCGATCGATAGGTGAGTGTCGCGGAAGTGCTGCCCGCCCTTCAACTTCGATCGGCCAGAGTACTCGTCGCCGACGTTCATCCCTCCGGTGAACGCGACCCTCCCATCCACCACGATCAGCTTTCGGTGGTTGCGTAGGTGAACCGCCCAGCGGCGGCGCAGCGGATTGAGCGGGAGAAATGGCTCGACCCGTCCCCCGGCCGCACGGATCGCCTGCAGTCGTGCGCCGTCGAGGCCCATCGAGCCGACGGCGTCGTAGAGGAGAAGCACGCGGACTCCGGCTCGCGCGCGGTCGGCGAGCAAATCCAGGAACCGGTGGCCGGTGTCGTCGTTCCTCACGATGTAGTATTCGGCCCAAATCGTGTCACGGGCCTGCGCCAAGGCGGCCTCAATGCGTTCGAAGGCGAGGTCCTCTTCGACCAGCAGCTTCACACGATTTCCGGAGCTCGGCGTAATCCCTGTCAGCTCGGTCGCGAGTGTGGCGAGGCGGCGCTCGTCCGGATCCACGAGATGTTCGACGAGTCCGGCGCTGTCGACGCTGATCGATGCCGCCGCTCGCCGCCGAACTGTTCGCCGAACGCTGGGATTGGCGAGCAGTAGGTACGCCAGCGCTCCGACCCCAGGAAACGCGACTACTCCGCAGATCCACGCGAGGGTGCTGGTGACGCCGTGGCCTCGAACAAGCGCCCGTGCGATCGCAAAGAGATCGAGAAGGCCGATTGCAGCCGTGAGCCACCACGGGCCGAGGTCGCTGAACCGGTTCACCTTCGCCGCCCAGTTGCTCCATCCGAATGGCCGAGGGGAGTCTGTCCCGATGCGCCACTCTGCAGGCTACGAATCGCAGCAGCGAGCTCCTCAAGCTTCGTGGACAGGATTCGCACCTCGCCAGCAACGTCTCCTAACTCAGGCGGAGGCTGGATCGGGGTTGCCTCCTCGGAGCGGACCTTCTCGAGGTTGTTGATCACGACGGCGATGAACAGGTTAATCACGACGAAGACGGCGATGACGATGAAGCTTAGGTAGTAGATCCACGCCCACGGTGTCGCCTCCGCGCTCTTGCGCATGATCTCCACCCAACCCTCGAGAGTGATGATCACGAACAGGGTGTGCGCCGCGCGACCGAGGCTGCCCCAGTGTCCTGCGTCGACCGCGGCGAACAGATGATGGCCGATGACTCCGTACATGTAGATGAGGAGCCCGAGCAGCATCACGACGTGGCCCATCGACGGGATAGACCGAAGCATTGTTCCGATGATCAGACGGAGGTCCGGGATCCCGGTCACCATCCTGCCGACGCGGAGCACCCGGGCGAGACGCGCCACCGTGGCGAATGGTCCGGCTGTGGGGAGGAGTGATAGGGTCACCACGGCAAAGTCGAAGACGTTCCAACCGCTGCGGAAGAACGCGAGCGGTTGCCGGCCGTGTGCGGCGATCCTCAGTCCGAGCTCGAGCACAAAGAGCACCTGAACAGCCATGTTTGCGACGCCGAAAACGGCGCTTAAACGGGTCGCGAGCGCCTCCCATGTCTCCAGGCCCATCGCAAGCGCGTTGATGATGATGAGGCCAAGCACCGCGCGCTGGAACAAGCGGTGAGACACGATGCTGCTGCACCAGTCAGCCATTCGCGACCGTCCTGGTCCCGGCGATGTTGACGATCCCCGAAGCGTGACTCTGCTGCCGTTCGCGCGGCGTGTCGAGCGCAATGCGCCCGAACGAGTGTGCGTCATCGACCGCCGCCGCGAGGTCCGCGCGGAAGCGAGCCCGGTCGCCAAGTCCCGTCACCGAGTCCGTCTGCGCCAAGCTGCGCAAACGATCCCCGCGGCGGTGCAGGCGCCACACCCCGAAGACGATGACGGAACCGACGAAGATCTCGGTAACGAACTCGCGAGGATGGCGGGGCCAATGGCCGGTGTCGACCCAGTCTGTGAGCACGGGAAGCAGCGCCAGGCCGTACGCCGCGCGACTGAACAGCCACCCGGCTGCGCTGCGAAGCGATGACATCCCTCGTCTCGCGTCGCCGCTCAAACGTGCGCGCAGCCTCCGGGCCCAGTGGAATTCGGTCTCGAGGAGAATCAACGCGCCAAGCACCATCGGCATGCCGGGGCCGGGCAGGACCAATAGCGCTGCGCCGGCCAAGAGTAGCGCGGCGCCGCTGGCAATGCGTGTGATCCGAAGGACGTGCTTCATCCACGGGCGCATCACGCGACATCCCGTGTGAAAGGCTGAGGTCCGGAGTCAGACCTCGACTTGTCTGTCGCCGGCGACTTGAGCCGCGCGAACAACGGGGCGAGCGAATCCTTGTCGAGCGTCTCCTGTGACAGCAGCTCCCGCGCGCACTCGCCGAGCAGGTCGCGATTGGTCTCGAGAATGCTGCGTGCCCGGTCGAATGCATGTTGCACGAGGCTGCGCACTGCCTCGTCAATTTCGCGTGCCGTCGCGTCGCTGTGCTGCCTCGGCGCTGGCAGCGGAGTGCCGCCAATGATTGCGCCACGATCTTCTTCGTACGCGATGTGGCCGAGCTCAGGGACCATCGCATAGCGCATCACCATGCTGCGAGCGATCGACGTCGCTCTTGTGAGGTCGTCGACGGCGCCGGTGGATAGGTGCCCGAAAACGACGTGCTCCGCGGCCCGGCCGCCCAGCAGGACAGCCATTTTGGCCTCGAGCTCTGCGCGCGTCATGAGATAACGGTCGTCTGTTGGTCGTTGCATTGTGTAGCCGAGGGCTCCGATCCCGCGAGGGATGATGGACACCTTGTGGACTACGTCTGTCCCTGGGAGCGCAGCTGCCACGAGAGCGTGGCCCATTTCGTGGTGTGCGACCACCGTTCGCTCGGTCTCATTGAGCAGGCGGTTGCGTCGCTCCAGCCCGGCGACGATTCGCTCGATCGCCACGGTGAAGTCGTCGCGCGTGACCTCGGTCGCCTTCCGCCGGGTCGCAGCGAGCGCTGCCTCGTTGACCAGGTTTGCGAGATCGGCACCCGTAAAGCCTGGTGTGAGTGCGGCGATGTCCTCGAGGGGCAGGTCGGCGCTCGTTGTGATCTTCGCGCTGTGGACCTTGAGGATGTCGACCCGGCCACGGCGGTCAGGTCTATCCACCAGCACTTGGCGGTCGAAGCGACCTGCCCGAAGCAGCGCAGGATCGAGGATTTCCGGTCGATTCGTGGCGGCGAGGAGCACGATGCCGCTTCGCGGATCGAAGCCGTCGAGTTCGACGAGGAGCTGATTCAGTGTCTGCTCCTTCTCGTCGTGCCCGCCAAACCCGTGCTGTGAATTGCGCGCCTTTCCGAGCGCATCGAGCTCATCGATGAAGATGATGCACGGCGCCTTCTGGCGCGCCTGCTCGAACAGGTCGCGCACTCGGGCGGCACCGACGCCAACGAACATCTCCACGAACTCGGATCCGCTGATCGAGAAGAATGGCACTCCGGCTTCGCCCGCCACGGCTCGCGCGAGCAACGTCTTCCCGGTTCCCGGCGGTCCGACTAGCAGGATACCCTTCGGAGCTCGCGCACCGAGGCGCCCGTGCGAGCGGGGATCCTTGAGGAAGGCAACCGTTTCGGTGAGCTCTGCCTTCGCCTCGTCAACGCCGGCGACGTCCCGAAACGTCACGTTGGTGTCGTTCTCCACGTACACCTTCGCCTTGCTTTTGCCGATCGACAGCAGGCCACCGCTGCCGCTGCCGAGCCGATTGGCCATTAGCCGGCCGATGAGGAGCCATACACCGACGAAGATGAGCGCCGGCACGATCCACGACAGCAATGTGGGCAGCAGCGTGCTCTCGACCCGCGCGCCGTACTTCACGCCGTGCTGCTCCAGCTCCTTAGACAGGTCGGCGTCGACCCGGGTCGTTACGAATCGGCTGCGGCCATTATGCTCAGCTTTGAGTTCCCCTTGAATGCTATCCGCGGAGATCACGACCTCCTTCACCTTGCTGTCGCGCAGCAGCTGCTGAAACTCGCTGTACGGAATGACGGAGACAGCGTTGCTCGCCGTCCAGGCTTCGTGGAGCATGAACACGCCGAGGATGGCGATCATTAGGTACGTCAGGTTGAAACGCTTGGATTTCAGCATGGTGACCTCAGCTCTTCACCGGCTGCGGCGGAGCGTCCGGAGCGTTCGGCGTGCCGCTCGGCGCCTTGAGCAGCGACACCACGATCGACAAGCCTAGAATTCCCGCGATGATTCCGAGTGAGGCCGCGATGGGTACCTTGTAGATGTCCATCACCAGCATTTTCGCGCCGACGAAAATGAGAACCACGGATAGGCCCACCTTCAGGTACGCGAACTTCGTGATAATGCCAGCGAGCAGGAAGTACAGCGACCTCAGGCCGAGGATCGCGAAGATGTTCGACGTAAAGACGATGAACGGATCCTTTGTAATCGCGAAGATAGCGGGGATCGAGTCCACCGCGAAGATCAGGTCCGTGACCTCGACCGCGACCAGCGCGAGAAGAAGCGGCGTTGCGAATCGCTTGCCGTTGCGCACGATGGTGAACTTGTCGCCCGCGAACTCGTGTGTTACCGGCACCAACTTTTGGAATGCCCTCACGATGGGGTTGCGCTCCGGATGGAGCTCCTGGTTCCGCTGGAGCAACAGCTTGATTCCCGTGAGCGCCAGGATCGCGCCGAAGACGTAGATGGCCCAGTGGAAGCGTTGGAGGAAAGCGCCGCCGAGGACGATAAACATCGCGCGCATGACCAACGCACCTAGAACGCCCCAAAACAGGATTCGATGCTGGTAGATCGCCGGGATCGCGAAGGTCGTGAAGATCACGACGAACACGAAGATGTTG
>CAYQQM010000069.1:0-26824 GCA_964419605.1 uncultured Kofleriaceae bacterium | reverse complement strand
TTGACCAACTTCATTTCGAATTTTGCGTTCGACCATCGCTGACCGAGCGGTCCCGCCGGAGTTCGTGCGTCGAGTTTCATAACGCGATAACTCCCGCGAGCACGGCCGTGGGCGGCACCATGTAGCCTACAAATAACGCGACGGCGATCACTGTGCCGACACCGTCGGTGCGGTACTTGGGATGGCGCAGGCCAAGCGACTGTAGCCACGACGACGCCCCGTGGCCGAGGTGCGCGGTCAAGAGCGCAATCCCCACGAGATACACCGCATATAGCGATGGGTTCTGAAACCCGTGCACATACATCGAGTACGCGTCCCAGCGGTGATGCGCATCCATGTTGTGGAAGTAGTCGGGCTGAATCTGGCCGAGAGTGAAGTGCAGCAGGTGGAAAATCACAAACGCCAGCACCATCAATCCGGTCCACGCCATGGAGCGACCCGCGGGCGACGCCGCCACCGGGCGGTACACCGCATACGGCACCGGACGCGCCGCGCGATTGACGGCCACCAGGCGAACCGCCGTGGCGATGTGAATCACGACGGCGACAGCCAGCGCCGCGCGAAGCGGCCACTTTACCTCGACCAGATTCTGAAGAAAGTGTGCGTATTCATTGTACATTTCTCGGCCGCCAAACATCTGAAGATGCCCGACCATGTGCAGGATGACGAACCCGAGCAGCACAAGCCCGGTCACCGCCATCACCTGTTTGGCGCCGATCGACGATCGAAGATAACGAGCGAACCAGCTCACGGCCGCCGATGCCATCACATAAGGGCCTTGCACAGCAATGCGTGGCGGCCATCTTTCGCAACGTTGTGACAGGCGCAATCTGAGCAACGGGCATGAACCGGTGGTGACATCCTCAAGGTCCTACCACGTTCCCATACTCCCTTTGCCACTTGGAGATTGCTGACGGGGTAACCCCAACGTCTCGAGCGAGCTCTTGATCGGAGCGGCCACCGCGATCTCTGAGGATCAGCATGATCTCTTCTGCCGCAAAGAAACCTTTCCCCCACGACCGAATAACCTCGACATGGAGGCCCGATCGTTGCGCGACCTCGCGGTATTTAGCCTCTTTCAGGTTCAATTGTTCGTAGCTCGACAAGGACGCGATCGTATCGGCGTGAACTCGGAGCTCGATCACGATGTTCAGCTTCTTCGCTGGAGAAACCGGGTGGAGCTCGATCGGCGTCCCCAACTTTCTGGAGGCTTCATATAACGCCATTGGAGACAAGTTGTTTTCATACGCGGTCGCTGTGACTGCGCCGAATTCCGACGAAGCATTCGCCTTCGCGATGAGCGCAGGTATCTCTGCCGCGGTAGGGAACTTTGCGCTGCCGGGTGCCTGGCCATCTGCATCGAGTTTCGCGGGTGGCCGGTCGGTGGAGAACTGGTCGTCTGCATCGCGTTTCACAGGATGCCGATCGTTGCGCTCTGGTGCTCGGACTTGAGATGATCCGGCGCCAATCTCCTCCGGCAAGTCGTCCGGCGTTGCCTTCGCCCTCGTGCCATGCGGCCGAAACACGTAGGTGCCTGCCGCGCGCTTGGCCGCCGAGACGTATTCAAAATTGCCCACCGCTTCCGTGGGAGCGCTAAGGTCATTGACTGCCCGCCCCTGCTCTAGCGCGAGTCTAATGTTGTGTAGGCGTGCAGCGTCCGCGCCATGCAGTCGAATCGGTAGGCCCGGGTTGCTTAGCAGGTGAATAAGCAGCTTCTGTTCTTCGCTTGTCAATTTTAGCCAGCGCTCAACACCTTGGATCGTTACAGGAAGGAGACCCGTATCACCCCGATCGAATCGATCGAATCGATAACCAGAGCCTCCCTGACTCCGAATGGTCCCAAGTTTCACCGGCGGGCCACCCGGCTTTGCGCCTTGCGTCGCCCGCTTAAGCTCGCTCTGTAGAGCCGATATCTGGGCCCGCAGGATGGTGCGCGAATACCCGTGATCCTCCAAGAACGTGTTCATGTCCTTGAGCGGCCACGTATCTCGCCGCTTCACAAGCTCCTGACATAGAGCCTGCCGGAGCGACGTAGTATTGAGCGAAATTTCTCCGACATTGGGATCAGTCACTGATTTCGGACCTTTGTCGCTGTTGCTTAGGAGGGCAGCACGCTTCGTTTTGCCGGATCTGCCCGGCTTGGCGTCTTCCTTGCCAGACCCCGACATCTCCAACGCGGGCTTCCCTGCGAGTAGCCAGGGTTCCGGACGTTGTGTCGGCGCTATCAACCACGGACCAACCTGTGCCGACGCGAAATCGAGCGGACTGCGCGTTGGAGGCACCAGGCCACTTGGCTTGGGCACCGAAACGTAAGGATTGTCAGCTGTAGCTAGGCCTGCCAAGCGGCTGCGAAACCAGTCGAGCAAACTCCAATCGAATCCGTCGTACGCGTTGGCGTTTGACCTCGGCGCCGCGTCTTTGCCTTTGACAAGGCCGACGCTTGCCAGAGCCGGCGCCGCCGACTGCGCAGCGGGAGCTGGCAGGGCTAATATCGGGGGGTGCACAACCGAGCTGGTCAGCGCGGGAACCGTCACTGGAGGCGCTGGCAACGCGTTTTCGGGGGCAACATCCCGTACCCATTGGGCATCTACGACATCGCCCTGCGGCTTAGGCGCACCCTTGCGCAGGTTCGCCAACGAGTTTGCCGCTAGCTTAACGGACGTAAACGCACCGAGGAGATTGATGAATGCCCACAAAGCGCTCAACCCTGCCTCGGTAAGTTCATGGGTTGCGGGTGCGATGTCTCCGCCATTGGCGGCCCATGCAGCGTCCGCCCAACGGAAGCCGTAACCTTGCATGGCCTCGAGCCCCGCCCTGTATCCGTCTAAGGCGTACCAGCCAAGAACCGCGTACAGCCCGAGGGGCCCTAGCCCGAGGAGGGCGCCAACAGTGTACGCCCCGGTTGCGATTGCTCCGAACTGGACCAGCGACCTAAGGACGGAGCCGGGGTTTTCGGCGATCAACGCCGCGTGTTCTCGCGCAACCTCTCGGATCTGCACCCAAGAGACGTTGCCCCCGCTGCGAACCAGATCCGTAGCGAAGACCTGGAATCGATATTCGCTTCTTAGCCAGGTATCGAGCCACGCGGGCACCGCTTCGCCAGCAAAGTCCTGTTTTCGAGCTGGCCCTTTGGACTGGGACATTTCCCCGGACGTAAGCCCAAATGCGTTGCCGGAACTGCGGCGCATGGCCTCCATCAGCTGCCGGCGAAGGTGAACATCCGTGGATGGTACCGACGGCGCGCCCAATACCTCGGCCCCGACCGCGACCTGCTCGGTCCCCCGAACAAAGTGTCGATCAGCGAGCGGTTCGCGAGTTTCGCGAGTCATTGTACCGCGCACGACCATACACCGGTCGGGCCCACATGGATGCGAACCCTAGTACCTCATGTCAGTGGTTTTGATCGGTTCGGGCCGCACGACCGCGCGATGGCGAAGTGCGATCGACGTTGGCTACTGAGCGGCTCCTGAACCTGGCGCAGGTGGAGCCGCTTCGGCCGGAGCTGCTCCAGGCTTTTCGGCTGCGCCAGCCGGCTTATCGGCAGGCGTAGCGTTCGGTTTGTCCGCGGGGCCTCCCGGCTTGTCGGCGGGAACGGCGGCAGGTTTATCCGCAGAAGGCACCTGCGGGTCAGGGGAGCCGCCCGATCCGACAGGCGTCGCCGCCCCCGAATTGACCGGAGTCGCTGGGTCGACCTGCGAGCCCTGCCCCGACGATGCTGGGGCAGCGTTCGGAGCTGCACCAGACTTGGCCGGGTCCGCTCCGACATTGCCGGTCGGCGCCGATCCCGCTCCGGGCGGCTCAATTTCGATTTCAGAGGTTTCGGGCGTCGATTCATCGATGCCTCCGAATGTCACCTCCGCCCCTTCAGGCGCGACGTCCAGCGGACACTCGATCGTCGTGCCGGTCGCATCCACAGCCGCAACTACACACGACAGCTTTCTACCGCTCGCAAGTGATGTGAGCAGGACCCGAGTCTTTGGGGTGCCTGCAGCATTTTTGAACGTGGCGATGCGAAACGAAGTGCGAATTAGCTGAGCGATCTCATCCGCGGCATTCACCTTCGCACCCGGGAGCGCCTTGGCAACGACTCGGCCATCAGAAGGTGCCCGAACAACGTGCTTCTCAAGCTCAGCCTGCTTAAGCGCGAGTTTCGCCTGCCTTTCAGCGACAGACTTCTGCCGGTCGATCACGCGCTTTTCCGTTTCCGCGAGTTTTGCAGCGTTACCGGAGGCTTTTGCGGCCTCACGATCGCGCTGCGCCTGAGCCAGCTCGGGTTGAAGCCGCTTTTCGAGATCTCGCTGAAGAGCTGCGACCTCCGCATCAAGGCGCTTGCGTCCAGCGAAGCGGACGATGATGTCACCCGTTTTGACGGCGCCCTCCTGAATACTCTCGATGACCCCAGATCCAGCCGGCTTGATGCTCTCGGTCTTTTCCGCGCTTGTACCGAGCTGGCGAACTTCAACCGAAGGGGCCTCAGGACGCGCAGCGATCTCGGGCTCGGGAGTGATCGTCGCGCTAGAAGGCTGCGGATCCGGTTTCTTGAGCGCGACTTTATACGCGACGTACCCGACGCAAGCCACGACCAATAGCGCCAAGAGCGCGACCACCGCTCGGCTAACGCGCGGCTCTTTCGGCAGGTCGACAGGGGCGCGCGGTGCGGGTTTGTCTGGTCGATCGCTGGTCTCTGCCGAACGGCCAACCGCCGGAATCTGTCGCGACGCGCGTTCGAGTTCTCTCCAGGAGGGTCGAACAGGTGCGCTGGGCTCGGGGGTCCGCTCGGCAGCTGTATCTGCGGACCGATCGTGCATTCGCTCGTCGGCGGTCGCCGCGCGATCGCGAGCGGTCGCGACCGCACCGTGAACGCCTGGCATCTCACCCACCGAAGCGGATGGATCAGCCGTCGTGTCCCCGGGTTGCGTTTCCGGTTGCCTCGAGCGATCGGAGGTTCGAGCCACGCGCGGCGCGGGTTGCGGCCGGGTCGGATGCGTCTTCGGCCGCTCGGACGGTCGCGATTCTTCAAGTTCAATCGATGCCGCCTCGGGCGCGACGGCCGGCAACTGTTGCGATGCGCGGACCGCATCTTTTACATCAGCAACGCTTACACCCACTTGGTGACTCAAATCGCCAACATCCGCGCGGCCGGAGTGACCTAGCGCAATATCTTCAACAGCCGGCAGGTCGGCGTCGCGGTCGTGCTGTGCTGTTGTAACGCCCGAACCAAGCTCAATGTCTGCAGCAGGGCCCATGGAGGTATCGGAGTGCGAGAGCTGTGACCGTGCATGGCCAAGTTCAAGGTCCGGAATCGTGGCCGCCCGGTCGCCTTGCGAACTCGGGTAGATTGCATCCGCGGCTCGTTGTGCCGCTGCGGGTCTTGCGGGCTCGGCAGGAGCCGTCGGCCTCTTCGCACGTTCTTTGCTAATCGGCGCTTCAGCACTCGGAACCTCAGCAACTTTCGCGGCTTCAGCCACCGCCGGCACCTGCGCCGCTCCTCCCTCGAGGTAACCGAGATCGCGCAATGCAGAGATCACCGCTTGGACTTCCCTCGTGCTCGGGGAAAGCCCTAATTCGTCTTTGGCCCACTGCACGATCCCGGAAACATCGCGCTCTCCGTCCATCGCACAGGCAAGCGAATATTCGACCTCAAAGAAGCGGAATACATGGCCGCTGTCCGGATCCATCACATCGATAAAGCGCGAACCGGAGTCCCCGGGATCGTCGATGAGTTCAGCGATTAGATCTTGTCGAAACCGCGGCCGATGGCTCAGTGCGGGCTCCATCATTAACTGCCCTTTCGCAGCTCGGTAAGCACGAGTTTCGCGACCGCTTTCAGCGTATCAAATACCCCGAGCCCTTTGGGGGCAACTGCCTCAAAGCTCGGAACCTTGGTGGGGTTCAGCGCTTCCTCGAGCTCGGACATCGGAATCGCGTTGGGCAGGTCGCGCTTGTTGTACTGAACGACATAGGGGAGCTTGTCGAGGTCGTATCCCTGCTCCTGGAGATTCGACCGCAGGTTGTCGAGCGACTCGATGTTCGCCTCCATGCGCTCGACCTGTGAGTCCCCGACGTACACCACGCCGTCTACGCCTTTGAGGATCAACTTTCGGCTGGCGTCGTAAAATACCTGACCCGGTACTGTGTAGAGGTGAAATCGGGTCTTAAATCCGCGAATTTCACCCAGCGCCAATGGCAGGAAATCAAAAAACAGGGTGCGCTCGGTTTCGGTGGCGAGCGAGATCATCTTCCCCTTCGCCTCGGGATTCGTCTTGTTATAGATGTACTGCAGATTCGTGGTCTTTCCGCATAGACCCGGTCCGTAGTAGACGATCTTGCAGTTGATCTCGCGCGAACTGTAGTTGATAAAGCTCATGGTTCGCGGCTAATCGTTGAAAAGGTTGTCGATGTCGTCGTCGGTAATCTCCGAGAACACCGATGGCTGGGTCCCCGACGCGCTCTTTTTTTGCAACACGTCGAGAATGTTCACGAGCTCCGCGGTCGCCTTCCGCACGCGCAAGCGTACGAGCCCCAGCGAAGACCGCTCGTCGAACAACACGACCATGATGACGCGCTGGCCGATGATCGAAATGTGGACGTTGGTTTTTTCACCCTCGTGGAATTGACCGGCAAATTCCTTTTCCGACAGCAGCGATGCGATCGCGCCGGTCGCCGCAACGTTGCCGGCGGTCAACGAGGACAGCGACGTCACGTCGAGCTGTTCGACTTCGCCGGCATGGGCGAATGCCTGCCCATTCTTATCGATGACGAGCACCGCCCGGGCGTTAGCATCTCGATGGAGGATTTCGCAGATGTTGTTAATCTGCGATAGCTCCTCCTCGTACATGACGAGCTGTTGGATCATCGCCACTAAAAATTACCAACCCCCCCGATTTCGTTCAACTCTTTGGGGCGCCCAAGTGTATCCTACATGGTAGCTCGACCCGCCAGGGCGCGCGCAATGGTCGCTCGATCAGAATATTCCAGCTCTCCACCCACAGGAAGGCCGGTTGCAATCCTTGACACTGTGACTCCCAGCGGTTTGAGAGCGCGAGCGATATACATCGCGGTTGCCTCGCCATCGACGTTTGGGCTCGTGGCCAGAATCACCTCGCGCACTGCCCCGGTCAACCGGCGGATGAGCTCGGCCACGCGAATGTCATCGGGTCCAATGCCCTCAAGTGGCGACAGCAAGCCGTGTAGTACATGGTAGCGACCGCGGAAATGGCCTCCGCGATCGACTGCGATGACATCGCTGGGCGTTGCCACCACGCAGATCACGTCGGCATCGCGCTGTACGTCGCTGCACATCGCACATGGATCGCTCTCGGTCATGTTCATGCAGATCGAGCACAAGCGAATCTTATCGGTAACATCGATCAGAGCTTGCGCGAGATCCACAACGTACTGACGGCTGCCTCGAATCAAGTAGAAGGCGAGCCGCGTCGCGGTTTTTTCGCCGATCCCAGGCAGTCGGGATAGCTCCTGGACAAGTTTGCGAATCGGATCGCCAGCCATGCGCGTACGTCGTTAGAATAGCCCCGGAAGCCCGGGCAGCCCGCCCATTAATTGCGCCATTCGATCCTTGCTCGTATCGCGCACTTTGGTCGCAGCAGCGTTGATCGCCGCGGTAACGAGATCCTCGAGCATCGCAACGTCGTTCGGATCGACCACCGTGCGATCGATCTTGACCCGGACAACTTCAAACCGCCCATTCACCGTAGCCGTAACGAGCCCGCCGCCCGCAGCGCCATCACATTCCATCGCGCCAAGCTCTTCCTGGGCCTTGGCCACGTCGCCTTGGAGCTTCTGTGCTTGCTTCATCAGTGCGCCCAGATCGGGCATTTTTCCGTTAGACATCTTCTTCCTCCGCACCCCCGGGGAGTGCCTTGAATCGGTACCTCTACAGTCTCCCAGAGCCCTCGATCGTAATCTCCTCGATATGAGCTCCGAAGGTGCGCAAAACGTGCTTGGTGACCGGATGCTCGCGCGCCTCCGCCTCGCGTTGATGGCGCTCGGCCGAGCTCGTAGCTCGATTCGATTCGATGATCGATCGCGCCGCTGTCGCACTGGATTCGGCATCGCTGAGCAGTCGGACGGTGATCTTGAGCGGATGACCGAGTGAAAGCAGCACAGCCCGAAGTTCGTCGATATTCGCTTTCTCGGCGGCGTTTTCTCCCGCCCAGCGACTGTCGTGGTCGGCAGCAAATCCGAGCTCAAGTTCGGTCGACGACCACGCCAACACGCGCGCGAACTCGTAGTAACCGCGCAGCGAGATCTTCCGCTGAACTTCGAGTGCATCGATCACGGCGCTCCATGCGACCAGAGCTTCCGCGGGCGTGGACGGCGTGGCCAATGCCGCGGTAGGTGCGGTTGGTTCGGTTGGTTCGCGTTGCGGCCCAGAGCCCGACGCGGTGGTGGTCGGGTGAGGCACGGGCTCACTTGGCTGCAGCGCCGCTGAAGTGGAAACCGGTGCTGGTGCTGGTCCCGGTGCTGGTGGCGCTAACGGTGCTGGTGGCCGAAGTGTCACCGGGGGCAACACCGAATCCGCCGGAGCTGAGCGAGATGGGCCATGCCCCGGGCGGGGCCCGGTGTTGGTGCCCCCACCACCGCCTGAGGGAACTGCGCGAACCGCACCCTTGCCGGCTAACCGGCTCTCAAGCTCGCCGAGGCGCTCGATGAGGTCTCCGAGCGGAATCAACGGTTCAATCGTAGCGACGTCGATCAGCGAACAATCGAGCACAAGGCGGGGCTGGAGCGATTTGCCGAGCTCGTCGCAACACCGCAGCATGCGGTCAAACATCTGCGTCACGCGAGATCGATCGAGCTGAGCGGCCTCTTCCACGAGTGAGGCAAGCTCTTGATCGGACGCGGTTTCAACGAGTTGTGCGGCGCGCTCCGGTGCCGCTTGCACTACGGCTAGGTCGCGCAAATAGCGCACCACGGCGCGCGCAACTTGAATTTCATCGACGCCACGCCCAATCGCTGTCTCGACCGCCGCCAGCGCCGCTCCCGCATCGCCCACCGCCAGCGCATTCACGAGTGCGTGTGTAAGGGCTCGGTCCGCTACTCCCAGCACTTCGGCAACGTGGTGCTCGTCGATCGCAGATTCTCCTACATAGGAAATGATCTGATCGCACAGCGAAAGTGCATCGCGAACACTGCCTCCGCTTTCTCGCACCAGCAAGCTCACCGCTGCCGCGTCGACCCGAAGCTTCTCGCGCTCAAAAATCGACGCGAGATGGCTGGCGAGCCGCGACGAGGCTACCAGCTTAAAGTCGTATCGCTGACAACGCGACAAGATGGTGTTCGGCAACTTGTGCGGCTCGGTGGTAGCGAGCACGAATGTGACGTGCGGAGGCGGCTCCTCAAGCGTTTTGAGCAGCGCGTTAAATGCCTCCGCCGTGAGCATGTGAACTTCGTCGATGACGTAGACTTTCTTCTTCAAGTGCGCCGGCTGATAGCGCGCGGCTTCGGTCAGCTCGCGAATCGCGTCGATGCCGCGATTGGAGGCTCCGTCCATTTCTTGGTAGTCGGTTGCGCTGCCGTTGCCGATCGCAACACATGCCTCACACTCGCCGCACGGCTCGCCCACCTTCGACATGTGAAGGCAGTTGAGCGCCTTGCCTACAATGCGAGCGACCGTGGTCTTGCCGCAACCGCGCGGTCCGCAAAACAGAAACGCATGATGCACCCGGCCCTGAACGAACGCATTGCCCAGCGTCCTCGTGACATGGTCCTGGCCGACGACCTCAGAGAACGTCGTCGGTCGGTACTTGCGGGCGAGAACAAGATAGGACATCGGCTAGATGGGCACTATACCGACAACTGGTGCAAAGGACACCCGTCTGTGTCGGAAGCGAAAACTGGAGCCATCGCTCACGAATTGCCGCGGCAGCGCTGCACAAACGCTACGAACGCTGCGCCGAATTGCTCGAGCAAAACCCGTGTAGAGGGGTCGACGAGCGTTCCTTCGGCGAAGCGCTCGTGGGCTCGCGGGATCAATACCTCCGGTTGAAGCAAGCACGGCGAGTCGCTGTACACGAGCATTTGCCGCAGGTGGGTCTGGGCGCGAATGGTTCCGCTCATGCCGCTCGTCGCGCCGATCAGGCCGACCGGCTTTTTCCGCATCGGCGATGTGGCCGGCGGACGCGACACCCAGTCGAGCGCGTTCTTTAGTCCACCTGGGATGGAGTAGTTGTATTCGGGAACGGCGATAATCACTCCATCGGCGGCGGCGATCGCTGTTTTGAACGAGACGACGCTAGGCGGATCGGCCAGATCGCTGTTGAAAATCGGGAACTGATCGAGGCCCTCGAACGTCAGGAACTCCGTCCCCAGCGGCACGCATTCGCCCACCGCAGTCAGCAGTTGGCGGTTCAACGAAGCTTTCCGCATGCTGCCGCAGATGCCGAGCAGAGTTACCGCAGTCATACGGCACGCTACCACGACCGCAATTCTGGTTGCGACGGGGGCAGGTGAGGCCGGTCGTTCACGCTCCATCACGTAACCTCCGAAATTCTTTAGGTCATGCGATGGCACGAGCCATGCTGTACCCACGAGCATGAAGATCATCGCCGCCGCCGCCCTCTTGCTTGGACTCTCCAGCGGTACCGCCCTCGCCGATCGCCGCCACGGCGAATCATGGGGCCACCGTTCGTCCCGTCACGCGTGGAACCCGAGTGGAACCTGGCACGGGAGCGTTCAGGTACGTCCGCAGTGGACGAGCTATCGCGGCCATCGCGAGTACGTCGCACCCCGTCGACCCATTTATGTTAGCTCACCCATCATTCGCGAGCGGTACTTTGATTTTCGCATTCGCCCGCGCGTCGTTGTGGAGAATTACGCTCCAATGACCGGCTATACCTGGGTCAATGGTCGCTGGGATTGGAACGGCATCGAGTGGCAATGGACGCCCGGCCACTATGAGCCGCAGCAGACCTATTCGAGCTATCCGTCGAACTACTACCCAACGAACGACTACTCAACAGAAACCTACTACCCAACGAACTCCTACCAGCCGACGCACACGCCAAGCGCCAGCTGCGACCACGACCACTACTGACCGCCGCCGCGTCTGAGCCCACCTATTTCAATGCGGCGACTGCTTTCGCAGCGAGCTGCGACTGCAGATCCGCGTACCGCTGGATCCCCTGCTTGGCCAGCTCGTCTACCAGTTTCAAGGCTTCTGCTTCTCGTGCCTGTCCGAGGGCTATCGCTTTCGGACCCTTGACGGCCGCTTTTCCCGCCGTTAGCACCTTCTCTAACTCGGCGAACAGGAGCTCTTGGTACTCCGGGATTCCCCGTTTCGCAAAGTCGACGATGGTTTTCATAGCCTGGGCTCTGACATCCGCATCAGAAGCGGCGGTCCGATGCAGCGCCGCCCGAAAGACTCCGAGCACCTTGGTCGGGTCGGAGTGCCTACCAGCGATCATGATGACAAACCGTCGAGTGTCTGAGTCTCCTTGCCCCTTGCGAACGATCTCCTCCAGATCGCCAAATCTTCCGTTCCTCAACAGCTCGAAGGTCGCACTCGCGTCTTGGCTCGATTTCTCTCGAATCAGCTTGGTCAGGCCCTTTGCGGCCTTGGGGTTCTTAGCGACCTGCCAGCCGAGTTCTTCGGCCTCAGTCTCGGTCGCGGACGCTTTCCGGATGTGTGAACCCCGGCCCATCTCACGCATCGCTTGATGTCCCAAACGAGACAGCCCCATGCCGATAGCGGCATAGCCAATGCCGCGCAGTCTCGGATCTACCTCGAAACCCTCTCCGTTTTGAAGCTTGGCGACGTGCGCGCGATCGTGCTGAGCGATCTGTCGCCCAACGTCGGGGAACACGTCTTGAACGATATGAGCGGTGAGGTTTTGCGGTCCGGAATACGCGTGCGGCAGTCCCTTCCCGGTAATTTCACCGTAGAGGCCCTGAAAGTGAGCGACGGTTTGGGTGTATTTCGACTCCGCCATCTCAGGCAGGTCCAGCAAGAAATTCCCAAGTGCGCTTTGAGGGCCGTGTGGGAGCGGGCGACCTGGTTCCACAAACGCCCTGTCAAAAACGTCCGCATTGGGACATATCTCCAACAGCGGGCTCGATTCCATGGCCTGCGGCCCTGCCTGCGCGAACGAGTCGCAAACGGCATCTAGCCATCGATCTACCTCTGCGTCGCTCGGGGCTATCTCCAGTGGCTTGACCGTCGGATCCACCGCGTTTGCCATGCCTCTCTGCTACCACGAGCTTTCGCGCCGACGCAAAGCAGTTTTCGGTGCGCTGCCACTCCCGGGGCATGCATCACGGAACAACACACTACGGGGAATGTCACCCGCGAACCGCGGCGTGGCTATTTTCGTGACACATCCCGCGGCCAGGGAGACACAGGGCATCGCAATATACTGATTTCAATACACTAATCCAGCTGGCATCCCGGTTGCTGATTCCGGCGTCATGCCGAAGCTGAGTTTGTTTTTCCTGCTGTTCGCTGCAACGAGCCTCGCGGTCGCCGAGCCGGCGCCGTCGGATAAGACGTTGTCGCCGTACTTCGTTGTCGAAGGCGCCGCGCCAGGAATGGAGGCCCTGCCGCTCGACAGCACGCGCGCCGACATCCGCATTGCCGGTGTGATCGCCGACGTCACGGTCACCCAGTCCTATCGCAACGACGGCGACCGCGCGATCAGCGCCCGCTACGTGTTCCCGGCATCGACGCGGGCAGCGGTGTACGGCATGAAGATGACGATCGGCGACCGGCAGATCGTCGCGAAGATCAAACAGCGAGAGCAGGCAAAACAGGAGTTCGAGGCGGCCAAGAAGGCGGGCAAAACCGCCACGCTGCTCGAGGAACAACGCCCCAACGTGTTCACGATGAGTGTCGCCA
The DNA here is from genome assembly GCA_964419605.1 of uncultured Kofleriaceae bacterium. Classification (GTDB taxonomy): domain Bacteria; phylum Myxococcota_A; class Polyangia; order Haliangiales; family Haliangiaceae; genus JABFXX01. Next base: position 13,971 of record CAYQQM010000069.1, on the reverse strand, counting down.
ACATCTTGCCGAAGGACCGCATTCAGGTCGAGCTCAAATACACGGAGCTACTCGTTCCGACAGACGGCGCGTACGAGCTGGTCTATCCGACGGTCGTTGGGCCGCGCTACGCGAGCGCAACGACGCCGGCAACAGCCTCCAATCAGTATGTCGCCATGCCGTACACGCGTGCGGGGATATCGCCGACCCACGACCTCGCCATCCGCGTGGCGCTGGACGCGGGCATGGCGATTCAAAGCGTTGAATCTCCCTCGCACAAGATCGCGACCGTGCTGGGAGTCAATCGCAGCGCTGCCACCATCGACCTCGATTCGAGCGAGCATAAGGGCGGCAACCGGGACTTTGTACTGCGCTATCGCTTGTCCGGCGCCGAGTTCGCCTCCGGCCTCCTGCTGTTTCAGGGCAAGACGGAAAACTTTTTCTTGGCGATGGTTCAGCCGCCCGCCCGGCCTGCACTCGATCTGATCCCGCCGCGTGAATACGTATTCATCGTCGACGTCTCGGGCTCGATGGCCGGCTTCCCCCTCGACACGACGAAAAAGCTCATGACCGATCTGCTCACGGGGCTCCGTCCAGTTGACCGGTTTAATGTGGTGCTGTTTTCCGGTACGTCGGCGCTGTACGCGCCGGCTTCTGTGACCGCGAGCCAGTCTGAGATCAGAAAGGCGAAAGCGTTTATCGACGCTCAACGCGGCGGCGGTGGAACCGAGTTGCTCGCGGCAGTGCAACAGGCGATGCAGCTACCGCGACCCGCGGACAATGTGTCGCGCAGTTTCGTCGTGGTCTCGGATGGCTATATCGCCGAGGAGCCGGCGGTGTTCGAGCACATCCGCACGCATCTGGGCCAGGCCAACGTGTGGTCGCTGGGCATCGGCAGCGCGGTGAATCGACACCTCATGGAGGGCATCGCTAAAGCCGGTCAATGTGAAGCCTTTACCGTGCTCGACCCCAGCCAGGCTGCAGCCACTGCAGCCAAACTTCGCACCTACATTTCTACGCCAGTGCTCACGAACGTGTCCGTACGCTTCGACGGATTTCGCGCGTACGACGTAGCACCCGCAAGCTTGCCCGACGTGTTCGCTCAGCGCCCTGTGATCGTGTTTGGCAAATACAGCGGGGCACCTGCGGGCAAGATCGCGCTCACTGGAACCTCGGGTCGGGGTAATTTCACAACGACCCTCGACGCCGCGGTGGTGCGAGCCGATGCGAACAACGCTGCACTGTCGTATCTGTGGGCGCGAGCCAAGATTTCCGAACTGTCGGACTTCTACAATGACGACGCCAACCGAGACGCCGTAACCACCCTGGGCCTGCAATACAACCTACTCACCAAATTCACCTCGTTTATCGCGGTGTCTGAGATCATCCGATCGCGAACCGGATCGATTGATGTCGACGTGCCCAGTGCGATGCCAGCGGGCGTCACTGACGATGCGATTTCCGCCGAGTCTGAAATGGCGATCGGTGCCGAGCCGCCGTTCGCGGTGTTGCTCGCTATCCTTGCAGGAATTGTCGGCTTCGTGGCGTTGCGCAAACGCAAGCTAGCGCTGGTATGAAGCTCACATCGTCTCAAATCGCCGGTCTGATAACCGCCGCCGCGATCGTCGTTGTCGGCAAACACTACATACGCACCGCGGGCGCCGACCAACTCGGCTGGCTTCTGGCGCCGACGGCGCACTTGGTTTCCGCTACCACGGGATCCAACTTCGTTCGCGAATCGGGCGTTGGCTGGCTGGATCGCCGTGTGATGTTTGAGATTGCGCCCGTGTGTTCAGGCTTTCAGTTTTTTCTCGCCGCCTGGCTCGCGGTGACCATCGGTTGGCTCGAGCCCATGCGCACCTGGGTTGGAATGGCGACTCGGATCGCAGCGGCCGGCGCGGTGGCCTATCTCGCTACTCTGGTCGTCAACACGTTGCGGATATCGATCGCCGTGTGGATGCATGTCACCCACACGAATTCGAACGACCTGCACCGCCTCGAAGGGATCTTCGTCTACTTTGGTGGCCTATGCGCACTTTACGGACTGGCAACGGCGAGACGAGGCGTTTGCCGGTTGGGTTGGATCGCTGTACCGCTCGGAGTTTACCTCGTGGTTACGGTGGCGCTACCGATGATGAATGGAGCTGCTTCGCGCCCGGATTTTGGTCATCACAGCCTCATCATCGCGGCCGGCTGCAGTGCAGTGGTCGCTGCCGTGGTAGCGCTAGGCCTTGTGCGTACCCGGAGCCAAACGCAGCCATCGAGAGCACGGCTACTCGGGTTCGGGCCAGGGAATGCGCCGGAACCAGACGTACGCAATCGCTCCGCCCGCAGCGGCCCAGATGAGTAATGCCATCATCGCAATACTGCGTCGCTCGTCGTACTTGCGAGCGAGCTGTTCGGTGCGAAACGCGTCGAGCGCGGCATAGGCTTCGGCGGTGTCGGCTTTGTCTTGAACCGATCGGACGTTGGCATTAACGGCGGAAAACACCGATTTCTCACGCACCGCGGCGACGATGTGCGCAGGAAGAAAGCCGATCGCCAGAGCAACGATCACGCCGAGTACGAACCGAAGCATCGGATTTGCGAGCGGATGGCTGGACCGCGCTGCCGGAGTTGCATTTGGTGCAACGAGCGACGGACGCGAGTACCGAGCTGCTTCCACCGAAGCGGGAGCGATTGATGCTCTCGCATATTCATTCGATGGTGGGGATGCAACCGGGATTTCGGGCGGCGGAACGCTGGCTCGCTTCCGCGCCGTCCGTTCGACCTCTTCCGGCGCTAAATCGACGCTCAGGCTGTGTTCGACTTCATCCGGAGGCGCGAACATATCGATCGCCCCGGCTTTACCAGGGGGGGCAGCACCCCCGAGGGATTGCTGAGTCGAATCGATCGCCATTTCAACCTGCGACGGGGCCGCAGGCGGCGCGACTTCGACCGGATTCGGCGGGGGTGGCGCAAAAGACGCAGCTGGCCCTGTTGAAACATCGTCGGTCCCGTCCAGCGAAGCGAGGGTAAACGCTTCGGACTCGAGCGCCCCCAGATGGGCTTCCGAGGCTGAACCGGCAAACGCGGCCGATAGCCCGCTCTGATAATTGGATCCCGGTGCAGGCGCGGATGCTGAGGAAGTAGCCTTGCCACTCTGGTTCGGGGCCACGGCTCGTGTCGGCGGAGGTTTTGTCGATGCCAGAGGCGGCGATACCGCTGGAAATGGAAGCGGCGTCTTGGAGTGGTTGGCAGGTGTGGCCTCTTCGATCGTGCATGTGGCACCGAGTCGCGACAAATCGCTGGCAAATCGCTCGGCAGTGGCGCGGTCGCAGTTGCCTTTCACCCGAAACCGGCCGCTTGCAATTCGCGCCCTCAGGTCGTCTGCAGGAAGGCCGTAGTAGCTGGCGATCGCTTGCGCGAGTCGCTCAACCCCCGCCGCGGAACCATCTACGGCACCACTGATGAAGACATGAAAGGCCATCACCCCATCTTCGCATAGCAACGGCCAAGCCCGCCAGCGGCTGCGCCCGGATGATGGCTGCGCCCTTGCGGGGAGCGCTAACCTACCTGTGTGCGAGATCCGACCGTCTCAAGGGTCTGTTTGCGCATCTGTGGCTATTGGTCCATCGGGGGCGAAATCCGCGACGAAGCAGCCTCGTAGCCTGAGCGGGCGTGGTCATTGTCGGGATCGAGTTGGAGCGCCCTTTTGAAGTTTTCAGCAGCTTGCGCAAAATGCGCTGAGCTTAGATGGGCCTCGCCGAGGAGGGTAAATGCACTACTGTTCGGCGCTAGGCTCACAGCGCGGCGAAAGTGAGCGATGGCATCCCGGAACTGTCCTCGACGCATCGCCTTTTGACCGAGGTTGGTGAACTCAGCCGCTTGCCGCTCCTGGAGTGTGTTTCCCGCAGGATGAGCGCTGGTCTCATAGGGATCCGCCGGGCCACTTGAAGCGGCCCCAATGCCTACATCGCTCGGTTCAGTGGGCTGGGCAACTGGCGGTGCCGGGGGAGGAATCGGAGCAGTCGATAGCGGAGGAGCAGGCGCTGCAATGGTCGGTACGGCGGGTGCGGTCGGTACCACCGGTTGCCGCCGAACCGGCACGGAGCGGAGACTGCGATTTGCCGGAACTGACTTCGGCGCAGAGGGCAGCGGTTTCTCCGATGCAGGCAAGCTGGAACCGGCGATCGCGGGGACGGTCGAAGCGTCAAGAGACGGAGCTGCCGCTGCGCCACCGGCTCGATCCGATTCTGTTGCATCTATGGGCGCATCGAGCCGACCATGCGGCGCCACATCGGGCGGTGCCGGGGCACTCGGCGCAGCCATCGAATGGTCGGTTTGGGGCGTACCAGAACCCAGACGGGTGAATGCAACAGCAATTCCGCCTGCGATTGCGGCCACGCCGGCCAGCGTAATCAGAACCGACCGGCCGCGCGTCGCCGGCAAGTCCCACCGCGTCATCTGGGAACTGGTTGGGGTAATGGTCCGGATCGCCTGAGAGCCCGAATCGACGTGAACTGCGCGTTCCGCGTCCGCGGACGCTCGCTCGCCCTCCTGGTACCACCGCGCGCTTTCTCCAGTCTGGGAAGACTCGGCCGGGGTTGTCTCCACCGCCGCAGGGGTGCCCGACTCCGGCGTTCCCGCTCGACCGCGCGCCGCGCCAGCGCTGTCGCGATCTGATTCGATTGCTACCACCGATTCGTCTACTCCCATGCGCTCAACCAGGAGCGACACCGCGGCCGCTGGCGACGGATCGTACCGGCGAGCGTCTTCGTCTGACATGACCTCGCCCGTTTGCAGCCCGCGCTGTAGCGCATCGATCATTCGCGTTGCTGTGGCGAACCGATTGTCCGGATCTTTTGCCAACAGTTTTGCGCAGGCTGCTTCGATCCACAGTGGCGCCCCGGGCCGACGAGTCGGTAAAGGCTCCGGTATCTCGTTCACCTGCTTGGTGAGAATCGCCAAAACTCTGTCGCCGACAAATGGCGGTGCGCCGGTCAGCATCTCGTACGCGACACAGCCGAGCTGATACAGGTCGGAGCGGCGGTCCACTCGATCGCCACGCGCTTGTTCAGGCGACATATAACGTGGGTCGCCGAACGTCATTCCCAAGTTCGTCGATGACACATGAGCGTCGGGCTCGACGAGTTTTGCTAGTCCGAAATCGAGCAGCTTGATGAACGCCGGCTGGCCATGGCGGACCGCGAGATAGATGTTGCGCGGTCGCACATCGCGATGAACGTAGCCGATCGCATGCGCCTCGACGAGCGCCGAACCCACCTGGATCAGGATGTCGGCGACCTGGGAAACTGGGAGCGTGCCTTCGCGCGCAAGCAAAGCATCGAGGGTCTCACCTTCAAGCAGCTCCATTGCCAGGTAGAGCCGCCCGTCGCTGGTACGCCCGAAGTCGTAAATCTCCACGATATGGTCGTTATCGATTTCGGTGACCGTGGTCGCTTCGCGTCGAAACCGCTCTACCGCGAGTTCGTCGTGCGACAGTTCCTTGTGAAGTACCTTAACTGCTACCTTTCGGCGAAGTGTAACGTGTTCGGCGCGGTACACCGCCCCCGATCCACCATGACCGATTCTGGCCTGGACTTGAAACCGATTGCCCAGCAGCGTTCCTAGCAACGCATCGCTGCCTAAATCGCGAAGCTTCGGACGGCCGCAGTGGGGACAATACAAAGCGTTCTGCGCCATTGCGTGCTGGCAGCCCACGCAAGGAAACGTAGCCACGCTCATCTCTGTATAAGGTAGCGCATCTCCTCTGGGTCGACGACTCAAGCTATTCACGCTGATGAATGCGGTTTAGGCACGCTCGTTTAGCGAGGCCGAGGGGGCTTAGCGTAGTACTCACGGTTCGATTCGCTTAGCGGTATCAGCCCAGACTCGAATAACAACGCCGCAAGCCGACCACGCGGATTGGCGATAAAGTTTGAGCTAAATCGCACGGAGGCCACGATCTCCCGGTTCGCGTCGAGCAGGCTCCACAAGGACCTATCGTGCTGCAGCGACACGGAATATCCCAAGGTCTTTAGCGCTTCTAGCGCCTCGTCGGCCTCTCGGCCAGACCTTCGAATGCTGTCTTCCAGCCGAACATCCACTTTTCCGCCTTTCCAAAGAATGGGCCACGTTGGAGATGGCAGAGGCTGATGCGTTTCGAGATCGCTGACAAACCGGGATTCCAGGTCGTCGAACGCGTCGAAGTACCTTCGAACCGGCTGACCAGGACGTCTGAGCCAAGTATGCATCGAAAAATTCAGGTACCTCGCCGGTCCGTAGCTGGCTTGTTCGACGAGCGCCGCGGCAACGGCAGCCTTCGTAAGCGAGGCCTGCTGGGCCGAAGTTCCTTCGGCGACGATTTGCGTTAGTGGGCCTACCTTGTCCCGCAACGTGAACGTTTGAAACAACGCATGCACGCGCCGACCATGTCGATCCATTCCATCCGCGAATGTTTCGACGGAATGGGCGATAGACAGTCCGTGCTTCTCGATCAATGCAAGCGCGCTCGCACCTTCCTTTGCCGCCGCCCGAGCTAAGCCGGAATCCTTTGCGAGCCACGTCGTAGCAGTTACTTGCCGTGATCCCCCGTTGGCGGTAGCGCCGACCATGAGAGAACTGGCGATGGATCCGCCGATCTGAGCAACGATATATTCCATTGCCAGACGTTCCTCCTGAGCTCGGGCGGCGGCTACCGCGGTTAGACGAGCGTTCGCGAGTTCCGTGGGCCGCTGGCGATCCACTCTGCAAGCCTGTTCGCCTGGGATGCTGATGGAACTTCCATACGCTTGCGCCGAAGCGGAGGCGTCGTTGGCACTCCAAAACAGCGGCAGTTGCGCGAGCACCGTAGGTGTCGACGCCGCGTTTTCAACGAACGATGCAGCGTAAGCGTCTCGATCGAGAGGAATACTCTCTTTCGGACCAGGCTTTTCAATGGAGTCCAGTGCGCGGCTCACCGCTGGGCAACGCTATCATGAGCGTGTTCACAGTCGCCGAAAAACTTTACAAGAGCGCGATCCGCTCTCGAGCTGCCGGGAACCGCGCGTTGCTGCGACCTATTTCGCCGAGATCCGGAGTTGCTCCATCCCGTAGGCAGCGGCCCACTGCGACTCGGGAAACGGTCCAGGGGGCGGACAACAGCCTTTGGGAAGAAAGCCCTTCATGGCGTAGCCCTTAAAAAGCGTAGGGTTGGTCATCGTGTTGGCTACCATTCCCTGAGAAATGTTGGTGAGGAACAGCGTGTGGTCCGTCGCAAGGCTGCCGCGAACGTAAAAAACGTTTCGATAGCCGATGACGTCATAGCCGAGGGCCAGAAAATACTGGGAGTCACTCGGATCGGTCCACATCACCGTGTAGGCGCTCTTGAGGTTAAGCGGATAGAGTTGCGGCTTCACCAGTAGGTACTTGCGCAGTGGCGTGGGCGCACTTGGAGTCGCGGGCGCCTTGGGGATCAGCGCTTGGGTCTCTGTGGCGAGACTTGGATCAGGGTCGCTCCCTGGCGGGACTTCAGCTACGCATCCAACCAAACATAAAGCCGCTGCGAAAATGATCGATTTCATGATTTTCCTCCAACTGCACAGGTGATTCCAAACTGCTATTCGAAAACTAGTACGGATCGTACCCAGCCACTTCCCCCCTGTTTTAACCACCGAATTCTCTCATTTCGAAGGGCGAGTGCCGGATTTGTCCCTTTGCGGATGGCTTCGCTTAGCAGGGAGAAGAAGGTCCTGGCTTCGCCGTCAGGGAGGTCGACCGGCGCAGCGATCACGGCGCGAGCTCCTGCTTCGAGGAATGCGTGCGGCAGGCTCCATCGTTCGCGAAAAAAAGGTGCAACGGTCGCTGCATGGCACGCGCCGAGGAGGATTACCGGGTGACGTGCAAGTTTTGCAGTTCGCACTTTCGAGGCGGTCAATGCGTACCCTTGTGCGCTCGGCGACAAGATCAACATCGAGGCGTCTTCCGAGCTTGCGCTCATCAGACCATGAGTCTCGAACTCGATGAGACTTGCCGTTTCGCTGGCCTTGAGAACGCGGTCAATTGTGGCTTCTGCGCCTTTAATCGCGATTGCGGATCCCAACGCGAACCGCGAAGATAGCCGCGGCAACCCAAGCTCTGGGGGCGGCTCCACGTCGCTGATGACGAGGTGCGCACCCTCGCCGGTTTGAGGTACGACCCGCCCACTCGCGTAACTCCACGCGATGTCATCGGGTAGCCAACCGCCGTGGCCGTTCAGGGGGAAACCCGCGTGAACTTGTAGCGGAGTATCCTCACAAGTGGATTGCATATTGCTCGCCACGGGACGCGCAACTTCGGCGATTTCCTGTGCTTCTGTCCATTGCGGATGCGGTCGTGTGAGCGGAACGCGAGTAAAACCGCCTGAGACGATACCCTGTCCATCGCGTCCAGCGACGGTAACTCGATTATCTTGAACTTCGACTACCAGCACGCAACGCTGGTCTTTCGTTGCCCCGCTCTGTTCTTCGGTGAGTTTCAGAACGCGATCAAAGTTTCCTTCCTTGCCCGCTTGGGTTCGCAAGATTCCGTACCCATAGGATGCAATCGTTTTTCCTGTGGGTTTCTGAGGTAGCGCGTTCGCCAACTCGATCGACGTGCGCAGGAGCTTCTCACCGCCAATCGGATCTTCATCGATTACGACTCGACCCTCGATGTGAGTTGCCCACGCGTGGACCTCTGGACCGCGCACCTGCTCTCTAAGCTTCCGAAGCAATTCAGGAAATAAACGTCGATCGTCGGCCCGGTTCTCCAGGCGAATCAATTCGGCGAGCGCAAACATTCCCCCGACTGACAGGGACCCGCCACATTTCGTTGCAGCGACAAGCTCAGCGCGTATCCCAGCTGGATCTAGGAAGTCCAGCCGACGATGAGCGGCTGATTCGTGCAAATAGCGTTGACTCTCACAGTCGCTAGGGAAGCGCCGCGCTTGTTCAGTAAGAGCTGCCAACGAGAGTCCGCCCGCATACCGAAACCGAGCGGCATCTGCCAATAGCGCCAAAAAACGACCCTCGAGGATCAGGTCCAGATCAATCCGGGTCTTGGCGAGCGCTGCAAGCGCCAGTGTCTGTGCCTCCTGGACGCGATGGGTCTGCAAGTATATGTGCGTGAGGTACTCTCGGGCTCGGGTTGCTCGAAGCGGAGCTACCTGATCGGCCCGAACGATGACCTCGCGCAACAGCTGTTCGGCTTCAGCAAAGCCGCCGGCTACCACGCTGTGCGCGGCTCGCGCATTCTGCGCCCCCAACTGATACCAAGGGTCCGCAGTGGCCTCAGCCATCTTCTCGTAGCGCCGCTGGTCCTGTGGCCACAGCGACAATACCGGCAGTGCGAGTGCCCAATCTTCGGCGGCTCCGTTCACTTCCAGCTCTCGAAGTAGGCGTGTCTGTTGAGCGTCATCTAGGTTCGGCAGCGAAGCACTGACATCGAGGGGAACGCCATCTTTTGCGAGTCCGCGAAAGTATCGGGCGATCATGGCCTTCAGGAGCGGGGTTAATCGCTTTCGAACATTGAAGTTTTGGCGCGCTGCCTTTTCTACGGCCTCGACGAGGTGCGCGTCGCGACCCAAACGTCGATCGAGCTCAGCAGCCACAGGGAGCAGTGCGCGTACCTGTTCGGGTCTGGGAGCGGTTCGCAGCGCGAAGTGCAGGTGGAGCTGAGCGAGAGAGGGGGCTGCGTCGATCCTCGCAATCTCCATGGGCCGATGTTCGAGAGCGAGGAACACTCCCGCCTGCATGGCGTCTCGATAGGCACCTTGAATGGTGAACCATTTCGCCTGGGCGACCCGGTGGCGTTGTTTTGCTTCACCGCTCCATCCAGGCTCTTCCTGGCGCGCAACGCTGGCAAAATCTTCGGCGGCAACGAGCCAAAATCCCAGCTGTTCGGCGGCGAGCGCATGATTCCAAAGCGCACGTGAATGCTGAGGCGCTGCGTCTAACGCGCGCTGGGCCCAATTGAGCGCCTCGTCGGACCGATTCTCCAACAACGCCCACGCTGCCCAATCGGAAAACGTATTGGGGTTGTCCTCGAGTTTCTCCAGCGCGGTTCGCGCCCGGCCTGCGTCGCCGGCCACGACGAGCGCTGCCGCTAAGGCCTGGCGATCTCCTCGCCGTTCTAAGTCGGCCAGGATCTCCAATGCGACCCGTTCGGATTTGTCGTGACCTCGCACGGTTTGGAACGGTCGATGAACATCTGCTACGGCCCAACTAACCCGGGCTTCCAAACGTCGCGCGCTCAACAGCTGCATAGGCGGGACACGAGGTCGATGGTGAAATCGGGACGAGACCAGAAGCAACGCCGCTGGCGCAGCCGCGACCATCGACACCAGCCCCCATTTCCACAACGCTGACTTCACCGACGGCCTACCCGTTGAGCTGACCCGATATTCGACACCACGCGATAGTGAAACGCCGCCGCGGCAAGAAATTCCCGGGGCGAATGCGCTTTTTCGTCATCGCTAGTCGCCCACAATTCGCGCCCACCGATCTAGCAGGATCGCTACCACCATGTCCGCCATCACGTTTACTGCTGAGCGCGCGCGCGCGAGGATCCAGTCCACCGTGAATACAAGGGGCAGTAGTGCAGCAACCGCTGGTTCGGGTAACCCCGCCGCACTTAGAACGAGGGGAAGCACGATGAGCCCGGCCTCTGGAATGCCCGCAACCCCCACACCCGCCATGAGCGACGCTGCCACGATTGTCAATTGCTCGGAGAGAGATAAGTCGTAGCCAAGTGCCTGCGCAAGGAAAATCGCTGCCATGGCCTCGTAAAGCGTGATGCCATCATTGTTGAAGTTCGTGCCGATGCACGCTGACAACCGAGCCGAAGCGGATGACACAGCCATCGCATCGAGCGATCGAAGCGTAAGCGGCATCGTCGCAAGCGAGCTATTCATAGAAAGCCCTGCGAAAATCGCATTCGCTCCGAGCCCGTAGAACACGCGCGGCGACTTCCCACCGATTAGCCACACGGCCAGCGTGTAGTACCCCCCGCTGTGAATCGCGAATCCAAGCAGAATCATCCCCAGAAACCCGGACAAGGCGCCTAAGGTTTCAAGCCCCGCCTTCCCAATCACTTGAGCGACGACGCAGAATACTGCAACGGGAATAATTTCGATGATCCATCCGAGCATCTGCATAAGCACGCGATAGGCACCGGCGACCCCGTAGGTGATCGCGGTAACGGCACGCGCTGCTTCGGTGGGTAAGGGTTCCATGGCGTCGTCGCCAATCGCCAAGGTCTCGCGTCGAACGCGCCGAAGTGCCGCTCCCGCAAGGATGGCAAGCAAAACGACGGCAAGGACGTTGTTATCGACAAACGGTTGGGCGATCGACTCCGGGATCCACTTCTGCACGTTGTCGATCGGCGACAGCGACGTGTCCTGCGGAGCTCGGCGGACCTGATCGCTGGATAGCCCGGCTAGCTCCTGCAAATGGCCGCGCCACGCATCTCCCGGTCGGATGGCATTCATCAGCGACAACCCAATCGCGAAGGCAATCGAGACGTTGACGAAGCAAACCGTGAGCAGCCGCAAGCCCTGCTTCCCAGAGACATTCGTTCGGATGATCGCGTCGACAACCGCGAACAGCACGAGCGGCACGGCAAGCATCTTCAGGAGTCGGATGATCAACATTCCGAGCTTGCCAAGATCTCCCGTGGTAACGCCTAGGACAATAGTGTCCTTGCCAGCAGCGAGCCCCACAAGCGCGCCAAGCGCCACGCCGATGATCACGCGTACGTACAAAGGGAGCGCGCGGAGCCTCATGAGCCATCGAGCCTACCGCGAGTCATGGAAAATGATGCAAATCTGCGCAACGTTGGAACGCCGCCCACGTGGTGAACGGTGCTCCTCTCGGGGCCGTCGCAGACCTCACACGTGCTCGCGGGTGGCAAGGCCGTTGCTTGCCGCCGAGCCCGGACTAGCCGCGGAATGCTTGGCTTGTGCGACGAGCGCGGATCGCAGTTGTTGCTGCAGAAGCGGATTGTCGTCGAGATGTGCAACCGCTTTGTCTCGCCCCTGTCCCAGCCGTTCGCCGCCAAACGAGTACCACGTTCCGGACTTTTCGACCAAACCAAGTCGCTCGCCGGTGTCCACCAGTTCGGCCACCCTGTTCACCCCGATTCCATACAAGATTTCAAACTCCGCCTCGCGAAACGGCGGCGCGAGCTTGTTCTTTACGACTTTAACTTTGACTTCGCTGCCGATCGTGTCTTCGCCGCGCTTAATCGCTTTCTTACGCCGGATGTCGAGTCGAACTGAACAGTAGAATTTCAAAGCGTTGCCTCCGGTAGTCGTTTCTGGGTTTCCATAAACGACGCCGATCTTCTGACGAAGTTGGTTGATAAAAATAACCGTTGACCGGGTTCGCGAAATTATCGCAGTCAGCTTTCTCAGCGCCTGACTCATGAGCCGCGCTTGTAACCCCATGTGCGCATCGCCCATTTCACCTTCGATCTCAGCCCGCGGCGTAAGAGCGGCTACCGAGTCCACGACGATGAGGTCAATAGCACCGGTACGCACCAAGGTGTCGCAGATTTCGAGTGCTTGCTCGCCGCAATCCGGCTGGCTGAGCAACAGATCCTCCAGTTCTACGCCGAGTCGGCGCGCGTAGTCGCTATCGAGCGCATGTTCCGCGTCGATGAACGCGCACACCCCTCCAGCGCGCTGCGCTTCGGCAATTGCGTGCAGGGTTAGCGTGGTCTTGCCAGACGACTCAGGGCCATAGATTTCGACAATTCTGCCGCGTGGCAATCCACCGCATCCCAGCGCTACATCAAGTGCCACCGACCCAGTCGGAATCACCTCAACAGTTTGTACCTCGCTGCCGTCAAGCCGCATGATGGCGCCTGAGCCGAACTGCTTGTGGATCGCCCGCATCGCTTCCGCGATGGCCCTATTTTTTTTGTCATCCATGGTCACGTTTGCCTCCGCGCCGAGGCTCTCCACAATGCGTGCCATCGTAACCCTGCGAATCTTCGAACTGGTTTGTCCGAATCGTCCGGGAATCGGCCTGCGTGTCCCGGAACACGGACAGCCAGTAGAGCGATGTGCCACAGTCCCGGGCTGTGAAACTCGATGCCCGCCTGCAGCTGTTCATCACGCTGGTCTCCGTGTTCATGGTGTGCCTCGTCACCGGAGATCTAATCGGTGGCAAGCTCACTTCGTTCCACTTGTTCGGGCGCGAGTGGGTATTTTCGGTCGGCCAGGTCGCCTTCCCGGTGACGTTTATTCTCACCGACATCCTCAACGAGTTCTATGGCCGCAAAGTCGTGCGACGCATCACGGTTCTGGCGTTCGCAATGGTCGCTCTGTCATTCGGCATCATCTACATCTCCGGACAGTTGCCGTGGGCATCGTTCACAGTCGATCCCGCGTGGGATCGCGATGGCAATGTCGCGCCTCGGACGTTTCACATCGTTTTTACCCAAGCGACCCGGATTCAAGTTGCGTCGATGACCGCGTTCTTGATCGCCAATTTCATCGATATTTGGGTATTCTTCGTGGTGAAGAAACTCACCGGCAACAAGATGCTGTGGTTGCGCGCCACGGGTTCGACTGCCGTATCTCAGCTCATCGATACCGCCGTGATTTCCGGGGTCATTTGGTGGAGCAAAGTAGGATTTGAGACGTATGTCGTCATCGTATTCACGTCTTACGCTATCAAGTTGACGGCAGCGATCGCCATTACCCCACTAATCTACGCACTGCACGAACTGATCGAAAAGCGTTTCGGGGTTGAACCAGCGCCTCCGGAGATCGCGAGCGCAGATATCGCCGGTCCAAAGGGTTCATAGATACGAATTGGCGAGTCACGCGGCTTGGTTCACGCGCGCCGCCGCTCTAGTACCTCATGTCAGTGGTTTTGATCGGTTCGGGCCGCCGATCCATCGCCGATCGCGTCGTTATGCTCCGTCGCGTTACCGCCAGTCTCATGATCCTACACATCTTGTCTCTTCATGACATGCAGCAGTAGTTGAGTATTTCATAGACTTACG
>CAYQQM010000068.1:0-27707 GCA_964419605.1 uncultured Kofleriaceae bacterium | reverse complement strand
GGGGACTTCCCCCCCGTCGGGGACTTCCCCCCCGTCGGGGACTTCCAAGGGTCGCTAGGGTCGCAAGGGGCGCAAGGGGCGCAAGGGGCGCAAGGGGCGCCGGGGCGCGAAGCGCTCCCGGCAACGGGGTGCGGAGGTAGATCGATAGTCCCGGCTGTGCCGGGGCGCGCAGCACTCCCGGCAAGGGAGTGCGGAGGTAGATCGGTAGTCCCGGCTGTGCCGGGGCGCGCAGCACTCCCGGCAAGGGAGTGCGGAGGTAGATCGGTAACGGACGTCAAGGCGATCTAGCATACCGCGCATCGCGTCCCGTCGGATCGGTATCTGCCCACGGTGTCCCAAGCGGTGAGGCCTACAACTTCCTCGACGGCCCACCGGATCCCGAAAAGTACCGAAGCTCAGCTCAAGCGGTCGTCGTGCTGGGCCAATAAATCCTCGGTCGGAAGTTGCGCCGCTAAGCCGCGTCCGCCCAGGAATGTTCGAGTCGCGCTGTCGACCTGAGCGGAGGGACATCGCGATGCTACCAACTGCACGAACGCTCGGGCGCGCTCTATGGCATTGCTGCTACCGCTATAAAGGTCGTCCCCTGTGAGCTGCGTCCAGGGAAGGATTCGCAACGTCGAGCCCGCGTTCGAAACCACGTCGACGAACGTTTCGCCATCGTACGGCGAAGCAGGCGGGAGGCGCCGAGCAACCACGCCCACAACGTCCTCCCAAGCAACGACTTTCACCACCCCGTCTTCACGTCTTGCATCGATGCCACTACCGGAGAGGGTCGCCTCGACCGTGGCAAAGTTGAGTTTTCCCCGCAGTCCAACAAATGACGCCGCCGCGGCTGGTGGCTGAGTCGATGCGACGGTCTCACGAGTCTCCACGACCGATGGATCAGACCGGTGTTCTGGCGTCGCAATGCCGAACGATCCAGTCAGCGGCTCAATGCGAAGTTGAGCGATTGCGTCTTCGATCGCCGGATTATCCTCTCCGTCTCCCACAAGCAGAAGCTCTTCCATCGAGGGCGCAGGATGTGAGTCTGTTGGCGTCGCGGCAGCGGGTGGACTGGGGCGAGCCTCGTCAACTCCGGGGCGCTCGGTCGCCTGGCGATCTCGTGCAGCCGGACGAATGGCTGACACATTGTCGGATCGCGTTGGACTGGGCTGTTCCACGCTCCGCAGACCGGTCCCGTTAACTCCCCCTGGGGTGGTCCCTGTAGTGGGCGGCGTACCGGCAGCCGCAACCGCCAGCTTCCCTGGCACGGACTGCGGACGCGGCGCCTGCATCAGCCGGGGCGCGGACGACGCAATAGGCTCGTCCAAAGGAGCCAGGCGATGACCTGATTCAGCTGCCGCGAGATGAAACGCGACAAATGCAAATGCATCCCCTGCCAAAAGTAGGGCCGGTGCCCACGTGCGGGTTAACATCACCGAAACCATGCCGGCTGAAGTGGAATGGCTCCCCGCAGCCTCAGGTTGAAACAAGTAACCCGTTACGCCGGCGGCAAAAAAACAGGCCACAGCGCCGATATACCCAAGCTTAACGAGGCCATCGCTGGGTCGCCCATTCAAAAGCCGACGAATTGCGACATAGAAGACCATCAGGCCCAGTGCGCAGCTACCGTAAAAGGTCAATGCAGACAACGCTGCGTAAACTCCGCGAAAACTCGACATCGGAGCGCTGTCGCACGCGCTGTTGCCGAGACATCGGCTAACCGAACGCAAATCAAGTGCAATCTCAGTTAACCCACCGGCGCCGAGGCCCTGCATCGAGATCCGAAACCATTCGGTAACGAACAATGAAATGACCATGAGCGCGAGCCCAACGCTCGCGCATAGCAGCAGCCGCCGCTGGCGCCTAGTCATGACAAAATCGTATCACTTGGCGGCGCTGCCCACACGATCACTGGCTTGCAACATGCGATTCTAGCCCCGCATGGAATGGGACTGCACGCTCCACGTAGTTGACGATTCATCGCTTGCGCGATTCGCCGCGAGGTTTCTGCACGGATTGCATCGCGACACCGCCTTCGAACAGCAATACGACGCGTCCGACATGATTGCGAAGGTCAAAAAGCTCATTGCGTCCGACCCCAGCACAGGCGCTCGCGCCCTTGGTGAGCTCGCTCTCCTATACGTGTCGTCCCAGACGCCGCATGTGTATTGCAGAGGCTTTGCGCTATCGCTGTGGAACGACGAAGTCATGAACGTCGCACTTCCGACCGAGTGGCTCGGAACGATCGAATCGCTGCTGCCAGATGTTGTCGCCGCATACCCGACCATATCCGGTCGGATTCCGAGAACGTTTGATCAAAACTATTGCGTGGGGCCTTACGTGGCTGCCCGCAACGTGCCATCTCTGCTCGCTCACGTCGAGAGCGCACTCCGCCCCATGGCTCCAGCGCACCGCGCCCGGTTTCAGGCGTTGTGCGACGTACTTCGGGTCGCTGCCGACCGAGGGCTGGCCTACTGGGAAGGCACGGATATCGACGTTGCACAAGCGCAGGAAGACTGGCTCACTCCCAAGCGCCCAACGAGCTTACAAGTCGCCTCCAATCCGCTCGCCAGCCCGCTCGCCAAACTGCTAGCGATTGCGGAAACACAGGCGCTGGTCGGTGAGCATTTTGTGCTCCATTACGTCGACATTTCGAATTTTCCACCCAACGTCACAACGCACCCAGACATGCAGATCACCACCGCTGCATTTACCCCGTGGAACACCCAGTTCGTGCGCATGGCGACGGACCGGACGCAACGCCCTTTTCGATTTTCCTACTACGAACTTCCCGACCGCGCCGCGCTGGAACTGGAACTGCCGTATGTCGTGGGACTCGCTCGAGCGGCTGCCGATCGAATGTTGCTGTTGCCACAGCCTGCAGCGCGCGAACACAGCGCAATCGGGCTGATCGCAATGACACGCGATCATCAACTCGAGCCCGTACAACTGCCGGTTTCACACGACTCACACCCGGCGACTTGCGATGCGATGCCATTTAGCGACGGATCACTCCTGATCGCGTGGGACGGCAAGGCGTATCGCTGGAACGGTACCGAAGCGCCCACCGTGATCGCTGATTCGCTGGAAGTTGCACCGTTTCCATGCCCGTTCGCGACGCTTCCCGACGCCACAATTGTGGGCGCCTTCGGAGGCAGGCTTCTGCGCATCGACCGTGAGGGACAACGCTATGAATCGCTCCCGATCGACAACGTGATGGCGCTCGCTGTCGCAGCCGACGACGCAATCATCATTTGTGAAGGCGATAATCCAGAGGGCGATGCCCTGAAGTTGTGGTGGTGGAAAACGCGAGAGATCACGCAGATCCATCCTGAAGTCTTTGGCATCGATGACCGACCCACATTCGCGTACTTCGATCACGTGGCACAGCTGGTCGTGGTTGCGCGTCCGGGAACGTGGCATGCCGTGCCGTGGATCGACCTGGTCGCCATGCGACGCCTACCGCAAGACGTCTTTGCCGCCCACCGCGCTGAACGCACTGACCGCGAAAGCACCGACGCGCCCGCCGAATAGCCGGCAAGAGCCCGTCTCCGTGTTGCGATCGACTCGGGCCCGCGCGCGACACAGGTCACAGAACCCCGCCAAGAGCAACGAACAGGTTGAATGTCGTCGCGAGACGGGGCGTCGCGAGGCAGATCCGAACGCACGCCCGGAGCGCAGCGACGAGCGTAGTGTCCCTACGCGGGAGCGAGCACAGAGGACCTACGTTCGGTAGGTGCCCGCAACGTCGCGTCGCAGCCGACACCTGTGCAGCGCTCCAGGCGAGGACGTCCACCGGTTCGCTCAGTCCCTTCGGCGAAGGCGGTCTACATTAGCGCAGCCAGATCAGCGATCGCTGGAAGCCCGGATCGTTTTTCCACCGGCTGTCGCCCGGGTTTGACGTGAGGAGCCAGTGCCACCCCTGGAACAAACCGTCGGAAATCAGTCCCATGTGGCGCGTCACCGCCACCGGACCGCCGCTCGTTGGCGTTAGCACGGCTTGATCCCACCAACCGTAGAACGTGCTTCCGGCATGGGTCACGGTGTTGGTAGCAGGGTTGAATTGAGCCGGATTACCTGTCACGAGCACGTCTGTCCCAACAAAGTTGATCGACGCGCCATTGACGCTGCCATCGCGGTTCCACAGCCGCGAGTTGCGCAACGCCCCCCAGAAGTCCCAGTTCCCCGGCGCATTGACACGCTGTTGAAACACCGTACCGTTGGCGGCGGCGTTCATCGCGTTGTTCGTCATTTGCACGCGCACCACTCGACCTCCAGCGTCGTGGTATAGCGAGTTCGTGGTTGCGCGGTCGTAAAACGCGATCTCGCCGGCATTAGGAGGCGTGCCGATTTGTAGAAGCGTTGGGTTGACGTGCGCAACCGGGTTGGCGATGAGGTCGGTATACTGCGTGTTGCTCAAGCCGAGGTAGTTGCCCGCCGCGGTCTTGCCGATGAGCGTCCATCCTCCGCCGTTGGAGGTCATGTCGCAATACACGCTGAGGGCGGGCACGCTACCTGTCCCGTCCGGATCGACCAAGTAGATTCCGCTCGCCGCTGCGGGGTTGCGGTCGAGGATTTCTTTACACGACTTCGGTCGCGGAATTACGTACGCCGAGATTCGCCGTAGTGCGAAATTGCCGCTATTGAATGCGAACGTCCAATCGGGATGACCCGAGCCGCCGACTTGGTTGCCGAAGCCGATATCGGTTGCAGAATTGCCGTTCGACCACGCGTTGAACGCAAATACGGTGCTGGTGTTGCGATGGATCTGAAACGATCCGTAGCAATCCGTTTGGAAGTTGTTGTCATCGTCGTAGTCGTAGACCCCGTTGACTCCTGTGGCGTAGCAGTTCGACCAGAGCTCAAGCCGACCCCCGGTCGCGTTCGTTACTGCGGTTACCGCCGGGCTCGTCGACGCAATGGTAAGATTGGTAACTCCGATCTTCCAGACATGATCCATCGGCATCATGACTTGTGCGAGGTTGTCGGAGGTAAAGTCGTCCATTTCTGCGTAAACGGACGCGCCGTTGAGCGTCATGCAGTAGGCCACGCGGTCATACGATGTGCCTGCGAGCGCTACCGAGTTGTTTGTGGTGTAGGGAACTTGTGCCGGGGTGTCCCAATTGAGACCGCCAGCCGGAACGTCAAGCTGCCACAACATCTGTGCACCCGCGGGTGGATTGCATGGGTCCGCAAGGTCGTTGTCGGCGTTCTGAAGCGACAGGAACGCGGGCACGATGCCTGCGTAGTTCGGGTCGGTGCTGGTAGACGCTGAGAACACCACGCGGTAGGCGACATCGCCATCGTCGATAAAGTCGTCTTGGCCAGTGACCGTTACGGTTTGCGCGGTTTGCCAGTTCGCCGGGGTAAACGTCACCGACGTGACGTTAGTTACACCTTCCGTCGCATCGTTAGACGCAAAATTCACGGTAACCGAGGCCGTGGGCTGGGAATTCAGCGCAATCGTAAACTGCGACACGCCCCCCGCTTCTGTGGTAACGCCACCGTTGGACGGAACTCCGATCGTAATACCGGCGACGTCGTCATCTTGGTTGACAAGGTTGACGCTCGCTGGCGTGATCGCAGCATACGTTGCGTCGCTGCTTGTCGTCGCTGAGAAGTCGATTTGGTACGGCTGATTCCCGTCCTGAACAGCGTCGTTTTGCCCCACTACGGTCACGGCTTGCGCGACATTCCAATTTGCCGTTGTGAATACGAGCGATGTGACTGTCGAAATCCCTTCGGACAGATCGTCCGATGCAAAATTCACCGTGACATCATCAAACGGCTGTGAATTCAGCACCACAGAAAAGGTTGCTTGGGTGCCATCTTCGGCCGTGTTCCCCGAAATCGCCGATACCGCAATGCCCGCGGTATCGTTGTCGGTGTTGGATACATCGACGTTGGCAGGCACGATAGTCGCATAGTTGGGGTCGGCGCTGACCGTCGCGGTAAAGTCGATCTGATACGGTTGGGCACCATCGGCGAGGGCGTCATCGACACCGGTGATCGTCACGGTTTGCGCGACGTTCCAGTTGACTGGCGTGAACGTGAGCGACATGACCGCAACGGTTCCTTCGCCGAGGTCATCCGAGTTAAAATTGACCGTCACGTCAGCGGTCGGCTCCGACTGCAACACGATCGTAAACGTCGCAAGGCCGCCCGCTTCGGTCGTAGGGCCCGAGACCGACGAGACGAGAATGCCGGCCGTGTCATTGTCAAGATTGGTGAGGTCGACGCTGCTGAGGGCGAGCGCGTCGTATCCAGGGTCGGCGCTCGTGGTCGCCGAGAAGTCGATCTGATACGGCTGATTGCCATCCGCCACTGCATCGTCGACTCCGTTAACCGTCACGGTCTGTGGCGCGTTCCAGTTCGCGGAAGTAAACGTCAGTGACGTAACGGCTGGAACGCCTTCGCCGTTGTCATCGGAAGCAAAGTTCACGACGACATCTGCCAGGGGCTGAGAGTTTAGTACGACCGAAAAGCTCGCCGAATCACCGCTTTCTGAGCTACTGCCGTTAATCGTTGCTATGGTTAGGCCGGCTGTCTCATCATCGATATTTGTCAGCGCAACCGGCGCCGGAAGGCCCAGTGCCATATAATCGGCGTCGCTACTCGCAATCGCGGTAAAATTGATTTGATAGACCTGGTTGCCGTCAGCTACATCATCATTGGCCCCCGTAACGATGACCTGTTGCGCTGAGTTCCAGTTCGCCGGGGTAAATGTCAGCGAAGTCGTTGTCAGCGTTCCTTCTGTTGCATCCGAACTAGCAAATGACAATGTAACATCGGCCTGCGGTTGCGAGGTAAGGGCAACGCTAAACATCGCTTGCTGCCCAGCCTCGTTGGTGTCGCCGCTAGCAGAGCTGATGACGAAGCCAGCAGTCTCATCATCGATATTGGTGACCGCAACGGGCGGAACGGTCAGGCCGGCGTAGGCAGAGTCTGTGGACGTAATTGTGGCGAACGCGATGCTGTAGACCTGATTGCCATCGACTGCGTCGTCGTTGACTCCTGTAACGGTGACCGTCTGCGGGGCGTTCCAATTCGCTGGAGTAAACGCGACCTCAGTGACACCCGCAGTACCTTCAGTCGCATCAGTTGAAGCCACGCTGATAGTGACATTGGCAGTGGGTTGCGTGTTGAGCACGATTGTGAACGTAGCTTGGCCACCGGCTTCGGTCGTTGGTTCAGAAATTTCCGTGGTCGTGACGCCAGCTGTATCATTATCAATGTTTGTAAGCGATATGGGCGCTGGCAATGCGGCGCCCGCATAGTTGGGATCTGTCGACGTCACGCTGGAGAACCTCACCTGGACTCCAACAGGTCCGTCCTGCAGGTCATCATTGACTCCCACGACGCGTACTTGTTGCGGCGCCGCGTAGTTCACGGGGGTGAACGTTAACTGCGCCACCGACAGCGTCGCCTCTGTGAGATCACTGCTCACAAGCTGGAGGACGACATTTTCCGTTGGAGGCGCGGTGAGGGCTACCGTGAACGATGCGCTGCCGCCGTTTTCGGTAGGAGAACCACTCACAGCGGACACTGCAAATCCGGCTACTTCGTTATCGACGTTGCTCAGCGCTACCGTTCCCTCCAAACCAGAAAACGATCTGTCTCCCGATGTCGACGGACCCAGCGCGACGTTGAACGCAACGTCGCCGTCCTTAGCGTTATCGTCGATGCCCACGACCCTCACTTGTTGTGGGGCCGAAAAATTCGCAGAAGTGAACGTAAGACTTGTCACATTGGTTTTTCCCTCGTTTGGATTTGAGGAAACCACCGGCACAACCACCTCCTGCGATGGAGCGCGGTTTAACGCAACCGTAAATGTGACGGAGCCGCCCGCTTCGGACGTCTTCGCGACAGCGGGCAGTCCGATGACGAGTTCGCCAGGTGTAGGTGGAGGTGGAGGATTATCTCCACATCCGCCCACTACAGTAAACAAGATTGCCAATAGCGAACTGGTATATATATACGTACGCATGAATAGCTCAACGTAGATGTTAGTTAAGGTGTGTTGAACTGGTCAATAGCTGGGGCACGTTTCGCAACGCGATCTGAGAAGTACGAGCCAGGTCATGTCGCAACATGTGTAGGTTCCTGCCCCTGACAGGGACGGAGACAGGAACAGATCGGTGGCCCGCGTGGTCAAGAACGCGCTGCGGACTGAACGAAAAGCCCGCCAAGGTCGCGAATGTGGTCGGGGCCAAGGCTAGGGGCAAACACCATCGGCAACTCGGACACCGGAGCCTTGGCGCGTGCGCGAAGCTCTGCCAGATAGCGTACGTTGAGCGCTCGTCGGTCGCGGGAGAGCGCGGCGTGTGCGACGAGCTCCGACAGCGGCGAGGTCAGCTCCGAATCCGCCACCAACGTTTCGACGATCCGCGCTACGGCCGAATCCGTAGGGAAGTGCCCAGGATAAACCTGGTTGCAGACCATGTGCTGCGGCGCTATCCCGAGTTCGATAAGCTTGGCTTCGAGTTCGCACGCCTCGTTGACCGGCATCTCCTCCGCCAGGGTTACAATAATCGCAGCCGTGCGACGGGGGTCGCACAACAGCTGTTTGATCGAATGTGCGTCCTTGGTGAGAGGCCCATCGGGCACCGTATCCGCGATCGCCCACGGAATGCGCAACGTCGAGATTGAGTGACCCGACGCGGGCATGTCGAATACCACGGAGTGCCAAGCCGGCTGACCGCGGAGCTGTTCCTCGACGTGAAACCATGCTTTGCCCAGCAGCGAGTAGTCGTCGAGACCAGGGACAGCGCGCAGAAACCCCTTGGTGACTCGATTCTCGAACACCATTTCGTATACCGCCTTGAACTTGAGCACCAGCATGCCGTATTCGGCCAGGGCCGCTGCGGGATGGGTGTTCACACCGAAAAGGTTCGGCGCCAATTCGGTAACTTCGGTGCCCAGAGCCGGCTTACCGAAGTACGTACCGAAGCGATCCTTCGCGTTGGCTTGATACAACAGCGTCCGCCGGCCGCCGGCCGCAAGGCGGCTCGCGAGCGCTGCTGCCACGGTGCTGCGACCTACTCCCCCCTTGCCTAGGACGAGGATCAGCCGACGATCGGAAACGTCGATCTTATTGGCCATGCAGCAAGCCCCAAGCTACCACGCTGTGGTCGCACGACCGGCCGCGAGGCGCACCAAGGTGGTAAGATCGGTCAGCGTGTTGCGGCGGATCGCCTTCATCACTGTTGCGCTTGGCATGAAGTTGCCGGCCGCCAATGCCGACCTCGGACCCGGCCCAGAAGAGGCGCTCAACAAGAAGATTGCAGTTTGGCGATTTGACGCGCTCGGAATAGATCCCGAGATCGTGCTTCGCCTCGAGACTCTGTTTCGAATGGAAATCGATCGACTGGATCGAGAACAGCTCCCTAGCCGCAAGGACATCGAGTCAAAGATAACCGCTTCCGAACAAAACTGCACCGGAGAGGAAAAGTGTTTGACTGCGATCGGCAAACGACTCCGGGTTGACTACATGGTTACTGGAACTGTCGGGTCGCTCGGGGATACCTATATCCTTCACATCCGTGCGGTTGAAGTTCCCACAGGAAAGGTCTTACACATTACGAGCGATCCCCTGCGCGGTACGCCGGACGAATTGATCGAGGGAGTGCGCGTCGCCGCGTACCGTTTGCTGGCACCCGACCAGCTTCTCGGCGCCTTGCAGCTGGAAAGCGACCTCGCTGGCGCCGACGTCGTGCTCGATGGATCCTCGCTAGGTAGAACCCCGCTTCCGGAAGGCGGCCTGCTTCGCAAGATTCCACTCGGAAAACACAGGCTGCGCGTTCAGGCACCGGGGTACGCGGCCTGGGAGGATCAGGTCGATGTCCACTTTCAAAAAGTCACTCCGGTGGCGGTTCGGCTGGTCGGCCCCCCCACCCAGGTGACCGCCAACTCCGGGCCCACGCGCCAAGACCCGATCTACTCACGACCGTGGTTTCTGCTCACGGTCGGTGTGGCAGCGATTGCTCTCGGCGGCTATGTCGGTTATCGCGCCGGGCATGTCAATTGCCATGTGTATCCGAGCGGAGATTCGTGTTGAGAATTGTCGCAGCGATGGTCGCATTCCTGCTACCTCGCCTAGCAACAGCCGACCGAGTCGTCGCGGTAGCTCCCGTTTCGGTCGTCGGCGTTGATGACAAATCGGCAGCGACAAAAAGCGCAATCTCACAGGTCGAGCAAGCGCTTGGCCGCTTGCCCGGAACCACCGTGGTCCCAGCAGCAAAGGTAGCCGCGGCGATAGATCGCGCGAAGAAACCTCACCTACGTACGTGTGATGGCGATGCTCGCTGTTTTGCGGAGTTAGGAAGGCTTGTCGGGGCTCAGATTGTGGTGAACGGCATGGTGGGTGGTCTAGGCGATCTTCAGGTGATCTATTTTGGCGCTACGGAAGTTGCAACCGGACAGGACGTGCGCTCGACCACGCTCACCGTCGGCGCAAACGACGGAAACGGTGGCCCAGCAGGTGCAGCGATCCGCCTGCTGGATCCCGACAAGTTCCTGGGCACGCTTCGATTGGCGATCGACGTGGAAGGTGCCAGCGTGTTTGTAAATGGCGCCAAAGTGACGCTCACGCGTAACTTCGAGCTCACCTTGCCGGTGGGGACTCATGCGTTGCGCGTAACTCATCCGCGGTATCGAGACTTCATTCGGTTCGTCACCGTCGCGTACGATCAGATTCAGGACCTTTCGGTGAGTATGGGGCAGCACCCCATGATCGAACACAGCGTCGAAACTACGACTTCGCGAACTGAGGCAGCCGCGGCCCCACCGTGGTACCGGCGCTGGTACGTTGCGGTCCCCACCCTGATCGCCCTGTCGGTCGGCACGGGATTTGCGGTCGCCGCCATTGTGCACCAGTTCCCTGGAGCGAACGATTGCCGCACGCGCGATGGGCAAGGGTGCCCCTGAACGACCTGCTCCGACTATCGGACCAGGTTCGCGTAGTCCTCGCTAACCGAAAACTCAAGTAACAACTTCGCCTCCCGGCTGTCCAAGACCGCGGCGCCAAGCCGCGCGCTGAGGCAGGTCAACCCAGCGGCGATGGAACCCGATGCAACAAGCCCGGCCCGCAGAGCAGCCGTATGCAAATCCGCCGCGAGTTGCTCAACGCTAAAATGCACCGAATCAATTGCGAGTGCAAACGGCTTAAGCTCGGCCATCAGCGCCGCTGAGATTTGACGTCGCAACTTTTGCGTCTGCGAGGCGATGGCTGATTCATCCAGACCTCGACTCGGGAACTCGGGCTGAAAAAGTCGCAATAGCGCGACAACGAGGGTACCAAGCTCTGCTGCAGGAAGCCGCGCAGGAACTGCGAGGCCTGCCTGCGCGAGTTTGAGCGCAGATCCAGCCGCGAATCGAACTGCATGCGTGTCCGCGCTTGCGATGCTGCGACCGAGAATCAACGACCAGGGAGACGTTGGTTCAGCTACCACCGCGGCGGGAGCCCGGGTCGACACATAAACATCGAGTTCGCCCAGCCCCAGCACAGTTGCGACTTCCTGTGCTACAGCAGCGACAGGCGCGTCGTCGGCCCGCAGTCGATCGTGGCGCTCAACCCCATATGCACGCACGTCGACGCCGATGTGCTTGCCGATGCGATCATCGAGCAACCGAAACATCTGGCGCAGCTCCGATGGAAAACCGCGGGGAAATAACACATCGTCTGCATCCACTCCAACGAACGCACCGATCCGGCCGCGAGGTGGTTCAGCAAGAACTCGTTGCTCGCTATCGCCCGCCGCCCCAAATCGGGTAGCTAACTCCGCTGCGGAATAAGCGACTGCGATTGACCCTGCAACGCCGGCAGCGTCCCGCGCTTGCATCGCGCGTGCAATCACGCGGTACGCAACTCCATCCTGGGGGTTGGTGGAAATTCTCGCACGCATCGCCCCAATGACCCGATTGAGGTGAACGCGCACCGACGTCATATCGCCAGCTTCGCGATAGAACTGCACCACCTGCACAAGTGCTTCATCGTTCGTGGGTGCGTTGTCCAGCGCGAGATTTAGCGCCCGCTCTGCCCGCTTTACGTCGCCGAAACCAAGTCTCAGAACCCTGGCCACCCGGTGTAGGTGCGCAACCCGTAAATCGGCGTCTTGCTCATTGGCCACGAGGCGCTCGCAGGCTCCCAAGGCGAGCTGCCACTCACCCACCATGCTGGCAAGGTCAACAAGCCGAACCAGTGTGTTGGCATCGTCGGGCTGGTAGGTAAGAGCGCGTTGGAAAGCTCGCAGGGCCATGGCTGGATCGCCAATGCGATCGGCATAGATCAACCCGAGTCGGTAACACAGCGTGGAAAGCGTTGCGGCATCGCGTTCTAGTCGGGCACGTGCGATGAGGGCTTCGGCTGCTTCCTGCCAGTTCCCTTGCTCCCATGCGATATCGGCAATCGCCGCGTGCGCACGGAGATCGTTCGATTCAGCCGCCAGAACTTCGCGAAAGTACTGTTTCGCAATGTCTCGCGAATCGAGAAAATTGCGATGCAATTCCGCGAGCGCGCGATGTAGTTCTAGCCTCTCGGCGGGCTGAGTTTCGACGTCAAGGCGGTTCTTCAACAGCGCTGCCAATTCTTCATGGCTCGCATCCTCCTCAAGCAGGATCCGCAAGCGAACAAACGCGTCCCTGTGGGCCGGATCCGCTTCCAGCGCCTTGCGGAATGCGGCTATCGCCTGGTCGCCGACGAGCGCCTTGTCCATTTGCACCACGCCGGCAAAATGGTGATAGCGCGCCCGGTGGGAGGGATCGGCAGACGCAGAGGCCAGACGGGAGGCTGCCTGCGCAACATCGACCCACAATTCGCCTCTAAGCGCGCAATTCCGCCACCCCTCAAGCGCAGGCACGTGCCCGGGCAAAACCTCCGCCGCCATCGCAAATTTCTGCACAGCCGTATCGAGCCTACCTACGTCAGCCAAGGTTTCTCCAGCTCTCGTGTAAAACGCAGCTTGAGTCCGTGAATCGCCGGCGTAGTACCACGCGATCTGTTCCTCGAGCTGCGCTAGTCCGATGGAGGCACCGTCGCTGCGAAACAACGTTTCGAGGCGAAATAGTGCCTCACGCCGCTTCGGGTCCGCCTCGAGTGCTAGACGACATAGCTCGGCGATCTCCTCCTTCGGTCGGTGCTCCAGATCCGCTAAACCCACCGCGTCCATCAACACCGCTGCCCGATCACGAGCCAGGTCGAGCGGAAGTTGATCGTGCTCGGCGCGACGAAGTCGGAGCTGTTCTCCGATGCGCTTGGACTTCGCGTACTCGCGCTGAAGCCATATCATTAGGTCGACACGACTAGGATCTGCCTGCAGTGCGTTTTCCAAAGCAACGATGGCGGAAGCCGAATCTCCTCGCAGATCCCGATCGACTGTGGCGAGCAACTGGTAAGAATCGGCCTTGTCAGCGGCATGGCCCCGCGTCTCCGCCTCCCGCAGCCGAGCGAGCGCGACTGCCGATATTTGCATTGCATCGCGACTTGCCTGTACGAGACGCAACAGTGGCTGTACGACAAGCGCGTCGCCGCGCCGCAACTCCAACGCGCTCTGGTAAAGCGCGATCGCTGTGGCTCGATCCCCTTGAGCCACCGCAAATTCAGCGTCGCGGATCAGGCGAACGAATTCCTCGCTAGGCGCATCGCTCACTGTGGTCGCGCGCCGAGTCAGGCGCGGCGGCCGAGAATCGCCCGCTTTCCTGCGAACCGCTGCAAGTGTTTCATGGACGATCGAAAGAGCTGGAAAGGCTTGCTCCACCTTCTCAAGCAGGGCTGCTGCCAATGTGGATTCGCCGCCATCTAACGCAAGCTGCGCCGCGCGCAGCCGCAGCGCGGCCGCCTCTGACGTCGATCCGAGCAGCACCGCTCGATCGTCCAAGACAGTCGCGGCTGCGACGCGGTCCTTGCGTCTTGCCGCAGCAAGGACGAACCACACGGCCCGGCGAGGATCGTCGACGTTGGGCACGTCATTACGCATCGCCAACTCGGCCTCTTGCTCCGTTGCCTCTTCACGCGCCAACAAGCGCGCCCGCCGCAGAGCCAAACTCATCGCCGACCACGGCGACGAATCAACCTGTTGCGCGCGAACGAGCACGTCCGAGTGCAAACGCGGATCTCCAAGCTGCGTCGCTAGCACAATTGCAGCCGCATGGAACGCAGGGGCAGGGTCGCGATCATCCGCGAAAACCTGGCGCCACGCATCAAGCGCTTGCGCTGCGATTCGGCGCAGCTCGTCGGGAGCTGCGGTCCCGGCTGCGGCAACGGCTCCTGCTGCGTCTTCCCACGCAACCGCCATCCGGATGCGGGCCCGACGCGGATCGCCCCCCTCCGACGATTGCCGAGATGCCTGCTCCAACAGCCGTGCGCGTGCCTCCCATCGAGCTGCGGATGCAAGCGCCTCCGCAAGCGCCTCGACCAACACGTCAGATTCTGGGTGATCAATGCGACCCCGCTCAAGGATCGCGATGGCGTCGTCTACCTTGCCCTCGCCCATTAAGCCGAAAGCCGCCCTTAATCGCACGCGCTCACGGTCTCGCTCGCTAGCAACGCGTCGATCAATCTCGATCGCTTTTTCAGGCGCCCCGTCTGCGATGAGTGCGGTGCGCAATTGCGCCGCCGCATAGTCGTCATCAGGTTCGAGATCAAACGCGTGCCGCCATAGCTCAGCGCCGCGGTCTGGATCGAGTTCGGCAGCGCGACATGCCGCGTAGCTTCTTTCAGCAATTGATGCCGACGAGGCAGCCCATCGCGTCAAGGCACTGACATAAAAAACAGGGTCTCCAGCGACCAGGTTGGCATCGGCGGCGAACCGAGCTACGAGCGGATCGCCCGGCAGGGCCGCAGTGGCGAGCGCAGCTGCCGTTGGACCGGAACGCCGATTCAAGACGTACGCTCGCATGGCAAGCGCTGCGACCGTTAGGGGGTCGCTCGTTTCAAGCCGTTGCATCAGTTCGAACAGCGCTGCTGCGGAGGCCTCCGGTTGGCCCTGCGCCGCGAGATACCACGCCCTATCAAGTCGAGCAGCTTTAGAAGCTGGTAACAACTCGACGGCAGCGGCAAACGAGGCCAGCGCGTTGCCATTGTCGCGAGCACTGCCCGCGATCGCTCCGCGAATCGCAAGCAGCGAAGCGCGCAACTCCGGATCCGCGAGAGCAGCGGCGAATTGCTCCAACGAAATGCAGAGGTCCTCAGAACTGCCGTGGACAAGCGCCAATTCCAGGTCTGCAAGCAGCGCCCGAATGTCGTCTGGTGCCGATGCGAGGGCCTCGCCGATGGCCGCGCCTGCCCTCGCATGGTCACCGCTGTCCAGGAGAAGGTCGATTTGGTGGTCCCGCATCGCGCGAAGTTCGGTCGCACCCGCAAGGGCCATCTCCGTATCGAGCAGCTGCATGGCCGAACTCATGTCGCCAGTGGCGCGAGCCACCCTGCGCAGCCCGCGCAACACCGACCTTGCGTGGGGCTCGACACGCGAAGCTGCATCGTAGTGCTCGCGCGCACGATCGTAGTCGGCGAAGTGTTCGTGCAATCTCGCCAATTCGATGCGTACGTTCGGAGAGTCGCCGTGCCTCAACTCGCGCTCAAAAACGAGCAATGAATGCGCGAGCTGATCGTCGAACTGTGCGCTCAGCAATGGTTGAACTTGTTCGGGAAATCGGATTGTGTCGAATCTAAGCGATGGCTCGATCCGAAACACCTCATTGTCCGACTGTGCCGAGGTAGAATTGCCCCCGGCCGACTTGAGCGCTCTTCGCAACGCCGGCTGCGTGATAATTTCGTCAACGCCCTCAGCGTCCAGCAGAGCTTCCGCAGGAAGCGGCTCCACATCGACAGCGACCGGGACCGCAATGTCGGAAAAATCCGTCTCGTCAAATGGGTCCGACGCCGGAACCGTAGCCAGTTCCGACACCGGAATCGAGGCAGCCGCTGGCTCCGACGTTTGTACGGGTCGTACTGCGGGTCGGAACGGAACACTGGTGGGCTGCGCCGACCGACGCACTACATGCGCAACGGTCCGCCGCGGAGCCACATCGGCTACGACGCCAACCGCATCTCTGGAGGGTCCGCCGCCGATCTCCATATCGGCGTAGTCGTCCTCCTCCACAGCAACTGCTTCTGTCGAATCGGGAAAGTCGTTTCGGTCCTGCTGTGGTCCTGCAATAGTCGGGTCCGGCCCACTTGGTACAGGGGCGGAGCTGGGCGCATCGAGAGCTCCGGCCGAACCGCCCTGTGACGCTTCAAAAGCGGGATACGCTCCGACCTGTGCAGTCACCGCTGACGTCCGGTGGCGAACCTCTATCGGCTGCGGCGAGGTCGCCGGCATGGCCCGCCGCACGATGGCTGGCCCCGTGCGTTTGGGCGCAACCGGAGCAGGAGGCGATTTCTGCTGAGTCGACACGGTGGACAACCAGGGCCCGATCTCCCCCCCGGTATCTCCGGGTGGAATCGGGGTTCGCATGTCGTCGTCTTCGTAATCACCTTTGGCTTCGTGACCTGGCGATGGCTGCCAATCGGGAGGCTTGGTCGGTGCTTGTGAACGCGGCAACCGCGTTCCGGTTTCGGGATCATCGTGGAGGGCATCGAATGTCGAATCCCACTCATCGAGCTCAGACCCGATGTCGTCATCGGGCAGAAACGGTCCCTCGGGTGGATTCGACTTGTCGCCGCTGCTCATTGTGGCCGTACCCTCGGCGCGACCGAGAGGGTCTCGCGCAATCTTAGATGATCTTCCGAAACCGACCACGCCACAAGCTCAAGCACAGCCGGCCAATCAGATAGGAACCGGCCTGGTTTGCCGATATCAAGGATCTCCAGGACCACCGCCAGATCGCCGCACCAGGTTAGGCCTGCGCGACAGCCAAACGCAAACACGGCACGACGGGCGGCAGCGATAGTCCCGGCTTCGCCGGGGTGCGCAGCCCTCCCGACACGGGAGTGCAGAGTTGGATCGATATCGCCACCAGCGGCCACAAGCTCGTGGGACCGCTGGCTAGCGAACTCAGCGACCTGGGCTCGGCTTTTTCGAGAAAGAGCCTTTCTTAGCAACTTCGCCCGGTCTGCGATGGCGTTGGCATAGACACGCGTGCGATCGGCCAGGCTCGATGGCACGACGCCATCCACCGCGATTAACGCGGAGACGAGCGACCACTCCACTTCGAAATCGTCGAGATCCTCAAACGAAGCCACGCCTTCCGCAATGGTCGCTGCGACCCGGCCGATATGAAATCGATCGACGGGCGTAGCCGCAGCGGCGATGTCGGAGCCCAAGCATAGAATTGGCGGATCGCCTGCCAGCGCGCGCGCGACCCCCAGACGACTTGAACTCACATAGACGTCAATGTCCTCGATACCAAACGACACAAGGGCTTTGGCCACCACTGGGTAGGCATCTGCCAGTCTTCGACTCGGAATCCGTTCGCCGCGTTCAAAGCCTAATTTGGATGCGTCTACCCCTGTGGCAACCCGAACGGGTGAGCCACAGATGCGCCACCAGTCGACGATTACTCCCCCCAACGCGCCGCGCAGCAGAGCTCGCTCCACCTCGCCGAGTTGCACGTTTGCTGGTTCACGCAAATTGGCGCGGCCGGATGCAAGTGTACTTCGGTCAATTTCCGCCAGGGTTCCGAGTGCCTCTACGCCGACTAGCGCGAGCCACTGCGAGTCCGAATCATTTTGCCACGCGCTCACTTGGCCGAGCTGTTGATACAGTTCACCCCGATCGGGCGAATTCGAAATAGCAACTCGGAGCGCCGCCGCGGTAGCAGAAAGCATGGACCGGCGCTGGGCTGGATCTAGAACGTCTGCTAGCTCGCGAACTATCTCGAGATTCAATGGATCGAGATCTCGAGCGCGCTCGAGTGCCAATCGCGCCGCACTGTGATCTCGAACTCGTTCGCGCAGAAGCTTGCCCAAGCGCAGCTCGACGCGAGCCTTATCCTGCGCCGACGACTCGAGTCGAACGATCTGCCGCAGCTCGCGCGTGGCGCGCGACCAGTCGCGAGCCCGCACACAAAGCTCAAACAGACGCTCGTGTGCCTGCACGTCGTCGAAACTCTCTTGAACGACGCGCTCAAGCTGTTCGATTGCCGCGTGGACGTCATCGGTGGTGTCGACCAGAAGCTGCGCTAACCGAAGCTCGATCTCCGTGCGTCGGTGACGATGCACCTCGACCGCAACGTAGCGCTGCCACAAACGAATCGCAGTCGCGGAATCTCCCGCCTCGACGGCGAGTTCCGCTCGAAATCGCAGCGTTTCTATCTGGTCAGGCGAGTGCTCCAAAATCGCATCGAGGTCGGCAACCGCAGCGGCGCGATCGCCTTCACGAGTCAAAACCGCCGCCCGTTCTAACAGCAGCGGAACAAACGGGTCCTCGCCTTGCGCCGCGCCGCGAAGGAAGTCCCCTTGGACGGGGCCCGCGTCGGAGCGCAACCATTCCAAGCGATTCGCGATGATTCGCAACAGAGGTTTCGGGGCGGCCCGCACGCGCAGCAACTCGAACAGTCGGTCAAATTCCGGCGCCCCAGGATCGCACTCCAAAATGCGGGCGTAGGTAGCGATCGAATGGCTAGTGTTTCGAGACGGTCCTTCCCCATCGAACTCGGGGGCCGCCTCGCGAAACAACTCCAGGCGGGTCTCAACGCTACGCAAACGGCACGCCAGCGCATAACTTGCGTGCGCGTGCGTCGAGCTATCGCCCGAGCGAATTGCCATGCGGCGCAAAGCGGTCCAGGCTCGAAGGTCATCGGGGCTTGCGCGTAGTACGCCACTGATCACGTTTCCCGCTTCCCGAAGCCGGCCTGCAAGCTCGAGCGCCTCTGCCCGCTCGATCTCCCACGAAGCGCGTTCAAGTGGATCGTCCGCAAGGCCGGCGCGACGATCGATCGCCTCGGCTCGCTGCAATAGCGGATCTATGGCAGCAAATGGATCGACAGCATCGATGCGTGGCGTTGTCTTGGTCTCGGCTGCTACCACGACCACACGAGCGTCGTCGGGAGTTGCGCGGAGCGCAAACGCTACTCCTCGTTTCGCCGATTCTGCGTCCCCGGCCGCCTCGGCCAACGACGCAGACCGCAGCCACAGGGCCGCCGCGACCTCAGGCGTCGTCACAGTTTCAGCGAGCTCTCGATACGCTTGCGCCAGCGCATGGCGATTTCCGGTACGGGCAGAAACCACCACCGCAGCGAGATTCGCATGACTGCTGGCGTGTTCGGCAGCGCTGGCGATGTTGCATGCAGCGAGAGCCCGATCGGCGTCCCCGAGAGCAAACGCGTCCCATACTCCCCACCCGGCCGCAACCTCCGCCTTGAGTCGCGGATCGACCACTCGATCCGCCAATGCGGCGAGCGCGTCACTGCGCATCCGGGCGTCATTGCGAACCGCAGCCAACTCGCCGAGAGCAAGAGCCGCCGCAGTGCTCGCAACCGAGGGTCCGGGAACGCTAAGCAGCGAGCGATATACATCCGCCGCCTCGTCAACGAGCTGTGCGGCTTCTAGCGCTTGGGCGTGCAACCATTGCGTGTCGGCGGTCCGATCCGCGTCCGCGAGGGTTGCGTAGAGCGCCGCCACGGCGTGCCTATCTCCCAGCGCCGCTCTGCAGCGCGCCGCGCCTTCCAGCGCGAAACGCTCATGTGGAAACCGCACCAACCAATCGCTATAGACGTGCGCGGCTTGCGCAAGATCCCCAATCTGAATCTCCAGCACCCAGGCAGCCTCCCGCAACGCTCGGCGTGCGCCTGGGCCATCTTGCATCGCCTTAGCTTCCTCGCGCCGGTGAGCGACGAGCTCCACCCAACGTTCCTGAGCCCGCAATAGGTCTACAAGCGATTCGCGCGCAAACGCGTTCTCCGGCTCAGATGCGACAACCTGGGCATAGAGTTCGGTAGCTGCCTCGACTGCACCGCAACGCTCTCGAAGCCGTGCCGCAGCCAAAAGCGACGTGCAACGGCGCGCCGCGTCGTCATCTTTTGCGGCGATCGCAATCAACAAGTCCGCGCGCTCGTCATCGCGCCCCAATTGCGCCAGAGTCGATTCGAGGTGCCACGCCACGTCGGGCACCACAGAAGCCCCCAGCTCCGTAGCAGCGCCTGCAACGCCCGATCCGGGCTCATCCCGTGTCAACTCGTACAATTCGCGTTCGAAGCCAAGAACGGTTTCCAGATCGCCGTGGCCGCGCGCGATCCGAATCGCCCGCTCTAGCGCGGCGCGCCTCTCGGCGGGAGCCGCTGCCTCCGCCTCGTCCCGCAACATGCGAAGTGCCTCATCGACATCGCCGAGGGTATCTTCCAGTTCGACCAGCGCCTCCAACGCAACCGGATGGTGCGGAACTGCCTCCAGGGCGCGCCTCAACGCAGTACGCGCAGCGGCGACGTCGTCCGGTGCGCCGGCCTCATAGGCAAGTAGCTCGGCAGCCTGAATGTAGAGCGCGGCGGCCGCCACCGGATCGGGAATCGGATCCACATGCGGCCCCGTCCAAGTGCCGAGCGATGCTGCCTGAGCCGCAGAAAGGTATGTCTTGGCCAAGGCCGCGACATCGAGTTGCGCAATCGCATCGCGCTCGGTCACAGACGTCAGCGCGATGAAGCCTGGCGCTGTGGCCTCCAACGGGGCGATCAACGCCATGGCTTCGTCCCGCTGCCCGGCCCGCAACAGTGCATCGATTCGGCGAACCGACAGGGTCAGCGCTGCTGCTGGATCTGCCTCTGCCGCCTCAGATTCTTTCACTAAGTCGGCCAAGACATCGAACCGCCCCAACTGTTCCGCCAGGTCCGCTAGATCGAGCCGTACCAGCGCTTCCCCGGGCGCTAGCGCATTCGCTTGCTGCAATATCTCCCAGGACTTCTCAGGCGACTCCAAGCGCAGAAGTTGGGCTTGTCGACGGTGCAGCGCAACGAACTCTCGCCGGATCTCAGCCGACTGGCCCGCCGACTCAGCTGCTGTACCTAACGCTGTCACCAGCGCCTCGATCGCCCCCGATAGCTCAAGCGGGGAACCGGCGTCCTCGAGTGCCTGCAATCGTTCACGCGCTACGCGAACAGCGGCGTCTGGCAGGGTCGCTGCAGCCCGCGCCGCGCCATCAAACGCTTGGCGAGAACGTTCTGCGTCTGGAGTAGTTCGAGCAACGTCGAGGTAGTATGCAATCTTACGCTGTGGCTGGTCTGCCGCTTCCGCCAAGAGTTCCCACACCTCGATCAGTGCGGGCGCATCATCGGCGGCGACCAGCACGCGCTCGAGCTCCAACAGCACACCCTGATGGGTCGGAGCAAGCTGGCGCGCCTCGTCGAGAGCCGCTCGAGCTCCGATCGGATCCAGCAGGTGATTCGCCGCAATCTTGGCCTTCTCCAGCAGCAAATCTGCGCGTTCCGTCGAATCGCGCGCATACTCGATCTCTGCATCCACCAGCTTTACGAGGTTGGGCCACAGTTGGCGCCGGTAGAACACGCGGCGGATCGCCCACAGGTTTGCGCGGAACGAAGGATCGAGTTGCAGAGCGCGCCCGTACGCCTTCACCGCGAGCGCCTCATCTCCGAGTTTCCGCTCGTACAACTCCCCCAGTTCGTACGCGATCCCGGCTGCCGCAACTGGCTCCACGTCGGCGCGTTCATCGATAATCCCGGCCGCGTTCCCCGTCGGGGACTTCCAAGGGTCGCCGGGATGCGCAGCACTCCCACTGCCGGAGTGCGGAGGTGGATCGAGTTCGCGCTCCATTTCGGCGACGCGCCGCTGCGTGAAATCCGCAAGCGATGCAATCGCAGTATCGACAACGCTTGGCTGCTCTAGCTTCGCCTCGAGTACCTCATCGATCGCAATATTTGGGATCAGCGTTCCTACTTCGACTCCACCTGGAGGGGTGTAGATTCGCGCTCCGGTGAGGAGATCATCCTCTGCGTTTGCGTTCGGATTCCACCTTGAGCCCGGCACCGCCCCCTTCGGCGCTGGATCTGCCGCGGGGGGGGCCGCCCCTCCCTCTCGCGACTCTCTAAGAGCCCGATTAGGAATGGGAATCGGCGGCCTCGTGATCGGAGGCACCGGCGGCAGCGGTGGTAACGCAGGTCGGGCGGGCACAGGAGGCGGCGCCTTGCCCGGAAGCCCGGGCGGCTTCGATTTCCGCGACGGCGCACCGAAGGAACTGCCCCTGGGGGGCGCTCCTGTGATCGGTGGCGGGGCTGGGCGAATCTCCTCCAGATCCGCGGCGTCGAGCGTCTCGGATGCAGGATCCGCCGGCTCGCCGGCTCCCGGAGGGGACTCGGCGTCACCCTGATTTTCGGGTGGGGTCTGCAACCTCACCACGATCACCGCTCGAGTCCACCACTGTCAACGCTTGGCGACCGTCATTATCCAGATTCGGCCCTTGTAAGTGGTACATATCGCAGATGAAGTCAGGGTTTCGGCTAGGCGACGACCTTCTCACCCTTGATGCGCTTGCGGAGGTCGCGCGAGAGGGCCGAACTGTAGCAATCGGCGACCCAGCCATGGCCGCCATGATCGCCTCGCGCGCGGTTGTCGATGCGGTTGTTGCCATGGGCGACGCGGCGCCAGCGGTGTACGGCGTCAACACCGGGTTCGGCGCCCTTGCTGAAACGCGCATAACTTCGGCCCAGGTAGCGCAGCTACAGCAGAACCTCGTGCGATCGCACGCGGCAGGCGTCGGCGCTCCGCTGCCGCGGGATGCCGTGCGGGCGATGATGTTGCTCCGAGCCGCAGTGCTCGCGACCGGCCGAAGTGGTGCGCGCCCGGTTTGCTGCCAGCGCCTATGCGACCTACTCAATGCCGGCCTGCATCCCCAGATCCCCTCGCGCGGATCCGTGGGCGCTTCGGGCGACCTGGCGCCGCTTGCACACCTGGCGCTCGCGATGATCGGAGAAGGGTTTGTGGAGTACCACGACGTTGTTGTTCCAGCGTCGGAAGCGCTTCGCCGCGCCGGGCTAGAGCCGCTGGCGCTCGAAGCCAAAGAGGGGCTCACGTTGCTCAATGGCACGCAACAGATGACAGCGGTGGGCAGCCTCGCGATCCTCGATGCTCAGCGCACCGCGGAACTCGCCGATGTTGCGGGCGCCATGTCACTAGAGGCGCTGAAGGGCACCGCGCGCGCGTTCGATCCACGCGTGGTCGCAGCGCGCCCCCATCCAGGTCAAATCGAGTCGGCGCGGTTTCTCCGCGCTCTCCTCATTGGCTCGCAGCTCGCAGAGTCCCATAAGACCTGCGGCAAAGTCCAAGATCCGTACTCGCTGCGCTGCATGCCCCAAGTTCATGGTGCGAGTCGGGATGTGATTGCCTTTGCACGCTGTGTTCTCGAGCGAGAGGCCGCAAGTTCAACCGATAACCCGCTGGTGTTTGTCGGCCAACCAGACG
The DNA here is from genome assembly GCA_964419605.1 of uncultured Kofleriaceae bacterium. GTDB lineage: Bacteria > Myxococcota_A > Polyangia > Haliangiales > Haliangiaceae > JABFXX01. Next base: position 4,384 of record CAYQQM010000068.1, on the reverse strand, counting down.
ACGCGTCGGACCCCTCCGAATTTGGCGAGTTGATCTCAGGCGGCAACTTTCACGGCCAGCCCGTAGCGATCGCGCTCGACGCAGCCGCGATCGGGGTCGCCGAACTGGCGAGCATCAGCGAGCGGCGGATTGAACAGTTGGTCAATCCCCACTTATCGTCAGGCCTGCCCCCGTTTCTGGCCGTCGATGGAGGACTTCACTCTGGCTTCATGATCGCGCAGGTTACGGCAGCTGCGCTGGTATCCGAGAACAAGGTGCTCGCACATCCCGCCTCGGTAGACTCCATTCCCTCTAGTGCAGGCAAGGAGGATCACGTGTCGATGGGGACAACCGCGGCACTCAAGCTCGCGGCGATCCACGATCACGTTCGAACAGTGCTCGCGATTGAGCTGCTATGCGCAGCACAAGGAATTGACCTACGCCGACCGCTAACCACAACGAAACCTCTCGAAGCAGTGCACGCATTGATTCGCACACGCGTGCCCGCCATGATGGTCGACCGACCGCTCGCACCCGACATCGCCGCCATCCGTTCCCTTATGGATGACGGCTCCCTCATCGCCGCCGCAAGCGCAAACGGCGCCGCACCGCGCTGACGGCTGCAAATTGGCGTTAGCCCCAACGTTTACGGGTTCGCATTCGCGCCAGCCCTTCGTAACCCTTCCTAGCCCTTCCTTCGGTGAACCACTTCGATCGCCACATCGCCGGTTGGCTTACAGCGGCACGCCAAGCGAACTTTTGTTAGATGGTACACATTGCCGAGATGTCTCGATTCTTCCTCGGTGTAGGCGTTTAAGTGTTCCGCCCCAGCAACCACGCGCACACGGCACAATCCGCACGTACCTTTGCCAACACACGCGGTCTCGATCCCTGCGCGAATTTGCGCGCCTGCGTCGAATAGCGACGCGCCAGGCGCGACGTCGACAGTATCTCGACCATCGCCGCGAAGGAAAGTTACCGTGGGCATAGCGTTCGCAGATGGTCGATGAGCTGATCGAGGTCGTCCAGGGAGATCAACGGGTTCATGATTGCCGACCGCAAGTAATAGCCGGAATTCAGCTGCGTTCCGGCAATGTAAAATCTGCCGTCCTCAGCGACGCGACTGCGAAGCGATTGATTCAGCGAATCTAGCTCCGGCCCCGGGACAAGCCCGGCGGGACGGTAGCGGTAGCAAACGATGTTCGCCTCGGGGGCTAGCGCCAACTCAAAGTCGGACGCGCGTTCCAGCTTGGTTGCAAAGGCAGCGCCGAGCTCCAGCAATCGATCCACGATGTCTGCGAACACTTGTTCGCCGTGAACACGCAGCGTGCACCACAGTTCGATCGCCATCATGCGTTTGGTGCATTCGAGAGTACGCGTTCCAAGGTTCCACCACTGGCTCTCCGCGGATGCCCGTGCGTACAAGTACGAAGCTTGTTGCGCGAACGCGTCGTAGGCATGGCCCGCGTTCTTGAACAGCACCGCCGTAACAAGAGCAGGCATCATCAACATCTTGTGAGCATCCCAAACCACGGAGTCCGCGCGCGCAATCCCGCGCAGCTTATCGCGGTGCGTTGGCGACAAGGCGAGCCCGCCACCATGCGCTGCATCGACGTGTAGCCACAATTGCTCATCGGCAGCCAAGTCGGCGAGCTCATCGAGCGGATCAAATGCTCCAGTTGCCGTCGACCCCGCGGCGGCTACGATGCCAATGACACGGATGCCCCTGGCGCGCGCCTCAGCCAACGCCTCGCTAGCAGCGCGAGCGGTCAGGTGATGCCGCGCGTCCACCGGGGCCGCGATCGCCCCTGCCTCTCCCCACCCCATGATGCCGAGTGTGCGTGCGATCGAATAGTGAGCGTCGGCCGACGTGATCACTGCCAGCGGGGGGCCCGTGCGTGTCCCCTCGCGCCACGCATCAAACCCCGCCGTCACTTGTCGCATCGCGAGCAGCGCAGTGAGATTGCCTAGCGATCCGCCGGAGGTCAGGATTCCCCCGGCTGGATCGGAAAAACCCAGTTGGCGACACATCCAGTCGACGACGGCCAATTCAATTGGAACTGCAGCTGGCCCCATCTCGTACACTGCCATTCCGTTGTTGAGAACGGCGCTAACCAGCTCCGCAAGAGCGGCGCCCGGGAGCGGGGGCGGTACCTGATGTGCCATACAATGCGGATGCATCAGCGCAGTCGAACTCGCTATGACTTGACGAAGGGAGTCGACGAGGTCGACGCGCCCGCGCTCCGAGGACGCGTTTGGGCCAGTCTCGAGGTCGGCCCAGCGATGCATCGCGTCATCTGGACGCTGCCATGGCAGCACCACACCCTGTCGGTTCTGCCAACCCACCAACGCATCGGCTAGCGCGTCGATCACTCGGTGCCCTTCGCTGCGAAATCGTTCCGGATCATACGCCGCCGCGATCGACTCTCCTTGGGAAGGAGCCCCGGGCGGCGATACACTCACTGGGCGCATGGCAACGGTACAGCGGAGGTTAGAACTGCTACGGCTTGGCAGCCACCTTGTTCTGCGCATCGACGTACTCGATGTGAAGGTCGTATAACAAGCTCGCTAGCAGTTTCTTCTCCGCCTCGTCGAGATTGCCCTTGGTCTTCACTTCAAACATCGCTAGTACATCGATGAGGTGACGAGCGGTTTCTAGATCGACGGGTTGGCGTTGACCATCGGGCGCAGGGATCTTGCCAAGTGCGATGAGCGCGGTTGAGGCGAGCGACAGCACGTGGGTGCTGAAATCCACCGGTGCTGGGGCCATCTGCGGATCGACCATGGCGGCAACCATAACGCACCCCTCGGACTGGGTGTAGGGAAGGTGGGGCCCGAACGGATTTTGGTCCGCAAGCCAGGTACAATGGGTCGATGTCCACACGCGTGCTCGTCGTCGACAAGAGCCCGAGGACAGCCGTCTTGATCGGCGAAATCCTTGGCGAACATGCCCAGGTATCGTTCGCAACCCGCGAGGTCGCACTGAAAGAGCTCCGGGCTGCAGCGGCGGCCGGGACTCACTTCGACATTGTACTGCTCGACGCCGACCCTGCTCCCACAGCCGCGGTGGTGCGCGACATGACCGCGGTCGGACCGCGGGTGATCCTACTCGCGGGCGGCCACGACCCGATAGGGGCTGCCATTCAGTGTGGCGCCTCCGATGTCGTCGCACGGCCGATCGTACCAGCCGAGCTCGTGTTCCGCGTTACCCGATCAGCACCAAACGGCGACCCTGTGAAACGCCGTCCACGCAAAAGCGACGTACTGATCGGGTCGGGGGCGTGGATTACGGAGATCTACGATCGAATCGCCATGGTGGCGTCGACCGACGTAACTGTCGCAATCTTTGGCGAAAGTGGAACAGGGAAGGAGCTGGTCGCACGCACGATCCACAACTCCTCTCGACGCAATAACGCTCCGTTCGTGGTCGTCAACTGTGCCGCCATCCCAGAGCAATTGCTCGAGGATGAACTATTCGGACACGTTCGCGGCGCGTTCACCGATGCGTCGCGGGACCGAGAGGGACTCCTCGCCGCGGCACACACCGGGACTCTATTTCTGGATGAAATCGGAGAGCTGCCGCTACCCCTGCAAGCCAAGCTGCTGCGGGTGCTCCAATCGCACGAATTCCGACGCGTGGGCGACGACGAGGACCGCCAGGTCGACGTTCGTATCGTCACCGCGACCAATCGGGAACTCGACCGTCTCGTCGCGCGCGGCATGTTTCGCCAAGATCTCTACTACCGGATCAACGTGTTTCCGATGCAGCTCCCCCCCCTCCGCGACAGACCGGATGATATCGCGCTGTTGGCGCACCACTTCATACAGAAGTATCGAGCTCGGCTGGGCAAACCGATCGAGAGCCTGACCCCAGACGCCCTAGCCCAACTACGGGCCTACGACTTCCCAGGTAACGTCCGGGAACTCGAAAACAAGATTCATCAGGCGATGGTGATCGCCTCGGGAACTTCGATCGGCCCGAGAGACCTTGCTCTGCAACCGGCGCCGCGTACGCTCAACGTAGACACGGACATCTCACGTCCGTTTCGCGACCTGAAGCAGGAAGTCATCGACGCGTTCGAGCGCAGCTACCTAACCGAATTGCTTCGCGCGCACCACGGCAATCTCGCAGCTGCCGCACGAGCGGCTCACATGGATCGCAAGAATCTTTGGCTATTGGTGACTCGTCACGGACTAGAACCACAGCAGTTCAAGCGGGGCTAGAAACACGCCCCAGTTAGCCTAGCTAGTACCTCGCCACAGTGGTTTTGATCGGTTCGGGCCGCCGATCCATCGCCGATCGCTTCGTTATGCTCCGTCGCGTTACCGCCAGTAGCGCTTACTCCGCAAGCCTCGCGCTCGGCGCGGCTCGTCGGCCTCAACCGATCATCTTCACTGTGGTCGG
>CAYQQM010000067.1:0-27746 GCA_964419605.1 uncultured Kofleriaceae bacterium | reverse complement strand
CTCTGACAATTCTGAGCGACCCTCCGAGCGCAAGGCGCGAGGTCGCAGCGCTACTAGAGGTAACGCAAGGCCGAGCGTGGCAGCGATCGGCGATGGATCGGCGGCCCGAACCGATCAAAACCACTGACATGAGGTACTAGCGCTACGACCAACAGACGCTGGTGTTATCTCGGAATCGCGATTCCGAGTACGGCACCGCCGTCGCGCCTCGCACGCCGGGCGGGATCACAAACGGTCGCGACAACTTTCCGGCGGCCGCAATAAAGCGGATCCGCAGCGCTTCATCGAGCGAAGCCAGCATCTTGAGGTCCCCAGCAATCGCCTCAAGCAGTTCCGCGCGCCAACCGCGGGGTGTGATCTCGACATGCGCCTAAGCCTTAGCAGCCGTTAAGAGGAGTGCGATTTGGATCGAGCGCCGCGCACGTTGGGGCCGAAAAAGATCCGGTGAGGTGGTCGGTGCCAAACATGACGTCAAACGTGGCAACCAGGTTCGGAGACACCGACTTCACTGCCACCGTGCCACTGGTTGCGAACGCCGACATCACTTCGAGACAATTGGCGCCGTCGACCGCAAAGTAGGCTTCCGCCGACTTACTCGATGCCGGGAGCGTCCCGTCTGAGACGCTATACGTTCCTGGCGCTGTAATCGCCGATGACATTCCCGCTGCGTTGATATCGCCGAGCGCGAAATACAACCAGTGTCTGTTGGGAACGCCGGTCGAAGTCATCTGATTTGCGCATGCGTTCGCGGAGTCGCTCACTAGAACACCAGTCGACATACCTTTGAAGTCAAAGCCTTTGGCGGTGGCTGTTGTGGTGATCGCGTCCATCGCGTTGACGCCCACGCCTTTCACGTTGCCATGGACCACCGTTATTGGAGGTGCATTGTCGTCTGGCGCATCAGTCGGCAGTTTTGCGTCGACCGGCTGATTCGACGACGAATCGCCACAGCCGAACATAGAGATTGTAGTGACAACGCATAGATAGATTGACCTTAACATACTGGCAGTATCCCGGCAGGAATCGCGTTGTGCAATGCAGGCGTACGGCGAAACACGTGCGCGATACCGCAGTGCTCGCGCGGCGGCCATGAACGTGTCTTACGTCTCGGCCGCGCTGAGCTCGTGCAACGTACGGGCGCGGATACGCGAGTGGCAATCACGGTAAAAATTCGACGCATCGACGCGAAGCACCGAGGCCGCTATGGCAGCCCGCGCATCCACCAGCAACTGCACATCGACGGAGAACACGTGAGTAGTAGCTCGCCAGCTCGCCTCTCGGGCGGCGTTACCTTGCCGGCACCGTCGCGAGCTACCGTGCAAATCGGAGTAGGCCGCTGGGCCGGCGGGGTCGTTGATTGCGCTCACCGTGCAAGCGCTCAAACTCCTCTGCCGAATATCGTTGGCCGAGAGGTGGTGGAGGGTCGACTTGGATGTAGGCATTTTCGCGGATGCGAAGCGCGTGAATGCGCGCAAGGGCCTCGTCAGTGGTGGTCGCCCCGCGGCTGCGCGCCAACACCGCGCTCGCGGCCTCTAGCGCTCGCGGCGACACCGGAATCGCGTGTTCGGCTTCCGTGCGGAACTCGCAGGCGGCCAGCGCGGCGCGGACGATGGGCCACGACGGATTTGACACCTCTGCGACCAGCGGTGTGAAGTTACCCGCTTCAAGGTGCGCGAATGCCTGCCGTTCCACGCTGGTCTCCGATGAGGTCTCGATAGGTAGTGTTCGCTGTGCGACGATGCATGCCATGGTTTCAACCAGGTCGCTCGCGATGTCGTGGGGCGGAGCAAATTCGCTCACTGCCTGAGCGTGTTCGAGCGCTTCGTCGTAGCGATGCCGGCTTACCAGCGCTCGCGCCATGCCCAGGTGCCCAACCGCGCGAACCTGCGGAGGCGCCGTCGTAAGTTCGAGCATGTGGTGCGCAAGTTCCTCGCACTCGGCAAAGCGTCCAGATCGATAGAGGCTGGTCGCTAGCGCAGCCAGGGCTTCGGGCGGCAGCGACCCGAGGCTCATGGCGCGTTTGCCGGCCGATGCTGCAATGGCGTGATGGTTGGTGCGGCTCGCCGTGAGGGTAAGCAGCGCGAAATCTTCGGCCGAGGCTGACCATCGGCTCGCGTAGCGCAGGATGGGCAGGGCAGCGAGGTTTTCGCCTGCTTCGACGAGCATTCGGCCGACGACGCGAGGCGCGTGGTTGTGCTCGTGCACGGCAAGTACGCGAATCGCTTCCATGGGTTGACCGCGGCGGACATAGACGGAAGCTAGGTGATGGGCGCGCTTGGCGTTGCTCGGCTCAACCGCCACCGCCCACTGCAGGTGCAGCGCGGCGATGTCGTAGCGTCCCTCGGATGCCGCGACTTGTCCGAATTCGAATGCCCGATCGGCATCGATCGGAGTGGTGATTCCGGCAAGTCGCCACGGGTTCGACAGATCTGCCAGAGCGTGCGTTCGCTCTTGCTCGGTCGCAGCGATCATCCCGCGGCATGCTGCAGCAAATCCTGCGTTGGAATGCCCCGCGCTAAGCAGCCCCACCGCCAGGGAGAGCCAGGGAGCTGCGACCGCAGTCGGATTTGCGGTGGCGGCGATCCAGTGAACGTCGAGCTGCGCGTGCGCAGGCTGCGCGTGTGCGGCCGCTGCGGACCAGGCCGCGGCTGTGCGACCTGCCTCGACGGCGCGAATTGAGCGTTCAAACAGCGCTGCCGCTGCTGGGTAGTTCGCCCCTGATGCGGCCAACTCGTGAGCGGTGCGCACTTCCCAGCTGATTCGATCGTCGCCCCGGAAATGGCGCGCCACATTCGGAAGCCCAATCAGCAAATCGTCGATGTGGGCACCGTACTCAGCCTCCGCGTCGAACGCGCGTTCGATGCGCAGCAGCCACGTGTCGAACAGCCACTCCGGCGTAGTGCGAAGCTGCTCGACGAGCATGAGCAGTGCTCGCAGAGCTACAGCATCGATGTGATAGCGCGATTGCCTGACTAGGTGCAGCGCTTCGGTAGCGATGCATCGATAGGCTCCCGCAATCGGCCCCCTCCGCTGACTGGCCTCCGTGAAATAGCGGGCGATGGCGATGCCGAACGCCAGTAGTGCGGTGGCGCCGTGGGCTTCTCGGTCTGAGGTCGGAGGAACCAGCACGGTCCACCAATCTTCGATCAATCGATCGGCTGCAGCGAGCGTGTCGTCCGGTGGACGAGCGAGGCGATGCGTGATCGCCGGCGCGGTCGATTGGGCCGCCGGAACAGCGGCGATGAGGTCGGAAATCCATTGCGGGTCCAACGCGATTTCGATGTGATCTCCGAGGGCGACCCGAGTGTTGGAAGTGTTCATTCCCGGGACAAAATCTACGAGGTCGCGCGCAGCCATTCGCGCGAGGCTGGTCGCGCCCAGCTCGAGGCGGCGCGCGATGACGCGGTCCCACGCGGTCGGCGAATGGATCGCTCCCAGCCGGAACAAGCGATGGATCTCCATTTCATGCCGGCTTTGGCTGCGGCGCAGCTGGACCACTTGGATGTGCTCCAGCGCTTCGTCCAGTCGCCCGGCAACGATGAGGGCTCGCGCGGCCGCCAGCCGAGCTTTGCCATCGCCGAGAATGCCCCCGCTGTCGAGCCCCGCAGCGTGAAAGGCAGCGATCTCGGCTTCGTCGTCCCGGCCGATTGCCAACAGAGCATCGATGCCGATCGCTGCGTCCTCATCGTTGGTGAATCGCGTTCGTCCGAGGCCTATGAGTACCCTCCCAGGATCTCCGCGATGGTGGGCTTCGCAGGCGTAGGCCCGCGCGAAAACACCTGGATCGCTCCTCCAGTGGGCGATGCGCTTGAACGCCCACGCAAATGCCTCGCCCATTGCGTCGTCACCAGCTAGCTGCGCCATCGCGTTGTCGGCGAGTTCGATCGCTTCTGCCAGTCGGCCAATATCAAGGTGAACAAATGCGACGAGTAGCGCGGCATGATGCGGCGCCTGCCAGTCGCTGATGGGCAACGTCGCCGAAGCAGCGTGGTCGAGGATCTCGCGGCAGCGATACTGTGCTTCGGCAAACGCTTGCGCGGGCCGCCCCACGTGGCGCATTCGGCGAATGCAATCGAGGTGTGCCGCGGCGAAATCGGGACCGGCGATCGCCGCTCGGTCGGCCCAGCGATAGCTCTCCTCTCGACGACCGACCTCGGCGAGTTGAAGGGAGTAATTGTGGCACGCAAACGGATTGGTAGGCAGGAGGCAGGCTGCGATACTTTGATGGCGGACTCCCATTCCCTCGAGCGGGTGGTCCTGTGCAAATGCTTCGCCCCAGATCGACAAGTGCGGCTTCGCGTACATGGGGGCGGTGGCCACGAGGGGTAGGATGTCGCGTCGGTCTACGCTGCCGTGGGTGAGGCCGCGCACGTACACATTGCGGCGCGCAATGGGGTGGTCCGGATCCATCGCGAGGATGTAGGCGTCGATGCCTGGCGCTGCATCGCTCGCGATCTCAGCAAGCACGCGCAAATACGGAATCGCCATGCGCGGTAGCTGTGCCAACAGCGGTTTGGGAATCAGGGCAGGATTTTCGCGCAGCGACAGCAATTCGCTCGCGTTTGCGAGTCGGGTTGCTGCGGTGTGAAGATCGCTCCACGAAAATTCTGGCAGCGAGTCGACGGGCGCGAGCCGACGCGTAACGAGCCATTTCGCAATGCACTGGGATAGCTGCCTCGACAACGACAGGTCGTCGCTTGCATCCCAAACGTCCACAGTTCCGTTGGGCCTGCGAGCGCGCAACACCACGGCAAACGCGTCGGCAGCTGTGGCGGTCAGTTCAAACCACAGCACTTCGTTGCGCCGCGCCATCCGGAAGGCCGCATCGAACGAGTTTTCGACCTGTGGATGAGCAATGTCGAGTATTCTACCGTTGCCGTCGACGGTGCGATCGTCTTCGTCACCGAGGCTGACCGTCGGATGGCGGAGGAAGTGATCGAAAATCGCAACGGATAGTAGGCGTTGCGCGAACGGGGCAGCAAAGCGCACCCCTGCGAGGCCGTGGTTATCGAGTATTGTGGCCAAAAACGCTGCCCGGTGCGGGAAGGGAGTCGGCATGCTCGATCGCGGAGAATAGCTCGTGATCCCGGCGTTTACGGCCCTTTGGGGGCCGTTTCGCGGGGCGAAAAGGTCCGCCTCAACCGCGATCCCGGGCCCCGGCGATCCATCGGGAGGCAGGAAGGGCCCGCGTATGAACAAATCGATCGATGATCGCGGTCGAGCCGCCTGGATCGCGAGGCGCGGGGAGCACCGGAACGGAGTTTGCTCGACGCAAATGAGTACCGGAAGCGCAGCCGGAACGAAGCGAACCGGGATGGATCGGCCGCGAGAACGATCGAGTTACCTATACGCGGGCCCTTACCTCGTAGGCTGTGATAAGGTCCGCGCACTGGCATCAGTAGTACTTTCACCCCATCACAGTTTGTAGGAGACCTGGCCGTGGCAACGAAGCTCTACGTGGGCAATTTGAACTACAACACAACCGAGGATGCGCTCAGGCAAGCGTTTGGACAAAACGGTCGGGAGGTTACCGCCGTATCGATCATTATCGATCGAGAGACTGGTCGCTCGCGTGGATTCGCGTTCGTTGAAATGGCGACTGCCGAAGCCGCGCAGCAAGCGCTGCAGGAGCTAGACGGCCAGGAGCTCGAGGGGCGCATGTTGCGCATCAACGAGGCCCGCGAGCGTGAACCGCGCGGTCCCGGCGGCGGAGGCGGGCGCCCGTTTTCGCCGCGCCCGGGCGGTGGTGGCGGTCCCAGTGGCCCGGCGGGCGGTGGCGGATATGGCGGCGGTGGGGGTGGTGGCGGTTACCGCAGTGGACCGCCCGGTGGTGGTGGTGGATTTCGGGGTGGTGGTGGGGGGCGCCCCTCCGGTGGACCTCCTGGAGGGTACGGTGGCGACCGCAAAAAACGGGGCGGCGACCGCGACCGCGACCGCGACCGCGACGAGGACCGCGGTAGGCGTAGTCGGCATCGCGATGACGACGGCGGCGATGGCTGGTAGGCGAGTCCCCCGCATTGGCTATAGGCCCAACTCGTTTCAAGGTGACCGAACAAGACGCTGGACTGCGCTTGGATCAGGTCATTCCTCGTCGCATTCCTAGCCTGTCGCGTCGCAAGGCGCGAGCAGTGATCGATCTGGGCGGCGTGTTTCTCGATCGCGCGCGAACCAAGGTCGCAGGGCGGCTGGTACGAGCGGGTCAGCTTGTTGAGGTGGTCATCGGCGGCGCATTCGATCGGGCGGGTGAAACTCCGCCGGCCCCGGACATTGTGCATGTCGATGATCATGTCATCGTCGTCAACAAGCCGGCGGGACTTGTCACGGCACCGACCCCAGAAAGCGACCGCGGCGACCTGCTCGACTTGCTGTCACGGCAATTCGGGGTGGTATTTCTCGTGCATCGACTAGACCGGCTCACCAGCGGGCTCCTGGTGTTTGCGCGGACGCGGCACGCCAACAAGTGGCTCGGCGACGCGTTTAAAGCTCACGACGTCGATCGCGAATATCGAGCGGTTGCCGTTGGCGATGTGGTTGCCCAAACCATCGATCGCTCGATCAAGGGCCGTCGCGCTGTGACCCATGTTTCGCCGATAAATCGCCTGCTCGACAGCGACATGCGACGGCTTTCCGCAGACGCTGCGGTGGGTCCCGCCGAACGGGGCTCCGGGACTGTGGTTGCGACGCTGATCTCGGCGCGACTCGAGACAGGACGTACACATCAGATCCGAATTCACTTGGCAGGTGTAGGGCATCCCATTGCCGGCGATCGCCTCCATGGCGGAGAGACTGAACGCACACTTTCGCCGAGGCCCAAGCGCCTGATGCTTCATGCAGCGATCCTCGGCTTTGCGCATCCTGGTACCCGAGCTCGCGTTCGGTGGCAAGTTGAGCCAAATTGGGAGGGCTTGGGGTTGGGACAGCGCGCGGCTGAATGAACGCAGTTTGGCCCCGACCTTGCTTACAGTCTGGGCATGAGCGCCGATGTCGCCGGGTTTTGTGAATCGAGTTGTGGGACGGATGCGGGCCGCAAGCCTCGGCCGATCGTTCTGTCGATGCCTGGACTCGGAACACTATGGTTTTGCGCGTGGTTATTTACGATCGGGTTTGCACACCTATCGTTTTGGAAGGGGGTTCTGGCGGTGATTGCCTGGCCGTACTTCCTCGGCGTCCTGACCCGTTTGGGGTAGGGGTGGTGGCCCGTAGGGAGGAACCGGAACTCGGGAGTGCGCAGGAAATACGCGTCGGACGTCGTTCTGCGCAGTGGATTCGCGGAGAACGTGAGTTACAGCGGCGTGCGGACGACCAACACGTTGCGATCGGCGCGATTTACAACCTTCGCGGCAGTCGTCCCCAGCAGTCGATCGACCGCTGTGTAGCCATGCGAACCCACGACGATCAGATCTGCATCGACCTCGCGTGCAGTGGTAATGATGGAATCCCACGCAGTGCCAAGCGCGACCATGATTCGCTCGATCGGCACCGAAACCGTGGACGCCAGCTGCTCGAGGTCGGCGTGCGCCTTGCTCCGCAGCGCGTCCTCCAACGCGTTTGGAGCCATCGCGAGCGCGCTAGGTGGAAGGTCGACTGGAAGTCCAACGCCGCGAAACAACACAAGGCTCGCTCCGCACGACTCGGCAAGTCGCACTGCGGCGGTCAGAACAGTATCTGCCCGAGCCGAACCATCTAGGGCTACGAAGATGCGTTTCATAGGTTCTCTCAGCTACACGGAGTGTGCCATGTCCATTAGCTGGGATCGACGACAAACGTCCATGCCTTGACGACGGCCGACCGTTCGGCGAGCTCGCGAAACAGTGCGACCAACTTTGGCGTTTGCGCGAGGGTGTTCCACGCTTCGAGCGACGGCGATGTAACGACAATGGACAAATCCCAATTGGCGGCAGATCCGTCTGCTGGGACCCCAACTAGCGCGTTAGCGCCTGCCTCGATTAGATCGGCGCGAAGTCCACTTGCGATCGCCGCTCTGGCGGGGACTTCGGCGTCCGACAGCTTGGCAAAACAGAACCGTTGGATCATGGCGAGAGTTTCCTGAGCGCTTTCAGCGCCTCCAGATCGAGGAGATCCTTCGCCCGTCCCGCGGCTGCCGTGGAGCGAATGAGGTCCTCGAGCGACATCAAGCGGATTTGCTCCCCGTACAACAGGACGCCACATTTGCGTATCATACCACCCTGCCTGCACCGGCGGGAATCCCCGGGGTGTGATCGCGACGAATTGAATCAATGAGTTAGAGTCCGAAACCGGAACCGAAACCGAAACCGGAGTCGGGACCGGAACCGGAGTCGGGACCGGAACCGGTTCCGGAACCGGAGTCGGGGCTGGAACCGGCTAGCGACGGGCCAGAGCGTAGATCATTCCGCCCAGGCGATGACGCTGTGCAGCGCACGGCAGTTCGCTCAGCCAGCCGTGAGCGGCCGCAATTTCGAGCACTGCACTGATTCGAGCGCTCACGGATTTTGGGGGCGGAAGAATCGTTTGGACAGGCCTCCAAGCGATTTGAAGAGCACTACGGCTGGGCGATTGGGCGAACGAGCATCTTGCGCGTCGTCGAGAGGGAAGCGGCAAGGGCAGAAGCGTTTGTCGAGCGCAAGCTCGAACAACAACTCCAAGCGTATGAGGCGACCATGACGACACCGCCCACGAACGGCGTCGATACGATGCTAGTTGAACTCGATGGCTGCGAGATTCGCACGGGGAAACTGACTCTCGCGCCAGGCAGAAAAGTCACACCTGTCCGCAAGAATCCGTGTCGAATCAGAACCACACAGTGGCGTGATGTGCGAGACGGCCTGGCGCGACCGATGGACAGCGACTCGCCGCTGTGTGTCAGCGGCTTGAAATCCTACCCTGCCATCGTGCGACAACTCCTTGGCGTGGCCTGCATGGCCGGCCTTACCGACCACACCACCGTCATCGGTGTTACCGATGGCGGCAATGGGCTGAGCGAAGAATTGGCGGTACAAATGCCAAACTTCATTCACATTTTGGACAAACCACACCTCGCTTCCCACCTCAACGAAGCCGCCGATGCGGCCGGAAAGTCCACGCTGGAACGCGACCACTGGGTCGGCGCCAAACTGAAGCAATGCCACGATGGCAAGGTCCACGAGGTCATCGATGAATGCCGCACACATAGAGGACTAGGCAAAACGCGAGCAACCCGACTCGCCGGCTACATCGAGAAATTCAAAGCGAGCGTGAACTACGGCGCGTTTGAGAAAATGGGATATCCCATCGGCGCTGGCGAAGGTGAATCGCTACATCGCACCTTGAGCCAGAAACGAATGAAGCTTCCCGGTGCGTGGTGGAGCGAATGCAACGTTAACCCCATGCTCGCGCTTCGCGTCATTCGCCAAAACGACTGGTGGGATGAGTTTTGGGCTGACCGATCAGTAAATCATAAACGAATTCGGCCGATTACCAGGTCGGTGAATTGATCAACTACTTTGGATCGCACCCGAATCCCCGCTTCGGGGTGTTGGTCAACGCAGTAGGTCAATCGCGAGTTTGACCACGACCGCAACCACGACCAATAGGACCACGCTACGGACAAATTTGTCGCCACGGCGGACCGCCAAGTGTGCACCAACGAATGCGCCCAGCGCGTTGGCGGCTGCCATCGGTAGCGCAATGCGCCATAAAATCGTTTGCCGGATGCTGAACAACAGCAACGCTGCGAGATTCGATCCAAGATTGATGACCTTGGCGTTTCCCGATGCGCGTGTGAGGTTGTCGCCAAACAAAAGCGCATTGCCAATAATCAGGATCGATCCCGTCCCTGGGCCAAAGAATCCGTCGTACACACCGACGCACAGGGCAAACACTGTCAGGGCAACGCGCGGCCGAGTCGTCATCGGCTGGGTCGCTTCCGTCGTGCGCCGCAATGCGACCACAACCGCCGCTGCTACGAGCAATACAAGCATGATCGGGCGGAGCTGCTCTGGGCTCAGCAAAAATAGCAACCCTGCGCCCGCCAGCGCTCCGGCAAAACCACACGCAAAGCCGATGGCTGCACGCGAGCGGTCAACCGCACCCCGGGTCCAGAATGCGGTAAACGACGAAATAGCGCCAAACACCGCTTGCCCCTTGTTGGTTCCGAGCGCCGCGTGGGGCGGTAGCCCGGCCGTAAGCAGCGCGGGAAGCGAGAGCAGTCCGCCACCTCCCGCGATCGCATCCACGACTCCCGCCAGAAAGCTCACGCACGCCAGGCCGGCGATCCAGGGCACGGAAATCGATGCAGGGTCGAAAGTCAGCAGCGCGCGTATGTTCTATACGACGGCGTTGATTTGCCGCAATGCGATCATACCGGGATGCTATACGTTCAGTATGCGCGCGTACCTCGACTTGTTGCGCCACGTGCTCGATCGCGGCGAGCGCCGGACAGATCGCACCGGCACGGGCACAGTATCTGTGTTTGGCACGCAAACGCGGTACGACCTGCGCGAGGGCTTTCCGATTGTAACGACCAAGAAGGTGCTGTTTCCGGCAGTCGTTCGCGAGCTGCTGTGGTTTTTGCGCGGCTCCACGAACATCCACGACGATCTCACCCAGCACACGCCCATTTGGGATCCGTGGGCGGATGAAAACGGCGAGCTCGGCCCGATCTACGGCTATCAATGGCGCAACTGGGGCGGTACCGGCATCGATCAGATTCAGCAGGCGATCGATACGATCAAGAACGATCCAACATCTCGCCGCAACATCGTGAGCGCATGGAACGTCGCGGATCTGCCGAAGATGCGCCTACCGCCGTGTCACGCGATGTTTCAGTTCTACGTCCAAGACCGAGAACTGGACTGCCAACTGTATCAGCGTTCGGCAGATCTTGCGCTTGGCGTTCCGTTTAACATTGCGAGCTATGCGCTGCTGATGTCGATGATGGCTAAAGAATGCGGCCTTCGCCCGCGCTACTTTGTCCACGCGATTGGCGATGCGCACATTTACCTCAACCATGCCGAAGGTGTGATGACTCAGCTCACCCGCGAGCCATTGCCCCCGCCTACGCTGGTGTTGGCGAAAGACCGAGTCTTTGACTTTGAATTTGAAGACATTTCGCTTGAGGGCTACCAACACCATTCGTTCATCCGGTTTCCGATCGCTGTCTGAGCGGGCTGTGATCGATGCCGACAACAGAACCGTTTCTCAAACGCTGGGCCACGCCGCTGCAAACAGTCATGGCGCTCGGCTTGTACGTTCAGATCTCCGTGCTCGGCGGGATCGCTGCAACACCGGGGGTCTGGCTGCTGACGCGCGCAATAGCGATATCGAGCGACCTTGGCTTGTGGCCCCGACTGGTCGCAGTCTCTGTTGCCGGCTTTTTGGCCTACTTCACGTATGCGATTTGCGTCATCTTTGTAGCCGGCGCTTTTCGCGTCATCACATTCGCGGGCACGCCGCTGGGTACGTACTCGTACTACTCCGGTAAGGGGTTTCGGTGGGCCTCGTACAACGCGATTATCCTGCTGGTTCGATATAGCTGCATCAATTGGCTGCGCGTCACGCCGTTGATTTGCCTGTTCCACCGCTTGATGGGCATGAAACTCGGCAAGCGGGTGCAGATCAACACCGCGGTGATCGGCGATAGCAATCTGATCGAAATCGGAGACGATACGGTGATCGGCGGCGATGTCACACTCATCGGTCACTCCGCCGAACGCGGCAACCTCGTCGCGTCCAGGGTAACGATTGGCTCAAATGTGACCATCGGCTTGATGGCGATTGTGATGCCCGGCGTAACGATCGGCGATCGCGCGATGATCGCGGCTAGTGCGTTTCTGCCCAAGGGCACGGTCGTAGGACCGGACGAGATATGGGGAGGCGTGCCGGCGCGAAAGATCGGTGAGCGCAAAACAAAAGGCAATACCTCTTCGCTGGTGCCGGAATCCGCTGAATCGTGATCCCGGGTTCTGCTTCGACGGTGTGGTAGCAATCGGCGATGCCGCCTGCTAGGCTAATCTCATGGTGGCTGTCCGACTGAGCGAGCACGTAGAGTCGGCCGATGCCGATCACATTGTGGTGCTGCAGGGAGCTACGTGGGCCGACTATCAGCGCGCGATGGAAATGCGAGGGGACCGTCCCGTTCCGCGCGTGACGTTTTCACAGGGGGAATTGCAGCTCATGAGCCCGTCGCGATCTCATGAATCGATTAAGTCGACGATAGGACTTCTGGTTGCGGCATATTGCTTCGAAAAGGGCATTGAGTTTCAGCCTGTGGGCGCCTGGACACTGGAGCGCAAGGAGCTGGAACGCGGGATCGAGCCCGACGAATGTTACTTGCTGGGTGCCGATATGAATCGCGAGCTTCCGGATCTCGCCATCGAAGTCATTTGGACCTCCGGCGGCATGAACAAGCTCGAGGTGTACCGAGCGATTGGAGTGCGCGAAGTGTGGGTGTGGCGTCGCGGGCGACTGACCGGTCACATTCTTCGAGACGGAGCCTACGTAGAATCGATGGTCAGCGACGTGCTGCCGGGGCTCGACCTTGAGCATTTGGCAAGCTTTGTCGATCGCCCGAGCGCTAGCCAATCGGTGCGCGAATATCGTGCTGCACTCGATCGATAGAAAAATCATCACTTTACGAGCATGCAGAAGCCGGGCATTGACACGTAGTTGGATTACTGAACATATGTATAGTCTATGGAATACGCACCGCTGTGGTGCAAGTCGAGTTTCTCGTTTCTGGAGGGAGCGAGTCATCCTGAGGAGTTGATTGAGGAGGCGCATCGCCTCGGCATACGTGCGCTCGCGCTCGCGGATCGGGACGGCGTTTATGGGATGGTTCGCGCGCACGTTAAGGCCAAGGAGCTCGGCGTGCATCTCCTATGTGGCGCGCAGATCACGGTCGCCGCTTCGAGCGATCGTCTGGTTGCGTCTCCGGTCCGCGTTGGCTTGCACGGCAGTCGTGGCCCCGGTTGGGGCATGGACACCGATGATCTTCTGCCGGTCATCCCGGTTACTGGGCGGCGGGGGCGCAGCAAACGTGCAGCGACGCGCGCGCCCCTGCTGACGGCCGACCTGCGGCAGTCCGCCAACGATGCGGCACCGATCGCACCGAGCACCTCTCGGATCGTTTTGCTCGCGATCGATCGCGGCGGGTGGGCGAACCTGGTGCGGCTCATCACGGCCGGGCGCCGGCGCTGCGATAAGGGAGAATCGCTCGTGTCGTGGGCTGAGGTATGTGAACGCGCCGATGGTCTGATTGCGCTGTGGAGCGATTTACTTGTGCACGAGATCGAGCCATCCCCGGATCTGGTCGCCGATCTGCGCGCTGCGTTTGGCGACCGGCTATGCGCGATGCTAACGCGTCATCGCGATGCTGCGGATGTACGGCGCGAAGCACGGCTGCGCGCGCGCGCGGCGGCATACGGCGTTTCACTTGTCGCCGCGACCGAGGTGCTCTACCACACGCGCGCTCGTCGCCCGCTACAAGACATCGCGACGTGCATTCGCCACGGCGTCACACTGACTACAGCGGGTCGGTTACTACGCGGCAACGATGAGCACGATCTGCGCACGCCGCACGGCTTTGGTCAACTGTACGCCGACGATCCCACAGCGGTTGCGCGCACCGTAGCGATTGCCGAGCGCTGTAGTTTTTCGCTGGCCGAGTTGCGCTACCGCTATCCATCGGAGCGGCTTCCCGATGGTACGACCACAGCCGAACATCTGTGCCGCCTCGTCATCGAGGGGGCGCTATGGCGTTACGCCGGCGCGCGACCGACTACCGAGGATGCGGCCGCAACGCGGCGCAGCTACGACGCCAATGTGCCGCACAATGTGCGCACTCAGCTCGCCAACGAGCTCGCAGTGATCGAAGAACTCGATTATCCGGGCTACTTCCTCACGATGTACGAGATCGTATCGTATTGCCAGCGTCGCAACATCATGTGCCAGGGCCGCGGTTCCGCTGCGAATTCCGCAGTGTGCTTTTGCCTCGGCGTCACCGCGGTCGACCCGGTTCGCATGGGGCTTTTATTCGAGCGGTTTCTATCGCGCGAGCGCGCCGAACCTCCGGACATCGATCTCGACATCGAGCACGAGCGGCGGGAGGAAGTGATCCAGCACGTTTACAACGTATACGGTCGCGACCACGCCGCGATGGTGTGCAATGTGATTCGCTATCGCCCGCGTTCGGCTGTTCGCGATGTTGGTAAAGCTCTCGGCATCCCAGAGACTGCACTTGATCGCGCCGCCAAGGCACTGTCCCTAGATAAGTTGTCGAGCGAGGCACAGCAGTCCGGAGCAGATCGCGAGCGCGCCCGGAGCGACCGACCGAGCCGTACCGGTTGGTACGGCGACCGAGGGAGCGAGGACGAAAGCCGCGAGCTGCCCGGGATGCGAAGCCGCAGCCGATCGACTTATTTAGGGACAGTGCCTAAGCTCTTGACGATGTACGGAGCGATTGCTGGCGATGCTCTGGCCCACGCGGGTATCGCCGACAATGGTCGCGGCAATGCGCAGGAGCATCTAGAGCGCCTCAGCAATGAAATCCTCGAGTTTCCGCGCCATCTTTCGGTTCATCCCGGTGGGTTTCTGCTCGGCCATGACCCGGTTCACGACATCGTTCCGATCGAAAACGCCGCGATGCCCGGCCGCACCGTGATCCAGTGGGATAAAGACGATCTCGAAGATCTCGGGCTATTTAAAGTTGATCTCCTCGGCTTGGGTGCTCTGCATCAGTTGCACCTCGGACTCGATCTGCTGCGCCGTCACCGCCACATCGATTACACCATGGCCACGATCCCCGCCGAGGATCCCGCTACGTATGACCTGATGTGCACGGCCGATACGGTTGGGACATTCCAGGTCGAGAGTCGGGCCCAGATGTCGATGTTGCCGCGGCTCCGACCGCGCACATTTTACGATCTTGTGGTCCAGATTTCGCTTGTCCGCCCAGGTCCGATATCCGGCGGTATGGTTCATCCGTATTTGCGCCGGCGCAATGGTCTCGAGCGAGTCGAGTACCCGCATGCTTGCCTCGAGCCGGTGCTCGCCAAGACGCTTGGCGTGCCGCTATTTCAAGAACAAGTCATGCGCCTTGCCGTAGTCGCGGCGGACTACACGCCGGGTGAGGCCGACCAGCTGCGCCGCGACATGGCGGCGTGGCGGCGCTCTGGCCGCATCGAAAAGCACCGCGAGCGCCTGATCAGCGCGATGGAGCGCAAAGGCATTGCGCGCGAGTTTGGCGAACGCGTATTCGAGCAAATTCGCGGATTCGGCGAGTACGGGTTTCCGGAATCGCACGCTGCGAGCTTTGCGCTCATCGCATATGCAACGTGCTGGATGCGCGCGCATTACCTGCCAGAGTTCACATGTGCGCTGCTCAACGCACAGCCGATGGGATTCTATTCACCTGCAACGATCGTTGGGGATGCGCGTCGGCATGGCCTAGAGGTGCGGCCGATCGATGTGGCGACGAGCGAATGGGACTGCACCCTTGAGGTGGCCCCGGAGCCGTTGTCATTTGCGGTGCGAATGGGCATGCGCTGGGTGAAGGGAATGCGCCTGGCCGAAAGCCAACAGATCGCGGCGGTTCGCGCCGAACGGCCGTTTGAGTCGCTCGAAGATTTTGTCCGCCGTACGCAGATGCCGGCTCGGGTCCACACCGCGCTGGCTGAAGCAGGTGCACTAGGCGCGTTGGTGCGCGAGCGGCGCGATGCGTTGTGGCAGGTAACAGGATGGGTACGGCGGCAGACGGAGTCGCTCGATCTCGGCGGCGACGTTCATGGTAAGGTCGCGTTCGCTCCGCTGTCGCGGCTCGACGAGATCCATTGGGACTACGCGGCCAGCGAACATTCAACGCGCGGTCATCCGCTTGGCCCGTTGCGCGGTGAGTTGCGGTCGCACGGTTGGCCCGATGCCCGCACCGTAACCCGAACCAAACACGGTCAACGCATCGACTACGTTGGGATCGTCATTTGTCGCCAGCGACCCGCTACGGCGAGCGGCGTCACGTTTATGACGCTCGAAGATGAGACGGGCTTTGTGAACCTCGTCATTTGGGCTAAGGTATTCGAGCAATTCTCGACGATCGTCCGCACGACATCGCTGCTCGGAGTGTCCGGCCACCTTCAAGTGCAGGAGGGAATCGTCCATCTCATTGCCGAACGATTGTGGCGCCCTTCGCTATCCATGCCAGTGGTCGACGTGGAAAGTCGCGATTTTTATTGATCTTCGCGCTGTCCTCGGTTGTGAATGCAGCCCAATCAGCTGGCTCTCTAGCACCGATGTCTCCACACTGCGACTCAGCATAGGAGCGTTGTTGAGTGCTATGGATTTGTGTTGCCTTATTCGGCCCAACTGGTTACGGTTGTTTGTGTTGCGATGTAGTTGTCGGATACTACTGCCGATCTTGGTACTGTACTCCTGTGGAACGCCGATTCGCGTGGACGTGGACTCTGGTTCGTCAGCCGCCGACGCTGCGGTCCCGGTCCCGGTCCAGCACGATGTTTGCGCAGATGCCGGTTTCCAAGCGGCATTGCCCACACCCTTGCGCACATTATACGTAGATACGAATACGGGGCTCGATAGCAACGACGGATCTGCGGGTGCACCGTTGCGTACGTTGAACCGAGCCAACGCCGCGGCGCGGCCAGGTGATCTGTTTCTCGTTCGTGGCAGCTTTGAAAACCAATCGATCAAGCCCGGGGTGTCGGGGACACCCACTGCGCCCATCGTGTTTCGAGGCATCGACATGCCCACACTAAAGAACCCTGCATCGGGGGTGACGGTGCAATTGGACGGTTTGTCGTATGTGGCAGTAGATGGCTTTGAAATTTCCGACGCGAAACAGCCCGCGGACTTGGTCAACTCACAGCACTGCATTCTGAGGAATAATGTTATTCACGACGCCGGAGCAATTCGAGTGTTCCATTCTAGCGACAACACACTCGAGGACAATCGTTGGCCTCGGTGCGGCACCTACTGCGTAATCCTAGGCGGTGACTCGAACCGCAATCGCTTCGACAGGAATTCGTTCGGAACGGCGCCATCCTTTTCGATATTTTTTCAGGGTGAACCGGGCGCGCCATCGATCGACAATGTGATCTCCCACAATACGATCGAGAATTTCCAAGGTGGCGGAATCTTATTAAGCGGATCGACGGCCCAGACTACTTTGAAATGTAATAGAATTCAGAATTGCGGATCAGCTGTTGTCGGATTGTCAGCACCCTCGATTACTGTAGCGTCTTCCGACAACGTGGTCTTTGGGAACATATTGTTAAACAACAACGGTGAACCAATTCTATTGCAGTCTATTGGATCCAACCAGGCCAATCGTAACCGAATCGAGCGCAATGTAGCTTGGGGAAACGCCGGGCCCCCTCTGCGCTTCCTCATTTCAACTCCGGATACTCCCCTCGACAATAATCTGGTACAAAACAACGTCCTTTGGGCTAGCAATTTGTCCGACAACTTTCACTGGACTGAGAAGGGCGTGCGTTTCAAAGTGGTATTTGACCGTTATCATACCGGTACTACCGGCTGGCCTGACGGTGGCCTAGGTGGAAACGCCATCCGGAACAACCTCATCGGTAGAGATATCGGCGATGTCGGTGGAGGATGGCTTTACTTCATCGGATTCAACAAGACCGTTACCCTAACCCTCTCGGAGGCTCAGGCGCGTTGGAGTTCGCTGAGTGGAAACTTCGAAATGGAACCCGGTTTCGTTGCGCCTGCCTCAGGCGATTTTCGGCTTGGGTTTGACGCTGCGGCAGGCGCCGCTGCGGTGGGGCGGTGGTTGCTTGGCCCATGAAATCCGGGTGAGTAGCGTGCTCAAGCCAGTGCGGCAGTAATGACTTTGCCCTTGAGAATCTGCTCGTCAAGTACCGCCTGCGATACGCCAACTGCGCGACCGAGAGTTTTCCCAACTGAACTCAGTGAAGTCTCGAATTGGATATCTCCAGAGTCAGATATCTGACCCGACGACGAGTCGAATCCGGCCGCACGGAATGCCGTCTTGAACGGCACGACACCTCCAATGACGGAGCTTGTTACTCCGCGGCCAATGATGACCGAACAATCGTGGTTGGCGTTGTGATCGCGGCCTTCCAGCGACTTCGTTCGCAGCGTTCGGCCGAATACGTTTTGGAAAGCAATCGTCACGTTGTCCGTCAATCCGTGTGTTGCGAGCTGATTGTAGAGATCTGCAAGTGCCGTCGTACTCGCGACCGTTTCATCGGCCTCCCTTACGAGGCCTGTATCGAAGTGGTTATCGCCACCGAAGCTATACCGGCCAACGACCGCCGGGGTCACTTTCATCTTGAACAACACGGCGGCTGCGGTATTAAGGTCGCGTCGGGTGTTGCCGGTGATGCCGGCCAGGGCATTCAGCAAGTCTTGTGAGATTGCTCGTGCGTCTCGTTGGGACAGAGCGTACTGATCGAGAATGTTTCGTTGCGCTGTGTTCCCAGACTGCTTGAACAGCTCGTTGAGTCTGTCGAGGTTCGCGTCCCGGATCTTTTGCAGGTTTGCCAGAGGTCCCGTCGGGCTGAGCAGGACGCCCCGCAGGTTGGGCGGACTCAGCGTCGGCATCACGGCTCCGCTGAACGTCACCAGATGGCGACTCAACACCACGGGTTGTGCTTGCACGGTGCCGAGACAGGGAGCCAAGTGTTTCGCCAACAGGGAAATGAGCATCTCCTGACGCTGCACCGCTCCCATCAGCGCACTTACCTTTGCGCTATCGCTGTGCGAGCTTGTGTAGGTTCCATGATGCAAGAAGCTGGTTCGCGCCAATAACGCCGCGGGAAGTTGTGTCCACGGTCGTGCCGCTTGGTAGGGCTTTCCTCCAACGGTCATCGTCGCTGGAGCCATGGACGCCTGCGGTGGGTGATCGAGTTCCGGCAGCAAGTACGTACCGGGTACATTGGCGTTCGTTGGATCTCCAGCACTCGACGTCAAGAGAAACAGAAACTGCGGATTCGTGCACGCGTTTGGCCCCGGCAGCGTTTCCGCGTGCGCGGACTGAGGGCGGGTAAACATCGACAGCGGTAATCCGGTAGCCAGAGCCCGTAGACCTACACCTCCAGCACCAAAGAGAGTGGAAAGAAGTAGTTTTCGTCGTGTGAGGTTCATCGGTTCTCCTTCACAGCCCCACCAGCACGCTTGACGGAGCAAGGCATGCCAGAGTGAACGTGGCCTTGAGTGCATCCGTGGGCGTCGCCTTGGCCTGGATCGAAGCGGCGTAATTGTCCGCCAGGATCGCACGCGCTGGCGTCGCTCGCGCATCGGAAGCCGGAAGGTTCATGACCGTGGTGATGAAATCGCTGAGTGCGCCTTCCGCGTCTTGGCTTGAGTATTTGCTTGTTCCGGTTTTCGCGTCGACGACTTGCTCGGCGACGAGTCCGCAGATCGCCTCCGCGCTCTGCCGAAAGAACAGATCGGGCCGCGTCGGAAGCGATGGTAATGCAAAGCCGCGATAGTAGGTGTCAACGGGCATCACGAGCGCGCGCGCACTCACGGTCGATTGCGCTGGGGTCAGTTTTGTAGAAAGCATTCCGCAAACGTCTGGAAGCCCAAGCCGGGTTGATAGCGATGCACAGAACTGATCTCTGCGGGCCATGCTGAGGCGGACCCCTTTCTCCGTCGTCGTCTGAGTTCTACGCCCTAACGTGATCAGTGGCGAGCTGAATAGCTCGCGCACCAGCGTTTTGAAATCGAAGTTGCTGTCTTGGAATGCAGCGGCGATTCGCGTCATCTCGGGATCACCTTCTAATGCCTCCGTCGAGGTCGCCCAGAAATGTAGCTTTTGCGCCCACGCCAACGGAAAGCGTGGGTGCTCCGCGAAGATTTTGGCAAGATCTCCAACACCCTGCCCTTTGGCGGTGACGCCGCCAAACGCGAAGCCCGCAGGTTCAGCGATCTTCGCGTTGTCCGTCTGATCGCTGTAGTACAGCGTATACGACTGGCGGAAGTACTGCTTCAACGGATCGAGCTGCGAGTGACAGCCAGTACACGCGGGGTTGTTCGCGTGTTCGCTATCGGAGGGATTGAGCGGAAAATTAGCAGCGGCATCGCCTGTCGCCGCTGCGCCCAGTGCAACGATCAGCGCTTGATTCGCAGTCACGCGCGCGTCGTTGGCTGCATTCGTGGCCCAGTTGGTCGCAAATGCCAACGTGCCGAAGAAACCCACCCGCGGCACATGCAGCGTCATGGTGCCAGCGTTGCGAAGTTTCGTGATTTCGTAAAACGAGGGGTCTGCGCTCGATGGACCCGGTGGTGCCGTATTGAGGGTGACCATGCGCCAGTCGCCCCAGTCGGATTCTGCGTACTGGGGCGAAAACACATAGGCCACTGGTGTGCCTCCGCAGGGATTGAAATACGACCTCCCCAACATGAAATCGAAAAAACGCCGATAAAATGCGCTGTCGTTTGCATTCACCGGGGTCTGCGTAACCGTTTTGGTTGTGCACGGAGGTGGTTGCGCTCCGAGGAAATTGCGCATCGGCCACACCATGTAGTTCGGACTCGCTGGGTTGAGCGAATCTGCCGTTGTGTGGGTTGCCGTGATGTCCATGGTGTAATTGACGAGCGGATTGCGAGCTGCAAGACGAGACGTCATGGCGCGCTTGTCGCTGACATGGACGTCGTCCAAGTACGACATGACGGCCATCAAGCCGGTAGTGAGCATGTAACGGTTGGTAGTTAGCGCCTCGGTGAACGGGCGCCCTTCGGACATGAGCTGCCATACCGTTAATGGGAAGCTGTCCATGATGTTGCGCGCTACCACAGCAGTCAAATCGGGGTGGGTGAGAAACGTGACCCCGATCGTCTCCTGCAGAGCGTCCAGATCGACTTGATTCTGTTGGAACGCATTGCGGAAAAAATCGAGCATTCGCACTTTGAACGATGGTTCCTCCATCCACTGGTCGATGAGGCCGCGAATCGCGTTCGGAGAGGCGACTACCGCGTTCACTTCCGCGTCGGTAGCAGCGAGCCCCGTTAGGAGGCTCTTTACCTTCGGGACGTACACGTAAGGGGACACCGGCTCAAAGGGCGCCTCTTGCTCCGGATCTTCGGGAGTGGTGCCTCCAACCGTGCATGCCTGCCCGACGAAGATCGTCGCCACAACCGCGAAGCGAGTGGAAAGCTTTGTCAATGGCCGTCTCTGTTCGATCGGGAGTTTCTTCATCGTAATCGCACTGCGCGTCTACGTTCGGACTCGCAGTTCGGATCACAATAAGCAAAGATCGCACCAGATACCTTGGATGCGAATCATTGGAAACCCTTGTGAAACCCGTTCTGGACGCAGCAGAACCGCGCAACAAACTGCGTAGTTGCGCAACTGGCTTCGTCACGCAACAAGAATGGCACCACAGGTCAGGAACGTGGGGGTTGGGGCCCCCACATCCGGGGACGGCAGTCCCAGCCAGGACGGTCGATCCGTGCTACACAACGGGAAGACCGGGAAACCCCGTGCCTAGTGTGCTAGCGGGCAGTCGCCCCCGCCGAGGCCGATACCTGAGCGGTAACTTCGACCGAGACCGACAGCCGCGCCTGAATGTTGGCACTTGCGGCTACCACGCCCGCAAGTTGTCCGACCACACACGTGCCTTGTTCGCCGATTTGACTCGCGAGGTCGCCGGCGGACGCGACGAGTGACGCTCCGGTTGAAACCCATTGCGCGAGCGCTTTGCCAGCAAGTTCGAGGCGTCGCTGCGCGCTTAGGATCTGCGGCAAGCCGTGGTTGATCGCGGCCACGGCGCTCTGAAACTTGCTGGCATCGACAATCGTGACGTCTTGCTGCACGACCTCGACTTTGGGCTCCGTGCACACCGTATGGGCCGTTGAGTGAATTTCGGCTGACGCTTTGCACTCAGCCGATGCGTTGACGTCGGCGTAGCCGTCGCATGTGCCGCTGCATCGGCCGTTGCACGTTCCCGCACACTGGCCGCCAGTTGCCCCAGTCGAGCATGCGCCGTTGCACGTGCCATTGCAGTGTCCTGCGCACCGCACATTGACGTCGGCAGCTGCGCTCGCCTCGCAATCGGCGGCGAAGCCAGCGGTGACATCGATGCTGGTGCGGCACACCGGCGGCGTGTGCCTTGTAACCAGCCGCTTCTCGGTTTTTACGCTGACTTGCAGATTGGCCTGAAGTTCGGCTGCAACGCGCGAGCACACTTCTTGGGTGGTGCCGAGCGGAGAGGTGCGGAGGTCAACCGCCATGCGTCTACAGGCATCGAGCACCGTGTTTTCGAGTTCGAAACTTGCGCGATCGAGGTCGGCGCTCGCGACGAGAAACGAATATAGCTTGCGCCCGACCTTCGTCGTGTTGATCGTTCCACACGCATTCGGGTTGATCGCCGAGTTTCCGCTGCCCCCGGGGCCACTGCTACCCTTGGGCGGCGGGCACGCTGCGAGCACGAGACACGACATTATGATTCCGCAAAGTCGCCACTGATGCATGTGGCGATCCTACGCTAGCTCGGCTGTGTCAGGCCAGCGCCGGCTGCGTGGTTCGCGCAGGCGCGGTCGCGGGACTACTTGCGCGGTCGAGCGGGCGCGCCTAAATCTTTGATCGCGGCCAGGACCGCTTCGGCGTGGCCTTTTACCGTGACGCGGTCCCAATGCTTAGCCACCTTGCCGTTGCCGTCGATCAGCACGGTCGAGCGAATGATGCCCTTGCGCTTCTTGCCGTACATGATCTTTTCGCCCCACGCGCCGTAGGCCTCGAGCATTGCTCCGTCTGGGTCGCTGAGCAGTGGGAAGTTGAGCTTGTACTTATCGCGGAACTTGCAATGCGACTCGATCGAGTCCTTGCTGACTCCGATCACCGCGACGCCCAGCTTTGCAAAGGCGGGTAATGCTTTCGCGAACTCTTGCGCTTCGATCGTGCAGCCCGGTGTATTGTCGCGCGGATAGAAGTAGATGACTGCGAGCCTGCCGGCCAAATCGGCGAGCCCGACCTTTCCGCCCTCGGACGATTCAAGCGTAAACGCGGGGGCTTTCTTGCCAACTTCGAGCATGACGAGGTCATACACGAAATTGCGGCTTTGATGGTATCGTGGTGTTGTGAAGCCGCTCGTTGTCACGGCAGTGCTGTTGGGCTGCGCACACGCGGCCCCGCCGTGGCCAAAACCGTCGGCAAAGGAAACCGACGGTGGCGAGAGTTTGTCGCCGCACGTGTCAAAATGGCTTGTGGTGGTCGACAAGGAAATCAAGCCGACCGCGAAGCCCGACCCCAAACCCGACCCTCCGACGAACGTACCTGCTGATGGCAAGCCCGCGATCTCGCCACCGGTGGTTCGTGAGCCAGAACCTGCTCCGCCCCCTGCAGCTGACGAAGAAGGTGAGGAAACGATTGTGATTGAGATCGACGAGGACTAGAGCACCGAACAGGTTGAATGTCGTCGCGAGACGCGGCGTTGCGCGGGAGATCCAAAGCAACAGGTGAATTGCGTGTGCGGAGCTCCGATTTAGCCTGGAGCAGCCGCAAGGTCACGAATCGCGTGTTGGCGAACTACTTCCAGTCTGGTTCCTAAAGCGTACAGCCCATCGCAGACGCACTCTGCTTGACCGCGTCGGTGGCCGACTTGCAGCCGCTGGCTGCCGCGTTCTGAGCTGCCTTCTTCGAGGTCTCGTCGAGGTCCGCCCACTGCTTAAACGCGCTGACCTGAGCGTCCCGAGCTTGCTGCATCGCGTCGAAGGCCGGGCCCAGCTTGTCCTTGCATTTGCTCGCCATATCGTCGAACGTCTTCAAGTACTCGTCGCACTCGGGAGATCCGGTCGACGCGGCGGCCGTGTTGGCGGGCTTATCGGCGGATTTATCGACGGGCTTCTCCGCAGCCTTGTCCTCGACTTTGCCAGCCGCTGTGGACGCCGCGCCGGAGCTCGCCGCGTTCTCGTCCTTCTTCTTGCAGCCAACTGTAAGAGTGAGCACCATCGCAAGGGCGCTGATCGTGAGCATCTTCATCATGTGTGGTTTCCTTTAAAGCCCGATTATACGAGGGCCCTTGGCTCGTTACGGTACGTTCGGTCGCCGATGCGCGCCAATCATTTATCGTATTTGTTCGTCGCCGGTTGTAACCGCGCGTTGACGCGACCCAGCCGGGACGAAGTACCGGCGTGATTGCACGGAGCGCCCGACGGTATGCGCGGCGGCACTGCCCGCAACTGGCAGGTAAATGTCGGCCGTATAGTCGGGTCGGCGGACTCGTGGTGCCCCGTCCCGGAGGTCCAAGCGCAGTAGTGCTAGGCTTGGACCGTGGCCGAGTTCGACTTCGATTTCGCGATTGTGGGTTCCGGATTCGGTGGAAGCGTCTCTGCGCTCCGGCTGACCGAAAAGGGCTATCGCGTCGCAGTGCTGGAAATGGGGAAGCGGTGGCGGAAGGAAGATTTCCCCAAGACGACGTGGGATCTTAGAAAATACTTTTGGCGGCCGAGCCTCGGCATGTACGGCATCTTGCAGATGACGATCGTGAAAGATGCATTCTTCCTTCACGGCGCGGGTGTCGGTGGTGGCAGTTTGGTGTATGCGAATACGCTGCTCGTCCCACCGGATGAAGCGTTTCGCGATCCGCGGTGGATTGGTTTGGACTGGAAACAGGCGCTGGCTCCGCACTACGCGACCGCGAAGCGCATGTTGGGAGCGACCGAGAGCGCCGTTATCGTTGAGACCGATCGGATGTTGAAAGAAGTTGCAGAAGAAATGGGTCGAGGCGCGAGCTTTCACCGCGCGACGGTAGGCGTGTATTTCGGTCAGCCTGGCAAGACCGTACCCGATCCGTTCTTCGGCGGTGAAGGCCCGGACCGCACCGGATGCATCTTGTGCGGCGGTTGCATGGTCGGTTGCCAGCACGGTGCGAAGAACACGCTTGATCAAAACTACTTGTATCTTGCCGAGAAACGCGGCGCCCGCATCGTCCCCGAGACGCGCGTCGTCGACATCGCGCCGCTCCCGGCCGGTGGCTACGAGCTCACGGTTGAGCGTTCGACCGGTCTTTTGCATCCGAAGCGAAAGCTTCGGGTTCGCGGCCTGATCGTTGCCGCCGGTTCGTACGGTTCGGTCGAGCTCTTGATGCGCTGCAAAGCGCGTGGGTCCCTGGCGAAGTTGTCTGGACAGCTCGGGCGCTACCTCCGTACTAACAGCGAAGCGCTGCTCGGTGTGCGATCCCGGCGTAAGGACGTCGACTATTCGAAGGGCATTGCGATCACGAGCGGCGTATTTGTCGATGACAAGACGCACATCGAAGTCGTGCGGTACCCGGAGCATTCCGATGCGATGGGTCTGCTCGGCACGGTGTTCACCGAAGGCGGCGGAAGCGTTCCGCGCTGGCTGCGTTGGATCGGAACGATGATGCGCCACCCGCTATCGGCTATTCGTGCGGTCGTACCGTTCGGATGGGCGCGTAGAACCGCCATTCTCCTCGTGATGCAACCCGTTGACAATCACCTGCGCTATCGGCTGCGCCGCCGTTGGTACTGGCCATTCTCGAACAAACTCGACAGTGACCGAGGCGATGGACCGAAGGTGCCGACGTACATTCCGATCGCAAATCTCGTAGCCAAGAAGATGGCTGCCAAAATGGATGGCGTTGCGCAAAGCGGCCTGTTGGAAGTTGCGCTCGGAAAAGCGTCTACGGCACACGTGCTCGGCGGCTGTCCGCTTGGCGCAACCGCGGAGGAGGGTGTCGTCGATATTCACGGCCGAGCGTTCGGTTACGAAGATTTGTACGTGATCGACGGATCGATCATTCCGGCGAACCTCGGGGTAAACCCCAGCTTGACGATCACAGCCATGGCCGAACACGCCATGAGTCATGTGCCACTACGTGCCGATCGGCGCGACGGACCTTGGCGCTAGCAAATTACCTTATCGCGCTCGCAGAACAGCGGCACCGAATTCGGGAATCCGGTCATCTACGGTGAGTAACTTGAGACTGCCGGTCTTGGCTTGCGCGTACAGCAGTCGATCAAACGGATCTCCGTGCCGGGTACGTAACTCGGACGACAGTAGCACGGCAGCGAGATCGATTACGAGTTCGCGCAGACCGGCCTGCTGAGCCGCTTTGGCGATGGCGCGCGGTTGCACGTTGATTTTTCCCTTACGCCATTTGAGACCCAGCTCCCAAATTGATGCGGTCGAGAAGTGCACGATCTCAGCATTCAGGATGTGCCTGCGTGCGCGCGGCGTCAGTTCCGGGGCATCGTCCAGCAGCCAAAGCAGGCAATGCGTGTCGAGCAGCAGCTTCATTGGCAGGCCGCTAGCGTGAAAGCAAGGCGTCGTCGGTCATCGGTTCAAAGAAACCTGACTTGAGTTTGATTTTTCCCTTGAGCGCACCTCCAAAGGTCACACCGCTCCTACTCTCCTGGTTGCGAATTGGTACCAAGCGAACCAACGGCTTTCCCGCTCGCGCGATCACAACGGTCTCGCCCGCAAGCGCGCGTTCAAGCAGTTCGGACAAATTCGTTTTTGCTTCGTAAACATTGAGTTGCATGCCAGAACTCCACCTTGACCAACTCTAATCTACTTGACTAACACGTGCAACCCAGTCGCATATGTCGATAAACACAACATTTACATGGTCCCACAGATGTCACATTCTCCACGGGACCAGGGTCGGCACTGCACCATTGCTAGCCTCCTCTCCCAGGAGGCCGTTCTGATTCATTCCCAACGCCCACAACGTATTGTCTGCCGCTCTCGCGCAAGATGCGTAGATGCCGGCTAACGCCCGCGGGCGTCGAGCCGAGCTTGCGCGCGAGGTCACCCGCGCGATGAGGGCCGGCGCGCAGCGCTTCGATTGCCGCGCGGCGCGTGGGGTCGGCGAGCGCGGCGGATGCTCGCTATCGTTTTGCCTCAACGTGTCGCTTGAAACTGTCCAGAATCGCCTGCCAGCCGGCGCGCTGCTGTTCGAGGCTGTGCGTGGATTCTGCATCGAAGTGTTCGCGGATCACAACGCCGCCAGGCCCGTTCGAGAACTCCACGCGAACGACGCGGTTGTCCGCCATCGCGTATTCGATGACCTCATGCACTACGATCTTTATAAATGTGCCCGCGAAGTCGAATCCTACGCTGCCGTCCTTGGCTTCCATACGCGATGAAAACACGCCGCCAACGCGAAGATCCACCTCAGATTTCGTCGTGTGCCAGTCGTCCGAAGCTGTATTCCACTGGGTAATGTCGCCGGGTGTCGTCCATGCCGACCATACGGCGGCGATCGGAGCGTTGACAGTTGTTTCAACGGTAATCATGACGACCCGCTAGTCTCGGAGATCGCAGCGGCGATCAGCGGTTTTTGCAGCGGTGCGGCGCGTCACCAGCTGATCAACGACGTAGTCGCGCAGTAGGACGCGCTCGCGGCGCGAGGTATCGCCGAGGACGAGACCGGCGCGGCACCAGAAGCGCGGCTGGCCGTTCGCCGTGCGACCCGGCATTGGCGACAGATAGGCACGCGTTACGGTCGCGCTAGCCCAAAGGATCTCATCGAGGCCGGGTAACTCAATTTCGAGCTGGACCACCGGCCTCGCTGTGGCGGGGTCAAACGGACGCTCGACGTGGAATCCTAGCGTTGACAGGTTCGAGAGAGAGGCGTGGTGCAGGTCGTTGGCAACGGCGACGTTGCAGAAGCCATCGATCGAGATTCGCGGCGCGCGTCGGCGAGCGTCGAGAAGGTTCATGAAAGTATTGTATGGGCCGCACGGCAGAGGTCCAAGAAATCGCCCCATTCTCACCCGCGACCCGAACCGGAAGCAACACTAACCGCGATTTCAAAGCGCTACGATTCGTC
>CAYQQM010000066.1:0-28071 GCA_964419605.1 uncultured Kofleriaceae bacterium | reverse complement strand
GATTACCAGTAGTTACTTCAGGTGCCCATGCAGTTATGATAGGATCTCCGGATGGCGCGAATGACCAAGGCCGACATCATCGAGTCAGTCTACGAGACCGTGGGTGGCTTCTCGAAGAAGGAAGCAGCGGAAATCGTCGAGACCGTGTTCAACGTGGTGAAAGAAACGCTCGAACGTGGAGAAAAGATCAAGATCTCCGGTTTTGGCAATTTTGTCGTGCGCGACAAGAAGGATCGAATGGGACGAGATCCCCAGCGCGCCGTGCCGATTCTCATCCCAGCACGCCGAGTTCTGACGTTTAAACCGAGTCAGGTGCTCAAGAATATTCTCAACGGGTTGCCACCGGTCTAACAATCGACTACACCCTCCGTCGCCCACGTACTCGAGGCGTAGCGCAGCCTGGTAGCGCACCAGACTGGGGGTCTGGGGGTCGCAGGTTCAAATCCTGTCGCCTCGACAAAACGGACGGCTCCCCCAAGCCGTCCAACCTTTCTTCGGACGTACGCTGCGATAAGATGCGACCGCTGGTTCTATGTTCGAACGACGATGGGATTTCGGCCCCATACCTCGAAGCCCTCGTCGTCGGCATCGAAGCATTTGCAGACGTGTTGGTCGTTGCGCCCGAGCGACAGCGCTCTGCCGCGTCGCACGCGATTACGCTGCACAAGCCGTTACGGCTCACCCAGCAGCGGAAGGGGTGGTACTCGCTCTCCGGTACGCCAGCGGATTGTGTGTACGTGGGCATGCTAAAGCTGTGCGACCGCAAGCCGGTGGCGGTCGTTTCCGGACTTAACGATGGCTACAACCTCGGCAGCGACGTGTTCTATTCTGGAACTGTAGCCGCTGCTCTGGAAGGCGCGCTTCGCGGTGCCGTCGGGATTGCGTGTTCCGTCGCGCCCAGCGCACCGAATCCGACAGCCGCCGTCGCCTTTGCAGTTCGCGTGATTGATGCAGCGGTCTCCCAGCCGGCCGAACCCGGTACCGTTTTCAACGTCAACATGCCCGGAAGCGATAGCGACGCGTATCAGTGGACCACGCTGGGGCGACGCCTATACCACGACGACGTAGCTGAGCGCCGCGATCCGCGCGGCCAGCCATACTACTGGATCGGCGGCGGTGGACCGGCCGCTCACGATCACGCCGATGGTACCGATTGCGCTGCGGTCGAGCGCGGCTGGAATAGCATTACGCCGATGCATCTTGATCTCACCGATCGATCGCGAATCGCCACGCCACTATGGACGCTCGACGGATTTCGAAGGATCATGGGGAGCAGCGCAGGTTAACCATGAAAAATAAGAGTCAAGGCGCGACACCGCGCTGGATTTGCGGCCTGTGTCTTGCGGCTGCAGCCTGTGGTGGTACGCAAGCGAGCAACGCCAAAACACCGCTGGAGAAACGTCGCGATGCGGCGTGTGAGGCGATCGGCCCCAAATTGACGGAGTGCGCCGTCGAAGATGCGCGGTCGGAGTTGGCGGCTGGGACAGTGACCCAGGCAGACTTTGAGCGAACCACGGCGCCCGAAATCCGGCATAAGAACACGGAGCGCTTCATCGCCCAGTGCACGGCCTGGCACGACATCTCGTCGCGGCAGGTCCGGGTTCTCGAAGTCTGCTTCAAGGCGGAGACCGAGTGCGGTGCGTTGCGCAACTGCCTCGCAAATCTTCAAGCACAATGACAGAATGCAAAACAGATCCCATAGCTCAGGTGGATCAGAGCGGCGGTTTCCTAAACCGCAGGCCGCAGGTTCGAGCCCTGCTGGGATCACAAGCCGACGCATCGCGCAATTCAGTCGCTCGCAACCAATGTGTCATTGTCTAGGATACCGAATGCGCTGTACCGCTCTATGGTTCGCGTTTGTACTCGTCGCGGCATGCAAAACCCCGCCGAAGCAGGACGAAGTACCTGCTTCGACCGGGCATTCCTCGACAACCGTTGGCAGTCCTGCGGTTACCTCGCGCGCGAAACCCGAACCGGCCGACGCTGGCGCACCTGTCGATGCGGCACCCAAGATCGGCGGCAATGGCAGTCCCGCCTACCGCGACGAAAATGGTGAGGTGCATGGCCCCGGTGGTCCTGTGTTTTTGGGCCACGGTGTAGTCTGCGATGCTGCGCACGATCACTGTTTGCGTCCAGACGTGTGGTTTTCTGTCGACGATTTCATTCCCGGGAAACTGTACCGAGCGCTACCGGTCTTTGAGTTCGACAACGCCTGGTACGACTGGCGCGGACGAGAAGCGTCGCCGGTGAAGCTGTACCGAACCAAAACGGCAGGGAAAGCGCCGATCGCGTCCGGAACCCCCGTGATCTTTTTTGCTGCAGAGACGGGTTCGCGCTCCAAGTGGGTCGACTCGGAACGCGAAGCGCTCACCTCGAGCCGCTGGGAGGGAGGCGTCACTGAGAGTGCAAGCGTTGGAAACATCGTTGCGATTAAAGGGTGGGCCGATGTTCCGCTAGATACCGTGCGCCTGATTGTGGCCTCAAAGAATCCCTAGAGCACCGAACAGGTTGAAATGTCTGCTGCGACGCGACGTTGCGGGCACCTCGTTTCGTCCGTTTCAACAGCTGCATTTGCTTCGATTTTTTAGCGCGTTTCTGGCGCGCTGCAGCCGGCCGGGCTACGCTCTATGCTCGTGGCTAGCGAAGGCGAAGCAGGGGCGCGCGCCACCCTGGTTGAGATGCAGAAGCGAATCGCGCGTGGGCCGGGGGAAGCGCTCGGAGTGCGAAGCGCCCCCACGGCTCAGGAGGTGCGCGAGGCGTTCCTGGTGCTGACCAAGCGGTTTCATCCGGCCCGTTTTGCGCGAATGCCTAATGATATCCAGAGATTATCGAACGAAGTATTTCTGGGCATTAAGGCCGCCTACGAAACGCTCGGCAAAACGGGGACCGCCGCAATGCCCATCGGAGCGGAGACCCAAAAGATGCACGCAGCAGTGCCTGTGGCTCCAAAGGCTGCAGCGGGAAACGTGCCCGGGAAGCAGGCGCCGCCTGCGCAGGGGGCGCCTGCAGCAACGCGTTCGCAGGGGGCGGGCTCATCGGTTACCCAGCGAATCCCGATCGCAACACCCGTAGCAGCAACGACGGGCGTTCGTGCGCGCACGCCTACTGGCGCTCCGGTCGGGACCGCGGGTGTTCGCGCGCGCACGCCTACTGGCGCTCCGGTCGGGACCGCGGGTGTTCGTGCCCGCACACCTACCGGCGCTCCGGTCGGGACCGCGGGTGCCCGTGCACGCACGCCGAGCGCTCCCCCGGGCCCAACGCAAGGCGCTCGCGCCGAGACCGGGACGCCTGGTCACTCGGGGGGGGCATCACCGGGAGGGTCGGCGGCTGCAACGCCTCCCGATCGAGAGGCGTCCACTCCGACAAGCGCCGCCAAGTCAGCGATCGCTCCCGAGGATCAAGGAGAAGTTTTGCGCGTGCACGAATTCATCGCCGCCAAGAATTGGGCCGCCGCGCAAAAAGCAGCCAGCGCTCTCGCGGTTCGCCATCCGGGGGCGAAATCATTTCGAGCCCTTCTGTGTTATGCGCGCGCCAGAGAAGCGCAACACACGGGAAAGGGTGAGGAGGCAGTCGCGGAACTGCAGCGGGCACTGCAGCTCGATCCCGAACTAGCCCAAGCCAAGTCCGCGCTTTCCGAACTACTGCAGCGTCGGTAGGCGCACACCGGTGCATGTGATCCCGCGCGGCGGGTCCAGGCGTTATCCCCCTAGGTTCGCTTGCTTGCAGGTTCAGGATCTATTTAGGCTAGTGACAGATGGGGCGAGTCATCGGGATCGACCTCGGAACAACCAACTCGTGCGTGGCTGTTCTCGAGGCGGGGGAACCGGTTGTCATTCACAATCAAGAAGGTGGGCGGACAACGCCGTCCATGGCGTCGTGGAATGCAGAGGGCGAAGTCGTGGTGGGCGCGGCATCCAAACGCCAGATGGTCACGAATCCGCAACGGACTGTATTCGGAGCCAAGAGACTCATCGGCCGGAAGGCCAGCGAACTCGCCGAACTTGCGAGCCGTCTTCCGTACAAAGTGGTTGCTGCGAAGAACGGAGATGCGTGGGTCGATATCTCAGGAACACTGCGGTCGCCGCAGGAAATCTCTGCGCATGTCCTCGCAAAGATGAAGCGGGTGGCCGAGGATTATCTCGGCCAACAAGTAACCGAGGCGGTAGTGACCGTTCCGGCGTATTTCGACGATGCGCAACGCCAGGCAACCAAAGACGCTGGCAAAATCGCCGGACTCACGGTTCGCCAAATCCTCAACGAACCGACCGCCGCGGCATTGGCCCACGGCTTTCACCATCAGTCAAATCAGCGGCTCGCCGTGTTCGATCTCGGCGGGGGCACGTTTGATATCTCGATCCTGGCGATCGAAAACGGCGTCTTTGAGGTCCTGTCAACGTACGGCGACACGGCGCTCGGGGGCGACGATTTCGATCGCGTGCTCATCGACGTACTTGCCGACGAGTTCAAAAGCCAACACCAGATCGATTTGCGCGCCGATTCGGTCGCGTTACAGCGGCTAAAAGAAGCAGCGGAGCGGGCCAAGATCGAGCTGTCGTCGGCGATGACGACTGATGTGAACTTGCCATTCATCGCGGCGGGCTCCGCAGGTCCACTGCACCTGATGCGCGAGCTCGACCGTGGCCAACTCGAACGCAGCTGCAAAGCGCTGCTCGATCGCCTTGAGGCGCCATGCAAGAAAGCGCTCAGCGACGCCCATTGCACCCCGGCCGATATCGACCAGGTGATTTTGGTTGGCGGCATGACGCG
Source organism: uncultured Kofleriaceae bacterium (assembly GCA_964419605.1). Lineage (GTDB taxonomy): Bacteria > Myxococcota_A > Polyangia > Haliangiales > Haliangiaceae > JABFXX01. The sequence continues at coordinate 23,304 of CAYQQM010000066.1, read as the reverse complement.
AATGCCGTCCGTACAAGAGCGAGCTCAACACATTTTTGGCAAGCCTGGCTCCAAAGGCGTCAACCCCGATGAAATCGTCGCAATGGGCGCAGCGGTCCATTCGGGGATCATGGGCGGCGAGCTGCAAGAAGTCGTTTTGCTCGATGTGACCCCGCATGACATGGGGGTAAAGGTTGCCGGCGACAAGATGTCGGTTGTGATCGCCGCCAACACCAGCATTCCTACGCGGGCCAAGAAAGTTTTCGCGACCACGGAAGACAATCAGACATTTGTCGCGATCGAAATCCATCAAGGCCATCACGAACTAGCATCCAAGAACCGCCGTATCGGCCGATTTGTGCTCGGCGATTTGGCACCGGCTCCACGCGGTCGCACAAAGGTCGAAGTGAGTTTCACGATGGATGCCGATGGCATCCTGGAAGTCACCGCCGTTGAAGTCGGAACCAATCGCGCCGCTACAGTGACCATTGAAGCGTCAAGCGGGCTCACCGCGGCTGAGATCGCCAGCCTGGGCCAGCGCGTCGCTCGATAAGTCGGAGGCGGCTGCGAAAATCGCCTTAAGCCTCGGCCGGACCCATTGGGTCGCAGAATCTATATTATGTCAACTCAACGATCGAAAACTCCCGCCCCACGGACCCCACGGACCTAGTCGCTCGTCGGCGGCGGCTGAACGCCGGGCACCAGCCGGCTACGCCGGCGGACGGCGGCGGCAGTGGCGAATGTAGGCCACCTCGACAACCGCCGGAGTGCGGATGCGGTACACAATTCGGAACATCGCCACGACGCAGCTGCGGTACCCCGCCAACGGCCCGACCATCGCTGTTCCGAGTTCGGGGAAGTCACCCAACAGTCGCAAATGTCGGACAACGCGACTCAGTAGCGGGTCTACGATCTGATCAAGATCTTCCTGCGCTTGGGCAAGAAGTACTACCTTCAACGTCGCGCTCGCCTCTTCACGTACGCGTCAAGCGTGGTTCCCTTGTCAGCGCGCGACTCGCGCTGTGCCCGCGCGAGTCGGCGCGACCAGTCGCCGTAGGTCATCTCGTCCTGCGTCGCAAGATGACCCTCGAACATATCGTAACTTACGAGAACGGCGGCCGCGCGCCCTCGTTGGGTAATGACGACTGGCTGGTCGGTTTCCTTGACCTGGTCGACGTACTTCTTAGCTTTGCTCTGAAGATCGCTGATCGGGATGACCTTCTCCATATATGTCATAGTATAGGTCAAGAGCTATAGAAGTCGAGCGGCGCCCGCAGCGGCGGTTCCCGTTCGTACTACAGCAAATCGAAAGCGTACAGGATGCCGCGGTTGGACATCACGTACAGTCGCCCGTCGGCGGCGATCGTCGGTTGGGCCGAGATGCCGTCGCCGGGATCGAAATATTCGAGGGTTTTTCCGGTGCGGCGTTCCGCGATAAACAGCCCATCGCTCGCGAGCGAGTACACGATCAAGTCTTCGAACAGGACCGGGGTCGCAGGCTCGCCACCGCCGCGGGCGCCAACGCGCCATTTGAGATTTCCGGCAAAATCGATGGCATACGTGCCCAGGTCCGCCACGGAGGCATACAGAGTTTTTCCATCGCTGGTGAGTCCACCCACGTTGCCGGTCGCGCTAGGCAACGCAGCGTCGTAAAATGGCGTGCGCCAGCGCACAAGCCCGGTAGTTTTGTCGAGTGCGTACACGCCCCCGGACGATGACGCCGCGTACACGCTGCTGCCGATGACGAGCGGCGTTGCATCGACATCGACAAATCGCTGAGCTTCCGCTTTCAGTGAGGTCGACCACGCGATCGAGCCGTTGTCTTTGCGCAGTGCGGCCAGCGTGCCGTTGGAAAATCCGGTGTAGAGCAACTCGCCGTCGCTGGCGACACCGGCGTGTCCGCGCAACGTGTACTCCTCGGGCGTTTCCGCCTTGTACTGCCACATGAATTTTCCCGTGATGGCGTTGAGCGCTACTACTTGATCCGCCTCATTGGAGAACGCAACCAACTCGCCGACTGAGCTGGGCGTCTGCCCAATAGGTCCTCGGCTCTGGTAGCGCCATTTTTCTTGTCCGGTTTGCGCGTCGAGCGCCAGCAGGAAGCCATCGAGTGTCCCAACGTATAGCGTCCCACTGTGGACAAGAGGCGCACAGGACACGGCGCCGAGTTGCTTTTTCCAGCGGACCTGCCCTGTGGCCGTGCGCAACGCGTAGAACGTTCCCCCCGCTGAGCCCGTGTACAGCGTATCAGCAGCGATCGCAGGGGCAGCAAACTCTTGGGGCGCAACCTCGGTGCGTCGATTCGACGTAACAAACTTCCACGAAAATGCGAGGCGACCGCCGCCTGCGGGCTCTCGGTTCTCTGCGCTGAGCGCATCGGCATGTCGGATGTCGGGACGAGCACACCCGATGAGTGCAATCGCGACGAATAGAGTTCCCCGACCGATCACAGCCCCAGACCCACGAGTCGCGCATCGATCAGTTGCGCGAGCTCGCCTTCGCCCGCAAGCGGTTTGGCCTTTTCCAATGCCGCCTTGGCATCGGCAGCCTTTCCAAGTAGCTCCAAAACCCTGCCTTGGTGGTACAGCGCGAAGGCGCGCCGCGGTCCCTTTTCGTCGGGTTGCATCGCCTGAAATGTTGCGAGCGCCGATTCTAGTTCCTTGTGTTGTTCGGCCGCATCCTTATGGCCCATCGCCTTCATCTCTTGCACCAGGCCAAGCCCTTCGCGTGCCAGCACGCCGTCAATCCCTAGCGCGCTCTGGGCTTTGCGGAATTCCTCCATCGCGGGGTCGAGCTTCCCTGCCTGAACCAGCAACGAGGCTCGGAACGACGGCCCGGCCGCGTCGACGCCGTGCTTCGCAAGCTCCTCGAGCATGGCGTTTGCACGCTGTTTTGCATCCGCAAACGTGTTGTCGGACTGCTTAGGGTCTGGCTTCGGATCTGGCTTCGGATCTGGCTTGGGGTCGGTCGCGTTCGATCCCGCGGCGGATCCGGAACCCTGAGCGGGTTCCGGCTGCGGTTCGCGAATCTTGCGCTGACCGATCGCCAACACCCGGCCCAATTTCTCCGTCGACGCCTCTTGGTCTGCGTCGCGAAAATGCACTACCACCGCGATGACCGCCCAGATGACGAGCCCGCTCAAAATGAACAAGCCGATCTTCATCCGATGCGGATACACGCGGTCCACTAAGGAATCGCCGCCGACGCTCACCGGTTTTGGATCAAAACGCGGCGCAGCGCTCGCGGCGGTTTTTTTAGGTTCTTTATCTGCCACGGCACCGCCGATGTAGCACAATTTTACGGTTTCATGACTTGGACCTCCCACCTGCTGTATGTGTTGCCTGCGATCCTCCTCCCGGCGGCTGCCCACGCCGATGGCGAACACGCGGTTTCGGCCACCGTCGGCTGGGGGGCGTTTACCGCCCGCGGCAAAAAAGTTGGGACGATGGAGCCGCCTTCGCTGACCTCCTATCTCGGCGCCACGGCGGCGGCTATGTACGAGCGCGCGATCTCGGGTGACTTCTCCCTGCGCGGTGAACTCGCCGGCGGGGCCTTCGACGGCGACGGAATCTCGTATTTCGGCCTGGCCGACGCTGGCGTCGTGTACCGGTTTGACGTTCTCAAATACGTTCCGTACGCGTTCTGTGGGCTCGGCGGCATCATTTCGGGCGGAGGCTCCATCGATCGCGGCACGACGTTTGTGGTTGCGCTCGGCGGTGGTCTCGACATCCTCACCAGCCGCGAGCGCTCGTGGGGCGTGGAAGCCCGGCTCGCATCATTTGCCAGCGACGTGACCGTATTCACCCTCGGCCTACGAGGAACAATTCGCTGGGGATACCTATAGTTAGGTTACGATCGCAAGATCCGCGTTGGGGTTAAGCCGCAGCAAGTCTTTCGGATCCGTAGTGACGATTCGCGCATGCCGGATCTGCGCCAAGACGACAACCGACGCGTCGACGATGTCACTTGTGCCTCGAAGGGCGCATAGAAGACCCGTGGCCTCTGCGAACGGTTGGTCAAAGGCGACAACTTCGCTATTGCGGCCATTCACCAATGCGCTGATTCGTGCGTGACGAGCCGGCGAGCGCCAGACCTGCGCCACTACGGTAGTGGGCACGACCAGTCGAAGACCGCTCTGTAGTGACTCCTGCGCGATCGCCCGCATCTTAGGGTTGGCCTTTTCGAATGCGATCAACGCACCAGCGTCCAGAACTATTTCGACAGCAGCTTGCGCGCCCACCTTTGCGCATCCTTAGGCACTGGACCGTGCTGTTTGGTCATAACTTCGAGGGTTTCTTGTAACATATCGCGCTCAAGCTTTTCTTTTGCCGCAAGGCTAAGAAAGGTACTGAGCGAGCGGACTCGACCGCTCCTTACGATTTTTTTGGCCCGCTGAAGCGTCTCCTGCGGAATCGTGATAGCGATTTTTGCTACTGACATACTTTTATCATACCCGCATCGGAACGTTCCGCAACAAGACAGTGCGTGGTGGGTGGCGTTACGCCTCAGGATCGTGACGGTCCTTTTTGGCCTTGGTAAAAATTCGAATCGGCGTTCCGCGAAATCCATACGTTTCGCGAAGTTGGTTCGCGATAAAACGCTTGTAGCTGGGCGCGAGGCCCTCGCTGGAGTTGGTCCAAAGGATAAACGTCGGGGGCTGCGCCCGAGCCTGGGTGAGGTAGTAAACGCGCACCGCCCGGCCCTTGTGGAGCGGCGGCGGCTTGGCTTCGATGACATCTCGGAAGAACTTGTTGAGCTGTCCCGTTGGAATGCGCTTGCGGTGCTCTTTTGCAACTCGATCGACGAGGTCCAGTAGTTTGTCGACACCGTCGCCGCGCTGGGCCGAGATCATGGTCGTGGGTGCCCACGTGAGAAAGTGAAACGTATCGGATGAAAGCTCGCGCAGCGCAGTTTTGCTGGCGTCGCTACGAATGAGGTCTGACTTGTTGAGCGCGATGACGAGCGCACGCCCCGCTTCTTCCACTTTGCCCGCAATGCGGGCATCTTGCTCGGCCGGTCCGATCGCAGCATCGATGACCAGCACAACGACGTCGGCGCGCTCGATTTGACCGATCGCCATCGAAACCGCGATTTTTTCGATGTCGACATCGATCCGCGCTTTGCGTCGAATCCCCGCAGTGTCGACAAGGACGTAATTTCGACCTCCAAGCGAAAACGCGGCGTCGACGGGATCGGTGGTGGTTCCAGCCTCGTGGTGAACCAATGAGCGCTCTTCCCCGAGCAGTCGATTGGTGAGGGAAGATTTGCCGGCATTGGGCCGACCCACAAACGCCACTCTGAGATCGCGAGCTTCCATGTGCGGTCGGGCTTCGTTGGGTTCGTCGCTGCGGTGCTCACGTACAGGAAGTACGCTGCGCTCCTCACTCCTCCCCGCCTCGCCGGACCGCACATGGAAGCTCGCTCCGTCCGCTGTTTGAGCCACATTGGGCCATTCGGGGTCGTCGCTCGTCGCCGCCTCGCCGGACCCCACGCCGAGGGCTTGGGTGAGGGCTTCGAGTAGGGCGTCGATGCCGCGGCCGTGGGCGGCGGAGATGGGGAAGATGCGAGACAGGCCGATTTCGTGAAAGTCGTGGATCAAGGGATCGTTGGTGGGGTGATCGACCTTGTTCACGGCGAGGAAGAGCGGTTTTCCGGTGGCGCGCAATTGGTTGGCGAGGTCGCGGTCGATCGAAGACAGGCCGGCGCGGCCATCGACCACGAGCACGAGTGCGTTTGCTTCGTCGATAGCGCGTATGGCTTGGCGATGGATCCCGGCGCCGATCACGTCGGGCGCTTGGCTGGGATCGAGTCCCCCGGTGTCAATGATGGTGAACGGCGCGCCGAAGTAGTCGGTTTCGCCGTAACGCCGGTCGCGCGTGAGATGAGGCGTGTCGTGGACCAGCGCTGGGCGTCCGCCGACGAGACGGTTAAACAGCGTCGATTTGCCGACGTTGGGGCGACCGACGATTGCGACCACAGGCGCAGTGTCGCGACTGTTCACAGTGCGTCTCCCGAATAGCCGAGCCGTTTGAGTTCGGCTTCTGCCGATGTCCATTGTTCGCGGACCTTGACCAGCAATGACAAATGAACGGTTTTTCCGAGCGCCTCCGCGAGCGCGGCTCGCGCCGCGATGCCGAGCTCTTTGATCCGTGCGCCCCCGCGGCCAACGACGATCGGTTTCTGCGAATCGCGCTCGACCACGATCACGGCGCCGATGACGAACGCAGTGCCCCGCTCAACAAAGCTCTCGATTAGCACAGCCGATGCGTACGGCAGCTCCTTGCCTAGCTGGTGATAGAGCTGTTCGCGGATGATCTCTTGCGCGATAAACTGCGGGCTTCGGTCGGTCACCATGCCGTCCGGAAACATCGGCGGGGCCTCGGGCAGCTTGCCGGCGATCACGCGCTCCAGCGCCTCGAGGTTGTCGCCGGTTGCCGCGGAGATCGGCACCACGTCGGGGGAGATCTGAGTCCACGCCTCGATGAGCGGCAGCAGTTCCGGTTTCGCGATCCGGTCGACTTTGTTTAGCGCAACGACCATCGGATGCGATCGCCCCGCATCGCGCAAGGCTGCCGCGTCGTCGCTGATCCGCTCGGTTTGCCTGCCGCGGCGGTCGGTCACGTCGACCAACATGAGGACTACGTCGGCGGCGGCCGTGGCGGTGATCGCCGCATCGCGCATGTAGCGCCGCAGCGGGCCCCTGCCGTCTTGCACGCCGGGCGTATCGACATATGCGATTTGGGCGGAGCCGCCGTTATAGGCGATTTGGTGCACGCCGACGATTCGGTCGCGCGTCGTTTGCGGCTTCGCGGATACGGCGACCAGTCGTCGTCCGAGGACGCGATTGAGCAACGTCGACTTGCCGACATTCGGCAAGCCAACAATCGCGCAAAAGCCAGATCGCGATCCCGGGACGTTCATGGGGCGCTATGGGTAGCACAAAAGTCGCTCCCGGCGCGGGGCACAGGTAGCTTGAGGCATGGGTCGGGTTCCTTTGGCGCTTGGATTCGCCGCCATGCTGGCGGCTGGCCTGCCTTCGCCCGGGCTCTACATTGCGCTCGGCCTTGGAATCGGCGCCTGTGGCTCTGGCTGGGTTCAGTTTGCGCGCCGCGACTTGCCAGGCGCCTCACGACTCGCCGGCGCCGCCGCCGTAACAGTCGGCGCACTCGCCTGTTTGCTGGCCATCACGCGCATCGTTCTGGTGTTGATCGCGATCCACCACATTGAGCATATGCTGCCGAGCTAAAAGTAGGAGTTCCCCCGCACGCGCAAAACACGTGTGCAGCAGCAAGCAAACAAGTATACTTGGCAATATGTCGCAGCTCAATTTTTATGTGCCTCGCGAGCTCGAGCAGAGGATCCGCCAAGCCGCTAAAACTCGTCGCCAAACGATCTCGCGTTTTTTGGCACAGTTAGTCAGCGACCATTTTTTGGGTGCCGCCGGCCCCTCCTCAAAGGCCGGCTACTTTTCGAAATTCTATGGAACCTGGCAAGGAAGTGTCCCCGAGATCCCACGCTCCAAATCAACACCCCGTGATGATCTGTAGGGGCCATGCTGCTTCTCGACACAAACGCATGCATCGCAATTCTCAACGGCAAGAGTCGGTCGCTATTGCAGAGGCTTAACCGACACCCCGTGAGCGATGTCGCCGTGTGCAGTGTGGTGCGCGGCGAACTGCTCTTTGGCGCCAGAAAGAGTCAGCGGGTGGACGAAAACCTCGAACGCGTGAACAACTTTTGCCGAGGTCTCGTTTCATTGCCCTACGAAGACCAGGCGGCAGACCACTACGGAATCTGTCGTGCGATTCTGGAGCGCGCTGGAACCTCGATAGGAGAAGCAGACTTGTTGATCGCCAGCATTGCACTCGCGCACGACGCCACGGTCATTACTCGAAACCATCGCGAATTTGCTCGTATTCCCGGGCTTCGGCTGGAAACGTTTTAACTGCCTCCGCCACGCCCTCGGGCGTCGGCTCCCGCGCCACGACGAGCTCACTCACTCCTTCCAGCCGTAGAGCGGCCGCGGTGGTTTCGCCGATGGCGCAGAATCGCGTTGCGACCTCGCGCAGCGGCCCGACGAGCGCAGCGAGCGCGGCCACTTGCGACGGTGCAAAAACGGCGCAGATTTCGGCCCCGCCCGCTCGCAACGCGGATAGTCCGCGCGCGATCGCGGGGTCGTCGGAGGCGGTCGGAATACTGCGGTACGCAATGACATCGACGACCTCCGCACCCGCGCTGCGCAAGATCTCCATCGCATCCGTGCGGCCCTGTTCGGCACGCGGCACCAGCACTCGCTTGCCAGCGATGGGAATCGCCGCGACCAGCGATCGAGCCAGGTCGGCGCCGGTGCGCACGCCGCTGGGATGATGTGCCGCCACGAAAGCATCGGCCAGTGCGCGTTGGGTGGCCGGCCCCACGGCCCACACTGGCCCGGCCCCTGCTCCGCCCGCGCGGATGAACTCCGCGGCGGCGCGCACACTTGCGACGACGATCGCCGCGAACGGCCCGGTCGCGAGCGCCCGCGCCAACGCATCGGGATCCGCTGCTGGTGCCGTTGTCACGACCGGCATCGCCACAACTTCGCGCGGCGAAAGCGCTGCCGCATACGCAGCGGCGTCTGCCGGGTCGCGCGTCACTACGGCTAGGGGCACAACCTATGGTACCTATGGTAGCGCGACCTGCCCAGCCCTCCTAGAGTCGGAGTCAGGAGCGTCTACACCAAGCCAACCGTGGTGCAGAAATTCGCAAACGGCACGATCGAGATGCGATCATCGAGCTGGCGGTGAGTGCGCCCAAGGTGGACTTGATAAAAGTGCGGTATGGGCGTTCGGTCGCGAAAGTAAAACAGGTGCGGCGACGCCGAGCCATCACCGTGTTTGCATTCGACGGCGAAGGCGGGCCTCTTGTCTTTCATCACCACGAAATCGATCTCCCGTTTGTCGGTGTCGCGCAAAAATCGAAGCTCCATGCGGTGGCCGTGCACATCCTCGAGAAAGTGGCAATACTTGAGCAAGTGACTCGCCACCATGTTTTCCAGTCGAGGCCCTGCGGCCTCGACCTGCGACCAGTCGTACAAAAACAGCTTTTGTTCCTTTTTTACCGCGCGAATCTTTGCCGCTCCGTACGGTGAAATTTGGAACGAGTAATACAGAGAACCGAGGATCTCCAACCAGCGACGAATGGTCTTGAAGTCCGCGCCCAAGTCGTTCGCTAGCGAATTTACGGACAACGGGGCGCCGACTCGGTTGGGCAACTCTTCGGCGAGCGAGTAGATCCGGTCGACGTCTTTGACATCTTCCCAGCCATTGAGGTCGGTGCGCACGAGCCGTTCGAGCCGCTGAATGTGCCAACGCCGCAGTGTGCGCTCGTCGGCCGCGTGAAACGGTTCCGGGAAGCCGCCGAACTTCAACAATGATGGCAACGTGGCTTCGCCTTGCCCCAACTCCGAGAGCGAGTAGGGGTGCAGTCGATAATAGTGGTAGCGGCCGAGGAGCGAATCTCCGCCCTTGCGCAAATGGTCGAGGCGCGCGGACCCGGTGATTAAGAACGTGTGTGTGTTTTTCAGGGTGTCGTAGAACCCTTTGACCAAGTTTCGCCACGTCTTGAGCTTGTGGATTTCGTCGAGCACAATCAATCGCTCAGTTCGAGGCCATTCGCGCTGTCTGATCTTGTTGCGGTCCAGCTCGCTGTCCCAGTTGAGGTATGCAGGGTGACCGTCCCGATAGTTGGAAATCAGGCTCTGTGCCAACGTCGTCTTTCCCACCTGACGCGGGCCGCCGAGAAACACCATCTTCTTTTCCAGGTCGTCCCGGATATAGGAGACGAGGTACCTCGTTAGTATTTCGGACACGACTCCAGTTTAGTCATGAGCAAATTGGAGTCAAGTCCGAATTGCTATTGCCAATGCGGTTGCGACATCATCGGGGCATCGCACCCGTCGGGGCGGTCCACATCGCGCTGAGATCGAGCTCGATCGCGTCGAACGGTTCGGCGCGAACCACAACGTCGCCCTGGTAGATGCGCACCTCGCGCCATAGACCTTCGCGATCGAGCTTGTGGACTTCGAGGCGCTTGTCGATCGGGTCGACGAACCACACGTGCCCGACGCGGTGCCGTGCGTAGTAGGGCAACTTCTGGTCGCGATCGATCTTCTCGGTGGAACGCGACAGGACTTCGCAGACCCAATCTGGGGGAACGGTAAAGTACGCGGTCTCTGGCAGCGCAGGCATGCGCTCGGCGCGCCAACCGGCCAAGTCGGGCGAAATCGGCTGCTTGTAGTCGAGGTGGAGCTCGGGTTCGTCGAGGATCCACCAGCCTCCGGGGCCACCTCGGCCGCGCTGGAACGGGCCAAAGAGCTCACCGCCGAGGCCGGAAGCCGCGTTTGCATGGCGGGGCGCGGGGCGCGGTAGAACGTATAGGGTGCCGTCGATGATTTCGGCGCGCAGATGATCGGGTACGGCGAGGTACTCGTCGTAAACCTCGTCGCGGCGGTCGCGAATCGGCTGGACCATAGTTGGCATTCTACCACGTTAGAGTGCCGACGCTGCGTCGAGAGCAATCGACCAGTGTTTGAATGACCTGCCCTCCTCTACCCACGCGTCTAAGGCGGCGGCGGTCCAATGCCGGTGGCAGGTCGTAGTCCATCTCCGACCTGTTGAAGTTCACCATGGTGACTTTACGCTTTGCCATAGAGAGACCGGATCTTCGCGACGGTTGCTGTTCGCGCGCTATGATAGCGTGCGGCGTGCGCGCGATTCCGCAGGGTACTTCGGTTTTGGTGATACCCGGCGTTGCGCTGGGGGTTGCGCTGGCGGGTGCATGCGAGCACGGGGGGCGCGACGACGCGGTCAGCGTAGTGCCGAAGCACAGCGAGCCGATTCGCGAGCTGGCTGCGCCACGCGTGGTCATTGCGACGGCGGGCGGAGATGCGGTGGTGGATGTCGAAGTGGTCGCGAGTGAGGGTGCGATTCGGCGCGGGCTGATGTTTCGGCAGCATCTGCCGCCTGGAAACGGCATGCTGTTTTTGATGCCGGTCGAGAGGGAGTGGACGTTTTGGATGCGCAACACGCTGATCCCGCTGGATATGATTTTTATTCGGGGGGATATGACGGTTGCGGGCGTGGTGGAGAATGCGGAGCCGAAGACCGAGGTTTTGCGCTCGGTGGGAGAGAAATCGAGGTATGTGCTCGAGGTGAATGGCGGTTGGGCGCGAGAGCATGGGGTGGTGAAGGATGTAAGTGTGCGGTTTGAAAATGTTCCGCGGGGGTAACGTGAGGGATGTCGCACTGCGTCGATCGGCGCATTTAGCAGCGGGTTGTGCGGGGCGGATTTCCGGGCTACAACGCCGCAAAAGGGGAGTCTAATGATCTTACATCGTCTAGGAAGTGCGCTTGTTGCTGTGGTTGCGGCTGTTTCGATGGGCGCGTGTGGCGGCGGGGATGAGGGCGGGGTTACGCCGACGGGGCCGCATTATAAGTATGTGGTGAATAAGATTGGAGTGCCGACTGGACCGGGGCAGTCCGCTCAATTCGGTTTGGACTTGAACGGAGATGGCAGCGTCGACAACAAGATCGGCGACACAATTGCTTTTTTGTCAAACTTGGCCAACATTCAGGCGGCGATCGACACGGGTGTGCTCAATGGCAAGCTAATCTTACTTGCGGATGTTCAGACTCCGTCGTTTACCAGCTCTGACGGAACAGGCATACAGTTCTTTCTCGGTGATAACCCTCAGCCGGCTGCATGCAGCAACGCGTCTGACACAGTAACCTGCACGAATGCCAAGCCGTCCGTTTGCATGGGTTGCGGCAAGCATTTGAGCAACGGCACATTCTCCGTTGCCGCCGCCTCGCCGCGAGATCCTGCGATCGCCGGCAAAATCACGGGAGGCACATTCACGGGTGGTCCCGGAACCATGACGCTTTTGATGTCGTTCGGCGATGCCGCTCCCATCCGGTTCGATCTAGTCCAAGCAAGAGTAAAGGCAACCGGCATAGCTGAAACGACTATCGGAACGGTTTCGGGGTCGAGCGTTACCGATGGGCTGCTGGTCGGAGGCATCGTAACCCAGGCTAGCATGGACAGTGCGGTATTCCCTGGACTTGCAGACCAGCTAACCGCGAACATCAAGAAGGATTGCCCAGCTGCCGTTCCTCCCAGCTGCACGTGCGATAAGCAAAAGGAACTTTTGGCGTTTGTTAAGAAAATGCCATACACAAACTGCGACGTGAGCAAAGAAGAAGTCAAAGCAGCAGCAGCTGGGATTCTCCCGCCGGACCTTACAGTGGACGGCAAACCGGCTTACTCCGCTGGCATCAAAGCCGCCGCAGTAAAGGCGACTTTTGCCGCCCCGGGCGAGTAGCAGTCGACGTCTCTCTGTTTAAGGGGCCTCCCGGTTTCGACCGCAGGGGCCCTTCCCTTTTTCGGCGATTACTTTGCGCCGAGCCTCCAACCTGATGATGTTTTGTTGAACAAATACAAGATATTGTAATGCCCGGCTGCCGACTGCGCGTTTTTTCGCAACTTTCGATCGGGGGTGCCGATAACGGGTTTGAAAGAAATCGGACCTACCTGGACGTACTCCTGGTACTTTCCCGAAAGGAAAATATTGATATGCGGCAAAGAAGTCTTAGATTCGCATCCATCCACGTACTGGTTGTTGCAGCCACGGTGAGCTGCACAGTTCCAAATCCGAACAAACGTTGGCTCGATGCGCCGGTCGACGGCCCGGTTGTGCCAGTGTGCACCGCTAACCACGCTCTTCGATGCGACGATACGAAATTGGTGAGCTGCAACGCGGACGGCACAGCTGAGGTCAGTGAGTCATGTCCCTTCGGCTGTAACCCGGTCGAGAAGAAGTGCGCTTCGAAGCCCGGGCCGGTCTGCACAGCAAATCAGGGGCTACGTTGCGACGGCGCGAACTTGGTGCGCTGCAATGCGGACGGTACCGGCGAGGCGATCCAGCCCTGCTCCCTCGGTTGCGATGCCGCTGGGAAGCGATGCTACGACATGGAGCCGTCGAATGGGTTGGGATCGTTCCTCGCTCGGGCGGGAAGCCAACCAGATATTGACCTCGGAAATTCCGCCACGATCAATACGGACAATGGAGACATAACGGTTGGCGGCTCACCGATCGGCCTCAGGAGCGAAACGTTGGTTCAGTCCGGCGCTCCCACCATCCGTGTACTTCTTGTTCGAAGTCTGACCGCAAAGGATGTGGTGGTTACTGGAAAAAACGCGCTCGCCGTCGTGAGTACCGGCCACCTCAAGATTAACGGGGTGTTCTCGGCATCGGCCAAAGGCTTCACCCCAGGCGCTGGTGCGTTCAACGACGGTGATTGCAAGGGCAAGGGGTCTATTGTGCAGACCGGTGCTGGAGGTGGGGGGGGAGGGGGTGGGTTTGGATCTTCTGGCGGATCTGGTGGTCGTGCCACAAATCCAGCGGCATTTAGTATCTCGCACGGAGGCGCGGGAGGCATGGTGACCGGAAACGCGTGGCTGGTACCATTGCGAGGAGGCTGCGAAGGTTCTGGTAGCGAAGGGGGCGGCGGTGCGATTCAATTTGTGAGTGGCACTCGCATCACGATTGCCGGCGTGGTTGCCGCAAATGGCGCAAAAGGTCGGGGAGGAGGCTCTGGAGGTGGAATCCTACTCGAAGCTCCGATAGTCGAGGTTCCAGGCCTGATTGTAGCCAATGGGGGCGGCGGCGATGGAATCGGCGTGCAATCAGGAACTGGCGAAGACGGCCGGCTAGATGCAACGCCTGCGCGAGGCGGTGCTCCACTTAACAACGGCGTTGTGTGGGGGGCGGGCGGCAATGGCGGAGCCGGCAACACCAGCGCAACCGATGGTGAAGCTGCAACATCGGACGTAATCGCTGGCGGGGGACATGGCGGCGGCGGATTCGGTCGGATCCGCGTGAACACAGCCCCAGGTGGGCATATCGGTGGTGGAATATACTCGCCCACTGCCACCTTCGGCCCGGTTGTAAGAGAGACCCGACCAGGGTTGCAGTAGAGAGACCCGACCAGTAGACAGACCCGACCAGCAGAGAGACCCGACCAGGGTTGCGGCCGCAAGGTGGTGGTCGGGCGGGCGATCGCGGCGACGAACGGGATTCGCTGGGCTGGCGGATGGGCGATTTTGGCGTGGTTCGAACCACGCCGCGACGGCGCATGCGGATGGGCATGCGCTTAGGTAACCGGGAAGGTCAGTTCATTTTTTCGGCGGGTAGTTCTTCAGCTGAGGCAACGGGTACGCCGACAAAGCGGCGGAGCCAGTAGGTCCCGGCAGGGAAGATGGCGTCTTTGCCAGCGAGGCGGTCTTGCCGGGCTTGCTGGTAGGCCTCCATGAATTCGTGCTTGCGCTGCGCGGCCTCGACGAAGGCCCAAAAGGTGCGCGCGGCAAAGGTCGGGCGCAACTGTCGCCGTGGCTCGCGGGTCGTAGGCGAGTCGCGCCACGATTGCCGCAAGACGGCGTCGCGGCCGAGTACGGGCTGGCGCTTTTCTGCACGGCGTTTTTGCTCGAGCCGCTCCACTTCCGCGACGCGCGCCCTCACCTCCTCCAAAATCTCGGCTGTATCGACAAGTTCCGGCGGCAGAGTCATTCTTAGCGTAACTTCCTCGGGCATCGCGCCGTCTTCGGCAAAGAAATGTTTGGGGCGAGTCGCGTGAAGCGGCTTGCTCTCGAGAAGTGCTTCGTAGCCCTGGGCGCCGGGCCAGTCTTCTACCTTGGCAACGAGCCCTGCCTTTACAGGGTTCGTCGCGATGTAGACCAGCCTGCGAATGAGGTCTTCCCGGGTGTCGACGCGGACCACGCACACTTGCTCGCTCGCGAAAAAGTTCTCCCACCGCCCGCGCAGCGCGTTCATGCACTTGGCTAGTAGCTTGTGAAAGTGTTCGTAAAACGCCGGTGCGTTGCCCAATCGATCGTACAGCGCGTGGTGAAGGTGGTTGGACATTTGCGTGAACAGAATCACGTCGACGTTGCAGCGCTGTGCGGCAACGGCCAAGCAATAGATCACTGCATTATTCGTCTCGCGGTCCGGCCTTAAGAGGTATTGCCGCTGGGTGCAGCGACGCGTCACCATCGATGTGGTGCCAGGGAAGACCGGGCGCGGAAGCGACATCGTGGCGACCGCTGTTGCACAACGCTTGCCAACGGTAAGTGTCTGAATTCGCACCGTGCACTGGCCGGTTACGTCCGGTAACCGGACGACGGTGGCCGAACGCCGGACTTGTTCGCCCGGATCGCAACGAGTACCCCCTCACTGTGTTAGCAACTCTTCTTCTGCCGCTGCCAGCGCAGAGTCACGAACCCGATCTGACAGGTGAAAGCCTGCGGTCACTAGCGATTCGAGTATCGGCGCGATCGCTGATATGGCTCCGGTTCGCTTTGCAACGAGGAGCACGCCAATGGTTCCGATGACCGCGAGTCCACGTCGTGCGGCGAGACGACGCGCGGGCAAATCGTCTAAGATGATCAATTCAGCGCTCAGTGCGGTGGCAAGCGTAATTGCCTCTCGCTCTCCCGCTCCCAGCGTCGGACTTGCAGTTGGGTCCGCCGCCGCCGAAACGGGCACAACGTGGATCCACGGTGGTGTCGCGACATTCCCGTAGACCTCGCGTGCAACCGCCGGCGGAATCGCCAGCCGTCCACCGAACATTCGCTGGAGCAGATCGACTCGACCGATACGTTCGAATGCAATCAGCGGACTCGAATTCGAGACCACGGAATCTGCTGGAGTCATAACCGCAGCTTACTTGCTGCATCGAGCTCACGAGCCAGCTCGACCTCATCGAGATCGAGGTAGGGGATACCTAGCCGGCTTGCGTACGCGATGAACTCAGCACGGCCACGATGCAGGAGCTCAGCAGCCTTGCCACTCGAGATCGCCCGCCGTCGATAAAGCTCAATCACAGCCAGCTCGCGAATCTGCTCGTCTGCACCGGGATGCCCGCCCGGTAGCACAGCCAACAGTTCGTCGTCGACAGCGATGGTTACCACCAGTTCATTGTACCACATTCCATTTTTGCCGAAGCTCGATCAGCACGGCTTCCGCAGGGATCCCTTTGCCTTGTGCAAACTCTCTCTCGGACTACTCGAGGGCTGCATGTAGTCGTGCCCGCTCATCGTCAGATAAACCGCTTACGAGATCGAACAGCTCCTGGCGCGCTGCAGTGTTCATACGCACCAGTTTAGCTCTCCAGGCAGCGTCCAGGAGTTCCAATTCGCGAAATGGGGAGGGCATAGCGAAGGTTCCACCCTCGACGTCCGGTTAGCCCCCACAAATATCCGCAATAGCTTGAAAATACTGAAAAAGCAGCAATGGAAGTACGCAAGCGGAATCTCCGTGCCCGCTACGCTTCCGCTGGCGCGCCCGAGTGAGGTGGCGCAAAATGAACCGGGATGAAACATCAAAGCGCTGCCTCACGCACCGTTTCGTTTGAGGACTATTTCTTCGGAGAGGAGACCAGCGATATTCGTCATGAATGGCACGATGGTGTCGTCTATGCGATGTCACGCGGGACACCTCGTCACGGCAGGTTGGTCGGGCAAGTGGGCCGGCTGCTCGCGAACGCGCTTGATCCAGCGTGCACTCTCTACACGTCAGACACGCCGATCTGGATCGAAGCAGCTAGCTTGTGTACCTATGCGGATGCGAGCTTCGTATGCGGAGCCGTTCAAACAATGATTGCCAAAAATAAAACCGGTCAAGCGATGGGTGAGGCCATCATTAATCCGTCCGTTGTCATTGAGGTTCTTTCGCCCACAACGGAACGCTATGATCGCGACGGAAAATTCGCAGCATACCGGTTGCTGCCGTCGATCCGGGAGTACGTGCTGGTGGCGCAAGACGAGTCGAGGATCGAGGTGTTTCGTCGCCGCGCAGATTCGAATGCCCCGTGGCAATCCGAATCTGCCACCAGCGGAGGAGCCGTCATCGTTCACGGCGCCGAGCTGGCTGTCGACGCCGTGTACCGATAAATCCGACGCGAGGACAGATCCGACCAGCACGGATCCTTGCCGCGAAATAGCACTGGCGGGATGCGACGCTCATGAATGGAAATTCACCGCCCTGCTTGGGTAGCGGTCGCCAACACCCCTCTGGGCTTGCGAATCGCCGCGAACCGCGCTGTGGCGAGTACTAGTCCGTGCAGTGTTTGGCCTGATCGGCGGTCCGCGCTTCGATCATGCACTCGATCTGGTCCTTGTTGTTCGCGGAAGTACACTGGCTGACTAACATCGGAAGGCCGCGATCGAGTTGAGACTGAAACTCCGCGAGCTTGTCGTTGCGAATTTTGGCGCGCTGCTCAGGCGGCACGGCTGCGATCGCCGCATCAGCCTGCTGCCAAAACACCAGCGTGGCATAGTTGCGTACGGCTCGCTCGCATTTCTGCGGATCTCCGCGACACCCAGCGAGGAGCGCCAGCGCACACAGAAGCGGCAACGCGGAGACGGATCGCGTGAAATTCTCTATCACGTTGAAGCGCTCCGTTCGGCTTCGATCCGCAGCACGAGATAGCGAAGTGCAGCAACGGCATGGGTAGCAATTACCGCAAGTGGGGGAGCATTGGGCCGTTCCCAAACCAAGTAGTCGCGACCCTCCACGTCCACGCGAGCATGGTGGCGAAGCCGCCGCAACCCGTATCCCTCGCCAACATCCAAGGCGTCGCCTTCGAGGGGAACCTCCGGATCCAGCGCTCGCCCATATCGCACCATCACGCGGTCCAGAGACGCCCTACTGAGCGATCCGGATGTTCCGTCATCGTCGGTCAAATACATGCGCTCGGCGTTCGACGTGGCCCATGTGCATAGCCTGCGGCCATCGCCTTGGATTCGCTCGTCGAGGAGCAACCGCACCATGTCGCTATGGTGCCCGGTCTGTCGCCGCAGATCAAGCCTGAGGCTGCGAGCGAACGAGGTAGAGTTGAACGTCGTCGCAGTAGACATTTCCACCTGATCGGTGCTCTAAGCGCGTCAGTTTGTGGCTGCCCGCAGTTTCGACACTTGTTCGAGCGAGCCCAACACGACAAGGGTTGCGCCGGGGACAATCGATTCGCTCGCATCTGGATTGTAGGTCCATTCGGATCCGGCGGCGCGACGAACCGCCAATACCGTCATTCCAAAGCGCTCGCGTACCCGAGCCTCTTTCAGAGTGGCACCCAGCGATATCGCGTGGGTCCCCAACGTGACTTCCTCGATGCGAAATGCGGCGCGCCGGTCTCTCAGCATGTCGTCGAGAAATCGCACCACGGCGGGGCGCAGCAGCTCCGAAACCAAGCGCATTCCGCCGATGTAGTTCGGCGACACCACAGCGTCGGCCCCCGAGCGCTTGATCTTGTCGACATGAGATAGTTCGGCACAACGGGCCACGATCCGCATATTCGCGTTGGTCTGGCGCCCCGAAACAGTAAGGTACAGATTGTCCTTGTCTGAGGATAACGCGGCTACCAGGCCTCGAGCAGTTGCCAAGTTGGTCTGGGTAATGATGTCGTCATCGGTTGCATCGCCGACGATGTACGAGAATGCCGCTTTGGGATACTTGGCGGCGATTTCCTTTAGGTCGTGTTCCAGCAAGTCGATGGCAATGACCGGCACGTCGGCCGCCAACAATTCTTCAATCACATTGCGCCCTGTTGAGCCAGCTCCACACACCACGACGTGGTCTTTCATCTTTCGAATCCGTTTCTTGAGTCTGTTTGCGAACAATACATTTTTTAGATCGCCCTCAATAATAAATGCGGTCACCGCGGACGCGAAAAACACGATCGTTCCCGTCCCGAAGACAAGCAGCAGCACGGTAAAACTGCGAGCGTGTGGCGTCGTTGCCAGATCGGGAAGGACTTCGCCGTAGCCCACCGTCGTAATCGTAATCACCGTCATGTACACGCACTCAAAAAACGACCAAGCGCCGCGACCAATAATCCAATACCCGGTTCCGCCGCCGACAATCGCAACCACGATCGCGACTAGCCCGTAGAACAGCCGCTTCAGCATCGGCGTTACCATCCGAAGTGGCGACGATATCACTTCGCGTACGAATCGAAGGCAGGACGACGCATCAAAACGCCAGCTGACGGACCCGGGCGACGATCGGCGCCAAAGCGCCGCGCGCGGTCGCGCGAAGCAGGTCCGACTCCCTAATGACAGCCGCGATGGCCGGCCCAAACGTGTAATAGAACTCGACGCCGAGTTCTCCTAGCACCGTGGTCTCGAGCAGGACGTCTCGAGCGTGACGTAGCAGGTCTACGTCGTTGGCCATCGCGCTGCCATAGGCTGCAGTCGCCACAAAACACGCATCGACCTCCCCTGCCATTCGGGGGGCGGTGGCGATCTTCACGATCGCGAGCTCGCCGTAATTGCGGCACCCACTGAATGCTCGAATTCCGATCCAGTATTCGGTTTCAGGCAGCAATCCGGCAATATCAAACGACTGCTCACGTCCAGGGTCGTCGGGTGTGACTTGCGTGGCGATCGGCATCGATTCTAAGAAATTTGCGGCGGTCAGCTCGTCGTTGGCGCGTATGCGAATCTGATATCCGGTGGCTCGGGTCAGCGTCTCTCCAACCCCTGGTGCGACGAATGACACCGTGACGTTACCGGCCCCGATCTGAACCGGTCGAACGTCGGCTGGAGCGGCCGGTGCTTCGGCGGCTGCGTTAGCCTGAACTTTGACCCGAACGCGATACATCGTGCCAGTATCGGAAACGAGTTGCAGCCGCGAGGCTCCCGACCCTGGCGTATCGGTGGTGATCTGATCGATGGGAGAAGCAGGGGTGATCGCTCCGCTGGCGCCACGTGGATCGCCATGGCCGAAATAGGTCGGCGTGGACGCACTGCTCGATCCAGATCCAATCGAGAACGGTACCCGATATATCACCGAAGGTTGTCCGCGGTACGGTTTGCCGTATTCGCTCCATGGGATGCCGGGCGGAGAGGGAAACTGGGTCGGTCCAAAGGCGGCGTTGAAGTCGAACTCCTTGGCTGCTTCGACATACAGCACGTAGTCGCCATCCGGCAGATCGACCGGAGCCGCCCACGGCACGCGTGTTGCCGCGCCGCCCGCGGGTGTGGGCTGCGATACCGCGTCAAACGGGTTCATGGCCTTGAACGAGTCGACGGAAGGAGAATCCCGCACGTCGCGCGCGATATCTACGCGAGGAGGATACCCGGTGGTCTTCGTCGCATCGGAGGAAAACCTTCCCTTGTCGGTGTAAGCCATCGTCGCGCACGTGCCAGCGTCCCACGCAGCCTCGGTGGGAATGATCGGCCGGCAATACAGCAATTCGCGCGAACTCTGCAGGAGCGGATGGCTAAGATTGTTTTCCGCGCACGACTGGTAACCGTCGGCGCCCGATAGCCCCAGGCAGTACTCTGGATCTTCGCTGGTATCGTTCTGAAACAGTACTACCGGGAACCGCTTGCCGTTGCGGTGCGCCCATACCGGGAACGTAGTAACGCGCCGACCGTACGGCCATAGCGGGCCGCTGTTGAAATCGGCCCGCCCGGGACGATTGCCAAGCCCGTATCGGCCTACCTTTTGGGTAATGAATAGCGTGTCGTAGTAGCTTGAACCGAACGAGCTACCGTCGGCGCGCTCAAGCCAAGCCACGAGTTGCAGTCCGTCGCTTGGAGTGAACTGTACTTCGATGCACTTGCCGCCTTCTGCGGCGGCTGCGGCAGGCCAGAGCGCAAACCAGGCGGCCAGGGTGCGAAGCCTCAACATGGAAAGCGCAACCTTACCATTCCTGGTCCGGATGGTGGCCAAATCCGTGGCTTCGCAACACGCCACCGCCCAGACGTCGTATGTTGCCTGCGATGCTGCGATTGTCGCAGACTTGGTTCGCGCGCGAAGCCGCGGTTGTCGCGAGGGATCTGATTGGCTGCGCGCTGATCCACCGCAAGCGATCCGGGATCATCGTCGAGACCGAGGCCTATCTTCCCAACGACCAGGCAAGTCACGCCCGGTTCGGTGCAACACCCCGAACTTCCGTGATGTTTGGACCGGCTGGACGAAGCTACGTCTATTTGTGCTACGGCGTCCATCACATGTTCAATATCGTGACGGGGGGCACAGGTTCCGGTCAGGCGGTGCTGATTCGGGCGATTGCGCCGCTGGCGGGAATTGGCAGCGATCTGGGCACCGGCCGTGGGCCTGGAAAAGTAACGCGGGCGCTGCTCCTCGACCACCGCCACAATCGGCGCGACCTGGCCAAGGGGGCGCTATTTGTTGTGCCGCACACGACCCCTCCCACTATCGCGACGGGACCACGCATCGGAGTGGCCTATGCGGGTCGCGACGCCAAAAGACCGCTTCGCTTCTGGTGGGACGGCCATCCAGCCGTGAGCGCCCTGCGTCGGCCATCGCGTTATGCGTAGTCGGCGCTGCGTTCCGATAGATTGCCGTTCTCGCACCGCAGCAACTTCCCCTTGCCTTCCACCTTGGTCAGCAGGCTTACCGGGCGTGTCCACAGCTTGGTTAGGTTGCGCAGCGTGTCGCGCGCTTGGCGACCGTCCAGATCTGCGCCCTCATGAACGTGACGCAGCTTCAGCTCGCCGCGGTTTTCAAAATTTCCGTCCTCGACAACGATGGTCGGCTGACCTCGATTGGTCAACATCTTTAACAGTTGCTGTTTTACTTTGGTGAACTCGCGGCTCATGATCTCCCAGTTGCCCGAACGTTCTTGGAAGCCAAACGTATAGAACCGCTGTTCGATACAGAATTCCAACGTAAAAAATTCGTCGAGGAATGTAACGTCGTTATACAGCTTTCGAACCTCGAAGATTCGCTTGCGACCGAGTCCGGTGCGGCGGTCCCAATTGCGCTTCTGCTCCATCGAGTCGCATTCGTCCCACTCCTTTCCGAATTGGCCTTTGTTCCAGCGCTCCTCAATGTTGCGAAACAGCTCAATTCCTAACTTGTAGGGATTCAGCCGGCCCGGCGAAGTCGCTAGTACGCCAGAACACGCATCGGCGTAGTCGATCACTTCCGCTGCGGACAGTGCCTTTTCGGTGAGAATCTTCGAGTGCCAATAGGAAGCCCAGCCTTCGTTCATGATCTTGGTCATCGCTTGCGGCGCGAAGTAGTATGCTTCGTCGCGCACGATCTCGAGGATATCCCGTTGCCATCGGTCGAGTGGCGCATGTTCGATGAGAAACGCAAGGACGTCGCGCTGCGGCTCCTCGGGGAATCGATGCCGCGCTTTCTTCGCTTCTTCTTCCTTTTTCTTTTTTTGTGCCTCGAGGAAGCTCGGCGGATTGATGAACGACTCCATGTATCCCTTGGCGCTGAGCTTCCCGACGGCCCGCTCGGCTTCTTCGTCGGCTTGCTGCTGATCGGGTGTGCGCGGCGGTCGAGATCGCACGATGTACGCGGACATCGGATCGATCAAATTTTCCAACGACAGACACACGTCAATAAAATCCTCGACGACGTCCTGGCCCCAGCGCGCCATGTGACGGCGAACCCGTGCTGCGTGGTTCGCCATTCCATCGATCATTTTGCGATTCGTTTTTGAAAAATAGTAATTGTTCTTGAAGAAATCGGCGTGGCCCGCGACATGCGCCATAACAATCTTCTGATCGGTAATCGAATTGCCCTCGAGCAAATACGCATACACGGGATTCGTGTTGATCACCATCTCGTAGATCTTCGATAGGCCCCATTCGTAACTCTTGGCCAGTTGCTCGTAGTCCATGCCGAACCGCCAATGCGGATATCGAGTGGGAAAGCCGCCGTATGCGGCAACTTCGTTCATCGTTTTGTAGTCGAGCACCTCGTACAGGATTGGAAAGAATTCGAGACCAAAGCCGTTGGCGTAGCTTTCGACCTCATCTTGAATGTCGCGGAGGTAGGCCGGAAAATGCTTGAGGGACATGCCCTATTTGCCTTTCCCAAGGAACTCCTTGATGGAGTCCATGATCGCATCTTTGCCCTTGATTTCGCTGGTTACCACGCGGTCGTCGGCGTCGAAGTGCTCGGTCAAGTCTCGAATGAACTGACCTGATCCGTAAGGCGATTCCACCTGACCGTAGGAAAATAGATTCACAAAGGGCAGCACCTCGGTTTTTAACAATTCGACGCAGGCATGAGTGTCGTCGACAGACCAATTGTCTCCGTCAGAGAAGTGAAACGGATAAATATTCCACAGCTCGGCCGAATATTCTTCGCTGATCATCTTGGCGCACAGCTTGTACGCGGAACTGATCATTGTGCCGCCTGATTCTCGCGTTCGGAAAAAAGTTTCGCGATCGACTTCCTTAGCCATTGCGTCGTGGATGATGTAGCGGCTCTCGATGCCGTGGTACTGCGAGCGCAGCCAG
>CAYQQM010000065.1:0-28443 GCA_964419605.1 uncultured Kofleriaceae bacterium | reverse complement strand
TAAGGGCCCGCCGGATAATAAGTCGATCGGCTGCGGCTTCGCATCCCGGGCACCTCGCGGCTTTCGTCCTCTCTCCCTCGGTCGCCGTACCGACGGGTACGGCTCGGTCGGTCGCTCCGGGCGCGCTCGCGATCTGCTCCGGGCTGCTGTGCCTCGCTCGACGACTTATTATCCGGCGGGCCCTAACCCAAGAACGGCTCGTGACATACCGCTTCGATGTTGTTGCCATCGGCATCTAGAACAAATGCGCCGTAGTAGTGCTCGTGATAATGCGGCCGCAGCCCGGGAGGGCCGTTGTCCTTGCCCCCTGCAGCGATCGCAGCTGCGTAGAAATCGCGCACCAATTGCCGGCCCTTGGCTTGAAACGCAACGTGGCACGGCTGGTTGGGTGGCGAACCGCCCTCGATCCAAAAGTCCGGCTTAGGAGGAACGCCAAACCCAGCGAACCGCTCGACTCTCATGATCTGCTTGTACCCGAGCGGCGCCAGTGCGGCCGAATAAAACGCAAGCGCGCGATCGAGGTCGCTCACGTGGATTCCGATATGGTCGATCATGGGCCGCAGCATACACCGCCTGCCCAATCGCGCTAGACCGCTTCCGGGTTGAGAAATCGTGCCCGGCGAAGGGATTTTTTGCGAAGCGCGAGGCGCTAGGAGAGACCGTAGCCGTAGCTACGCGACCGACGACGCAACGATGCGATCCGCAAAAAGACCAAGCCCGGCACGGTCAGATCAGCCCGGAAGCGGTCTAGCGCAGCACGATCGGAGCGCCGTGGCGCGGCGCAATCAGCCTCCCGATCGCTGCTGCGATTACCCCGCTAGAACGCAGCTCAGCAACGCAATCGCTCGCTTGTCCCTCAGGTACGCACAGCAGCAATCCGCCGCTGGTTTGGGCGTCACATGCCAACGAAGCCAGCAACTCCCGATCGGAGTTGTTGCCCTCGGCGGCTAGAGGTGCGCCGGATCCCCAAGCCACATGGGGCGCCAAGTACGCGCGGTTGGATTTGCTACCCCCGGGGCACAGCTGTGCGCGAAGGTAGGAAAGCGCGTCTGGCAACAGCACCAGCGACTCGAGATCGATCTCTGCTGCCACATTGGAGCCCCTCACCACGTTGAACAGGTGACCGAGCAGTCCAAAACCGGTCACATCCGTTGCCGCTGTCACACCATGGCGATGGCCGATGGTGGCGGCGCTTTGGTTGAGCAGGGTCATCGACGCGATCGCTGCCTCGCTCGCCTCCGCGGAAGCAATCCCCTTCTTGATCGCCTGACCGACCACACCCGTTCCAAGTGCCTTGGTAAGTATAAGGACCTGCCCTGGTTCGGCCGTGCGATTGGACCACAGCCGCCCGGGTTCAACGTCTCCTGTGACGGATAGCCCAAACTTCACTTCGGAGTCTCGAACCGAGTGGCCACCGACGACGGCAACACCGGCTTGTGCACACACGCGAGCGCTGCCTTCGAGGATCGCGTCGAGGACTTCTAGGGGTAACTGATCATCGGGAAAAAACACCAGATTGAGCGCGAATCGCGGTTCCCCGCCCATCGCCCATACATCGGACAGCGAGTTCGCCGCCGCAATGGCGCCAAACGTTTCAGGATCGTCAACCAGCGGGGCAATAACGTCGGCGGTTAGGACCAAGTCGCGGCCCGCGGGCGATTTTACGATGGCTGCATCGTCGCTGAACTGCTGATCGACAACGACTTCAGGACGCACCTCCGGCGACCCGGGACGCCCCAGGCGATCCAACACGCGAGCCAGCTCGCCGAGCCGGAGTTTGGCGGCTCAACCACCGCCACGCGCGTATTGTGTCAACCGGATGGCGGCCTTGGCTTCGGGGGTCATTCCCACAAGCTACTTGGATTTCTCGATGGGCGCTATCCCCACGCCCGCGCGATGGCCTCGGCGATACCGCCCCCGGCGCCGGCAGCGCTATCGAGTTCATCGGTTGCCTTCTGTCGAACCGCCGCTGGGGCGGTGGCCATCACAAACGATCGCCCTGCAACCTCGAACATCGGTATGTCGTTGAACCAGTCGCCGATGGCCACGGCTTCGCCAACAGTGCATCCGGCTTCGTCGCACAGTGCCTTCAGCGCAGTGCCTTTGGTAGGTCCCGCTGCTCGGGTCAAAATCGCGTGTTTACCCGGGTGGCTTGCGATCGCGAACGCAATCGAGAACAGGTCCGCACGCCCCTGCAGCGCGTGCTGCGCTGCAGCCACTGCGTCTTCCTCGCCCACTGCAATCGCGGCGATCGGGTCGTTGCGCCACACGCTAGCGTCCAGCGCTTCGCCTACCAACGCGAGGTTCGGAGACCACGTGCGGATGTAGCCGGCGAATGGCTCGCCATCCTTGTCGTGATGAATACCGTCGGCCTCGAACACAAAACTTGCCAACCGCAGGCTGGCGAATACGCCTCGGAGCACCGCCGTTACCTCCGGGCTCATCGGATGATGAGCTAGCCACCGCCGCGAACCCACATCGACGATGTGACTGCCCTCCGCGCATGCGATGGGGCCGCTGATCCCCGTCGCCCGAGCCGCTGCGAGAGCTCCGGAATGTAACCGACCCGTGGCGATCGTAACCGTGACTCCCGCGGAGCGTAGCTCGCGGATGGCAGCCGCATCGCGAGCGTCGACTTGGCCATCGCTGCGCAGCAACGTGCCATCGAGATCGAGCGCAAGGAGTCGGTGCATCCGGCCATGGTAGCACCTCGCTGGATGTTGTGGTTAAATAGAGTTTTTGCGTCGATGCAAATGATGCAGGATGGATCGGCCGCAAGAGCGATTGATTTGACCATTGGCGGGGCCTTCGCTTCGCAGTCGTGTTACCGTCGCAGCAGTGTGTGGCATCGTCGGTCAATACAAGTTCGGTTCCGCCGAACGCGCTGAGGTTGAACGAGACCAAAACCTGATCATCACCATGCGAGATCGGATCGCGCATCGCGGACCCGATGACGGCGGGTTGTGGCAAAGCGAAGATGGCCGCGTCGTCCTAGGCCATCGCCGACTCAGCATTGTCGATGTGAGCGCCGCTGGTCATCAGCCGATGGCGAATGAGCGCGGCACAGTATGGATCGCATTCAACGGTGAAATCTACAACCACGCCGAGCTGCGCCGGTCGTTGCGGCTCGACGAGCGGCACAAGTTCCATTCGCGCACGGATACCGAGGTCATCGTGCACCTCTACGAAGAGCGGGGGCCGCAGGTCGTAGAGGCGCTGGATGGCATGTTCGCATTTGCGCTGTGGGACGGTGAAACGCGGCGGCTGATGTTGGCGCGCGATCGAATGGGCAAGAAGCCGGTCTACTACATCGTCACAGCGGGCCGACTATTGTTCGCATCGGAGATCAAAGCACTGCTGGCGCACCCGGATGTCGTCAAGCGCGTCGATCTCGTGGCGGTCAATGAGTATCTCGCGTTTTCCAACGTGCCTGAACCGCGCACCATGTTCGAAGGGATACGCAAGCTCCCCGCCGGACACACTCTCGTGTGCGATTCGAGCGGGCGAATCACCATCGAGCGCTATTGGTCACCGCTCGACGGGCCGCCGTGGCAAGCGCCTGCCAACCGCGGCGAAGCGGTCGAACGCGTTGGAGCACTGGTCAAAGAAGCGGTGCGAAAACGCATGATGGCCGACGTGCCCATTGGTGCGTTTTTGTCTGGAGGACTCGACTCCTCGACCAACGTTGCCTTGATGAGCCGGTTGGTCTCCACGCCGCTGCAGACGTTCACGATTGAATTCACCGGGTTCGGTCCGGCCGAAAACTTTCACGATGTGCCCTACGCGCGCCAAGTCGCGAAGCAGTTTGGCTGCAATCACACCGAAGTCCAGGTAACGGCCGCGGAGGCGCTCGCCTACGTGCCCCAAATGGTCGCGGAGCAGGATGAACCGCTCGGAGACCCCGCGTGTTTGCCGATGCATTTTGTATCTCGCGCAGCGCACGAAGCGGGCATCAAGGTCGTTCTGGTTGGCGAAGGCAGCGACGAAGTTTTTTGCGGCTACCCCCACCTAGCGAAACTGCTCGCCACCCACGACGGAACGTGGTCGCGACTCATGCGCCTGCCGCGAGTCGTTCGGCGCCTGCTGACCCGGGGCGCTGAACTGGCTGGGTATCCTGGCGGGCGAGTCGATGTATTGCGGCGCGCCGCTTCCGACGAACCGCTGTACATGGGACTCGATGTCGTGTTCTTCGACCACGAAAAAAAGCAGCTTTATACCGAAGCAGGACACCGAGCGATGTCGGGGCGAGCCGCGGATACCGCAGCAGCCTATTACCGCGAACTGCGCGAGCGACGCCCCGAAGCAGACTTCAGCCAACAGATTTCGTATATCGAGCTGCGCAATCGACTTCCCGAGCTCCTTTTGATGCGGGTCGACAAGTTCACGATGGCACATTCGCTTGAAGCACGAGCTCCGTTTTTGGATCCCGCGCTTTCGACGTATGCGCTTTCCCTCCCGGCGGCGATGAAAATCGACGGAAACCGCACCAAGGCGGTGCTAAAGGATGCTGCACTCGAATGGCTACCGCGCGACGTGGTCGAGCGCACCAAGCAAGGCTTTCGGGTCCCCGTTCCCGAGTGGATGCGCAACGAACTAGCGCCTTGGGTCGACGATGTGCTCCAACGTTCGAGCTTCTGGGAACTCGGACTGTTCAACAAGCAGTTCGTGCTCGATCTGTGGCGCAAACACCGCGAAGGTCCCGACGACCACTCTTTCGATCTGTGGTGTATCGTGAATCTGTTCGGTTGGTACGAGCGATGGTTTTCGACATGAATAGAGCGCAACCGGTGCTGTACATCATGGACACCCTCGGGCTGTCCGGACGCACCAAAGGCATCATCGATCTTGCGTTGCACCTCGACCCCACGCGGTATCGCCCCGTGTTTTGTTCGCTGGGGGAGGAGACCAGCGAGCTCGCTGAACTACTGCGCGCGCGCGACATTCCCATCGAAATCTTGCCGCTTCCCCCCGGGCTCCGCGCCGATGGCATCTCACAACTCGCAACGTTGATCCGCCGACGCAACATCCGGGTGGTCCATCCGGTCAATCCGCGTCCCATGCTCTACGCCGGCTTAGCAGCGCGCGTGTGCCGCATTGCGGCGGTCGTGGGGTCGCTGAGTGCATTCGCCTGTCAGACTCCCGATCGCGAATACACATTCTTGCCGCACCAGCTCGTTAACAAAGGCAGGCGCCAGGCGCTGCGCAACCTCCTCGCCTCGCGACTCATGCGCAACGTCGTGGCCGTGTCGGAGGAGCTCGGCGAGCGTTTTTGCACCTTTACGGCGAGCGCGGCCGGCCCGCTGTCGGCCCTCGCCTACCGCGCGCTTCGTCGCCGGATGCGCGCCATCAGCTATGGCATCGACCTCGCGCCCTATCAAGCTGTGACCGCAGCGCAAATCGCCGAAGTTCGCGAGCGCATCGGTGCAGCACCGGATGACGTCGTAATCGGCAGCGTCGGTCGACTCGTCGAACAAAAGGACTATCCGACCCAGTTGCGAGCGTTTGCCATCGCGGTTCGCGCTCAACCCAAACTGCGCATGGTCCTAGCGGGCGACGGCCCCCTGCGCGACGACATCGAGGCGCTGGCCGCTGAACTCAACATTTCCGATCGGCTGTGTCTGCTCGGCCACTGGACGCGCGTGCCCGCGCTGCTAAAAGCTGTCGACGTATTCGTCCTGGCGTCCAAATTCGAGCCCTACGGCGTGGCGCTTCTCGAAGCGAAATGTGCGGCACAGCCGATCGTTGCAACCGCTGTCAACGAAGTCCCCAAGATCTTGTCCGACGGAGTTACCGGCCTCGTCGTTGCGCCCGAGAACCCTGAACGAATGGCCGAAGCCTTCATTCGCCTGGCACGCGACCCAAGTTTGCGCCGCTCGTTGGCCGCTCATGCGTTTGCCGAGGCGGAGCAAAAGCACAGCATCACAGCCGTCTCGAACGCGTACCAGGCGTTGTACGGTGGCGGAACATCACCACGGCCATGACGCATTCGATCACATTTTGGTCGCTCGACGCCTACGGTGTAGAGCGGGTTTGGTAGCCGTAGCTTCTCTGGCCGCAAGCGGTGTCGAACATGCAGCAACAGTTGTACGATAGCCGACCTTGATGCTACCTGATCGTCTGGCTGCCGGCTATTAAGGACCCCCCATGTCAGCTATTTGCGGAATTACTGGAAACTTCGCGCGCCGCCCTGGCGCAGAGTCCGACCTCAAAGCCATGCTCGATGAGCTGGCCGTCCGGGCGCCCGACGGAACTGCCATGTGGGCCGATCCAGAAGGGTCCGCGCGACTGGGATTTGGCTGGCTGCGTACGTCTCCCGGCGAACAAGACCCGGCAGTCGCGGTCACACCGACCCACGCGATGGTCTGCGATGGCCATGCGTTCGATGATGAGGCCCAGCGCGCAGCGCCACTGCTCGAAAAATTTGCTGCCAAAGGCCCCAGCGGATGGCACGATATCGACGCGCAGTTTGGACTGGCGATCTGGGATCGCGAGCGCAAGCGGCTGACCCTAGCGCGCGATGCGCTCGGAGTGCGATTCCTCTACTATTGGTCCAGCGCCGAAGGCGTGATTTTCGCGTCGGAGATCAAAGCGCTGTTGCGCCACCCAGCCGTGCCTCGCGCCCACGACGACATTGCGGTCGCGAACTATCTCGTGTTTCTCACCGCGCCCGGACCGAGAACCTTGTTCTCCGGAATTCGCCGCGTACCCGCCGGCAGCGCGGTCGAGTTCGGGCTGGACGGTGCGCCGAGTGAGAAGCGGTGGTGGGACCTTCTCGACAATCCAGTCGACGAGCGCGACGACGAATCGTATTACGTCACTCGCACTGCGGAGCTTCACCATGCGGCACTCAAGCGGCGTACGGTCTCGGGGCCGATTGGAGCGATGTGCTCGGGGGGAAACGACTCTAGCTCCAACGTCGTGCTGTTATCGCGCCAAGGCGCCAATCCCCTGCACACGTTCACGGTGGGGCTCGCTGAATTCGAAGGCGATCAGAAATACAACGACCTGTATTACGCACGACAAGTCGCGGAGTACGCCAAGAGCACGCATCACGAGTCGCTCTTGTCTACCGACGAATTCCTCGAGCTGATTCCCCAAACGGTCGCGGCGCAGGACGACCTGGTGTCCGAACCGTCAAGCGTGTTTCTATTTCACGCTCTCCGCATGGCCAAGGACCATGGGGTCCGCGTCGTCATTACCGGCGAGGCCAACGATGAACTCTGTTGCGGCCACGGCGGAATGACGCACATTCGCGATGGGTACAACGCGCGGTGGCGCCCCTTGATGAAAGTGCCAGGGCTACTGCGCACAGCGGCCGCCTCCATTGCACCCATCGTCGCGCCCGGTCGCGCCGACGTGTTACGGCGCGCCGCCGACGACAGCGAGTACTTCTGGAGTTATGAAATTGCCTGGCCACAAAGCCAGTTGTCTGGACTCATGTCGCCCGAAGCCTGGGCTGCCGCACAGCGCGAACTGCCTGAGACAATCGTTGCCCGTAATCGCAAGCGAGTCGATGCTAGCCCCCACGGCCAGCGCGACTACATGAACTACATGATCTACGCGATGATGCAGGACAACTACTTCGGCAACCTGATGTTGTCGAAGCTAGATCTGCTGTCGGCACGACTGGGTTTGGAGTCGCGATGTCCGTTTACCGAACCGGCGTACGCGCACTGGGTTTACAACGTTCCGGCAAAGTTCAAAGCGAAGGACGGCTGGGTCAAGCACTTTTTCAAGAAGTCGATCGAAGGCGTACTTCCCAACGACATTATCTACCGGCCGAAGCAAGGGTTTCGAACCCCGGTTCAAGAGCTGTTTGCAGGCAGGCTGGGCGACTGGGCAAAACCGATTTTGCTCGAGACCGGCTTTACGAAGAAAGGGATATTGCTGCGAGAACCGCTCGCCGCCTTGCTCGAATCGCATCGCCGCCGCGAACACGATCACAGCAACAAGCTGTGGACGGCGATGGTGCTCAATCTCTGGTACACCCGGTTCATCGAATCGAAGGGCTAACACGTGGCACGACCGGTAGTATTCGGACTCATTCCTGTGATGGTAGCCGTCGCATGGCTATCGGGATGTGTTGTCTACCTAAACCCGCAGTGCGACGATCAAATCGCCAATGGCGATGAGACCGGCGTAGATTGCGGGGGCCCGTGCAACAAATGCGATGTCGGCGAACGGTGCCGGGTTACCGCCGACTGCGCGGAGAGCACCTGCGAAGGGGGAACCTGTACACCGCTGCAGTGCGCGAACAGTGTTCGAGACGGCGATGAAACCGACGTCGATTGCGGTGGGATCATGTGCCGCAAATGCGCTGGCGGTCAGACCTGCGTTGAGTCCAGCGACTGCTTCAATAACAACTGCGTGATCGCAACCAGCACGTGCTTCGCGCTCGATGCAGTATCGTTTGCCGACGAAGTTTCGTACGAATCTGGCGAGAAGACCTACGCCATATTTTCAGGTGACCTCGATGGCGATCGCGATGTCGACCTCGCCGCCGCCAATGAACAAGCCAGCAACCTCTCGGTGTTCATCAACAATGGCTCTGGCACGTTTCAGAAGCTCGCAACACAGTTTGGCACCGGCGACTACCCGACCGGAGGTGCTGCGGTTGACATGAACAAGGACGGCATCCTCGACATCGTAACCGCCGACTACCACGGCGACTCGGTAAGCGTGTTGTTGGGGATGGGCGCAGGAGCGCTCCGGCAAAAATCGACCTACCCCACCGTGGAGGGAGCAGAGACCTCGAACCTCGCTGTGGGAGACCTCAACGGCGACGCCATCCCCGACATCGTCGCTACAAATCCCAGCGCTAGTTCCACGAGTCTATTTCTCGCGAATGCCGACGGAACACTCAAACCAGGCATTCAGATTCCGGTTGGAATCGCAGGTAGCGGCGCCCCATTCTCGGCCGCCATTGGCGATTTCAATGGCGATGGCCGCAACGACATTGCGGTGGCAAACATGGGAGACCGCTCGATCGGAGTCCGATTCGGCAATGGCGACGGGACCTTCCAAGACGAAGTCTCGTACCCCGAAGGTGGCCTTCCCGCCTATATCTTGGTTGCGCACGATATGAATCTCGACGACAGGCTGGATCTCGTGATCGCCAACCGCGGCAGCAACGACGTGAGCGTCTTGCTCGGTCGCGCGGATGGCACGTTTCGCAAGCCGCTTGTGTCGAGCGTGGGCGCGATGACCGGCCCCTATTCCGTCGCCGTTGCCGACTTCAACCAAGATAGCGTCCCCGACGTCGTTACCGCAAACTTTATGTCGAGTTCGATCAGCATCTTGATCGGCAAGGGCGATGGCCGATTCGCGCCAGCTATCGATGGCGGCCCCACCGGGTTGGTTAGCTACGGCGTAATCGCCAACGACCTCAACGGCGACCTCAAACCCGATGTCGCCACAGCGAACGCGTCGTCCAACAGCGTGAGCGTGAAGTTCAACACCTCGAAGTAGCGAGTCCGGTAGCACGTCATTTGCTCAACCGGCTCTTGACGATGGCTGAATGCGTTATAGGTCCACGCTAGCAATCCCGAGCTCGTCTTGAAGTGCCGCGAGCTTTTGGCGATCGGGCCCACGCCAGGTCAGCGCATCGACGTCACACCGTATTGGACAGTCGAGACGCAACGTCGCCAGCTGTTTGTACAGGAGGGCCTGCGAGCGCGACTCGCGCAACGAGGCGGCAAGTCGATCGGCGCCACGCACTCGTACGCTCCAAGTTCCCGGATCGTCCGGGATCGATTCAATCGTTAACCAGGTCGCCAACACGTTGGCTGCCGAGGTTTTTCCCCAACCTGCGATTCCGGGAATGCCATCCGCGACATCCCCCACCAGAGCAAGCCAGTCGGGAATAGACCCCGGAGCCACGCCGTGTTTCGCGATCACACCAGATTCATCGAGGACGGTCTGTTTCCACCGATCCCATCGTACGACTCGCGTGCCTCGAACACACTGGCACATGTCTTTGTCTACCGCGGCAATTCGAACTTGCTCCACGCGCACATCCGCACTGGCCACCGCTGCCGCGGTTGCGATCGCGTCGTCGGCCTCGAACTCTACCATCGGCCATACTGTGAGGCCGAGTGCCTCGGCCGCTCGCTCGGCAATTGCGAACTGGGAGAACAGACGCGGGTCGAGGCCCTCGCCGGTTTTGTAGCCGGAAAATAGTTCGTTGCGAAACGATTCGATCACGTGGTCGAAGGCGACACCACCATGAGTAACCGCTCCGCTGCGCAGCACCGCAGCGAGCGACCGCACGAAACCGCGCGCCGCTCCAACCTCTTGGCCGCTGTGCTGTGCCGGCGGCGCCCCAAACCAGGCCCGAAACAACTCGTATGTGCCATCGAACAAATGGACAATCACATCGAACTCTCGCGGACCCGCTGCCTGAACCTGTCAGGCACCATTGCGCTTACTCCGCCGCGCTTGTGATCGGACCACACGCGAGGGCTTTCCCTGCCTTGCCGCCTTTGTCTGCATGAAGCACGAGCACCTTGCCCGTTACTGCGTGCTCGCCTTCAAGCTGCACAGCCGCAGCCGGCACTTCGATCGCACCGCCGCTCGCTTCTGCCTTGAAGCCGATCGGGGCCGTTGCGCCGGCAAACACCGTGCCGGCTTTTGTCGCGTTGGGCCCGCACTCGGCGCCACTGTGAACGACCAGGTGATACGAACCGGCTTTCAGGCCTTCAAAGCCTGCCGACGAAACAAGCTCCGACGTCGAATCGCCTTCTTTTTGGCTAAGCGTGACCGTGGCGGCCTTGAACTTCTGGCCCTTTACCGGCGTAAGCTCTGCCTTCGCTTTTGTAACCTTGGGCGGCGGTGGTGCTGGCGGCGCAACGGGCGGTGGTGCCTCGGGGGCAGGAGTCGGTTCAGCGGCTGCAACAGGGGCCGGCTCCTCAACAGGAGGCGGCTCGATGGGAGCAGGAGCAGGCTTGCTACCTCCGCACGCAGCAAACGCCAACACAGTAAACAATGTGGTGAAGTTCTTCATGGGCCGAGACCTTGGCACAACTTGCCACCGATCGCTACGCACCAAGTTTCGCCTTGAGGTTTCTATCAAGTGCATCCAAAAAACCCTCAGTGGTCAGATGAGCCTGATTCGGCCCCACGAGAACCGCGAGATCTTTGGTCATATTCCCGGATTCAACGGTCTCGACACATACGCTTTCCAGAGTTTGTGCAAATCGCACAACTTCCGGAGTGCTGTCGAATTGGCCGCGGAACTTGAGGCCCTGGGTCCACGCAAAGATCGATGCAATCGGATTCGTCGACGTGGGTTTGCCTTTTTGGTGATCGCGAAAGTGCCTTGTTACGGTGCCGTGCGCAGCCTCTGCTTCGACCGTTTTTCCATCTGGCGTAAGGAGCACCGATGTCATGAGACCCAGCGATCCGAATCCCTGAGCGACCGAGTCGGACTGCACGTCTCCGTCGTAGTTCTTGCACGCCCACACAAAGCCACCATCCCACTTCAGTGCAGATGCCACCATATCGTCGATTAGCCGATGCTCGTAGGTAATCTTGGCGGCTTCAAATGCGGATTTGAACTCGCTATCAAATACCGACTGGAACAGGTCTTTGAATCGACCATCGTACTTCTTGAGGATGGTGTTCTTGGTCGATAGATATACGGGCCAGCGGCGGTTTAGGCCGTAGTTAAAGCAGCTGCGCGCAAAGCCGATGATCTGCTCGTCGAGGTTGTACATGCCCAGAGCCACGCCACCGCCTGGGAAGTCAAACACGTTGAACTCGATCGGCTTGTCTCCAGATTTTGGCGTAAACGTCATCGTTAGCGTTCCGGACCCCGGCACAACAAAATCCGTGGCTTTGTACTGATCGCCGAACGCATGGCGCCCCACAACGATCGGCCGAGTCCACCCCGGCACGAGCCGAGGCACGTTCTTGCAGATGATCGGCTCTCGAAAGATGGTTCCACCAATGATGTTGCGAATCGTGCCGTTGGGAGACTTCCACATCTCCTTGAGGTTGAACTCCTTGACTCGAGCTTCGTCGGGCGTAATCGTAGCGCATTTCACCGCGACGCCGAATTGCTTGGTGGCGTTGGCGGCGTCGACGGTGATCTGATCGTTCGTGCGATCGCGCGCCTCGATGCCGAGGTCGAAATACTTCAGATCGATCTCGAGGTACGGCACGATCAGCTTATCCTTGATGAACTTCCACAGGATGCGCGTCATTTCGTCGCCGTCCATCTCGACGACCGGGTTCTTTACCTGAATCTTGGGCATGTGCGGTGCGTTGTACCACGACGCCGCAACAGCAGGAGACCCGCCGCGATCACGACCCCCACCAACCCGCCGACACCGGGCGCTGCGGAGCAACCGCCCGGATCGGCGCCAGCCGCGGTCAGCCCCCCGTCGGACATCGCACTAGGTGCCTCGTCGCTAGGTCCGGAGATCGATCCGCCTGGGACCTCCGGCGTTTCACCATCGGTATCCTCGGAAGTTTGACCGGTTGCCTTCGGTTTGAGGCAGCCCGACCGCGTCAGTTTGCGGCCTGTCGTACGCTCGATCCAACCGACGACCTTGTTCGCGCGCACATACACGCCACCCCCACCGCAGGGCGCAGTGCTAGTTCCCACGCCGCGCGATACCACGCCGATCAGCGCCTCACCCAAGTACAACGGGCCACCCGAATCGCCAAAGCACGAGTCCGTGCCATGACCTCCAGCGGTGAATTCGCCGTTCGGAGCGATCGCCGCCGCACACGCTGGATCGCGACCGCACGTCGGATCATCGACAGCAAGCTCCGCCTGATGCAAGCGGGAATTCGTCCCGGTGCCCGAGGCACTAGTGAGGCCAAAGCCGACCGCGAGAACCTTGGCTGTCGCGGTGAATCGGCAACCTTTGGCGATCGCGCGCGGTTTGTACCTCGCCTCGCGTTCAAGCACCAATACCCCTACGTCGTAGCGCTGCTCCCAATTGGGGTACGCGACTGCTGACGTCACCGCGATCAACTCGCCACCAGGCTTCGAATAGTCCACGCTGCCCACCAGCACTTGCTTCGGCGTATCGCCGATACAATGCCCTGCCGTTAGCACCACGTCGGGCGCCACAAGCGTACCGGTGCACACCGAATGAGACCCGACGACGAGCACGACATCGGAGAAATCGCCCTCCCGAACTGTCGTGCCGCCAACGATAGGCGACTCAATCGATGCCAAAGATGCAAACGCGGAAACCAGAGATAAAAGATTCATCATGCCGCCGCACATCAGCAACATGGAGGCCAATTTTTCGCTCAGCAATATCGCGCAGTTCGCCGATCGAATGTCCAGAATCCGGACAACGCGCGTCCGAGTTCCGCCCGCACCGGACACGAGCCCCTCTGCGCAGAAGCGCTGCACTTCTGTTCTGCACGGCTCGCCGCGCGCAGCGGCGCCGCTTTCCAGCGATCTTCACTATCAGGGCCGATTCCAAAGCTGGCGTTCAGGCGGTTGCAACGCGGTAGCTATTCGAGCACGCGTTTTCGTACGGGCGATCATCTCCCCCGTTGCCTTGATCGACGCAGTAACCAAGCAGGCAACCTTTGCGGGTCGCGTCCGATACGGGTGGCATGCTGCACTTCCAGAGCTAGACGTATATCGCTGCTCGATCGAATTTCTTGTGGTGGCCAACCGCCTGCGCAGGATCCGCTGAGAGGTCCGCTAAGCGCTACAACTCGAGCGTGGCCGCTAAATCGTAATCCGCGGCTTGCGTGACGCGAGCGCGCACGAGTGCGCCGGGAGCGGCTGAGCCGTCCGCGAGGTACGTTGTGCCGTCGATGCCCGGCGCCTGGCCGTACCACCGGCCTTCGAGCAAATAGTCAGTCTCTCCGGACACGCCTTCGACCAGAACCTCGATTTCGGTTCCTACCATTGCTTCGTGATGAGCTCGGCTAATCTGCCGTTGGATTTCCATCAGCCTCTCCTGCCGCTGCTCGGCTACTTCGGGATCCACGCGATTGGGAAGCATTGCCGATACCGTACCCGGCTCGATCGAATAGGTGAACGCGCCCGCGCGCTCGAACTTCGACGCGGCGACAAACTCACACAGCTCCTCGAACTCAGCTTCGGTCTCCCCAGGGTGACCGACGATAAACGTGGTGCGCAACACGAGGTTATCGACGCGCGATCGAAGCGTACGAACCAGCTCACGCGTCACGCGACTGCTGTGGCCACGACGCATGCGCTTGAGCATTGCATCACTAATGTGCTGAAGCGGTACGTCGATGTATTTGACGACCTTGGGCTCAGATGCGATCACATCGATCAGTTCGTCGTCAAACGCACTGGGAAACGTGTAGTGCATCCGAATCCAGTCGATATCAGTCCTGCCCAGGGCGCGCAGCAGCGCAGCGAGCGTCTGCCGATTTTTCGCAGTGGTTCCCCCCAAGGGGACTTCCTTCGGGGTGCCGGCGTCCCAACCGTACCGGGTGAGATCTTGTGCAATCAAGTTCACTTCGCGTACGCCGCTGCGAGCGAGTTGCTCGACCTCGGCCACGACGTCAGCGACCGGCCGACTGCGCTGCGGACCTCGCAATTTCGGAATAATGCAGAATGAACACGGCCGATCGCAGCCCTCGGCTACTTTGACGTATGCGCTGTGATTGGGACCGATGCGAACGCGCGGCGCGTCGTGATCGTAGATGTACGCTGGTGTCTCGGTAACTTGAACGACCGGCAGTTTGGTTCGGGCCGAAGCCGCGGGAGCCAGCACCTTAGAGATCGACGGAAAATCCGATGACCCCAGGATGTGGTCGATCTCCGGTATGTCGGCGACCAGTTCGTCGGCATATCGCTGCGCCAGGCATCCCGTCACGACCAGCTTGGCGGCGCCGGATTTCTTGTGCTCCGCCATTTCGAGGATGGTGTCGATCGACTCTTCTTTGGCCGCGTCGATGAATGCGCACGTGTTGACAACGATGACATCTGCAGCCTCGGGTGCATCAACCAGAGAGTGCCCTGCCGCTTGTACCTGACCGAGCATCAGTTCGGTGTCGACCTGATTTTTGGGACATCCCAACGACAGAAAATAGATGCGCTGCGCAACCGGCGACATGGCGGCCGCGCAGTCTGGCGCCAAGGCCATAGCGGTGTCAACGCTTGGATATTTTTACAGTAAATTCAACCTCATACGAGCTGCATCAGACCTCGGCATGCGCGTTGCGCAATGCGAGAGCAGCGCGAATAGCGGCCCGGGCATATCCATCGCGGCGAACTTCGGCTTGAGCGAGCGTCGCACCCGGACCAATGATGCCAATTCCTACGGCCTTCTGGTGATGCAACGACAAGTCGATGATCGCGGCGTGGACCACGTGTCCCATCACTTCACCGTGAAGCGTTTCGCCTCGCTCGATGTAGCCGAGCACCACGGCTGCATCCACATCATCGCGACCGAGTGCGCGCGCTAATACCAGCGGTATTTCGTACGCTCCCGGAACGCGGACTAGCTTTTGAATCGTTGCATTCGCGGCTTTGGCTTCGGCTTCGGCGGCCGCCACCATTACATCGATGATTGCACGATTGTACTCAGCTACGACGATCGCCAGCCTTGCAGCCATGTGGGTCACTTCCTCGCGGCGGAGCATACTATGAAATCCACCAACTATTCTCTTTGCGCCCACGCTGGCGGACCCGCCAAGAGCAGCACCGCTTCTGCCGCCGTAACCTGCTCCGTGTCCTTTGCGCGGTTTAGAGCATCGACGAGCGGACGGAGCAGCGGAAGCGGATCGAGGTTGGGATCCAGAGTGCGCAGCGCACGGGCAGCAGCCACGCGGAGCGACGCAATCGCAAGCTGCGACACGAGCACACTCCGAACCGCATCGGCGGGCGCGTCGCGGAGATGCGCCAACGACGCCGCGGCGAAGGCGTTGAACCGAGCATCGACGAGGAGCGAGCGCAGCTGGGGTGCGACCTCCGATTTGCCAGCGTGGCCGAGTGCGATCGCCGCCCGCGCTTTGTCATCGAACGAACTCTTCGAATCTGCCTGCACGGCTTCGAGCACGCGCACCGCTCGCGGTTCGGCGAGAAAAGCCAATTGCTCGGCCGCACCCAGGCGCAATTGGCTAACCTCGAGGTACTGCGCAAGTGTATTGATCGCTCGATTATCACCGAGCAGTGCTAGCCGGCGCGCGGCTTCGAGTCGAACATCGCGGCGCCCAACGCTGAGCCCCGCAACCAACCCGTCGAGGCCACGCGAGTCGCCGCCGCGCGCAAGTACATAATGCACTTCGAGCTTCGCAAGATCGCTGGTCTCGTTCGCCAAAGCAGCATCGAGAGCTGCGAGCGCCTCTGGTGCACCGGTTCGCGCTAGGGCGGCCGCCGCAATGCGCTGCACTCGGACCGATGGTGACGTCAGTGCAGCCATGAGTGCGTTTCGCGCCTGTTCAACCGCCGCCGCTGCAGTCAGCGAGTCGGCATCGTGGGAGGCATCAGCGACAGTGGCGGCGTCAAGGCGCGGGGCAGCGACCTGCGAAGCACCACCACGCGAGATGCTGAGGAACCCCAGTTGGTGGCCGGCCACCCCCCCGCCGAGAGCAAGCGCAGCCGATACCACGGCGATCCGCGCGGTGCGCCCGCCTCGCGCTGTGGCATCGCCTGTTCCCGCCGTCGTCGGCAGGTTGATTTCTGGCGCGATTGAAACCGGCAGCTCACGCGAGGTGACGTGAGCCGCGGCCGACGTGAGCTCGTTCAGGTGGAGAGCTCCGCGTTTCGCGGCGACTTCGGACTGGATCAGCGTTACCGGTTCAGCGACACCCGCCGCCATCGCCAGCGGTGCATCGACCACATCAGTTCGCTGAGACGCCACCGCGGCGTCGTCGGCTTGGGGCAGAGGCAACGTTGTACCCGCCGCGCACTCGTGCGAGCAATACGACACCACTTTGCCGTCGCGCACGCCAACCGCGGGGGCGCGAAGCGGGTCAACCGACCTGCTGCACGTCGGGCACGACGTCACAGGGCAAACACCGCAGCTTCCCCAAACTGAGACGCTAAGGCGTCGACGTACTTCAAGATGTAGTCCCGGCGCGCCAGAACCGCGTGGATCTCTGCCGGTTGCAGCAAGGGTGCCAGCGGATCGTCCCCAACATCGAGCGCGACCTCAAGCGATGCTACTGTCAGGCCGCGAAGGCGCTGGATCAACGCGCGCGGAAACACTTGGATGTGGCGCAACTGCGCCAGATTGGCTTCATGACCCACCGTAAAGGTTGAAAACGAAAGAGTATTGTCCATGAAATACAAGGTCCGCTGATCCGGCGCAGACTTTGTATTGT
This sequence comes from uncultured Kofleriaceae bacterium, assembly GCA_964419605.1. GTDB lineage: Bacteria > Myxococcota_A > Polyangia > Haliangiales > Haliangiaceae > JABFXX01. The sequence goes on along the minus strand of CAYQQM010000065.1, from coordinate 11,166 downwards.
TCCCGGTCCAGCGGTCGGCGTTGTCGATGACCACGTCGAACACAATCATCGTAGCGATCTGCGTAACAAGACCATGCATCTCAGGCGGAATTTTCGCGCCCACTTGTAGGTACGTGGACCACTGAAACATTCCCTGCGGTTCGTCGATGCGGAACTGGCCGATCTTTGCATCTCGAAGCTCGGGAATCCACCACGACACTTGGCCGTGGACAACGCCGTCTTTCGCGATCGCCTCCTGACTGAATCGCGCAATCGCCTCGGCGCGGAATGCCGGATCGGCAGTTGCGATTAGGTCGGCGACAGCGAATGTCGCCGGTTTAGCAGGTGGGACCCGACCGATCCCAAGCAATCGATCGATGCGATACGCGGCGATCTCTCGCCGTGGATCGGACTGCGGATGAATCTGCTGGGGCTTGAACGCGGCCCGCGCCCCCGAGGCAAAATCGAGCCGCAGCGATAGTGAGGTCCCGCCTCGGTTAAGCCTAAGCTTGACAACCGGGGTCGCGCCCAGCGGCTGGAGCAGCGTTTCGTCATCGCGATCAAATGCGCCGTGCGCGCCCGCGACCACGGGAACGGCGAGAATCGCTCGGGGCAGGGGTTCGACCGTTCGCGCCACGCCTCTGGTCGCCGCGACAGCCGGCTGGTCGCCGAACGCGTGGAAGGCAGCGCGAACAAACCATCCCGCACCCAGCACAATGGCGATCGCGCATCCAAGCTCCAGCGCGATGCAGCTTCGCAACCGCACGCCTCAAGGTACCACGTCACGGGCTCGCGAGTCGGCGGGTCACATTACTGAGGTTCGCCGCTGCCCACACCCTCCACCACGTACGCCGCCTTGCGGTGCCGCGCCGTCGGCACATGTTTTTCCCAACATGCTACCGAGCAAAACCGCAGCTTCATCCGCCCCGTATTGCACGACGCCACGGTACAGCGAACTGCAGCAGTTCCCATCGGGATCAGTTTGCGGCAGGTGGCGCAGACCAAGCTGGCCATATCTTCCATTACCATCCTCCGGCTCCGATATCTAGCGCTAGTACCTCGCCACATTGGTTTTGGCAGGTTGCCTAGGGCGGATCTGCGCTTGCGGCGGCAATTTCTCCCTCGAGATCCAGCCCCGTACCGCGAGCGACAGCGCGAACCCTACCGCTGGGATCGATCACCACCGTGTGCGGGATCGACGTAACGCCATAGCGCTCGCTGGCTGCGCCGTCATCGGCCACCAGGGTCATCGTGTAGTGCGCAGCATCGAACAGCGCCCGCGCCGCGACTGGATCGTCGAGATTGACCGCGACTACCTGCACGTCCGGAAATCGCTCAACGATGGCGTTGAGCTTGAGCAGGGATTTGCGACAGGGTTTGCACCAAGTCGCCCAAAACTCGACCACCGTCACTTTCCCACCCTCGATCGCGACTGGAGTTCCGACCGGACCGAATGGCCCAATGCGCATCAAGCCGAGAGGCGGCGCGACCGCACCGGAGACCAAAGGTCGGACGTCGTTGACATGGCCCGCAAGCCATACGACTTGAAGCGCCAAGCCGACTACTGCTGGAGCCACCACAACCCAGCCGGACCGCCGCCCGACCGTTGGCTCCACTTGCCCGGGTGCGGTGACGCCCCGACGGCGCAGCGCGATAGCGAGAACCACCAGCGCGAGCAACCAGCTGTACGCGATGCCATCTGCGACATGGCGGACCGTCGCCGAAGGGATTTGGCCCAACCTCTCCACGACAACCTGGCTCACAACGCGTACTGCCACCACAGGTAGGAACGCGGCGCAAGCGAGATCAAACGCGCGCCCGAGCTCGCGCGTTCGCCCCGGGAGTAACCAAATTGCGACTGCGGCGGTCGTCAGCACCGCCAGGTCCACTGTGAACGTGCGCATCATGATGTGGAGCAACGCGCGGAGCCCGAGCTCAGGATCGACCGCCGCGCCGAGCCATACCGCCGATACGATCCAACGCAGCTGTGTTGCGACGAGCGCAATCGACAACGCGGCGATCAGGTCGGAACACGCTCGCCCAGCGTGCTGCCGATCGCCGGCTAACTCAAGCGCAAGCCGCGGCCGGGCAATGGCAAGTCCGATTCGGTCTATGAATGCAGTCATGGAGTTCGTGCGAAATCTATTCCGTACGCGCCAGTAAGCAATAGGTCCATCGCCGCTACGAGGTCGGTACGGCGATCGGCGAGCGACATAACGCGAGTTCCGAGCGCCGCGTTAGGAAATCGCCGCCAACTCTTGAAACACGGCCGCGTACTCGGTATCGCCGATCAGCACCACAGGATTGAGACGCGGCAGGAGCGCGCGCCCAAGGCGTTTGCGCTTCACGAGCGGCACCACAACGCGTGTTGCCAACGAACTCAGGAGTTCCGCTTGAACGTCGAGCACAGCGGATACTCACCCCCGCGTGGATTTTCCATCATGGTCAATCAGCTTCGAGTTGGCTCAAAAAAAGGGGGATGCCACCCTCGCTAAGTGCCTATTCTTTCAATGTTTTTTGGACTCATCGTCCGCTTTCACTACTCCGACCATCCTCCTCCCCACCTTCACGTAAGCTATGGTGAACACGAAGCGGTGATCGAAATCGCCACGCTCGGCTAGACCGCAACTCTCAACCGCGTACTTTAGTCCCAGCCGGGTTCGTCGATGCCATCGCCGCCGCGCGCACCGTCACCGGCCATCTCCGAAGACAAAGGCGGATTTTCGGCCTCGGCCGCCACCGCCGATGGATCCTCCGCGGAGAGGTCCCAGCCGTGATCGAGTTCATCCATCGGTAAAGGTGGCATGGAGTCGGTGCGCGGCCGAGTCTCCGATGGTGCTTCGAAGCCATCGGGAAGGGGCGGAGGTTGTATCGGCTGTAACGGCCCGGTCGTCCGCTGGGTCGGCGCATCGTGAGCGAGCCGGGGCGTCGCAGAAGCAGAATCGGAACGAGCGGCCGCAGGTTCTTCGGACTGCCGATCGCGACGACGCCGCCGATTGCGCCCGCTGCTATCCCTTTGCACAGATTCACTCTGGTCATCTGGGCGATGGAACATTTCCATCACGCGTGTGCATCCAGCTTCGAAACGCTGTGATTGAGCCTGGTCCTCCTCGAAAAACGGTCCAGACACGCGCCATTGATTTCGAAGTTCATCGACGACTTCCACCGGATCACGACCCGAAAATCGCAAATTGCCGAAGGCATTGGCCCGCATCGCATGCATGAGCTGCGCCGCAACGTCCTGGGAGGATCCCTCGGTGGCGTTCTCATCCGCCGGTGGCTTGGGCAACAATTCCTCTACCTTGCCGATCAACTTCTCCCGACGGCTGCGCAGAGCTCGCGGATCCAGCTCCGTTCCCCGAACCGCGTCGGGATGCGCTGCGATGACTGCCCGACACATCTGGTCAAGGCTCGAAACAAGTTCGTAGCGCTCCGACGCAAGCACGTTCGTCCGAACCGCAAGGGCGCGCTCCACATAACCGACATCCTCAGCAGCCCTACTCTCGATCGCCGCTATCTCGACTGCAATCGCTTCGCCCTCGTCGCGGTGCCGGTTGGCCTCGGCGTCTCGCGCAGCGTCGCGCATGGAGAACAACTCGTCGCACGCTGTGCGGAACGCAGCGTACACCGCGTCCGCCTGTAGACGTGGAACAAAGCCGATTGCCTTCCACTCGCGCTGTAGATCCTTGATCTGCGCAATTGCCCTGCCCCACCCTGACTCGCCGGGCGCATCGCGAGCGATCTGTTGCGCGCGTTCAACCAGGGCTTGTTTGGCCGCCAGATTTTCCATTTCTTCAGCGCGTCGTGCCTCGAACACGGGCTTCCGGCGCTCAAAGAATGCGTCACATGCCGCGCGAAATCGCTTCCACAGCGGGTCGCCTTGTTTGCGCGGAAGGTGACCCGAATTCTTCCACTGATGCTGGAGCGCTTTTAGCTTGTCGGAGGTCACCGCCCAATCGGTTGATTCGACGAGCGCTTCTGCGTTCGCGATCAGCGCCTCCTTAACCGCCGTGATCTCGGCGAACTTCTCCCCCTCAACCGCACGATGGCACTTTACGTTTTCATAGATCTGATCGCAGACCTGCTTGAACTGCTGCCACAGCTCTTTCGAGCGCCGCTGCGGCATAGGACCAACCTCCTTCCACAATGCCTGCAATACGCGGAGGCGATTCGCGAGATCCGCCGAGCCTGGTTCGGCGGCCATCTGCCTGCCGGTTGTAATCAACGCCTCTGCCTTGGGCACGTTTTGAAACCGAGCCCAGTCGTCAGCCTCGCGGAGCTCACCCAATCGCGCCGCAACTGCGCCTCGAGCTTTGGCGTAGCGATCTGCCAGTGCGGTTCGCGCATCGCCTACAACGCTACCGATTTGCTCAAACGATTTCGCTGCCTGCTGTAACGCTCGTTCCATCGTTCGCTTGTCGCTGGACGCAAGCGCTTCCAGGTCATCGCACATCGCAGAAAGGCTTGCCGCGACGGCGGCGGCTCGCTCCGCGTTCGCCTGCTTGCGCGCCTCGCGCTCCGCCTGCTGTTGCTGGCGCACGCGGACGGCCTCTCCATCGCGTGCGGCACCGTTCATGGGTGCCTGAGACTCGACCGGCTGGGGAGCCCCAGATCCCGTCGCTGCTGCCGCGGACGGCTCTCGAACCTCACCATCGATTTTCAGCGATTTCCGTGCAGCGGCGCGAGCTTCCTCCGCAGCGCGGAGCTGCAATTCGTGAATTTCCTTTCGCTTCCAGAAACGCTCGACACACCTGGTGAACCGAGCGTCGGCTTCGACGTAACCGTCGTCTGTGGCCCCCCCGAGTTCTTGCCACGCTTGAGTCGCATTTGCGATCGCGGGGGCATAACGTTCGAACTCAAACGTTTCAACCAGAGCCTCGACTTGTCGGAGCAACTGAGCGCGCTCAGCCCGCCGCCGCTTCACATCGTCGCCAACCACAGGCTTGGTCGCCCGTTCAGCGTCGGCCATTTCGACGAGCGTCTTGCGCGCGCGCTGGCGAACCGCTTTGTTCTTGGCCTTGTGGGCCACATTCTCAAGTCGGTCCGGATCTTCCAACTTGTCGACCGCCGCCAAGCCGACTTCTTTCTGCGTAGCGTCGATCGCAAGAGCACGCAGCACGTCGCTGTCGTCGATCCGGCTCACCGCCGCAAGCCGCAACTCGGGCGGGGCATCTCCTCTCGCAAGCTCGGCGAGTGCACGTGCATCGCGAAGCTCACCGAATGCGCGTTTTCGGATCGCGGGCAGTGCAGCACGGGCCGCAACGGCAGCGATCGAGCGCTGGTCGTCGAGCGCCATGATCCCGATCAGGGCCGCGCCGGCCGCCTCGAGATCGTCGTCGCAGGCCACGCTTTGCCACAGCTCAGCGGCACGCTCGCCGGCATACGACCTGAGACCTCGCTCCGTCTCGGCCTCCGCGATCGCCGCGAGCACTTGGGGCTCCGCGATTCGTTCGATCGCAAGCCGGCGCACGCCGACATCGGCGTCGGTACGAGCAATTTGGGCAAGAATCACAGCATCGTCGGCCGTCAGCGCCCGAACAGCTTCGGTGCGCACGGCTACATTGCTGTGGCGATATTTGGGGCGAAACAGGTCAGCAATCCCCATAGGGAGCGAAATCTAAGCGCTTGGTGGCTAGGCAGCAAGCCGAGTCGGACATTCTCCCGGAAATCCACCTATTCCGGGGTCAATCGTCCCCGCTCTCTGCCCCGCCGGTTCTCTGCAACAAGGGGTCCCCCACTGACCAGGGGGCGGATCGGCTCCGCCCGTCGCGCAAGCGCTCTATCGAGATGTAGATCGCGATTCACAAATCCGCGAGCTATCAGCCGTCGAGGAGGCCAGGAATCCGACTGAACAACTTCGTCACGTCAATACCCGAATCGTGAGCACTGCGAGAAAATTCGCGCAAATGAACGAGAATGTTCTCTCGTTGTGTGCCGGTTGCTAGGGTCTCAGCTAGGGTCGCCAGCCGGGAGGCCGCTGCCGTCCGAATACCAAGCTCTTGCGTCGCGCTGAGCCCGGCAACCAAAAACTCGATGTTTGGCGCATATGAATCGCCAGCCCGAAGCAGAATTGCAAGCTTTTCTTCGGTGCTCCCGTTGCGAAGCACATCGTGTAACAGGCGCTGCGCCGCCAGATCGTTTACGGGTCGATTCCAAAGCACTCCGATGACCGTTTTTTGTACCTTTGTATCTTTGGCTGTCTTAATACATTCTTCCAGAAGTTCGATTGTATACGGAGGAGAATGCTTATCGAGACTTTCAATCATGAACCTTTTGGCGATATCCGCGTATTCGGGTTGCGTTAGAATCGCTCGCACCGCGGCTTTGCCCTCCCCAGTGGAGGTTGCCGCCAACTCGTCAAGGGCAGCCGGCCAATGCAACTTATCGTCGAACTTCGAAAAATTATCGCGAACCACTTGTAGTAACTTATCGACTGCCATCCCAGCTACCTCGCCGTCGACTCGCGCCATCTTACCCAACTGGGCAATGTAAATGTCACTGTCTGTTGCGGCCGAGAGAACGAGTTTCCCCAGCCGCTCTACTTCATCCGCCCCTTTGAGGGCCTTCACCCCCTTGATAACAAGGGTTGCGCTGACCGCCTCTGCCGTCACTTTTCCATAACCGCCAAACAGTATCCCCATCACAGAGACACCGGTTGCAACCATACTCGCGGTGGCGGCGCCAGAATGGCCATCCAAGGAATTGCGTTTACTGTCCACGCCGTACATTCCTGCCAGGACCGCATTGGGCAAATTCCCAAAGGGAGGTGGGAGCAATGCGGCCCCTTCTAGAGCGCTGCGAAATTGCTCCGACAGCGGGCTCTCGAGAAAGTTGTGCAACGAATTCCTTGGTCCATGCGCAACGGCCCTGGTTTGTGGACCGGCCTCTGTCTTTTGAAATGCGCCGGCATTCGGATGCATTTCAACCAGCAATCTCCGGTCCGGCCGAATGGGAGCCGAATTGTCAACCCCGACTTGCCTCTGTTCAGCGTTTAGCGCAGGGGCGTCGTTACTCGTGACAACGTGGTTGGCAAGCAAGGTCCGTTCGGGCGGCATGCGTGGCCTGCAGTTATACCGATGTTTTCACGCCGCAGAAACCTAAATATTTCGCGGGAATCGTCTTTACTTTAGTAAGGGCCCGCGAGCATATGCACCAGGTTCCGCGGTTTTTATTGCGACCGCCGCACCCTGCCTGCACCTGTAGGTATGCGCAATACCGCGCCGCGAACCACGGCGATGCAGCGTACACCAGAGGCCGTAGGTTTCACCGACCGTTGCAATTTCGTGCAACAACGTCGCTCGGACCGCGTCTGTCCGCGAACGAAACGCCGACCACCCCTTTGCCTTCGAGCCGCCCCATGAAAACAACGATCTATATTTCGGCCTTCGCTACCTTGATCTGCTTCGGCTGCGGATCCTCACCGACAACGTCACGGGATGCCGCGACCGATTCCGCCTCCGATGCCGCCCCCATGCCGAGCTGCCCGGCCATCCCGCAAAATCGGGTATTGCACAGCGGCGACCTCGCGAAAGCCGCTACGGAAACATGGCGTGCAGATGAAGGTGTCCACGTAGTGGATTTTGGTAGAAACATCTTCGGCACACTGGTCATCGAGCCTTGCGCGCAGGTCCGCATGGGCCCCAACGTTTCGATGTCGCTGCGCGAAACCGGTAGCCTGCGCGTTGGAGCCATGGGCGGAGGTACCGTTGTTTTCGACCAACTAGAAGCCGGCAAACCGTGGGGCGCGATTTCAACGGTGTACGGCCGCAAGATGGAGTTCACAAACGTAATATTGCGCAATGGTGGCAATCCAGATGCCAACTGGGACGGCGTACTCAACTTCGAGCGCCCACAAGCGGACGGTGAAGCACCTGCCCTCAACTTGCATGTCGACAATGTGCGCGTCGAAAACTCGGCAACGCACGGACTCGACCTTCAGGGAAATACCGGTTTCGACGAGACCTCGCGAGCGCTAACCATCACCGGTAGCAAGAAAAGCGCGATGTTGATCGGTGCCAAAGCCATCGCCACGATTCCCGAAGGTTCGTACACGGGCAATGCCCTGAATTGGTTCCAGCTGGACCAGCAGGCCCAAATCATCGACCGAGATACGGTGTGGCGCGATCGAGGAATTCCGATCGCGATCATGTATGGCGAACTGAGAATTCGCAATCGCGGCGGCACCGCGCTTCTCACGCTGGAAGCGGGTGTCACCGTTCAAATGCAAGGCGCCGCAACCGGCAACGTATCGCGGGTCGTGATCGGCGACTCGACGACAGATACGATCGCGAACGGTGCCCTCGCCGTTGAAGGCACCGCGGACAAGCCAGTCGTGTTCCGGGGAGTCGGCCGAAAGAACGATTGGGCCGGAATCAACTTCTTTGGAACCGTCGACTCGCGCAGCCATTTTCAGTATGCAATTGTTGAGGACACCGGGGCCAACGACGCCTCCACCGGAAGCGAGTGCATCGGCGGGCTCTCCGCGGCACCACCCGCCGACGTCGGCTCAGGCGCCATTCGCTTCTTTTTGAATAACAAAAAAGTGGCGCTCCGAACCGACTTCCTGCGGAACTCAACGATTCGGCGCTCCGGATCCAACGCGATCCTGCCCGACTTCCACAGCACCAACGGGCTTGACTTCTGCAGCACGAATACGTTTGAGGATATCGATGTTTGCAACCAAACGCCGTTTCGGAGGGCAGACGAGACCTGCCCGCCCTCTCCCGTAACCTGCGCCTGCGAATAGCCCAGCGCCACTTCGCCGAATCATTCGCTCCGGGCGTGCGCCTGCTTCTCCGGAGCACCCGCTTTTCGAGTCAGCCGGCGATCGCGAGATCGAGGAGTTCGCCGACCACGTTTGCCAGTTGAAAGTCGGTCGGGGTGAAAACGCGTCGAATTCCAAGCGCCTCGAGCGCCGTTCGATCGCGAGCCGGAATCGTGCCCCCAATCACGACCGGAATGTCGGCTCCGCGCGCCCGTAGCTCCGCCACCACGGCCTGCGCAAGCTCCACATGTGAGCCCGACAGCACGGACAAACCAACAAGGTCCGCAGACTCCTGAACCGCCATCGCGGCGATCGCTGCAGGTTCCAGCCGGATCCCGGCGTAGATCACTTCGAACCCGGCGTCGCGAGCCGCCACCGAGATGACCTCGGCCCCGTTCGAGTGTCCGTCGAGTCCGGGCTTGCCCACGAGCAAGCGCGGTCGATGACCGCGGGTCGCAACGTACGCATCGACCCGATCGCGCACGTGTTGCCATGTGGTATTCGCGACCCCTAGCACCGCTCCGCCAAGCCCAGCGTCGACTCGGTATTCGCCCCACACGCCTCGCAGCACACCGGCCCATTCGCCAGTCGTCACCCGGGCCAACGCGCATTCGATCGAAGCCTCCATCAGCGGCTGTCCCCCGCGCGCACGCGCATCAAGAGCTTCCAGAGCTGCCTGCGCCCGGGTCCCATCCCGGCGCTGCCGCGTAGACGCAAGCGAGGCAAGCGCTTGCGCCGCCGCATTCGGATCTCCGCCCTGAAACACCCCTCCATCGACGCCGCCGAGAAGCGGCGATGGCAGCGCCTCGGTCCACTGGTTCACGCCGACCACCACCTGCTCTCCCCGCTCGATCCGCGCCATGCGGCTGGCCATCGCAGCGACCAGGGCGCGTTTGCAGTAGCCCTTTTCGATCGCGGCGATGATACCTCCCATCTGGTCGATCGCAGCCAGCTCCGCGCGCGCGCCTTCGCACAACTCCACGACCTTGCGCTCGACCACCGGATTGCCCGTAAACAAGTCGTCGTATTCCAGTAGGTCGGTCTCGTACGCGAGTATCTGCTGCAGCCGCAGCGACCACTGCTGATCCCACGGCCGTGGCAGCGAAAGTGCCTCGTTCCACGTTGGCAGCTGCACGGCGCGCGCGCGCGCATCGCGCGACAGGGTAACGCCCAGCATCTCGATCAGTATTCTCCAGGCGTTGTTCTCCGGCTGTTGTTCGGTCAGGCCGAGCGAGTTCACTTGAACGCCGTACCGCAGCTGACGCAAGGCGGGATCTTTGACGCCATAGCGCTCGCGAGCGAGCTCGTCCCACAGGACGGCGAATGCGCGCATCTTGCACATTTCCTCGACAAATCGCATTCCAGCATTCACGAAGAAACTCATGCGGCCCACACACTGCGCAAACGCGGAGGCGCGGAGCTGCCCTCGAGCGGCTATGCGATCGAGCACTCCCATTGCGTCGGCCAGTGCAAAGGCCAATTCTTGCACCGGCGTCGCACCCGCCTCTTGCAGATGGTAGCTGCACACATTCGATGGATTCCACAGCGGCAAATGAGGAACGCAGAATTCGTACATCTCCGCAATGAGATCGAGAGACGGCCCGGGCGGAAAAATATAGGTGCCGCGCGCGAGGTACTCTTTCACAATGTCGTTCTGCGTCGTGCCGCGGAGCCCCGATTCGGCGAGGCCGCGCTCGCGCGCCAGCGCGACGTACAGCGCGAGAAGCCACATCGCAGTGGCGTTGATGGTCATGGACGTGTTCATGCGCTCGATGGGAATCCCGTCGAACAGGACGTGCATATCGTCCAGCGATGCGATCGGCACACCGACCTTGCCAACCTCTAGACGCGCGAGCGGATGATCGGGGTCGTATCCGCATTGAGTCGGAAGGTCGAATGCGATCGATAACCCGGTTTGTCCAGCCGCGAGGTTTTGCCGGTACAGCTCGTTCGAGGCTCGTGCACTGGAATGGCCTGCGTAGGTTCGAAAGATCCACGGCGGGTCGCGCGGTCGATCGGACATCAGCCCATGCTACCACCGAGCGGCCAGATCTCGAGCCTTCGGCAACTCGATCTGTCGCAGCCGAGGTTCCAGCCCATCGAGATCCAAGATTGCGACTACAGCCTGAATCGCGTGTACACGCCGCTTGCGTGGTATGCCATCGCCATGGGACCGGTGAAGACGACTGACCCTGCTGTACCGCAGCCACCGGATTCGGCAGCCTCGCAGGCGCGCACGATCAGCGGGATTCCACTCGACCCGTTTTACAGCCCCGAACACCTGCGCAACTGGAACTACACCGACAAGCTGGGCGATCCGGGCGACTATCCCTTCACGCGTGGCCCGCACCGCTCGATGTACCGCGGCAAGCCGTGGACGATGCGCATGTTTGCTGGATTTGGAACCCCAGAGGATACCAACC
>CAYQQM010000064.1:0-28490 GCA_964419605.1 uncultured Kofleriaceae bacterium | reverse complement strand
CGCAGCGTACTTCCTGTACGTGAGCACCGCAGCGACGACGCCAACGACGCCTCACCGCAAATGACGGCGCGCGGTCTATCGGCGGCCGCGGTGGCGGGCCAGTGCCTGCTCAACAATCGGGCGCAACTCGTCGACTAGCTCAGGAGCACACACGAGCCGAATCGTTGCGGTGGGCTGGCCGAGCGGCATGTCTTCGAGCAAGCGCGACAGAGTAACCGCACCGTATTTGGGATGACCGATGACGTGCAGCTCCTCGTCGTCGGTAGCGAGGTATGCTGCATGTCGCGCCGTGTCCAAGTGGAGATAGCTGGTAGCCGCCGCACCGAAGCGCTTGGTCGCAATGTCCAGAACTGCCGGCCACAAGTGCTCGGCCAAAGGCCGATCATCTCCAAGATCAAAGGTCTTAAAAAGCTGTCGTCGTAAAAGCCGCGTGGCCAGATCGCGGAGCACCGGATCCTGTGCAGGTTCGCCATCCAAACCGGCCCAGCGATCGAGCGCAGCTATCAGGGACGCATCGTGCAGCTGAAGATACTGGGCGACGCTCACCTCCGCCCCACAGGCCATCTGGCCGCCGATCGCAAGCCCCGGCGGTTCGGCGCCGTGGCGAGCGAGCTCCGCAAATCGTTCCATCGTCTTGATGAACATCCACTCCGCCGAACGAACGGTCTTGTGATGATAGACCTGCGCATACATGTAGGAGCGCGCGAACAGATACTGTTCGACCGCGTACATACCGCGGCGGTAGTCGACCACGAGATCCAACGGATCTGCTCCGCCGCGAATCGACGCGATTTTTATCGCATGAATGATCCAATCCAGATCGTACGTTGCGTACCCCGCGCCCGAGTAGTGACCGTCGCGCAGCAGATAATCGAGACGGTCGACATCCAGCTGTGACGACACCAGCTTGCGAGCTAAGTGCGGTTTGTAGTCCTTGCTCCAGAACGCCTGTAGCGTTTTGGGCAACCCTGGTTCGAGATGTTCAAGTGTTTGAGCGAGCTCTGGATCTTCGGCGGCTATCCGGGCTCCCCACCGTTCATGATCGTTGCCAGTGAATACGTGTTCCCACGCGTGGGAAAACGGCCCATGGCCAATGTCGTGGAGGAGTGCGGCCACCTTTACGTGCAGCGCGACGCGCGGATCTAAATCGAGCCTCCGAGTTACCCTTTGCGCAATATGGAAGGCGCCAAGCGCATGGCCAAACCGCGAGTGCTCAGCCCCTGGGTAAACCAACCATGCAAACCCCATTTGCTTGATTCGGCGCAGCCGCTGAACCGCACGCGTATCGATGAGTTCAGCGATCGGTCGGTCCTCCCCTCCGAGCTCTACGAGCCCATGCACCGGGTCGCGAAACACGCGGTCCTTCACAGGGGTTTCCTACCACGCCGCGACGAAGAACCGGACATGCAATGCTCGAATCGCGAACGATTCGCCAACGTGCTAAGACATGGCATGCGCAACGGAACGTCCCATCGGGGAGCAACCGGATGGCGAGTGTCGCGTTCTTTGCGACTCGAACGACTGCCTACGGTGCGCGGTGCCGTGATCGCGCTCGCTCTCGGACTCGCTCCGGCTGCCTCCCAGGCAGAACCGCCTCGCACGCACGAAATTCTGGTGGAGAAACCATCGGGATTCTGGACGTCGAACCGCCCAGCATCCGGCGGTGCATACCGCTATCGACTTCTCGGGCTCGGCGCTGTCATCGCGCTGATCACGGGAGTGTTAACGTTGCGCTTGGTCAAGCGAACTAGCGCGAAACGCCCCAAAGTCTCTGATGGCGTACCGCGGACGCGCACCGACTCCTATAGCGATTGACCTGCGCTATAAGGTCGTCGACGTGCCCGACGCCATTGATCGGATCATCCTCCACCATGGACCTGCGGCGATCTGCGCGGCTCTTGCGCCGATGTTGACGCCACAACGCATTCAGCGCATCGATGCCGCGCTCGACAATCGCCTAGCTTCGGTGATTACGTGCGTCGAAGACACCTACGACCCGCTCAATGCCGCGGCAACGATCCGAACTACTGAGGCACTCGGCCTGCAGGAGCTCCACGTGATTGAGGCCGGCAATCGATTTTCTGCGGCCGGAGGAGTTACAAAGGGCGCGCATCGCTGGATCGATTTGGTGCGCTGGCCTCGAGCGGAGGACGCGATCCAGGCACTGCGCGTTCGCGGCTTTCGCGTATTCGCGACAGCTCCCAACGCAGCGCTATCGATCGACCTCCGCACTCCCTCTTCGGGAGTGCTGCGCACCCCGGCGCGGCCGGGGCTATCGATCGACCTGGTCGACGTTACGACCCCCATTGCGGTGATGTTTGGCAACGAGCACCAGGGCCTGTCTGCCGCTGCTATCGCCAGCTGTGACGGCAACCTGAGTGTTCCGATGTACGGCTTCACGGAAAGCTACAATCTGTCGGTGTCCGTGGGCGTAGCGATGAACCGCATTGCTGCCCGTCGACGTCAACACCTCGGAGTCACGGGAGACCTTGACGCGGCTCGCCGGGACATGCTGCGCGCGCGGTGGTTCGCTCTGCGAATCCGCGGCGTCGTTGGCGTGATCGAGCGTACGCTCGGCGGAGGGCGCGCCGCTGCGCTATAGTGCTACGTTGAGGAGCATGAAGGGCAGTCGCGCTAGGGGATCAAGGTCGCGCAAGCGGCGCGGCTTGCGATGGCTCCGTTCCATGGCCATGAAAGGGCGCCGAACAGCTTGGATGCCGATCCTCAAGTGGGCTGCGCTGATCGCGATCATCGGTATTGGATTCGGCATCGCGACGATCTCGGTCGTATTTTGGACCTATGGCCGCGATCCAAAACTGCCCAACATCGAGAAGCTTTCCGACTATCATCCCAAACAAGTCACAACTATCCTCGACGCCAATGGCCACAGGATCGGCGAGCTATTTTCCGAGCGTCGCTCTGTCATCTCGCTGGAAAAAATCCCCCCCATCGTCATCGACGCGTTTGTTGCAGCGGAAGACAACAAGTTCTGGACCCATAGCGGCATCGACTACCTCGGTATGGTGCGCGCTCTCCTCGTTAACGTGCGGTCGGGTTCCGCTGCGCAGGGAGCCTCCACGATCACGCAGCAGGTCGTCAAAAATCTATTGCTGAGCCCTGAAAAGTCGTTTCGGCGCAAAGTTCAGGAGATCATCTTGGCCCGGCGACTGGAAAGGGCGCTAACCAAAAAAGAAATCATGACGCTGTATCTCAATGAGATCTACTTCGGCCGAGGCCGATACGGAATCGTTGAAGCGGCGCGATACTATTTTGGCAAGGACGTACCGGAACTCACCATCGGCGAAGCGACCGTGCTCGCATCGCTTCCAAAGGAGCCCGAAAAACTGGGCAATGCGCTGGTTTCGCTGCGAACCGGCGCTTCGGCCAATCCGACCGTTGGCTACGCCAAAGACCGACAAAAGTACGTGATCAACAACCTGGTCGAAATGGGCAAGCTCCCTGCCAACGAGGCCGAGCAGTGGAAGGCCGCCAAGATTCAGGTGGTCGACAATCCGTTTCCTGAGCTCGGGGTCGCACCGGAGTGGATCGACGTCGTTCGAAAGCAACTCGTCGCGTTAGAAGGCGTAACCGTGCTGGAACGCAAGGGACACGTGATCCGCACAACACTCGATCCCCAGCTGCAAAATGTAGCGCAGCGCGCGCTTCAGGCGGGGCTGCGCGCCGTCGACAAGCGCCAGCACGTTGGCCGCCCAGCCCGAACCGTAAAGCCAGACCGCGTGGCATCCGAGCTGGCGGTTCTCGCCAAGCGTTTGGGTGGAGAACCGCCGAAACCCAAGCGGGTCTACGAAGCGGTTGTGACCGAAGTCCGCGACCTCGACAAGCTTCTCAACGTCGACCTGGGCAAATATCCCGCAGCGATTCAGCTCGGCACCGAAGAGGACGCACGACTGAATCCACCGGACGACAACGGAAAGACGAAAAAGCCGAGCGAGCGGTTTAAGGTCGGCGACATCGTCGAAGTCGTCATTGCCACCGATGGCCCAACGACGACCAGCGGCGATGAAGTCTTTTCCCGGCCCGGTGGAGCTGGCTCCGCCCTGGCCGTACCGCGCCGCGTTGAGTTTGCGCCAGGCCCTGAGGGAGCGGTCGTAGTCATCGACGCCAAGACCCGCAGCGTGCGAGCTCTCGTCGGCGGCTACGCGTCGAGAGCCGCTGGCTTCAATCGCGCGACCATGGCCAAGCGTCAACCCGGCTCGAGCTTTAAGCCTATCGTGTACGCCGCGGCCTTTGAACGCGCCGCCGCCGAACTGTGTCATGCAAATGATCCGTCTCTACCCCAGGTCTGCGCCACTCCCGCGTCGATCGTCAACGACGCACCCGAGGTCTTCGACCTTTGGCGCCCCAAGAATTTTGAAACTGGAGAATATATCGGCCCGGTGCGGCTGCGCAGCGCGCTAGCGAAATCGATCAATACCGTATCGATTCGCCTTACGTTCGATCTAACGCCGACTGTGGTTGCAGCCATGGCCAACAAGCTGGGCGTCAAGAGTGCTCTGCCGACCGAGATGTCGCTCGCATTGGGTTCTGGCGAAGTGACCCCCATCGAGCTCGTCAATGCGTACGCAACCATCGCAGCGGGTGGCGAATACGCTGACCCCAAGTTTATCGATACCATCGATCGCGTGCTCCAAGCTCCGGCGCGCCGTGAACAAGTGATTCCGCCCGAAGTCGCGTACGTGCTTGCTGACACCATGCGGTCCGTGGTCATGGAGGGAACCGCAGCGTCGGTGGGCGCCCGACTGAAGGTGCCAATTGCCGGGAAGACGGGAACCTCGAACGAGGCGCGCGATACGTGGTTCATCGGCTTCACCCCCGATGTGGTCATCGGCGTATGGATTGGGTACGACGATAACCGGCCTATGCCCGGCGAACAGGGCTCGCGCGTAGCTGCACCGGTATTCGCCGACATCGCAAAAACGATGAAACTTCCAGACAAACCGTTTAGCCGACCCGACAATGTGGTCGAGGCGGTTATCGATCGCCAAACCGGGTTGCTCGCGCCTGAAGGCGCGCCCGAAAATACCACCCTCCGCGAGGTGTTCGTCAGCGGCACCGAGCCGACCGAGGTCGCGCCCAAGCCAGGCGACGTCACTGAGGGCAGCTCGGTAACCGGCTCGTACGGGGAATAAGACCGGTTTATGGACAGGGCCTGACGTGAAATTGCGCACGCGCCTTGCGGTTGCGCTCACTCTCACTGCAATCGTTCCGACCGCAATTGCAGCCGTTGGGCCCAGTCTCGGCACGAGCCCGGCGTTGCTAGCCATCGCGATCGCATGCGGCGCGCTCTTGTGTGTAGTCATTCTCGGCCGGTGGACCGCGAAGCGCCTATCCCGAGATCTGGAAAAACTCGTCGAAGCCGCAACTGCGGCCGCTCACGGCGACCTCGACTACCGGGTCGAGGTCGGTGGCGGTGATGAAATCGAACAAACGGCAAAAGCCTTCAACTTGATGATGGAAGATCTGCAAATCGCTAAGCAGCGGTTGGTGATCGCGGAGCGCATCGCAGCATGGCAAGACATCGCGCGACGTCTCGCACATGAGATCAAGAATCCCCTAACTCCAATTCAAATGGCGATGGATACGCTGCGCAAGAGCTGGCGCAAACAACACCCGACGTTCGCCGAAATCCTCGAGGAATCCACCACCACGGTACTCGAAGAGGCCGAACGCCTCCGCCGCATCGTTGCCGAGTTCGCAGAGTTCGCGCGCATGCCGAAACCCGTTTTTGCCCGGATGGATCTGAACGATGTCGTGACGAATGTCGTTGCGATGTACAAGAGCGCTGCACCAGCCGTCGACCCTGTGCTCGACCCCCGACTTCCCAAAGTCGACGCCGACAAGAACCAACTGAGCCAGGTCTTGCACAACCTGGTTGAAAACGCTCGCGACGCTGTAGGTGCACGCGAAGATGGGCGCATCGTCGTCACGACGCAGTGCGGCGCAACGCCCGATCGAATTACACTCACAGTGGAAGATAACGGTCCAGGTGTTCCTCCAGAGTTAAAAGACCGCGTCTTTACGCCATATTTCACAACCAAGACGACGACAGGAGGAACCGGCTTGGGCCTGGCGATCGTTCATCGCATCGTCAGCGATCATGGGGGACGCATTACAGTTTCTAGCGCGCGTGGTGGCGGCGCAGTGATAACCGTCGAACTCCCCAGGCAGGGCGGTGTGGCATTACTCGCATCCCGAACGTAGCTCGTCTTTGCGATCCGCGTCGATTTGTCTTGTGCCAAACCCGTTGTCTCGAGGTATCGTTGGGCTAGGGCCCGCTCATGAACAAGTTGATCGATGATCGTGGTCGAGCCGCCCGGCTGGCGAGGCGACGGCGAGGACCGGAGGGAGCATCCTCGATGGATGTGACCCGAGGACCGGAGTCGGCAACGAAGCCAGACGGGATGGATCGGCCGCGAGAGCGAACAAATTATTCATGAGCGGGCCCTAAGGGAGGTGCCTATGCGTCGATTGCAAAAGACCATTTCGGAAATTGGCTGGACGCGGCAGGTGCCGCGTCTGGCGCAGAGCGCTCGGGTCTCACAGGCGTTCGATGTCATGAGCCGCGAGTCACACGACTGCGTTCTCGTAGTCAAGGGCGGCCCGAAGGAAGTCCCCTTGGTGGGCGCTGAGCTCGTCGGCATCTTTACCAGCCGCGACTTCCTCAATCGGGTTGCTGCGGTTCGCCGCGACCCGCAGCAGGTCACGCTCGAGGACGTGATGACCGCAAATCCCCGATCGCTGCGTCCGCGCGATGGCCTCGCGTTTGCCATCAACTGGATGGCGGTGGAAGGATTTCGCAATGTGCCGATCATCGACGACGCCGGTCGACTGATGGGCGTGCTCACGGTGTGGGACGTGATGCGTCATCTTGGCGAGGTATTCGATGAAATCGATGCCACGCCGCGCACCACCCCCCTTACCGACGACATCTCCGATGTGTACAGCATGGTCGACCTCGGAGGTGGATCGTGATGTTGGAAGCCCACTCCAGCGGCGGAATGTCGGCGCTCGCCATCGCTCAGGTATCGCAACTCCCACCGCGTCCGCACGGACGCGTCGACGTAGGCGATCCGATGTTCAAGGTCGTGGACGAAATGAAAGCGACCGGGCGTGGCGCAGTGGTGGTTGAGGAGCACGGCAAACTCGTGGGGATGTTTACCGAGCGGGATTTGTTGAGCCGCATCGACCACAGCGACGCGCTATGGCCGCACATGATCGTGCGCGATGTCATGACGCCATACCCAACGGTCATTCGATCAGACGATTCGCTCGCCGAAGCGCTTCGGCGGCTGCTAGCGGGCAGGCGGCGCCACATGCCGATCGTCGATGAGCGCGGCGCCGTTCTCGGGTTGCTATCGATCCGCGATATCCTCGTATTTATCGCGAGCAGATTTCCTGAGGAAATGATCAACCTGCCGCCCGATCCCGACCACGAAAACTAGTACCTCATGTCAGTGGTTTTGGCAGGTTCCGGTCGCCGAGGCGCGCCGAGCGCGAGGCTTGCGGAGTAAGCGCTACTGGCGGTAACGCGACGGAGCATAACGATGCGATCGGCGATGGATCGGCGGCCCGAACCGATCAAAACCACTGACATGAGGTACTAGGGCGAGTCGCTCGTTACGACCAACCCCCTGTATTTGCGGGCCGAGAATGGCTTGGCGGCGTGCCGGGTTGGATGTATGAGGGCGGTATGAAAGTCGTGGTCGAAGGCTGCCTCACTGCCCTCGTTACGCCGTTCAAAGCCGGTCGGGTGGATTTCGATGCGTTAGCAAAGCTCGTCGACTGGCAAATCGAGTGCGGCGTCGACGGCATCGTGTCCGTCGGCACGACGGGAGAGTCGGCAACGCTCGACGTCGAGGAGCACGTTGCCGTGATCGCTGCAACGGTCAAGGCATGCCGAGGCCGCGTGCCTGTCATCGCCGGCGCAGGCGGCAACGCGACCAGCGAGGCACTTGAGCTCACCAAGGCGTCGGAGGATGCAGGTGCGGATGGCTTGCTGCACGTCACGCCGTACTACAACCGACCGAGCCAGGAAGGGCTGTACCAGCACTTCGCCGCTATCGCGCGCGCGACCAAGTTGCCGATCGTGTTGTACAACGTGCCAACTCGCACCGGCTGCGACTTGCTCGCGGATACTGTGGTGCGTCTGTGCGCGTTCGAGAATATCGTCGCGATCAAAGATGCAACTGGCAATCTGGTTCGCGGTACCGAGCTGGTTGCCAAGGTCGGTCATCGCATGGCCGTGCTATCGGGCGATGATGGCACGGCGTTACCGCTCTATGTCGTGGGTGGACGCGGAGTGATATCGGTGGTTTCGAACCTCGCACCTCGCGAGATGGCTGATATGTGGGACCACGCCAGGGCTGGCGCGTGGGACCAAGCCGCCAAACTACACCACAAGCTCCGGGTGCTAAACCAATTGCTGTTCGCTGAACCGAGTCCGGCGCCGACCAAGGCAGCACTGTCGTTGCTATCGAGGTGCTCCACGGATGTGCGGCTGCCGCTCGTCGGCGCAACGCCGAAGCTAGTCGAAGAGATTCGCGCCGAAATGCGCGCCCAAGGCCTTTTGTAAAGGAGCAACGCGCGCGGATGGACCGTCAACACGTAAATCCCCAGGGCCACCCCCGGCTGCTCGTACTGGGCTCCGCAGGCAGAATGGGCCGAGCCGTCATCGACGCTGCGCAGGCGCGGACCGAGCTTGTCGTCGTTGCGTCGGTTGACCGCGGCGACGACGTTTCGGCTGGAGTTGCCGCGTGCGACGTGTACATCGACTTCTCTGCCCCAGCGGCGACTCGCATCGCGGCACAAGCGGCAACTCGCTCAAAAAAAGCAGCAGTCATTGGCACAACGGGATTGTCTGCCGCAGACGAAGCTGTGATCGCTGAGCTAACTCGCGTCGCTCCGGTCGTTGTCGCAGCCAATTTTTCCCTCGGCGTCAACCTTTTGCTTGGCCTCGCGGCCCAGACGGCGCGAGCACTCGCACAGTGGGATGCCGAAGTGGTGGAGACGCACCACGGCAAAAAACGCGATGCGCCCTCTGGCACTGCACTCGCTATCGCCCACGCCATCGCAGCTGGGCGCCAGGTCGACTACGATGCGGTTAAGCGCCACAGCCGGGACGGAGACATCGGCCCTCGGCCCAGTGGTGAAATCGGTGTGTCAGCCGTTCGCGGAGGCGATGTGGTTGGCGAACACGTGGCCTACTTCTTCGGCGACGGCGAGCGCATCGAAATCGCTCACCGTGCAACGTCGCGGTCGATCTTTGCGGTCGGCGCGTTGCGCGCGGCGGAGTGGGTCGTCGGCAAACCACCGGGCCGTTATTCCATGCTCGACGTGCTAGGGTTGGGGACTCAAGCTTCATGACCGCAACCGAGCGCATCACGATGGTCGTCCTCAACGACGACGGGACGCGCGAAAAGTTCACCCTCAGCTCCTGGGTCGGAATTCCGCGCAAGCACGAACTGATGTGGATCGGCGACGATCCATACATGATCATCGAGGTCGAATACGCCGTGTCAGAAGGCTTCTTCGGCGCGCGCAGCATCGATGCAGCCGGCGTGTACGTTCGACGCCTCACCAAGGACGAGCAGGACGCGGTTGCTCGTCGCCTCGCGACCCCGATCAAGGGCAAGGACGAACAGCCGTTCCGGCCGTGACCTCGCCCAGAATCTTGCTCCTACTCGTGCTTGCACTGGTAGGCGCACTCCTGTTTGTTGGTTGGCCCGTCCCCAACACCGCATGGTGGGCGGTCGCTGAAGACTCGGGACACGTGCCGCTATTCGCGCTGCTAACCTTCGCCTTGTTTGCGGAGTTTCGCGCACGAGATGTGGCCGCGCCCGTGCATGCCTACATCCGAGCGGCCATTGTGGCTGCAATCCTCGGCGGGGTTACAGAGCTCATCCAGATTCCCGTGGGACGAGATGCTTCGTGGACCGACCTCTGGCACGACGGCTTGGGAATCGGCGGAGCCCTTGCGCTGCGCGCTGCTGTAGATCGGCGCCTGGGCATTCGCCGGCTGGTGCGTGCCGGATTGATCCTGCTCAGCGTGAGCTCGCTCATTCCGATCGCGCTGCCCATCGTACGAGTCGCGCGCGCGTACGCATATCGCGCTCAACTGTTCCCCCGGCTCGCCGACTTTTCGACCGATCGCGATTCATTCTGGACCGTAGGTGTGGGAGCGCGACGCATATTTAGGCCCGGATCTCTAGAGGTCGATTTTGTCGCCGAGCGCTATCCAGGAGTGTCGTGGTTTGAGCCTGAGCCGGATTGGAGCCGAATCGGTTCGCTGGTTCTCGACATCGAGAATCCAAACGACTCGGCGATGGAAATAACGTTGCGCGTTCACGACCGACAACACCACTCGAGTTATTCGGATCGCTTCAACCGGGAATTCGACCTAGCCGCCAACGAGCGCCGGACCATCCGGGTCTCGACCGACGATATCGCCCAGGCGCCCCGCGGTCGGCGCTTGGACCTGTCGCACGTTGCTGGAGTGGCTGTTTTTCGCAGCGGTCCCCCTGGACCGCGCCGTATGGTCATTTACGCCCTGACGTTGGAGCAACGCGTTAAGTAGATTTTGTCGGCGCCGCGTGCGAGCCTTTGTAGGCGCATGGCGGACGAAACGACACCATTCAAGGTGATGGTCGTCGAAGACGATGAAGATGTGGCCCGCGCGATTGCGCGCAAGCTCGGCCTCGACGGACACGAAGTTGAGCTCGCTCGCGAACCGCGCAGTGTGATGGCGCGCCTCGACGCGGATTTGGCCGATTGGGACGTGGTCATTCTCGACGTGGGCCTTCCCGGGATCAGCGGAATCGAAGTGCTCAAGCACTTTCGCGCCGTTGGCTCGGCTTCGTCCGTGGTCATGCTTACAGGCGATCGAACTGCCGCAACCGCAACCGCGTGTATGCGATTCGGCGCATTCTATTACGTCACAAAGCCGTTCGAACCGCATCAATTATCGGCGGTCGTGCAATCGGCGGCCCGCCACTCCAAGCTGCGCCGCGAGCTCGCAGGGGTCAAAACGCTGCTCGATAAGTCCGACGAGATTCTGATCGGCACATCAGCGGCGATGCGCAAACTCAAATCAGCCCTCGACCGCCTCGGCCAGCAGGACGTGTCGATCCTCATTCAGGGCGAAAGCGGCACTGGCAAAGAGCTCGTCGCACGCGCGGTCCACGAGCGCGGGGCGCGCCGACACAGCCGGTTTGTCGCGCTCAATTGCGGTGCAATACCCGAGTCGCTGATCGATAGCGAGCTGTTTGGCCACACCAAGGGCGCGTTTACCGGCGCTACGACCGATCGCGCAGGAGTGTTCATCGAAGCCAACGGCGGCACGCTATTTCTCGACGAAATTGGCGATATGCCACTGGGCGTCCAAGCGCGGTTGTTGCGAGTGCTCCAAGAAGGCGAAGTTCGTCCCGTGGGCAGTACCGGAGTGCGCAAAATCGACGTCCGCGTAGTAGCCGCCAGCAACGTCGAGCTGTCGACCGCGGTCGAGCAGCAGCGGTTTCGCCAAGATTTGTACTATCGCCTGAATGTCGTGGTGCTGCGCGTACCCGCGTTGCGCGACCGGATCGACGACGTTCCCCATCTAGCCGCACATTTCTTGCGGAAACACGCGCCGAACGACCCTCCCACGCTGGCGCCTGAAACGCTCGAAGCAATGAGCGAATACGATTGGCCCGGGAATGTCCGGGAGCTCGAAAATGCCGTCCTCCACGCTCTCGCGTTGCACCGCGGCGAGGTGATTACTCCAGAGGCGTTACCGGCGGCGATCTCGGGCCGAGGCCGCACCGATCCACAGGCCGCGCCGATTGCCGACGACAACGAGTTCGTACCGCTAACCGAAGCCAAGCGCCGCAACAGTGCAGCATTCGAGAAGCGCTACCTCACGCGCGCCATGGAGAAGTCGAAGGGCTCGGTTTCAGAAGCGGCACGTCTCTCCGGCCTGGACCGCACCAACTTCCGGCGGCTGTTGCAGCGCCATGGCATCGATCCGACGGCGTTCAAGGCGAGCTAGGCCGAACGCCAGTAAGTTAAGGAAAAATGTCAATAGTTGTCGTTTCGTTGACCTTGACCTGATCCTTGACTCCACCGTTGCACTTGACGGCGACGTAGACGATGACTCCACCGATGACCTTGACGAGGCTCGAAAGCGATGAGGTCAAAGTCGTCGAGGGTGGAGTCGACGACTACGGCGCCGTCAACCTCAACGGTAGGGTCAAGGACAACGTCAAACGCGGTTTGGGTCATGGGACAGAACTCGTTTGAATCAACAGTCTACACTTACATGATCGGCATTGGTACTAGCACAATCTGCGACAGTGCACGCCGCTCGCGTCAGCAACCGGCGTAGGATGGCTCTGCGGGGAAGCCAGACCCCGACCGGGTTAGCTCATGGTTGTGGGGCAAACACACCTTCTTGAGGTTGCGCTTCAACACGCGGAGCGAAGCGATGGCTCGCCCGATTCAGGCGCCGTTGCGAGAGCCATTCCGCAGCCCAACCTCCTTGCGCAGCTCGCCGGAGACCTGCGCCACTCGAGGCCGTCGACCTGGCCCGAACCGGTTGCCACTCCACGGCTGATCTCCAATTCATTGCCGTACATGGAATCGGAGCAAACACCGCAGCGCATTCTGCGCGGGGTTAAGAACGTTTTCGCCAGCATGGCGTTTTGGAAGGGTGCACCCGAGTTCTTGCGCGAGAACTCGATTGCCATCATTGGCGGAACGATATTTGTCGGGGGTGTCGCGGTAGCAACTCGAAGCGCTCGTTTCGCGGCGTGGCTGCAGTCCAAGTACGCACTTGCATTGGGCATCGGGACCTCACAAACCTTCGTCGCGGTGAGCTTCGACGAATGGTTCTGGGCGGCGTGGAACGCTAAGACCCCTGAAGACATCTCCCACGCGCAAAAATTGGCCGCGGCAGTCGTCCTGGGAACCGGTGCGACAAGCCTTCAGTTCAGGTCAATAGGACGGAGCACGGCTGGCGGTCTTTCCCCTTCGGCGTCGAAGGGGGCCGAGGCCGACGACATGGCAGGCATTCCCAACTTCGGCGGCGCCGCGTCAGATAGCCCGGCGATCGACCCGTTGGCCAAATCGTTGGCGTCCTTGGGGGCGCAAGAACTACGAGGGGTGCTCACGGCAAGTGTGGGGTCATGGCCTACAAACCCACGCCACCGCGCCGGGAAGATCATTGCGTTCATCAACCAGGAGTTGGCAAAACACGCAATCCCGCCGGTCAAAGTCGAGATTGTCGAGAGCGAAGTGGCAGCGGCATCCGTCAATTTCGCCAAGCACTATCTGTTTTCCACAAAGGACTGGCGCGTCACGTTACATTCAAATGCACTTCCAGACTCGCTCACAACTCCCGAAATCAGAAACCTCGAGCTTCAGGGTGGACTGGTCTACTTGCTAACTCGCATCGAGCAAGCAAACACCGCCTTGTTGCGCGACGGCTTGTTTCACGACATAGGAAGCGCACATGAGGCGGAGTCCGCAGCTCACGCAGCCATGGCCAAGTACCGCGACTATCTGTTCAAACGCCAACGTCTACCGATCACCGAGTTTTAACAAAGCCACCCGGAGGTGATACCGAACGCAAACGCGATATCACGTCGTGATCAGGCAGCTCTGCCGCAAGCTTTCTCCCCTCCTCGGATAAAACCGTTCCGTCGAGCCGATCCGCGAGTGCCGCGACGACACTGCGCGCATCGTCTAAATCGCGGTCCCTGGTGGAAAGTACTTTGAGCAAAATGAAATCCTCGGGTGAAACCGTGTGCAGCTCCGTCGCGCGAAGACTGCCGACCAGAGCGCGGTCCAGAACACAGCTGGCGTAGCGCGCCGAGCGCGGTCGCACAAAGTCGATAGTGTTGAGCTGCCCTCCACCCAATACGCTCAAGCGGGTGAGTTCGTTGCCACCAAAGCGTACCGCGGCAAAGGCTACGACCGTGTTCAATCCCGCTTCAGCAAGGGCGTGACGCGCCGCCTCGATATCCAGGGTCGCTACGGCTAGATCGGCATCTCTGGTCTCGCGCGGTTCGCCGTACATCGCGAGCACGAGTCCCCCGTACGCAACCACTTCGATGCTCGAAACGCGTAGCGCCTCGGTAGCCGCGAGCATGAGCGCAATCGGGTCATCGAGATCGATCGACATCGGGCTTGGGAATTGTAGCGAGTAATCCCTGGCCGAATGTCATGAGCTCGCGCGAACAGCTCCGGAGCTTCACCCGCACAGCGTCCGCGCGGGCGAGACGGGCATCGATCTCGGACCGCGTCGTCGTCACGAGGTTCAGTGTACACGATGCCGGGACCGGCCGACGCCACATGAGGTATTCCAAGACTTCACGGAGCTTCGCTTGGATCATTCAGCGCCTCGACCGAAACATGAGCAACTATTTGATATAATGTAGAATTTTCCTTGACTAGAATAGCAGGTAGTCGAAAAAAAAACCCGTTGGGAACTCGACCACAATGTGTTACTTGAGGCTACCCCCTTTCTCAAAAGGGGGCGTAGCATCGCCGTCATGGGGCAGGCTCTGACGGGGGAGAAGTTCATGGCCCTAGAAAGCGCAGCGCTCGAAACCAAACCCTTAGCTCAGGGGCACGCTGTAGACGTGTCGTCGACTCCCATGAGTCGCGCGCCGCTGCCGAAAATTGAAGATCTAACGGCTGTTCCCGCGAATCCGCAGGGAACCTATCCCGCAGAATCGGTGATCGACACTCGCCGCGCGACGAGTTACGGGCGATACGAGCCAGTCGATCGACCCAACCCGGAGGCCGAGTTCGCAGATCCGATTCAAAAGCGCATTTGCGCGTTTTTGGAGAACGTGGTGGGGAGCGTGTCCATTGGCGAGCAAACCGCAGATGCCGCCGGCGCAACCGCAGCGGCCATCGTCGCCGGTCGATTGCTAACGATCCTGAGTCGTCGCTACGCCGCTTCTGCTCCGGCAAAGCAAATGACGCCGAGGCAAGCCGAACTGTGGAACAAACTCGAGAAGGCACTGCAAATCGGCGGCCGCGCAGCGGGAGTCGCCTTCACCGGAATGTTTGCGTCGTTTGCCGAAGCCGATTTCAACCAGTGGCTGAAGCACCTTATTGCGGGGAACGTCAAGGCGGCGGCGCCCTACTTTGACTCGATGACTGGCAACTTGATCCTGATTAGCCCGATCGTGGCGCCGAATCTGAGGCTCCCCCGGAGCCGGGTACAGGATCCAAATGTCATCGACGTGCCGTATCGAATCGAGGGTGAACAAATTGTTCCGACGAACAAAGGGCTCACCAAAGGACCTGCCGTCAAACAGAGCCCCGCAACACTAGCGCCATCTGGTTGGTTGCCAGAGTCCGCGCTCTCAGCCACTGCAGCGATGAGAAATGCGCTCACCCCTGGCCTGAGTGCATTTGGTAGGCTATTGGCGGATCAGCGCGGAAGCCAAGCGGCCTGGCCCTATGGCGGCCTTCCGACGGCGTCTCTCCAACCGAGTCCAGCCGCCCATCTGCTGCCCCTGACTGGAAACAACTTGATGGAGATGATGCCAGACTTCAAGAGCGTCAAGGCCGCAAAAAAAGCTAGCAAGGACCTAGCGGCGCTGTGGCCGTCCCTCCTAGGGTCTCCCAAAGGCCTCCTCCCGAAAATCGGCGCACCGCTAAACGCGTACTTGCGAAGCCTCGGCGTTCCAGAGCTGACCTTCACGGAATATACGGGGGCTGGTTCGGAGCTCGTTGAGTTGGTACCGCAGAGTTGGGAAGCTCGGGTGAACCTGAAACTCCTCGGTGCGCCCACCTATCCGGCCGACGCGTTGAATTTCGTGTATGGATATCTATTTAGACGCGTTGCTCAGTCCGTAGAAATCATGCGGTGGGAGGTGGCGCTTGGATTTCCAGCGCACCATCCACTGAAACTTTTCGCGTATGACGTGTATGCCCACGTACGCGGCTCGGAACCTCGCGACTTGCCCCGCGATCAACGAGAGCTCGCGAAAAACTTGTATGAAAGCATGACCGATCCAAAAGTGCAGACCACGCTACAGGAAATAGAAGCCAGAACCGCCTACGCTGAGGAGCACGCTCGAGACTACCGAGAATACGAAGAATTCCTGAAGCGTGAGGGCGGGGATCGACTGGGTTCGATTTCCTTGGAAGTCATGAACCAGGACTATCTAAAGGCTCAACACCACGCTGGGCTAGCCCGGGAAGAATACAACAATCTATTCCATGAAAAGGACGCCCGAACTGCGGCGCAAGAATTTGCAACTACGCTACGCCGTGCGCGTGAGCAGAAGGACCCGCTTCGCTGGTGGAGAGGCAATGAGATCCCCGGATAGCCGCGCGGGCCTGCGGGTCTAAGGCGCGCTCCGCACCCGACGGGCCTGGTCCGCGACGAACCATCCGGAATCGTTTCGATTTCGCAGATGCCAACCACGAACCGCTGAACGACCGCCTGAGGTTAGGGCCCCAAAACCTCGGCGACTCTGCGCGCCAGCCGTGCAGGCACCTCCGCTTGTTGCGCGAACTCCGTGAAACGAGCTACCGCAGTCCGGACTTCGTCGATGATCGCCGAGGCGTGCCTCAGATCGACCTCCTTGGCGAGTCGAAGCAAGTGTTCGATGTCCGGATTGCGCCCTTCGCCCACAATCAGCATCGTGTGCTCACCGCCCGGTCCATGAGAAAACGTAAGATCGTAGGCTGGACTGGGTTGCCACTGGCCGCGACCGTCCATAATGAACGCGAAGTTCCGCGTGTGGTCGTCGCGATTGTGCGCAAACACGTTGAAGCATGCGCGGCGAAACATCTCGGCAACGGCGACCTCATCGCGCGTGAGCGTGCGGGTTAGCTTGAGCAGATCTCGGTAGTCGAGGGCGGCGTAGCCGTGAGGAAGCTGCAGCAGCCCGCCAAGGGTGTGAACGTGTCGCCGCGCGGTGCCGACCCGGTCAAAACGCTGGATGGCAAAGTATCCAGGTTCTCGTTTGGTTTTGCCCAAGACCTGGGTATGGGGAACATCGATCCCCGCCGCCTTTGCCATCAAACAGTAGCTGTGCTCGAGCGAGCCCGTGTGCGGATCATCCTCACGGGCGCGAAACTTGACTAGCCAGGCGGTGAAGCCCGGCTTGATGGTCTTTGCGCCAAAATGCAATGCGCCCTTCGGCGAGATTTGAATCAATATCTTGGGCCGAGCCCCTTTGGGCGATCCGCCCACAGCAATGAGTCGCTCGAGGTCTGCGCCACTCGCTCCATCCAGCACGGTGATGGTCTCGCGCGCAAGATCCGCGAGCTTGATGATCCTCGGGTCGTCGATCGCAACTTCTGGCTCGTACGTCAGCGCGCCGATGGCGCGCGCACCCACCAAGGTTAGCCGGTCCAGCGGGGATAAAGCGCTGCCAGACAGTCCCAGTTCTGCCGCGCGGCGATCGATCAGTAACCTTCCCCAGCCGTCGGGAAGGCTGTCGTCGAATACTCCCATCAATCCGTCGAGCACAGCCGGCTGCCCAATGACGACGTCGGGCGTGAGCCGGAGCCGAACCGGAGACAGCTCCAACTGGGTACCGAGGAACGACGCTTCGTACTGAAACAGAACGCGGCGCGTTTTCAGCGCAAGTCGCCCGACTTTTACGCGCTGATCTTGTTCGGGTTCGTAGTAGACAGCAACCTGATCGACGTGCTTGAGCCTCATCGCGGCGCTCTGGGTGCGCGTTGCCGACGGTGTGCTTCAGGCCGCGAAAGCGCTTCATCGATCGACGCGTAGGGTGGCGCCTCAAACAAGGCCTCGAACCCCCGCTCGGCAGCCAGAACCGTGGCGATTCTGAGCACGTTCTCGATCGATGCTGAACCCGACTTCTCGAACCTCCGCACCGTAGCAACGCCCACACCCGCACGACTGGCAAGGTCGTCTTGGCGCAAACCGCGGACCAGCCTCAACTGCCGCGCACGCCCTCCGAGGCTGCGAAGCACTTCGCTGAACGCAAAATAATCATGCATATATGATATGCTATATCCAAAAATAGCCTGGAAACCATCCTTTTTGATCTATACTACTGGTTCCGCACCCACTCCCCCGACCTCATGGATTCGTCCTATACTTCCCATGTGAATCGCGAGCTGTTGGTCGAGCGGCTGTCAAAGATGCCCAACCTCGTCGCGGCGTACCTGTTCGGCAGCCGAGCGCGTGGCGACGCGACAGGCAAAAGCGACCTGGATATCGCGGTGTGGCTGGACCAACGACCGACCTCCTTGCAGAGCTATCCATTCGAAGTACCTGGGGAACTTGAGCAAGCGCTTGGGGTTCGCGTCGACCTCGTCGTCCTCAATGGCGCTCCCTCGGACCTGGTCCATCGCGTGCTGCGCGACGGAGAGTTGTTGATCCAGCGAGATCCCAGCGCGCGAATCCGGTTCGAAGTTCGCTCGCGCAATGACTACTTCAATATGCAGCGGCTGCGCAACGCCTATCGCGGTCGGCCCCCCGGAGCGCAACCGTGACCGACGTTGAGCTGGTCGCGAAAAAGCTAGCGTTCATCGAAACTTGCGTCCGCGAATTGCAGACGATGGCTCAGCCACAGCTACTCGCGACCGACATCCGCGAACAGCGGTTTGTCGAGCACACGTTACGGCTCGCGGTCCAAGCCACTCTCGATATCGCCGCCCACATCGTGTCCGATAACCGCATGGGCGAACCGGCGACCAATCACGAACTGTTTGACCTGCTGTGTCGCGGGGGGTGGATCGCGGACCCGCAACGCCAAGTCCTGTGCAAGATGACCGAATTTAAGAAACCTCATAGTTTACGGGAATTTAGACGTAGATGTTGCGGTCGTGCGCTCGGTGGTAGAAAACCATCTCACCGACCTGCTCGACTTCGTTGCAGCGGTCCGCGCCAAGCTGGCTTGAGCCGCCAAGTCACCGAAAACGTTGTTGGCACGAAACTGGAGTTGCGCGTTCGATTGACCTATAACCGGGCGAATGAGACTCACCGCACCAGCTTCGATCCTAGCAGCGTTCGCCTTCATTAGTTCCGCCGCGGCCGAGCCCGATCGCGATGCCTCATCGCTATCGACGACGAGCGGTTCGTTGGACGCGACCCTACCGCCGGAAACCACTCCGGTACCGCCGCCGCCACCCGCCAAGGCCAAGCCGGGCGCGAGCTTGACCAACAAGAAAGGCGGGGTGGTCCTCCAGCTGAACGCCGAAATGAACATGACCACCGACAAGGCGTTCAAGCCGGTATCGCTGGCTCCCGACCTGTCCTACGGAGTAACGGACAAGCTAACGCTCGCGATCGTGCACTCGAGTTTTGCGCTGACCGGATTCCGCGGATCCGCCGGTAGCGGGCTTTGCATCGTCAGCAAAGAAAACGGCTGCCCCAGCGTGTACCGCCAGGGTGGGTTCGAGATTCGGTACGGCGTAGCCTCCGGGCCCACGGCGGTCGAGATCGACCTTGGCCTCATCGCGAAGGACCTGCGCCCGGCGTCGAAAGAAACGCTGGACGCCGTCGCCAAGTTGGGTGCGAAGGCCAGATTCTCCGCCGGTAAGTTCTCGCTGCTGATGTCGCCGAACCTGTGGATCGGACTTTCGAATCGCACCATCAACGATGCGAACGGCAACCCAGCAAAAGTAAACAAAGATCAGCTGTGGTTCCCGGTCGTCGGCTGGGTCAAGCCAATTCCCGCACTGATGCTGGGCGTGGGAAGCGGTATCAAGGGCCAGCTCAGCAAGTTCGCGGACAACTATTCCATTCCAGTCGGCGCACTGGCTCAAGTGATGGTGAACAAACACCTCCAGATCGGTACCTCGTTTATCTTCGGCGCGATTACTGCCGGAAAAAGCGTAACCCCCGATGGAACGGACGCGCGCGCACTTCAAGTGTGGCTAACGCTCTCCACCTAAGATCGTACGCATCTGCCTGACGAGACGGCTCCACTCTCAAGCAAGCGCCCCGAAGGAAGTCCCCTTGGGGGGCGCCGCAGCGGCGCGGTTGCCGTGGCAGCGGGCATCCTGTTGTCCCGCATCGCCGGGCTGATTCGAGAACGGGTCATCGGATATTACTTGGGGCTGTCGCCGGCGGCAGGCGCGTTCAGAGCGGCGCTGCGCATCCCAAATCTGCTTCAGAACTTGCTCGGCGAGGGCGTGCTTTCGGCCTCGTTCATCCCCGTCTATGCGCGGCTGGTCGCCGAGGGGCGCAGCGAAGAGGCCTCGCGGGTAGCTCGAGCGATCGCCACGCTGCTTGCGGTTGTCGCCAGCGCCGTTGCGCTCGCCGGCGTCGCCCTCGCGCGCCCGCTGGTCGGCCTTCTGGCGCCGGGGTTCGACACTGCATCGCGGGAGCTGACGATTGAGCTCGTGCGCGTCCTATTTCCCGGGCTCGCTCTGCTGGTGATGTCGGCGTGGTGCCTGGGCGTTCTCAACAGCCACCGCAAATTCTTTCTCAGTTACGCGTCACCGGTTCTATGGAACGTAGCGATCATCGCGACCACGATCGCGGCTACGCGCTGGGTCGCCGGCGGAGATCACGACATTGCCCTTTGGCTCGCGTACGGGGCGCTGATCGGCTCTGCCGCGCAGTTTGTGGTTCAGCTACCGACCGTGGCGCGCGTCCTGCGAAGCCTGCGCCCGGTGGTCACTGTGCGCGATTCCGGCGTGCGATCTACGTTGCGCGCGTTTGTACCTGCGTTCATTGCGCGCGGATCGGTGCAGCTATCCGGCTACATCGACCAAGTCATCGCGAGCTTTCTCGGGCCCGCAATCGTTGCCGCCCTGGCCAACGCTCAAACGCTGTATCTCCTACCGGTTTCGCTGTTTGGCATGGCTATCTCGGCGTCGGAGCTGCCCGAAATGGCGAGCGCCACCGGCGACCGCGAAAACCGCGTCCGCCACGTGCACGACCGATTGGCTCCCGCCCTGCGCCGCGTCGTGTTCTTCGTTGTGCCCTCTGCAGTCGGGTTCGTTGCAATTGGCGGCCCGATCATCGCACTGCTGTTTCAGACCGGCCGCTTCAGTGCCGCCGACACAAGGGTCGTATGGATCGCTCTGGCGGGGTCAGCACTCGGGTTGTCGGCGGGAACCACCGGCCGACTGCTTGCCTCGGCATTTTACGCGCTCGGCGAGCCGCAGCCACCTCTGCGCGCGGCGCTTGCACGCGTGGCAATCACCGCCGCTGCCGGCTGGGCACTCGCCCTTCCGGTTCGGAGCGCTCTCGGCTACGCCCCGGAATGGGGCGCTTTTGGGCTGACCGCAAGCGCCGGGTTTGCCGCATGGATCGAATTCCTGCTCCTGCGCCGCTGGCTCGCTGCGCGCATCGGCAAAATCGCAATACCTACTCGTCTTGGGCTGGTCGCGTTGGCACTCGCGACCCTAGCTGGCACGACCGGATTCTTGCTCGGCCGCGCCCTGCACCAGCTCGACCTCTCCACGTGGCTAGGCTCGCTCGCAGCAATCGCGATCTACGCCCTCATCTACGTCGGCGCGATGGCCGCTGCCAAGATTCCCGAAGCGCGAGCCCTGCTCCGAGCCCGATAGTGCTCGCGTCCCTAAACCATGCTGTGCATCGTTATAAGTCGATCGCGGGATCGAAGTCGTCGCTTGTCCCGGCGACGTTTCGCGCATAATCCGCGATCTGACGTCGCCGGTCCGCTCGCCGTAACTGCTCGAGTCCTTCCTTCAAGAGCTGCTGAGCTAACTTGGTCGCGGGCTGACCGCTGGATTCCGCGGTCTCGCGCAGCTCGGCATAGATTCTCATTGGCAATGGAAGGTGAAAATTCTTAATGGCAGAAGCCATCGCAATAATTTGCCATAAATCAATACATGTAAAGCTAACTAAAGGGCGTCGTCGTGCGGATACTTCACGACCTCGCTACTGCACTTGCACGTGGCAGTGCAAACAGCCAAAGCCGGTCGGGTTCGACTCGGTGTACTCGGGCATTTGAAATAGCTTCGCCATCTCGGGTTTCACGACTTTGGCCATCCACTCGGCGGCCTTTGGCTCCTGCTTGCCTTCTTTGAGCTTGGCAAAATCCAGCTTGGTAAGGCCCGGATTTGGCATCTTGTACTTGGCCTTGACCGGATCTTTGCCGTGGCAGGTTTTGCAGCCAAAGTTGGCGTACTTCTTCTTGTCGAACTCCTGAAACAGCGGCTTCATCGTCGGTACGACCTTTTTCTTCATGAAGTCCATCTTTTCTTCGTGGCTCAGTTTGTCAAAATCGAACGTCGGCGCGGTGGCGACCGTTGACGCCGCATCAGCTGCGCTTGCAGCCGCGCGATCCGCTCCCAAACCCGCTTTCGACGCCGCAGACCCGGCATTGTCAGACGCTGAACCTGCCGCGGTCGCCAGCGCCGAGCCAGCTCCCGCCGCCGCCGAACCCACATCCGACGTACTTGGCGCCGGCTCGGTCGAACCCGACTGGACAACGCTCGCAGTCGTGGGAGCTTCTTTGGGCTTCGATGAACACGCAACTATGGCGACCAACAGCGCACAAAGGGCAAACTTTTGCATGGCGCGCAGACTACCGCTAGCCGGGCTGGCGCGCGTACTTTTCGTCACCCAAGTGAAAGGCAATTTCGTTCCATGATCCGGAATCGCACGGCAATCCTCGCCTTGTTGACCGGCCTAAACCTGCTCAACTACATCGACCGCTACGTCGTTGCGGCGGTGCTCAAGAACATTCAGGCCCCCCAAGAGTCCGGAGGCCTCGCGCTTTCGAACCTTCAAGGCGGGTTGCTCGCTACCGCGTTCCTGCTCGGATACTTTGTAACATCACCGGTGTTTGGCGCCCTCGCCGACAGGCGCCGGCGCGTTGGACTCATCACCCTCGGAGTCCTTGTGTGGAGCGCAGCAACGGTGGCCACCGGTTTCGCGCGCAACTTTACCGAAATCATGATCGCCCGAGTTGCGGTTGGAATCGGCGAAGCGAGTTACGCAACGCTCGCCCCCACAATCATCGACGACATTACCCCAATCGATCGCAAATCGCGAACGCTCGCGATCTTTTACCTCGCGATGCCCGTAGGGTCCGCGCTCGGCTATCTCATCGGGGGATTCGTCGACGCGCGGTGGGGATGGCGAACCGCGTTCCTGGTCGCGGGCGGCCCGGGCATCGCGCTCGCGTTGCTGTGCTTTGCCATCGCCGAACCAACGCGAAAATTGTCCGCGGCGACTACCCGACTCTCCACGAGCATCGCTACACTGATTCGGCTACCGTTATTTCGACGCGCCGTGCTTGGCTATTGCGCGTACACCGGGGCCGTCGCGGCATTCTCGTATTGGGCGCCCAAGTATCTAGCAGAGCGTTACGCCCCAACAGCTCACATCGTCGTAAGTGGGGGGGGGTTGCGCGTTGCGATAGAGCGCTCGGGCTCGCTCAGCAACGAAACCGCGAACTATTACTTCGGCCTGGTCACGGTATTGGCGGGCGCCATCGGCACGGCGATCGGAGGCCGTTGGGCAGATCGGTCCGCACGTCGCGGACCGCCGGTTACAGCGGATACAGCGTGGAACTCACCGGAAAACAATGCAGGCATACGCGCGCTGCTGCGCGTTTGCGCGTGGGGCATGGCGCTCGCTGCACCTCTCACCGTCGTCGCGCTGGCGATGCCGAGCCCGCTGTGGTTTTTCTGCTTTGCATTCGTCGCCGAGGTGGCCCTATTCTTGTCGACGTCTCCCATCAATGCGATCGCGCTCCGCGCAGTTCCTCCTGAGCTGCGCGCCAGCGCCATGGCCATCACGATCTTTGCGATCCACTTATTCGGCGACCTATGGTCGCCCTCGGCGCTGGGGCTGCTCAGCGACGTATTCGTCTCCACCGTCGCGATGCTGGCGGTGCCTCTCGGGTTCGCGTGGTCCGCGTATCTGTGGTGGCCACCGGCAGCCCGTGATAAACCAGCGGCGTGAAAATCCACGAGTACCAGGGTAAGCAGCTGTTCCAGCGCTACGGCATTCCAGTGCCGATCGGCATTTCAGCCCTGAGCGTAGAGGAGGCTCTCGCAGCCATTCCCAACGTACAGCAGCAATCCGGAAACGAAGTTGTCGTCGTGAAAGCGCAAATTCACGCCGGAGGCCGGGGCAAGGGTGGCGGCGTGAAAGTTGCCAAGACCAAGGCAGAGGCCGAAGCCGCCGTGAAACAGATCTTCGGCATGCAGCTTGTGACCCATCAGACCGGACCGGGTGGAAAAAAGGTCCAGCGCCTCCTGATCGAGCAAGGGTTGGCGATCCACCACGAGTACTACCTCGGCATGTTGCTCGACCGGGCAACGGGTCGGGTCACCGTGATGGCCTCCACGGAGGGCGGCATGGACATCGAAGAAGTCGCCGCAAAACACCCGGAGAAGATGTTCAAGGAAGCGATCGATCCGGCCACCGGTTGGAGCGATTTTCAGTCGCGCCGCATGGCGAAAGCACTTGGGATGCCTCTGGGCAACGGCAAACTGGGCAGCAAACTCGGCCAATTCCTCAAGGCGCTCACGCGCTGCTACGACGACATGGACTGCTCGCTACTCGAAATTAATCCACTGGTTTCGACCGCAGACGGAAATGTGCTGGCACTCGACGCCAAGATTACCTTCGATGACAATGCGTTGTATCGCCACCCAGAACTCGAGGCGTGGAGAGACCCCAGCGAAGAGGATCCACAAGAACTCGAAGCCAAGAAATGGGACCTTAGCTACATCTCGCTCGAGGGCAATATCGGTTGCATGGTCAACGGTGCTGGGTTGGCGATGTCGACCATGGACATCATCAAATTTTATGGCGGTCAACCCGCAAACTTCCTCGATGTCGGTGGGGGGGCTACAGCGGAAAAGGTGACGGCGGCTTTCAAGATCATCGCCAGCGATCCGGAAGTAAAAACGATCTTCGTCAATATCTTCGGAGGCATCATGAAGTGCGACACGATCGCCTCAGGGGTCATCGCTGCCGTGAAGGAGGTTGCACTCAAGGTGCCGCTGGTGGTGCGGCTCGAAGGTACCAACGTCGACCTCGGAAAAAAAATGCTCGCGGAAAGTGGGCTCAATATCGTTGCGGCTGCAGACATGGCCGACGGTGCCAAGAAGGCCGTCGCCGCGGCCGGAGGAGCTCGCTAATGTCGGTTCTCGTCGGTTTCAACACGCGACTTTTGGTCCAAGGCATGTCTGGTTCTGCAGGAGCGTTTCACGCCAAGCAAATGGTCGACTACGGAACCCAGGTGGTCGCCGGCGTCGTTCCCGGCAAAGGTGGAACCAAGGTAGCCGGACTCGAACAAGTCCCCATGTACGACACCGTGGAAGAAGCGGTGCGATTGCGCGGCGCAAACGCGAGCGTGGTCTACGTGCCTCCGGCCTTCGCCGCCGACTCGATCCTCGAGGCGGCCGCAGCCGGCATCCAGCTCGTGGTCGCGATCACCGAGGGGATCCCCGTACGCGATATGGTGCGCGTCAAGTACACGTTAGAACGGGACTATCCCACGGCTGTGCTGATCGGACCCAACTGTCCCGGTGTGATCACTCCAGGTCAGTGCAAGATTGGTATCATGCCTGGCTATATTCATAAGCCCGGCGGGGTTGGTGTGGTGTCGCGGTCGGGCACGCTCACCTACGAGATCGTGCATCAGCTCACGGCCCTGGGGCTCGGCCAGTCTACGGCGATCGGCATCGGGGGTGATCCGGTGAAGGGCACCGACTTTATCGATGCTATTCAGTGGTTCAACGAAGATCCGGGAACGTCGTCGATCTTCATGATCGGTGAGATTGGCGGTGACTCCGAGGAGCGCGCCGCGACCTTTATCAAGCAGCACGTTCGAAAGCCCGTTGCGGCGTTTATCGGCGGCCAAACGGCTCCCCCTGGAAAGCGCATGGGGCACGCCGGAGCGATCATCTCCGGAGGCAAGGGAGCCGCAAGCGACAAGATTGCCGCGCTGCGGGAATG
The DNA here is from genome assembly GCA_964419605.1 of uncultured Kofleriaceae bacterium. Taxonomy (GTDB): domain Bacteria; phylum Myxococcota_A; class Polyangia; order Haliangiales; family Haliangiaceae; genus JABFXX01. The sequence continues at coordinate 2,593 of CAYQQM010000064.1, read as the reverse complement.
CGGCATCGCGGTGGCACCTACGCCGGCTGAGATGGGCGCCACACTCGCCAAATTGCTCACCTCGTAGCGCCTGTCGGATTCGTGGATGAAGAACGGCTTGAATCCCAGGGCGACTTCGACTAGCGTGCGCGCGATATGGCTATCGAACGCACGTTCTCGATCGTTAAGCCCGATGCAGTGGCAAGCAACCACATCGGGGAGATCACGGCAAAACTCGAAAGCGCAGGCTTGCGAATCCTTGCGTCGCGAATGGTGCGCCTGACCGAGGCGCAAGCAAAAGCGTTTTACGCGGTCCACCGCGAGCGCCCGTTCTACGCCGACCTAGTGAAGTTCATGACCGAGGGCCCGGTGGTCGTACAGGTCCTTGAGGGTGAAAATGCCGTCGCCAAGAATCGAGAAGTTATGGGCGCTACCGACCCGAGCAAGGCGGCCGCAGGAACGATCCGGAAGCAGTTTGCCACATCGATTGAGCGCAACGCCGTTCACGGTTCCGACGCACAAGAGACCGCGCGACAAGAAATCGCATTCTTTTTTTCCACCGCAGAACTCGCGTCTCTAGAGCGAAAGTAGCATCGGGCCTTGTTAGTGGCCGTTTGACCACTGGGTCTGAACGATTCGCCACTGGTCGTCCTCCAGCAGCCACACAGACAAGACCCGAAACGTCTGTCGGATCTCCCGACCTGCCTTGTCTGCGTCGATGTAATCCACATTAGCGGCGCCCCAGCCGCCGTGTTCGCCGATGGAGCCAACGGTCACCGCATCGTGTAGCCGGATTTTCGCTTTCAACTGGGAAAACATTCGCTTGGCGCTCTCGCCAGCACTGCGTTCCCCTGGCGCGCTGCCAAAATTGAGGGCATCGGCGCGAATGCTGCGCGCATCGGCAAACGCCGTTCGCGATGAAAACGCAGCCAGCATCGCCTTAGCGAGCGGTAGGTCGCTGCGACCGTTGGGGATTGAATCGGGAATCTCGAGCTCTCCCCGGTATGCGAGCTGATGCGCCACTGCATTGGGCAATGCAAGCGCCCAATGCAGCGCAAAGATCGACCATGCACCATGGCGCAGGCCCAGAGCGGCGCTGACGACATAGGTCGTTTTTCCGACGCGCATCTCCTCGCCAAACCAGCCCACATCGCCGTCGACCCCGATTCTGGAAAAGTACCCCGCTACCGCAGTGCGCCCGGTAGCTCCCGACCCGATGTTCTTGCGCAACATCGCAACCACAGCTGCCCTACCCTGCGCCACATCTTGCGGTCCGACACCGAACGCAAACACGTTGGGATCGAAGAGCCGGGTAAGGTCATTTGAGGCCGCGTCTCCCACGGCGGCGTGAAATTGAGAAATCAAATCTGGAATCCTGGGCACCGACGGAGCCGACGGAGCCGACGACCCGGCGGCATCCGGCGAAACTTGCGCGGCCGCCGCTGCATCCGCAACCTGAGCGCTAGCCGCCGCTGAGCCCCTGGTAGCCATCGCGGCGTCGGAGCTCGCCATGCTGATCACATCGCCGTTCGACGACTCGGACCCGATCGTCGCTATGACGAGTCCCACGGCGATCAGTGTGGCCGATACAACGATAATGATCGCAGTTTTGGAACTCTTGCGTCGATACAGGACTTGAGTCGCTGGAATGCGCGATCTTCCCACGCCCCTAAGCGTCTGTACGGGAGCACCGCTGGCCCCCGTCGTTTGCGGCTCGTCCTCCCCGCCGCCCCCGGCCGCGACCCCACCTGCGTCGAACTGCAGCACATTGCCCTGAAGGTTCGGACCAGAATCGATAACCCCGGCTTCGCCCCCCTTCGGGGACTTCCAAGGGTCGCCGGGGTGCGCAGCACTCCCGATCCGGGAGTGCAGAAGTGGATCGAGCCCTTGCCGAGCCCAAGCGCGCAAGCGAAGCGCAACAGGAATCGCAAGAATACAGAGAGCCGCCGCCGTGAACATCGCGAAGGCGCCGACGGTCGCAACGGTCTGCGCCGCGGGATCGCTGCGGTTCGGGAGAATATGTAGCAGAGCTCCAATCGCAGTGGATCCGCGCGCAAGCGCAATGCCAAAACCTACATCTAGACCTACAGCGAGCGCGATCGGAATCATGCGCCCCCGATAGACCAAGTTACCGCACACCACCGCGGTTAGGGCCGCAACGATCGAAACAATTACCGATCGGGTGCCGCCGTGCAGCTCGTGGGCAATGGGCAGCGCCGCTAATCCAAGCACCAGGTACGCGAGGCCTAGGACCTGAGTCAGTCCGCCGGCCAGGGTAAGCAGCAAGCGAGAAGGAGGTGGTTCGAGCACTCCGGGCACCATGTTATGTCGGACCGTGCTCCGGTGCCATAGCGCAGGGATGCGAACCCCGCACGCGCCGCGTGCAATCGCGAATTTGTTAGGGCCCTCGAATGCGTAAATTGATCGATGATCGCGGTCGAGCTGCCCGAATCGCGAGGCGCGGCGAACACCGGAGCGGAGTTTGCTCGACGCAAATGAGCACCGGAGCGCAGCCGGCAACGAAGATCTTGTGTCCCCGCGGGGACATCCCCTGGGACGAAATCGACGAGAGCGCGGTCGTTTTGGGGCGAAGTAGCAAGGTGCGCGGGCCAGA
>CAYQQM010000063.1:0-28852 GCA_964419605.1 uncultured Kofleriaceae bacterium | reverse complement strand
GCTGGGGCCGTCGCCCTGGCGCCGCTCTCGCGCACCGTCCCTTGCCGAGCGCATGCAGGCCGATGCAATGCACAGGGCGTCCCCACAGCTGAGGGTTCCATGAAGCGCGAGTGACGGTGGGGCGCTCGTCACGGGGACGTGCGCTCCGCGGCGCGGCGGGCGACGACGGCCCCAGCGTTCGGGGCCATCACCAGGAGGTCACCATGTTCGTTACGCTCGAAATGTCGCTCACCGTGCTCGAAAAGCTCGCTCCGCTGGAGCCGAAAATTCGCCAGCGTCGCAAGTCGCTCGCCGACGAGATCGGCCGTGCCGCCGAATCGATTGCCCTCAACGTCAGCGAGGGGAGATTGCGCGCCGGCCTCGATCGCGCCGACTTGTTCCGGCGAGCGGCGGGCTCGGCGAGTGAGCTTACGACCGCGCTCCGAATTGCCAAGGCACGCGGCTACATCACCCCAACCGATTACGCCGCGGTGGATGTCGTGCTCGATCGGGTTCGGGCCATGTTGTGGCGGCTCACGCACTAGCGTGCGGCCACCGTCGGGGAAGCGTTGGTTCCCATGGTGCCAAATGAAAACGATCGGTTACGAAATGAGTGGCCAACGCGTCGGGTACGAGATCCGCAACGTGATCTAATCAGGCATGAGCCGAATCCGGGATGCCCAAAAGCAAGCGAGAAAATTGTTGGCAGAACTCCTACCCATGGTTTGTGATCACACCCTGTTGAGAATATTGCCTTGTATGGGAGTTTAATTCAGATATAATGCCCTAGTAGGCATGATTGTTCGCAGACAGCTCAAACTTCCTGGTGGAAAAGTCGTCTTTCTTTGGGGGCCCCGCCAGGTTGGAAAAAGCCACTGGATCCGCGCTAACTTATTAAAAACTCACCGTATTATTGATCTCCTACAGAGCGACGAGTTCGCAGATCTTGCATCGCGGCCAGCGCTACTACGTGAACGTTGGACTGGGCAGCCGACGGTAATCGACGAGGTGCAGAAAATCCCGGCATTGCTCGACGAGGTCCACTGGCTTATCGAGAATCGGCGGGCAGAAATCGTGCTCACTGGCTCCAGTGCGCGGAAGCTCCGACGTACCCACGCGAATCTTCTGGGGGGCCGCGCGCGGCGGTATGAGATGGGACCGTTATCGTATTCAGAAGTCGATCAATATGACCTCGAACACGTGGCGCATGCTGGGCTATTGCCGCCGCATTACTTGTCCGACGATCCGGTGGCTGACTTGCGCGCCTACGTGGCTGACTATCTGCGAGAAGAAATTGCACAAGAAGCCGCTGTCCGGAATTTGCCGGCGTTCGCCGAGTTCCTCCGCGCAGCAGCGATCACCAATGCCGAATTGCTGAACTACACCAACGTGGCCAGCGATTGCGGAGTGAGTGCCAAAGTCGTTAAAGGCTACTTCGAAATTCTTGAGGACACGCTTTTGGGCTCTAGGCTCAAAGCATGGCGAAAGTCGAAAGGCCGCCGACTCATTGCTACCGAGAAGTTCTATTGGTTCGATGTCGGAGTCACAAATTACCTGGCGCGTAGAAGGCCGATGCTGGGCTCCGCAGAGTTTGGCAAGAGCTTTGAGCATCTCGTATGGATGGAGCTCACCAACTACCGCCGATACCGAGCACCTGAGATGGACCTTGCGTACTGGCGTACCTCAACTGGAATCGAGGTGGACTTTATTGTTGGCGACATGGCCCTGGCGATTGAGTGCAAGGCTTCTCGACGCATCGCTGCAAGAGATCTTTCAGGCTTGCGCGCGCTACAGGAGGAGCACAATGTGCGCAACCGAGTCATCGTTTGCTTAGAACCGGAACCGCGAAAACTCGATGACGGGATTGAAATCGTTCCCTGGCAACAATTTTTTGAGAGGTTATGGTCAGGCGAATGGCAAGAGAACATTGAATCGTAGACTCTACGCCGCGCCCTGCGCGAAGATCGATTCAGGCTCCGCTCACACGCGAATTTTGCGGTCGACGTCAGCGGGCAATGCCCTACCTTTGGCGGATGGTCGACCTTGTGCCGCCCAAAGGCCAGCCACCCGTTCCGGGTGAACGTGGCGACATTTCCCCCGCGCAACCGGAGGGAGGACAACATGTCTGCGAGATGGTGAGGCGCTGCTCTTAGCCGAGGCCAGTGTCAGGCGTTTCTTGGCTCAGGAGGAACCACTAAGTACGGATTTGCGAGGTTCGATCAGCACCTTCTGCGACGTCAATCGTTGGATGCCCTACGAAGCTATCTTGAGCACATCCCCCGATGCTGTGGCTCCGAATTTAGGGCGTGGTCGCGCTGGCCGAGCTGGACATGCCGCTGATGGTTTGGCCGGCGTCTTCGGCCTGAACTCGGAACGCGTAGGTGGTTGCAGGCAACAAGTTTGCCGATAACCACGTGGTTACCGGTGCAACCGCGCTGCCGGTGAAAGCGAATGGACCGCCGTTGGTCGACCGAAACACGTAGTACTTCACGGCACTTCCAACGGCTCCCCACGCGACCTGGATCCGATCGGACGTTACGAGTGTCGCGGAAATGGTCCCGGGCGCAGAGGGGCCAGCGTTGGTGCTACCGATGACCTCGACCGACGGCGACGAGTACAAGCCGTTCTTGACGGTTCGAACTCGCCATGAGTATTGCGTGTTCGGCGTCAGGTGATCGGCGTGAAACGTCGGAGTCGCCGCCGAGTGGGTATAGAAGACTTCGTTGCCGGCGGCAGTACCCTTTTCGATGGTATGAAGCTCCACACCCGAAACTGGTGTCCACGTTAAATTCATTGCGGTTGAGAGCCTTGACGCGATAGTGAGATTGGTGGGCGCCGGCGGAACAGTTCCCAGTGACGCGACTTCCGTGGCGGTGAGCGCTCGGCTGTAGATGAGAACCTCGTCGAGCAACGCGGCGCGACCTGTGCATTCTCCGACGTGGCCCATCATCAGTGCTCGATTCGAGACCGAGCCTGGCGTGTAGGCGCCCGAGGCGACTTGAATACCGTTGAGATAGAGCCGCATGGTGCCCGCCGAATACGTGACGCCGACGTGGGTCCATGTGTTGGGCGTCAGCCTGCTGCCAAACGAACGAATCTGGCCACCGGGGCCAGCGAAGTAGAGCAGGTTGGCTCGGTTCTGCGCGATTTCCCATGTAATGGCTCCGCACCCGGTGGCTCGAACGCCGATGAAGTGCGTAGCGAGACCCGCCGGAACGTTGGTCCAAAACATCACGGAGAAGCTGCCCAACAGATCGAATGCGGTCGACGCAGGTGCAGTTGCTACCGCAGTAGCGGTTCGAATGATCGAGAGCGACGAGCGATTGTCATCGATCACCGGTCTGTCTGTCGTCGAAAACGTCGCCCCACCCGACAACGTCGCATGGCGGCCAAATCCGGACTGATCGTTTGCCGTCGTTCCGGTTCGTTCGTCGAATGCCCACCGCCCCTCCAGGCTGCCGAGAGGCGCGACCAACGCCGCGAACCCGTTGATCGGTAACAGTGACTGCTCCGCTGCGTCGGGAGGTTGTTGGTCGTCGGTCTCCGCATCAACACACGCAGTCAGCCCACACACGGCGAATACTGCCAGCAACGACTGCCATTCACCTATCCGCATATCGGATGAGAATGGAATCGCGCCAACCTGAAGTCAAACGTCGCTGCGAGGTTCAAACAACGGAAAGTGATCGAACCCGGAGCAGCGTCAAAAATGACGTCACGAGCGGTAGGTCGGAGCCAACATGTTCTGTCGCGTGCTACCGGCCGCTGCACGGCGGCAGGCCCGGCGGCGCGGCCAAAACAAATCGCTCCGGGAGATTTCAAGATTGATCTCGTACCAGTTGATCTGGCCGAGGAGCACCAATTTAATTTAATTTAGATTTGCCACCTTTCGCGCTCGAGGTGCGCCCGCCGCAACTTGCGCGCCAGAACTTCGACGCGAACGGGCCGTGTCGCAACGTCGAAAACCCCAACGCGCAGCCGCGCTACCAGCCCGTCCAGATCGTCAACCGCGTTGTCAGTAATGACGGTCTTCCCCTCTGCGATCAGCTTCTGGAGTACATCGAGTCTTGCACCCGGCGCGTACACCACGCCGCAGGGCTGACGTATCAATCGGATCGAGTTCGTAGCCAGGGCGAGTAGTAGGTCATCATCGTTGCCGCCGATCCAACCGACATCGATCGCCTCCGTATCCACAAATCCTTCTGGAGGCTGCGTGAGCCGCTGAGTGACATTTGCCGTGTCGATCGTTTCGTTGCCTCGCTCCGCCAAATGCCCAACCGGAACGGCGGAACGACCGAAACGCGCGGTACTGGCGCCAGCAAGTGCTTCCAACGTTGCCTTTACCCGTTCAAGCGGCGGGCGCAGCAGTGGACTCTTGGCAAGCGTTGCCATCACGAGTTCGTCGAGAAGCGGAGGTAAGTCGATAACCCTGGCTTCGCCGGGGTGCGCCGCACTCCGGTCTGCAAGCACACGCCTCAGCGGAATGGGAGCGGAGTAGGTATGGCGCGTAAACAGCTCCGCAACACTGCCCGTAAACGGGGGTTCGCCAGCAATAGCTTCATACAAGACGCAGCCAAGCGCGTAGGTATCGGCCGCCGGTCCAATCGCACGTCCTTTGATCTGCTCGGGCGACATATACGCGGGCGTGCCGCTGAGAACACCCTCCCCCGTCAGGCGGCCTAGACTCCCCGCATCCTCGCTCACGATAAACGCTAAGCCAAAGTCTACGACCTTCACAAGTTCGCCGTCCGCAGTCTGCTCGAGAAATACATTTTCAGGTTTGATATCGCGATGGACGAGTTGAATGCGATGCGCCGCGATCAGCGCAGAAGCGATCTGGGATCCGATTGCAGCGACTTCGACCAGCCCAGGTGGAGGCGACTCCTGAAACCGCTGACGCAATGAACGCCCCACAAGCAGTTGCATGACGAGATACAAGTTTTCGTCGGTTGAGCCAAAATCGAGGACCGCGACTGCGGAAGGATGCTCGAACGTTGCTGCCAACCGCGCCTCCCGCGTGAAGCGATTGCGAGCATCCTCGTGATGAACGTACGCCGGGCTTAGGAACTTGATCGCAACTGGACGCTCGAGTCCAAGCTGTATCGCCTGCCATACCACTGCCGTCCCTCCCCGACCAATCCGATGCTCGAGGCGGTACTTGTCCGCAATGATCGTTCCTGATTCCACCCGAAGTTCAACGTACCACCGCTCACTACAAATTATTAATGATAGAGACCACTAGCGCACAGGCAACGATGGGCAGCGCCGCGCTTGCCAATGCCAAACCCTTGATTCGGGTTGCGCCGCTACGCCTGCCGGATCCGTGGCGACACTCTCGTATCCCCTTGAGCGCCAACAAGATCGCTGCAGGGCCGAGGATGATCGTGATCGCTAGTCCCAGTCGATTGTCGGTGAGAACCACAGGCCATAGCGCCGCCGCGGTGGCAAACCCAGCCACGCCGTTTCCGGTGACTTGAACCAACTGAGACGCCGCCACGGCGCTAAAGCCACCTCCAGAGGCTGTTGCGTCGTGGCCCTGGTGCAGCGACTCGAGCGGTACCTTGCGAGTGAAGTAGCTGCCAAAGGCGAACATGATCGCAGCAACGGCGAGGCCACCGACGGCTACCAGAGAAAACAGGCTGCGCTCGCTCATGGTTTGGGTGAGCGCATGGGCCTTGCCCGCTAGCCAGTCTCCGTTCGAGGTAGACAAAAACCACACCCCCATTACGAGTCCCGCCGCGCTCGGCGGGGCGAGCTTGCTCATGCTCGACAAACCCACGGGTGACAGAAACAACTCTGCCACGGTGGACAGCAAGTAAAAGCCGATGAGGTACCACGGGCTAACGCCGGTTCCGCCCGCAGCTGGCAACATGATGAGAAATGCGGTCGCCATAAACACCAGAGCCACACCAAACTTTCTGATGTCGTTGAACGCCAATTTCTTTGCCACGACCCAGGTAAAAAGCGCGGCGAACAGCGGCGAAAGCAGGATGATGAACACCGAGTTCACCGACTGGAACCACTCGGGGGGAAATGTATTCCCGCCGATTGTGGTATCGGTTCGCTCGTCGGCGAAGGCGTTCATCACCCCCGCGGCTTGCTCGAACAATGCGAAAAACGCGACGCAGCCAATGGCGAGGGCCACCATGCCGATCACGCCCTTGCGCTGCTTTTCGTCCTCCGCCTGTCGGTATAGAACGACGAAGGTCGAGATGAATACTGTCAGCAATATCGCACCGAAAATGTTGGAGATCCGCTCCTGATCGAGCTGGAACCCAACACCATAATGAAGCGCAACCAGCACCGCGGGAAACGCCAGCACCGCACCTATGATGTAGCCAAGTCGTCGAAGATTGCGCTGCTTCTCATCGTTCGAATGCACCACTGGAGGCTCGCCAATGTCCTGGAGGTTGTTGCGCCCCAGCCAGTATTGGATGAGGCCAAGCGCCATCCCAACCGCAGCTGCACCAAACGCAACGTGCCAGGACCAGTGGGGTGAGATGCCGACGGCGGCGAGTTGGCTGCGAAACCATTCGCTTCGGGCCAGATAGCCGCAGACGATCGGTGCCGCAAACGCTCCGACGTTGATTCCCATGTAGTAGATCGAAAACCCGCCGTCGCGCCGCGGGTCGCCTTTGGCGTACAGCTGACCGACCAGCGAGCTCACGTTCGGCTTGAGAAAGCCGGTGCCAACCACTAAACACACAAGACCGGCATAAAACGAAATCAACGCAGGTACGGCCAGCAGTATGTGACCCAGCATGATCACTATCCCGCCGATCAACACGGCCCGCTTTTGACCGAGAAATTTGTCGGCGATCCAGCCGCCAGGCAGCGACATCATGTACACGGCCGACGTGTAGAGCGCGAGCATAGATCCCGACTGTGCTCGATCAAAGCCCAAGCCCCCGTCTGCGAGCGCGAGTCCCATAAACGGGACAAAAATGGCGCGCATCCCATAGTAGCTGAAGCGCTCCCACATCTCAGTAAAAAATAATGTGGACAACCCACGCGGGTGCCCAGATGGCACATCCCCGGACGCTGGAGCCGAACTAGCCATCCATGGAACGTAGTCCGAAGCCCCGGGCAAGTGCTAGAGCACCGAACAGGTTGAAATGTTTGCTGCGACGCGACGTTGCGGGGCATCTACCGCAATAATCCAGCGGTTACCTGAACTGACTCACGAAATGCGATAGGCCACACCTGGTGTGGCATACGACACCACCGCATCTGTCCGGCGAGCTCACACGCTCCCCCAATGCCCGCCGCGAGTTTCCTACAGGGTAGATCGTCGGCTCGGCATACGCGTTTGAGTAGACATGCAAACTCGAACTCTCGCCGCTGTTCTTTTCGCCTCACTCCTATCCACGGCCGCCGCCGATCCGCTGGTCATGGCCCAACCCCAAACCATCGCCAAACCGGCCGCGCAGGGTAAAATCCAAATCGCCATCCTGCTGGATACCTCCGGAAGTATGGATGGCCTGATCAACCAGGCCCGAACCCGGCTGTGGTCGATCGTCAGCGAACTCGGAAAAGCGACTCGCAACGGTCAACGACCTGTCATTGAGTTAGCGCTGTACGAGTACGGCAAGCAGTCGTTAGAAGCGAGCGACGGATACATCCGCCGCATCATGCCGCTGACGCGCGACTTGGATGGCATAGCCGAACAGCTATTCGCGCTCACCACAAATGGTGGCGACGAATATGCGGGCTGGGTCATCCAACGGGCGACCAAGGAGCTCGATTGGTCCAGCGATCCGCGCGATGTACGCTTGGTGTTTATCGCGGGCAACGAGGGATTTGACCAAGGCAACGTTCCGTTCGCCAAATCGATCGCCGCAGCGCGCGCGAAAGGCGTCGTCGTAAACACGATCTATTGCGGCGGCGAGATGGATCCGGAAGCCAAGCTGTGGCGCGTTGGCGCGACCTCGGGCGCGGGCTCGTTCGCGATGGTGAATCACAACGCATCCGTGGTGGAGATCGCCAGCCCGTACGACGCCGAACTACAACGCCTCAGCGCCGCCATCAATTCGACCTACGTGTACTATGGAGCAAAAGGCGCGGAGAACCAGGTTCGACAAAAGAGGATGGATTCGGCTGCCGAGGCTGCAGGTGCGCCATCTGCGCGAGCAGCCGCCAAGGCGTCGGCTGCGTACGACAACGCAGAGTGGGACTTGGTCGATGCCGGCTCACGCGTCAACATGGGCAAACTCGAGACTGCGCAACTTCCACCCGAGATGCGCAAGATGAACGACTCGGAGCGGCAAGCCCACGTCGCCAAAAAGGCGGCAGAGCGGAAAGCCCTGCAAACGAAGATCGCGGAGTTGAGCAAAAAGCGCGACGAGTTCGTATCGGCGAAGCGCAAGGCCGCCGCCGATGCCGCGCCCACCATGGACGACACGCTCGTAAAAGCAGCGAAGTCCGCTGCTACGTCGCAAGGTTACTCGTTCTAACCACCACACGGGCCCCGAGCGATGACCGCTTGGAGTGCCAATCGCCTTCCGATCGCAACATGCCGGTTCACTGATCGCTGCACCGCGAGTTCACGCGATTCGCCTACCACTTCGCGGTAGCTCACGGCGTGACCGTTGCAGTCACGAACACCGAGCGGGGCGCGCCATAGCTAACCAAGATGTCATCTTGAGGCTCCGCCGTTCGCCCGGTGCGAACTTGACCTGCGAATTGCAGCTCCGCCCACCTGCGATCGAGAAGGTTCTCGAACGTGAGGCCGAGCTCGAGCCAGCGCCAGCGGTGACGCGCAACGACATCGACGATCACACTGCCTTCGCTTGGCAGGTTGGCAACCGTAGTCGCGCGCGGTCCCATGCCGCGAACTCGCATCGAGACCATCGACGCCGCTGGCTCGGCCGGGGTGCGCGGTACGCCAGTGAGCGCAATGCCTCCCGATCCTATCAACCGGGGCGCGCCAGCGATCCACAGGCCCGAGCCGTCCCCAGCCGTACCGGCAATGACGCGACCCCGTGCTACTGCGATTCCGCCGTCAACGTGGAGCCAGGGCGATAGCGAAGCGGTAAGTGTTGCCTCCGCCCCGTAGCGGCTCGTGGAATCGACGCGCTGGCCCACACCGAGGTCAGCGAGCCATGCGTGATGGCTATTGGCTCGTGAGCCAAACACGGCCGCCGCCGCGGCAACATATGGAGTTGGCGTAATCCGCGCGCCGAATTCCGCCTGGTACGTGTGCGCAAAGACGCCGTAGCCGGAGCGGTCGGATGAAGCACGGGCATCCGTCCACCGTGCGCCGGTGCCACCAAGGCCGATGAGCTCGATGGCGCCCAAGCGATACGACGCGCGGAGCTTTGGGCTGATCCTCGCGCGCGACCCGGTTCCGCCGAGAGTGGTCTTTCCAAGCATCGTGTCGCTATCGCGATCATCGACGTTCCAGTTTTCCTGATCAAGTCGAATCCCAGCATCGACGGAAACCGCCCCGAACCGAAGGCTCGCCTCGGCATAGCTTCCCATACTGCGCACCGATGGAGCGGTGTCCGTACACGGGTTCTGACTGCCATAACAGTCGACCAATCGCAGCCTTCGCTCTACGTGCCACGTAGTGGCGCCGATGCGGTCGATGCGAGTTTGGACGCCGACGCGCACACCTCCGAAGCGATGCGGCCGAAAGTAGTACGCGTCGATGCCATAGTAAATGCGCTGGTCGACGTACTCGGTGCCGTCCCCCGCGTCGGTATCGCGTAGGAACAGCGTTGGATTGGAATACAGGCGTAAATCGGAGTCGACCAGATAGCCGGCGAGATGCCACGTTGCCCGCTGGCGATCCGCGATTCGGTACTGCAAGCTCACCGCTGTGCGTGTCGCGATCCCTCCCCCGGAGGGATCCGAGGATGAAAATGGAGTGAGCCGGCCGTTTCGAACCGACGCGCGCGCTAGCAAGCCGGAGTCAAACCATCGGCCCGCGTAGGTCTGAAGCGTGGTCGTAAGCTCTCCCGCGCCAAGCGGCACCGAGTACTTGCCGAACACCGCACCGCGCCGATAGCGCTGGGGATGCACGTCAGGGCCGTCCTCGATCCCAACTTCCGCAGCCAGCATCGCTCGTCCGACCTTGACGTCGGGGCTGGCCATCCCCGTGAGCTGATACCGCAACCTCCGGAGTCGTTGGCGAACATCGCCCAGTTCGCTTCCAGTTCCGATCCGGACCAGCGAAGTACCAGGGGAAAGACTGCGGGTAGAGAGCTCAAGTGTGCCCGCCACCGAACCGGGCCCGAAGCGGGCGGCATACGCCCCGAGGTGAAGTGCAACCTGATCGACCGTCGCGGGGATTACGAAATTCAGATCGGCATAGCCGTGACGAAATGCGTGGCTGGTATGGTTTAAGGGAACACCATCGACATAAACAGCGAGTGCCTCGCCGTAGCCGTCGAAACCGCGCACGAGCAGCTCAGGGGCTTGGCCGGTCCGACCAAGCGCGGCCAACCCAGGTATGTGACGCAACAGGTCGATCGGCTTTGTTTGTGGCCGCCGCTCGAGATGAATCCGCGAAAGTCGAGTCGATGTGACTCCGGCGGGCGGTGGTGGATCCGAAGGCGATACCTTCGGATCTGCCGCAGCGACACCAACGGCACAAGCCAAGCACAACATGCAGCGAGCAATCGTCATCGTGGGCAGTTAAAGTCGCTGGCGCGGAGAAAGCGAAAGTACGGAGCCAATGCCGCGTCGATCTCACCATTACGCGAGCCAAACGGATACGCAAACACCAGTGGATCGAAACCATTTGCACGCATCGCAGCGAGGTCGGGCATCACGTCGTCCGCGAGATAAGCTTCGATCCCGTTGGCTTGACTAAAGGTTTGGGCGTTCAGGTGGTTTGTTGAGTGGTAGTCGATGGAGTGCCCTGCGTCTGCGATTGCATGGAGCAGGTCCAGTTCCTCGGCAGTCAGAGCGTGAAACTGACTGATAAAGAAGGTTACCCGAGCGCGGTAGCGCGCAAACATCGGCAACAACCCATGCCAACCCGCAATGTCGCGGTCGTCAAAGCTGAGTGCCAAGCCCCGGTCCGGTCCGCTGCCCAACGCCATGTCTCGGTACGTCACAAATGGCAAATCGCGGTCCGATGCACCCGCTACAACTTGCTCGATGGTGCTCTCATCGACCGTGCCCGCCGGGCGATGCGAATACAGGTGAATCACCGCGCCGTCGACCTGGGCGCGATCGAGCCCCACGGAGATCGAATCGTTGCTGATCGTGTTCTTGTTATCGATATTCGCACCACACACCACCGGACCATCTGCCCCCCGCGAATAGATTTGGTCCAGCTCGCTTAGCGCAACGTCACAACCGGTAAGCGCCACAGCCCAAGAGATGGTCAAGACGCGTAACGGCATAAGCGGAGAGTATCCGGCAACCTGGGTGCCACGTGTGAGATCGGGGGTCACGATCAGCTGCCGACCCGGGCACGGTCGCTAACAAGGAAGCAGTCCCAGATGGCCTCGCAACCTCTCGGTGGCACTCGTAGCCATCGAGGCAGTCGGCCTGTGGGTCGCATTGATTCTTTGGCATCTACCGCACATCCGGCAATAAGGGGGGGCTGTGCCTGCGCCCACCCAAAACGTGCCTTGGAGCTAGGGCCGTGGCACGATGGCGTCGCCATTGAGCTGACGCCGGGCGTCGTTTTATTCCCGTGTACGACATCGAATCGCATCGCCTGGACAACGGGCTTACTCTCCAGATCGCTGCCGGGCATCCCGCACCGGTGGCCGCCATCCAGGCTTGGGTGGGAGTCGGATCGGCCGACGAACCAGGTTCGCAGGCGGGACTCGCACACGTCATCGAACACATGTTGTTCAAGGGCGGACCGGGCAACGGCGTGGGCGCGCTGGCCCGCTCGATCGCGCGTGCGGGCGGCGAGGTCAACGCGTGGACGTCGTTTGATCACACCGTGGTTCACGCCGTTGTCGCAAGCAGCCACGTCGATGATGCAATCGACGCGCTGGCCGCTGCGTTCACTACGACGCGCGTCGATCCGGACGAGCTGGCCCGCGAACGCGAGGTCATTCTGGAAGAAATTCGGTCCGGATCGGACGACCCGGCACGCTCCGTAACCCAAAGTCTGTTTGCGACTGCGTATGCGATTCACCCATATCGCCGACCCGTCATTGGCACGGCAGAAACGGTGCGCGATTTGCGCGCTGCGGACCTGGTCGGCTTTTTTCGCACGCATTACGTCGCGGGCAACACGACCCTCGTAGTCGCTGGAGACGTGGACGCTGAACAGATTTGCCGCACGATCGCACGCAAGTTCGCCTCGATGCCAATGGGCAGTCGCCCGCGGAGGCTCATCACCGAACCCGCGCAAACGGCGCCGCGAGCCGCCGCCACCGCGCGCGATGTGAGCGAAGCGTACATCGCTGTTGGCTTCCGGGTCCCATCAGCGCGTCACCCCGATATGGCTGTGCTGGATGTGATCAGTAGCCTTCTTGCTGAGAACGAGTCGGCGAGGCTACAGCGCCGGCTGCGCGACGACGCCCAGCTCGTCACCACGACGTATGCCCACACCTACGCATTGCGTGATCCTGGCCTGTTCGTGTTGTCCGCCACGACTCGCCCGCAACAAGCGGAAATGGCGGTGAACGCGCTGGTAGAGCAGACCTTGGCCCTCGTCGACGATGTTTCAGCCGACGAGCTGGACAAGGCTCGGAGCGCCGCCAAAGCCAGCTTTGTGCGCCAGCTGGAAACCGCACAGGGCCGCGCGCAGTTGGTCGGCTGGAACGCCACAGTCGCTGGCGACCCGCGGTTTGCGCACGTATACCTCGATCGAGCTCGATCGGTCCGTCGCCACGACATTGCCGATGTAGTGCGCCGATACGTACGCGGTGACAACGCAACGGTGGCTGCAGTGCTTCCCGAGTCCCGGCGTGCATCGCGTGCTAAAACGTTCGCGCGCGCCACAGAAAAGCGCATGGCCCGCCTTCCCGGTCGGGCTCGGAACGCGGAGCTGCACGTCGAGAGACGGGTCGTCCTGCCGAACGGAATGGTGGTCCTTGTACGCCGTGACTCTTCGGTACCAATCATCGCCATGCGCGCAGTGTGGCGAGGTGGCCAACGCGTAGAATCGGAGCACGAGGCCGGGGCATCGGCCCTGTTGTCGCGGCTGATCACACGAGGATGCCGCAATCTCGATGCCGGAGCGTTTGCCGACCGCATCGATCATCTCGGAGGATCGATCGCTGGGTCGTCGGGGCGAAACAGCTTCGGTCTCGGTGCCGAATGGCTAACCAGCTCGTGGCCCGAGGGATTCGACCTAACCGCCGACTGCATCGTAGCACCAAGCTTGGCCGCCGCCGAAGTCGAGAACGAAAAACGGATTCTTCTCGAGGATCAGGAAGCCAAAGCCGACAACCCAACGCAGGTGGCGTTCCGACTGTTTACCGAGGCGTTGTATCGCGACCATCCCTATCACCGCGATGGGCTTGGGACACCCGCGTCGATCCGAACCCTCGGACGCGTGCAACTGACGAAGTTCTACCGCAGCCAGTATCCAGTCGCTAAACTTACTCTGTCGATCGTTGGCGATGTCGACCCGGACGACGCGATCGCCCGAGCGCGGGGCCGATTCGGGACCGCGACAACGCGCAAGCCGTCGAACATCAAGGTGATCGCTCCTACATTTGATCACCGGCCGATGAGCGACCGAGCGGTCTTTTGCACCCTCAATCGATCCCAAGCCCATTTTGTCGTTGGGTTTCCCGGAGCAACGATCGATGCCGCGGATCGATTCGCACTTGAAATCCTCATCGCGATTTTGGGCGGGCACTCGGGTCGGTTGTTTGTGGAATTGCGAGGCAAACGCGGGCTGGTTTACCGCGTGTCAGCGCACTCGGTCGAAGGAATCGATCCGGGGTTTGTGGCGATTTACACAGCGTGCTCACCCGAAAAACTGGGGGCCGCGATTGCTCAGGTTCAACACGAACTCGATCACATTCGATCGAACGGCGTGTCGAGTGATGAGCTGGAGCGCGCACAGAGCTACTTGGTGGGTGCGCATCACATCGCCATGCAGCGTCGATCCGCAGTCGCGAGTGCAATTGCGTATCACGAGGCCTACGGTCTGGGATGGCAGACTTGGCGCAACTATGAGAGCGCAATCCGCAGAGTAACGATCGCTGACATTTGTGCCGCAGCCAACCGTTACCTCGATCCACAACGCGAAGTCACCGCGACCGTGCGACCTCCCCCACGCCCAGACGGTACGAAATCTCGTCGGAGAAACCGGCCATGAGCCTCAGGCGCACGAAGTCAACTGTCGCATCGTGCACAGGCCGTGGCGACCTCGCGGCCAGCGTGACGATGATATTTCCGGTGTTCTTCGTTTATGAAGTCGGTGTGGTGTTTGTTGGGCGCGTTAACGGTGCAGACGTAGTGACGCGGGCACTCTATGCAGCACTGGGCGGCCGCACCGGCTACGTCATCGCTCACACGGCGATCGCGGCGATATTTCTGACGTGGATTTGGCGCGACCGAAGATCGAACGCGCTGCGGTTTGAAATTGTCGCTCCCGTGGTCGGTGAAGCTGCGATCTATGCACTCACTCTCGGAACGGTAGTCGCTCCACTGCTCCGCAACGGCCTGGGGCTGGCCATTGGCGGCAACACGCTCATTTCAGCCTGCGGCGCCGGCGTACACGAAGAGCTGGTGTTTCGCCTCGGCCTTTGCTCCGCCATGGTAATGGCATTTCGAGGTGCAGCCACGCGCGCAACGGTCGTTGCGTTTGCATTTCTCGTTTCGTCGTTGCTGTTCGCTGCCGCGCACCACGTCGGATCCGACGGAGAACCGTTCGCGCTACCAACATTTGCATTTCGAACCATTGCGGGGATGGTATTTGCCGCGGTGTTCTGGTTCCGCTCGCTCGCACACGCAGTCTACGCTCATACGCTCTACGACTTGGTGGTCGCTTTTCGTTAATCGGCGAGCACGAGCCTGTGGCGGCTAAAATCCCTTGGCGACGCCGATCGACACGACGTGGACCATGTCCGTTCGCGAGACGTTGGAGCCCGTGTGTCCACGCGTCGACTGCATGGCTGCGCCCATGTTGGGCGTGCCGAAGTCGTAGCTCGCATAGTCGAGGTGGTAAAAGCCTTGCAGATCGAGGTTGGTTTTCCAGTGATAGACTGCGTCGAGACCCAGTCGTACCGACTTCATGCTCGGAGTTGCACCATCTTCGAGCCCAGCAGTCTGCGTCACACTCGATCCAATCAAAATCGTGTCGAGGCTGACCTCAAGGCCGATCGACTTGGTCAGCTTGGGAAACGAAACCGCCGCCCCTAACGTGGGCGCAATGAGAGTTTCCTGCGGAATCTTGGCCGGATTCTTCATGACATCGCCGAAATCGGAGACCATGTACGCCCGATAGCGAAGCCCAAGCCGCGCCAAGATCTGCATCCCGCCTAGCGATCGGGTCGGATACGCAAATACGCCCCGAAGCGCTACGTCCATGATCGTTAGCCCAGTAGTGGTCGACTTGTAGTTGACCCCGCCAAACAATGTCTTCGACGTGCCAAACAAGAGTTCTCCGCCCGCGAGGTATTTCCCGCCCAGCGGCGCGAGCACTCTGGCCCCAAGATCGACTGTCGCAGCTGCTGTACCGATGTCGTAAACATCTGGCACTTGATCTGCGCCGGTCAGCGTTGTTCCGATCGTGCGCATGCTCTGCTGGATAAATGCCACGCCGAGACCGGCCTTGACTTCAATCGACCGCCGCAGTGAAACATCTCGGGGGCTGCTTTCCTTGACAGCCAGCGAGGCCGTCGGGATCCACCCAACGTCGCCATCCGCGCTCTCCACCAGTGTCCATGAGCCTTTCGTCTCGCTGGGATAAAGTTCTTCCGAAGGGCGAGCGGTAAACGCCACTTCGCTGCTCTTGTCCCGTTCGGCGTAAATTTTGGCCTTCGTGCGGACGCGCGCCGTTGGCCGCTCGGGTTCTCGGGCACCCGGCTCATCGCCGTCGCCGTCGCCGCTGGAAGCTCGGGATGGAACCTCTCGGTCGTCACCGTCTCGATCTCCGCCGCTCCGCCGTTGAGATCCCGCAGAGCGCCCCTCCTCGTCATCGGCGTTGTCGCTGTCGCTATCGCGAACCTTCTTTCGACGGCCCTCGTCTTCCTCGTCGTCTTCAGTGCGGGCCGAGGGCTCGGTCGCATCAGCGCCGATCCGATCTTCCGGCGCCTCCTGAGAATCAAAGCCGCGCCGCGTGCTGCGGCCATCTACAAACGGCCGCCGCCGCGTGTTGCGAGCGAGCTCGCCGTCATCGGCCATGTCGAGCTTGCTGCGAGGCACAAAACCCGTGCGGCCGAGGACCCGAACTTTCACCCAACGCCCTTCTTTGGCGAGCACCGTCATGCTTTGGCCCTCCTTGAGCTTCAGGATGACCTTGCTGCGCTCCCCAGGATGGACGAGTAGCTTGGCTGGCTGGTTGGTCTTTACCTTCTCGGCGTAAGCACGCGACGGGCCAATCGCAAACACCACAAGAACGCACAGCCCGAGCAGTCTCATTTTCATAGTATTGATCAGCTCGAGCCGGCATGCCAAGCGTCCGAATTTTCTATCTTTTTGTTCCGCGGTCGCCGGTGGGTAGATCCGGACTGCCCGGACCGTAAAACGAGACAAATCGTGGATCCGAGATGCAGCGTGAAACTCCGGGGGCTCTGGAATAATGCGACAACGTACGCGTTGGCCGCACGCATCCAATTCGTCCCAAACGCGATGCTTGCAGGGTCCTGAGATACGCTCTAGGCTCATAAGGCGCTCGCATGGCTCAGAATCAATTCCGGCTACCCTCCACCGCAGGACACTTTCAGCTCGATATCGACGGGCATGACAACCCCGCTTATCTAAATGCGGTCGAAGGTGGCTTTATTCGGCACGGCAACGTCAATGAAAGTGTCGGTGCCGACAACCTAAAGATCAAACACTCCTCGCAAGTCGAGATCGAGCCGTTCACCATCACGTTCGGGTTTGCCAGCGCAGGTTCGATCTTGAAATGGATCCAATCATCGTGGCGCAAAAACGTCACGCGACGCAACGGTCAAATTACCCACGCCGACTTCAACTTGAACCCAACCTACGAGCATGAGTTTACGGGAGCCATTCTCACGGAAACCATATTCCCAGAGCTCGATGGCAGTTCCACAAAACCTGCCATGCTCAAGATCAAGTTCCAGCCGGAGACTGTCCACAGCTCGAGGATCAGCAGCGGTGCACAGGTACGGCCGATTTCCAACGTCCAACAGAAAGCGTGGTTGTGTTCCGGATTTCGGCTTACCGTCGATGGCGTTGCCGGGTTCGAATACACCAGCCAGATCTCGTCGTTTTCGGTCAAGCAGTCAACTCGCAATTTTTTCGTCGGCCAAGACCGCTACGCGCAGGTCGAGCCGGGACGAATCGAATTCCCTACCATTACCGGCAGCATCGCCGAAGGCGACTACGTCCGCAACATCGAAGAGTGGTACCAACAGTCGGTTGCACAAGGGATGAGCGATTGGAGAGCGCAGCGCACGGGAGCGTTGGAATTTCTCGCTCCGGATCGCACTGAGGTTCTATTCCGCCTCAAGTTTGAGGGCGGGCTGAACGGATTTTCCATGGCGCCGAGCACGGCAAACGCCTCGGAAATCAAGCGCAGAAAGTTCGAACTCTATTTCGAAAAGTTCGACCTCGATGGCGGCATATTCAACGCGATCGGTGGCATCGCCGGCAAGATCGGCCTTCCCACGGAAGCTCCGATCAAGATCTGAACGACGCGCCCCCGCACTGCGCGATTGCGCTGTGTCATCCGACGTCGTTCGAACTGACACAGCGCGCGGCCATTTGCGCGGGATACCCGTCGCGGTAGGATGCCGCACGTCACGGGACGAAGCAAACGCAGCATCGCCGCATGTGAAATGCGGGGGGAGCTACTGCGGCGGTGTTGGCAGCTTACTAACGTCCATCTGGCTCAGCGCAAGGCGGATCAACTGCGACTTGTTTGCTTTGGTCCAACCGCGGCGCTTGAGCTCCGCAACCTTGGCGTCCAGCTCTTCGAGATCGCGCGTGTACATCGAGATGCAAATGACCTTGTAGTGCGTGGGCCGTGCTCGAGTCGAACCGTGCTGCATTTGGTTTGCAGCGGCAGCGTCGGGCCGTGTGCCAGGTTTGCCGTAGTACGCATCGCGCAAAATCGTATCGGCATCGCTCAGGGGATCATGGGCCATCAGTTTCTCTTCCTTCATGCGACCTCTGCAGATTGAAGCTCAGACGAGTGCGTGGACTGGAACGCGGGATTTGTGGACAGCACCCAGTCGCACACGCGGTTGTAGTCAGCTGCGCCGTGAGAGGTGGGCGCGTACTCAAATATGGTCTTCTTGTGGCTTGGCGCCTCGGCCAAGCGCGTATTGAGCCGAATCGGCTCAAGACACTTAGCCTTGAAGTGCCCTTGCAAGGTTTCTAGAACTTCGCGCGCGAGTCGAGTTCGGCCATCGTAAAACGTCGGAAGCACGGCGGAGATCCTCACTGTGTGGCCCAGATGCCGCTCGACGTCTTTGATCGTTCGCAGCACCTGCTTCACACCCACCAGTGCGAGGTAGTCACATGTGACCGGAATGACCACCTCGTCGACGTACGACAGCGCATTTTGATTCAGCAAATTGAGCGAGGGTCCGCAATCGATAATCACGTAGTCGTAGCGCCGAGAAAGCGCCATCGAGGTTAGACGCTTGCTCAATACGCGCGAACGTTCATCGGTGTCTTGTCGCGCCAACCAAATCTCAGCGGCAGCTAACGTCGCGTCCGAGGTAACGACGTCGAGCTTTCCGCGTACCGGCACCGCAACCTCCGATGGATGAACGCCTTCTACCAGGACGTGGTACAGGGACCGCTCCCCGGCCACGCCGAGCGACACGCCCACATTGCCCTGCGCGTCGGTATCGATCAGTAGCGTGGCGTGTTCTCGCTCCGCCAGGCCAGCGGCGAGGTTTACTGCCGTGGTCGTTTTCCCAGTGCCACCCTTTTGGTTGAGGATGGCAAGGCGACGTGCCCGCTTTGCGCGAAACGCTTCGTTGCCTAACCCAGCCTTGCGGCATGTGACCGAACAAAAACTGCGCTGGCCGGCCGGGGTCTCTGCGATCTGAAACACGAATGCAGGCCGAAACACCTGTCCGCATGTGTCGCATGACTTCTCCATGCCCTTATCGAAGCGGCATTCCGGCCATTCGGGCAACTTTTATGACGCGCGGAGCTATATTCCCCCCTGTGATCGCTCGAAACGCCACCACCGGGGCACCGGACGCGCTAGCAGCCGCGAGCGAACTCGTGGCAAAACTACGGGCCGATGGCCTGGCGCTGGTCGTTGCATTCGCAGACTGGCGGCTCGATGCCCCCAGGTTTTCGAGCGAACTGCAGCGAGGCTTTGGATCTACACCTACCGTAGGTTGTACCGCACACGGAGTGATCGGCTCGGTGGACGGCCCTCGGCCCACCGCCGTAGCAACCGCGTTTTATGGGCGGGGGGTGCGGGTCGGGATCGGAGTGGCGCCGGACCTTCCTCAATCGGCCATGGTGCGAAGTCGCGAAGCCGTCGGTCGCGCCTCGGCTGCTCTCGGTTCGACCCCGGAGGCTCTCGATCCGAACCGCCATGTCGCGTTTACGCTCGTCGATGGAACGTCTGGCTACGACGACGTATTCTGCATCGGGTCGGCGGCCGCTGCCCCGCAGGTTCGATTTGTTGGAGGCTCGGCATCCACCGAGCTTGGCAGCACCGCGCGCGCATTTGTATGGGCGAACGGAGAACCGCTACAGGACGCCGGCATCGTGTGTTTACTCGAAACCGACCGTCGGTTCGAAGCCATTACGTCGCAGCACATGGTCGCCACGACCGCAAGAACCGTAGTTACGGCGTCATCGGGCCGTGCGATCGACGAACTCGATGGAATCCCCGCAGCGCAGCGATTGCGAAAACTGGTAGCTCAGGTCGGCGGCACCTTCGAAGAGCCGCAGCCCACGAGCTTTACTTTGGCGCGGTTTGTCGACGGCGCCCCGTACATTCGCTCGATCACGCAAATCGAGGGTGACACCATTCACCTCGCAACGGCCGTCGACGCGGGGGATGTGCTGTACGTGATGCAACCGGGCGATCTCATCGGCCAAACGAGCAACGATCTGCAAAGGGCAGCGGAGCGACTCGGTGGAATAGAGGCGCTAATCGCGTTTTGCTGCGTGGGCCGACATCTGGAAGCGGCCACCTCGGGACAGCAAATTGCGCTTTTGAAGTTGTACGCGAATTACCCTACGACCGGTTTTCTGAGCTTTGGCGAACAGACTGGAATGGTTCTCGTTAATCACACACTAACTGCCCTCGCGTTCGGAGACCGGCTTTGAGCGACAAGCCTCCCCAAAGTGACAATGAGCGAATTGAGGAGCTCGAAGCCGACCTCGCTGCAGCGCGACGCACGATCGATGTGCTGATCGCGCGGCTTGAACGCGTTGGAAAAACCCCGCCGATGCATGCCGGACTGTTCGACGCAGCGATTCGACTGGGCAACGTACTCGACGAACGAACGCGCGAAGTGGAAGCCTCACGTGCAGAATTTCGCGCGCTGCGCACCAACCTCGACCAAATCGTTCGTCAACGAACTCGGGCTCTAGCAGAGTCCGAAGCGCAGCTCCGCACCAAAAACATCGAACTCGAGCGACAGTGGCGGGTCAAGGAAGAGTTCATTTCGATTGCCGCCCACGAACTGCGCACCCCGCTTACTAGCATCGTCGGCTACTTGGCATTGTTTGCGGAAGGCCGATTCGGCGAACTCCCGCAGGCAGCAGCCCGTCCGTTCAGCGCGGTGCAACGCAATGCCCATCGCCTCAAGCGACTCGTCGATGACATGCTGGCCATTTCTCGGATCGAGACAGGCCGAGTTGTGCTCCGCCGGGAATCCGTGGACTTGGGCGAGATGGTTCGCGAGGTCGTCTCTGAACTGTCACCGCTTGCGCAAACGCGCAAACATCGGTTGGAGGCCACCATTGCGCCACTTGAGCCAATTGAGGCAGATCGCGACAAGCTACATCAGATCACGGTGAACCTCGTATCCAGCGCTATTCGGTCGTCTGTAGAAGCTGGCGCGATTGCGATTAGCGTCGACGAAGCACCGCACGATCAGTTCCCGGGTGGTTGGGCGCGGATGCGCGTTCGCGATAGCGGCACTGGAATCGGAGAGAAAGATCGACAACACATGTTTGATCCGTTCGTACAAACGTGGCCCGCTAAGCACCACACCTCGGGGGTTCCCGACTCCGCGGGTCTTGGGCTCTACATCGCCCGAGGCCTCATCGAACTGCACGGCGGCTTCATGACCGTAGACTCACAAGCCGACACGTTTACCGAGTTCACCGTTCTGTTGCCGTTTCGGCACGATCCACAAGTCAAAACCTCCGGCAAGCCGGGCAACGCCGCTCCGCGGTGACGTAAGCATCCTGGTTCACTCGACGAGTTAGGGTCGATGCTGGGCGAGATCGGCGCCCCGATCGGCCTTCCCCATCGCATCTGGGAGCGAAAGCGCTAGCTCGGGATGGCTCACCACATCCGCGAGCGAGCTGGCGAGTTTTTCAATGGAGTATGGCTTGGCAATGAAACTGCGCACGCCCAACTCAAGCAGCGCATCGATCTCATCCGACATCGCGTGCCCCGACATCGCGATGACTGCGATATCTGGACGAATGTTGCGCAACGCCGAATAGGTGGCTCGACCGCTCATGTGAGGCATGACCATATCGAGCACAACCGCGCGAATTTCATCCGTCCGTTCCCGCAGTACCTCCACCGCATGAGCGCCATTGGGCGCTCGGATTGCCGTGTACCCAAGGGTTTCAACCGCGGCGGACAACGCGCGCAGCACGATTGGATCATCATCTACAATCAGCACGGTACCCCAGCCAAGTTGCCGATCGAGCTTTGTTGACCGCCCCGCAGAACTGCGTGGCCGCTCAGCAGCAGCTGCCGGCAGCGCAATGCGAAACGTTGTCCCACGCCCATTGAGTCCGCCATCGATTTCGATCGTTCCACCATGACCCTCAACGATCCCGAGCACGGTTGCGAGCCCCAACCCCGTCCCGCGGTCCGCACTTTGGGTTTTTGTGGTGAAGTACGGCTCAAACACCCGATCGCGATACTCGAGCGGAATCCCAGGCCCGTCGTCCGCTACCTCAAACACCACGGACTGATCGTGCGTGCGCGAACGCACCTGAACACGGCCACCATCGGTTAGCGCGTCGCGCGCGTTTACCATTAGGTTCATCACGACTTGCTCGAGCTGCGAACGGTCGCCAACCACAATCCCATCGTCACCCGCGCGCAAATCAAACTCGATGGTTACTCCCGTGAGCGTACGCGCCAGCAGATCGCTCATGTCGCCGAGAACATGGTCAAGCCGGACGGGAGAAGCGTGGTGCTTGCCCCGCCTCGCAAACGCCAACAGCGACCGGGTCAGCGTTGCCGAGCGCTCGGTAATCTCATCGATCATCTTAAGCGCTTCGACGGTTTTGGCGTCATGGGCAGAGGCGGCAAGGTCCGCCGCGATTAGCTTGATACCGAAGACGAGATTGTTAAAGTCGTGCGCAATGCCGCCCGCAAGCGTGCCGATCGCTTCGATGCGCCGGGCCCGATGCAGCTCCTCCTCCGTGGCGGCCCTCGCTCGCTCTGCAGCAACTTCCCGTGTGATGTCGAACCAAGCGACAACGACATGCGTAACCTCGCCGGTCGAGTCGCTCACCGGGCGTCCGAATGCGCGAACGTCGACCTTCGTCCCGTCGCGGCGATGAATCGCAATATCATCGACGACAACGAGTCTACGCTCCGCGAGTGCCCGCACAAACGGCAGTCGATCCTTCGGATAGGGTTTTCCGTCGCGAGTTAGCAAACAATAGGGAGTGTCGTCACGTGAATGAATATCGTAACGACCCTCTCCAAGGATGTCTGCGAACATTCCGTTCGCGTACACCTGTTCGCCGTTCGGCGCGCGGGCAACCGACAAACCAACCGGTAGTTCGTCGGGCAGGCCATGGATAATCTCCTGATCAGAAACCGCACCAATTCTCGACGCCATCGGTCGGTCGTAATACCACGAAGCCTCTGCTGTTAAAACAGGCGAAGCCCCTAATAGCCAACCGAGAACACTGTAATTACAATACCCATCACACTCATCATCTTGTCGTGTACGTACATACCTCGCTTTTCCCTACAACCACTCTTATGGAACACATCGTCGCCATGAGGATCTTCGACCGTCCTCTGCGCGGCCAAACCATTGCGCGAGATAAACTCCTATCCAACTACCAATTGTGCGTCTAGCCAACACGCAAGCAGTTCGACCATGCGCTGCTCAGGAGCATCACCGCATCGCTCCGCTAGAACCTCCGACAATGTTGCAATCGACGTTGGCCGAACGAGCCGTGAAATCAGGTCGGCCTCGTCGCTATCCAGGGGTCGGTGCAATATTCGCAAGTCGCGGCGCCAAACCACCACGGTTCGCGTGCAACGCTCGGGGATACCTCGAACTTCTTGGTTGGCGTCGATCGCGCCCCACAAGTCGTCGACGGTCCAACGAATAGGCAGCACCAAAGATGCAGGCACCAGTTGAAGTTCAAACTCCGGAAAGGCTTCGGGCGGAACTGTGGCAAGAGCTTCACGGGCTAGAGGCGCAACCTCGGGTCCGTGAAAAACGTCGATGAAGGATCGCTCGAGCGCAGCAAGGTCGGCGCTCCATTCTGGAACATCGTTGCGCGTAGAAAGGTATTCTGATAGGGCAGCGCCGGCGTCTCGGATTGTAAACGATGTTGGCGGCCGCGCGCGAACGTACTGGGAAGCCAGCTCCTGAAAGGTGGCCTCGCCGAGAGCCAAGCGCAATTTTGGAAAGTCTTCAGCCAATGTGTCGTGCAGCCGCCCCACGTACATCCTGGCGTATACTTCGGCATTCCGTTCGGATCCGAATAGCTCTCGAGCAGTGTCGCTCTGAGCGATGGCGCCCTCCTCCGACGTGACGAGGTCGTAAAAGCAACGCTGAATCTCGGCTAGCTCACGCACCGGCTGCCTCAACGACATCCGTGGCCGTCTGGGAATACGAGGGATCGCCGAGCGCTCTGGCTCGCGCCAGCTCATCAACCAACTCCGTTAGGGGGGGAATGCGATCGTCGCGCTCGATCATCGTGGAAACATCGCCAAACCGTGCGACGGCGCGGCGATAGAGTTCCCACACGGCATCGCACACTGGGTGATCGTGGGTATCTAGAAGGTGCGTTCCGCGATCGCTGTGGCCCGCTAGGTGGATCTGCCCCACACGCTGGGGAGGAATCGTTTGTAAGTACGATTCGGCATCCCAGCCGTGGTTGGTGCAGCTGACATACACGTTGTTGACATCGAGAAGAATGCCGCAGTCCGCGCGGTCGGCGACCTCGACCAGAAACTCGGACTCCCCCATCTCGCTTGCGGCAAATGTCACATAGCTCGACGGATTTTCCAGTAAAATCCGCCGCCGCAACCGGTCCTGAACCTGAGCGACGCGCGACACCACGTGGTCCAGCGCTTCGGCGGTGTACGGCATCGGCCACAAATCATGCGAAGCGCGCCCGCGATAGCGCGACCAGCAAAGGTGATCTGAAACGATCGCCGGTTCGATGTGTTCGATGAGTTCCGCAAGGCGCGCGAGGTACAGCTCATCGAGGGGATCCACTGATCCAATAGACAACGACACTCCGTGTAGCACCACCGGCCACCGCTCGCGCACGGCGCGCAACACGCGTCGCGGCTTTCCGCCCTCCCCCATGAAGTTTTCGCTGATCACCTCCCACCAGTCGACGTGGGGCGCGCTTTCGATCACCTCATCGTAATGCGGAGGACGAAGCCCTAAACCGAATCCGAGATGCGGAAACATCGCGTCAGTTACTCCCTTCGGTGGACTTCCGACCCTTGTGCCAATCGGCAAAGCGCTGTCGCAGCTCATCGCGAACGGAATCTGGAACCTCGAACGCCTGCGGAAGCTGCCCGAGCGCTGCGACCGTTGCTCTCATCTGCCGCAAGTACCTACGGCAGTTTGCGCACATCCCAACGTGGATCCAAAACCGCAAGCGATCGAATGCGCTCATTCGGCCTTCGAGGTAATCGGTGACAATCTCTGTGATCTGCTGACAGCTGAGCATCACGGTTTCCTAAAATGGACCTCTAATCGTGCCCGCAAACGAGAACGCGCACGGTGCAGCAACACGCGCTGATTGGTCTCGTTGATCTCAAGAGCGTTACACACCTCGTCAGCTGTCCATCCTAGCGTATCGCGAAGCACGACAATAATCCGTTGTCTTTCGGGCAGTTGACGGAGTTCCTGCTCGACTAGCACCATCGCCTCGCGGTTTGCTGCCAACCGCTCAGGTGTCTCGTCATCCCACTCCGCCGGTGATGTACTCCACTCGCCGCGCGAGTCAAACCGGTCTGGATCGACAGCTGATTCATCGGCATCCGCCGGCGCCAGCGATGAAAACGGCATCACTCGAGCTTCGCGGCCACCTTTGGTTTTGGCGCGGTTGACGACGATTCGAGAAATCCAGGTAAGCAGAGAAGACCGTCCCTCAAAGTCCTGGAGTCGATCGAGGACGGCAACCCAAGTGTCCTGCACAACCTCATCTGCAGACGCGTCGGTCGACACGAACAGGCGCGCCAATCTAACAAGACGGCCATGATATCGGCTCACCAACGCGTCGAAGGCTAACCCGTCTCCAGCGCGCAGCCGAACTAACAGCGCGTTGTCGTCCGCCATCGCCATGCGAAACTGCAGCATACGCTAGGAGGCTGGCCACGACCTGTCCAGCCCAGAAACCATCCAAGTGGAATCAAGCTCGACAATCCCGGCACAACCAACGATCCATCGAGGCGCTACCCGCGCCTGACACCAGCAACCAGCCAAAAACGACCAGATATGTGAACTCGACCGTGTTGACCAGATCGACAACGCCGTGAAGGTCAGGAAGCTTCGCGGTGCCGATCGCCACTGCCATGACACCGATCAGCAGCAGCGACGCGACGCGTGTCCCAAGGCCCGCGATCAGTGCCAGTCCCCCAACAAACTCCACCAGCGCAACAAACACCGCGTTGGCGTGAGGAGCGGGAATATGCAACGAGTCAAAAAAACTCGTGACTTTTTCCAGGCTATGGAGTTTTCCCCATCCCGTCACCACGAACACCACGCCCAGACTCACGCGCGCCGCCAGCGGGCCGACCCAGTCGAACCTGCGAAGCAGCGATTCGGCCCGACGAGGCGTTTCTTTGATCCATTGCATCATGCCCTATTGGTCCGGCGGATGGGGTTTTCGTTACGCGAGTGGCTCAAAGCCCGATTTCAGCCTACTATTCGCGGGGTTGGGCAATCGGTCTCAGATTCGTGCATTTTTGCGTAACGAATCCGTGAATGCGGAGTCTGTTCACGGAGTCCAACTCAAAACCCAAGGAGCAACGAGATGATTAACGGACGTACGATTGCAATGGCAGTGTGTGGTTTGATGATGACAGCCGCCCCGAACCTCGGTCACGCACAAGACAAGACCAAGGAAGCCAAGGTGAAGTGCCAAATCGACGAATGCGGTGGCAACGGCTGCAACGCCAAGCAGGTCGAGGTAACGGAAAAGGAATGCAAGGAGAAGAAGGGGAAGGTTGTCCCTGAGAAGAAGGCGGACGATAAAGCGAAGCCGGCCGCCCCGGCGAAGCCATAGCGATTCGGGCCTCTCTCCAGCGACTTCAACCTTAGGCAGAGAGGCCTATGGCCGCGGCTGCGACGGCCACTATCGATCTTCGCGACTTCATGCTCACTGCGATAGCGGTGGAGCGGGTACGGATAGTCATGCGGCTGCGCGCCGAACGCAGCGAGGTCCTCGCGCTTGGCAGTTATACGATCAAATTTCCCGGTCGGTATCCTGTTCGGAGATGAACCGCGGGGATAGACATCACCGAATGACCACGGCGGTTCGGAGAGTTTGACCTGTTCTACTTGCGCGATAAGGGGGCAACGCGGGTGGGCACTTTGATGGCGCGCCACGACGCGATTTTGAGGGATGGGGAGGCGGAACAGAAACCGTTGACTCTCAGTCAACGCGATTCTGTGTAGCCAAGCCCCCGCCGGCGGCCGATCGTTCAAGCAATAAACTCAATCCCTTACAGGGAAGTTTCAGGCTAGCTAAGAAACGGTCGTAATCACGAGCGGTAGTTCTGGCCCCGACCGCAACGCCGCGCGCTGCGGAGGCAGGCGGTAGTCGATCGTTCTCCCCGTGACATCCGCGCTCGCCGTTTTGTAGCCAACGATTTGCACGCGTGTACCCACGGCGAGAACGTCTTCGATCGCGTCGACCTGTGGCGTCTCGCGCAGCAGAGCTCTCACCGAAGCGGGCGTGTCGGGCTGGTGAAAGCGAACGCTCGGATAGCTGACGAGTTCGCGCGCTGGCGTCATCCAGCGCGCTCCCGCTGCTTCGATCAGAATGCGATTTCCATCGCGGTCGACCAATGCAAAGTCCACGGCAGACTCATAGACGTACTTTGCACGCGTAGGCGCAAAGACCATTCGGCGATATACGCCCTGGGCGTCGGTAATCACGCCGCGCAAGATGTTGCTCGCCTCGATAGTTCCCTCGACAACCACCAATTCTCCCTCGCGCTGCTCATCGACCGACGCGAGCTGGATCTCCCCCGCGGCAAGCTGTCGAAGCTTGTTGCGCATGACCGTGCGGCCGATGCGCTCACCTGCCACGAAGGCGCCCGCCGCCCCTGCCGCAATGCCTTTCCACAGCACTCCCACGAGCCCGGGAGAAATCGCAAACGCGCCAATCAGGCTCGCTGTAGCCGCACCCCACACCGTGCCTGACACCATTGTGCGCGTCAGACGGACACTCGGCGGCAGCCAACGGTGGTCGTCCTTCAAGCGGTGGGTTCGCTCTACCGCGAGCACCCGATAAGTGTACGCTAGTCAAGCTATGAGCAATGCCCTCATCCCGCAACCTTCGGCCGCACTTGCGGTTTTTGCGAAAACGTCACGGCTCTCAGTGCGCCAGCGCAAGCGATGGCTTGAGATCCTTACGTCATTTGATTCGCGCAACACCTACGTCGTGTATGACGAGCGCGGCAACCCCGTGTTCAATGTTCAGGAACAGGGTCACGGCATCATCAATTTCTTCAAGCGAGTTTTCCTCGGTGCATACCGGCCGTTTACCGCACACGTCGAAGATCTAAGCGGTGAGCACGGCCATATGCTCACGCTGCAGCGACCGTTCCGATTTATCTTTCATCGCCTCGAAGTACGCGACAAGCAAGGCAAGCTTCTCGGTGCGATCCAGCGACGGTGGACGTGGATACGACGCAAGTACGAGGTGGAAGGCCCTACCGGGGAAATTCTGTGCACGCTGTTTGGCCCAATCTTCCGGCCGTGGACGTTCGAAATCCACATGCCCGGTAGCGACGTGGAGATCGGCGTCGTACAGAAGAAGTGGAGCGGTATGCTCAAAGAAGCGTTCACGGAGGCCGACAACTTCTGGGTCGAGCTTGATCGCGTTGCAGATCCAGCGCTTAAAGCGCTGCTGTTCAGCGCCACTGTGCTCATCGACGCGGTTCATTTCGAGCGATCCGGCTAGTACCTCATGTCAGTGGTTTTGATCGGTTCGGGCCGCCGATCCATCGCCGATCGCTTCGTTATGCTCCGTCGCGTTACCGCCAGTCTCATGATCCTACACATCTTATCTCTGCATGACATGCAGAAGTAGTTTAGTTATTTCATAGACTTACGCTCTGGCGGCTGCGCAAGACACGTCGTCGACGCCTTGGACGTGATCGCCCTCGTGAGCGTGGCCGCGCTCGGGAACGGGA
>CAYQQM010000062.1:0-30676 GCA_964419605.1 uncultured Kofleriaceae bacterium | reverse complement strand
CTGCTACATGCTTCCTCCTCAATCAGGCTTTCCTGGCGCACGCGAGGTACTAGCGTCCGGCTGCAGCATGCGCGGCAACGCGAACTGCAGGCAACGCGGTTTGGTAGATCGCTACTTCGTCTAGCACGCCGAGGTATTTGTTAAAGTTGCCACTCCCTACATCGCCAACGGTAAACGCGCCCGCGCTCGGTGCGGGTAACACGGGCGCAATCGTGGAGTCTACCAATACACCGTCGATGAATAGATTGTCGCGCATGCCGTCGTACGTAGCGACAATGTGCGTCCATCGCTCGGCAGCGATGCCCGCTCCCCTCGCATAACCGCCCTCCGCTCCCCCGATCGAGCGGGCGTGCAGCGTGAAGGATTGTGCGTAGTAGAGTTGGTACCCATCGACTGGCCGAGCCGTGCTTGAGCGGTCGACAATAAATCGCACGCTGGCGTTGACCACGCTCGGCATCGCCCAGACTTCGAGCGTGTACGGTGCCGTACCGGAAAAGGCAAACACATCGCCCACCTCCAGGCGAGTGGAAGAACCGTCGAATACCGCTCCACGACCGCCCGCAATGCCCGCACCGCGGGTCAGTTCCCCGGTAAAGGTCCCCGGATAGTTTCCGGTTTCGTCGAGCGCAACCATGCCGGCGGTTTCTTCGAAGCGCCAATACGCCGCGGGACCGTCGGATAGGACAAGCTGCGCATACGCCCCGCGTACCGCATCCTCCCGCTGCCCATCAGATTGGGCGTCCGGATCCACGCGAGCTTCGAAGCCCAGGCGGCCACAACCGGCGACCACGAGTAACGCGGTTCGGAAAACTCGCAGCATGACCCATCCTATCAGGTAGCGATCCCGTCGGCGATTGCGGTCTATCGCCCGCAACTACATCTGGGGTCATCTCATACCCGCCAGCCACGGCCCCCGGGGGGCTTCCTCCGGGGCGCCGTGGACGTGATCGCCCTCGTGATGGTGGCCGCGCTCGGGAACAGGAACGTCCGCGTGGCCGTGATCCGCGCCGTAAACAGTCGAGCGCCCCCCGCCCGCACTCGAGGGGGAGCGACGACCCCTTGCGACCCTTGGAAGTCATCGACGGGGGATGGATCGGCGGCCCAGCGAGCGTAGGACGAACGTCCGGTTGATCCCCGCAACGTCGCGTCGCAGCAAATATTTTAACCTGTTCGGTGCCCTAGCGCGCGGTGCTGCCACCTGTGCCATCCTGCAGACGTGCGCATCGTCACCGTACCGTGCCTCAAAGACAACTTCGCGTATCTCATCATCGACGGTACGAGTGCGGCGGTAGTCGATCCGAGCGAAGCCGGTCCTATTGAGGCCGCTTGCCAGCGCGAAGCCGTAACGCCTGCGGCAATCTGGCTAACGCACCATCACTGGGATCACGTGGGGGGCGTATCTGCCCTGCGGTCCGCCCATCCGGGCATCGCTGTGGTCGCTCACGCTATCGATGCCAAGAAGATCGGGCGTGATGCGATCACGCACCTCGTGGAAGACCGAGCGACCGTTTCGATCGGCTCCGTCGCTGCGGCGGTGATTCACAATCCAGGGCACACACTAGGCGCCATCAGTTTTTATATCGGCGCATCGGGGAACGATCCGGGTTCTGTGTTTACCGGTGACACTCTTTTTGCAGCCGGGTGCGGCCGCGTGTTCGAAGGGGATCCAGAGATGATGTACGCATCGCTGCGAAAACTTGCGGCACTGCCCCCCACCACCCAGGTGCACTTTGGCCACGAATACACGGCTGCGAACCTCGCGTTTGCAATGGCAGCCGAGCCAACAAATCCTGCCATTGCGCAACGTGCCGCTCGTCTGGGGCTGCCATCGACGCCGTCCACCATTGCGCTGGAATGCGCTACCAACCCGTTCGTCCGCGCCGGCAGCGCTCAAGAGTTTTCCCGGCTTCGATCATGGAAAGACCGTTATCGGTGACGCGGGCAACGGGCTGCGGCCTCGTGAAAGCAGGGTCTCGAGCTCCGACACGAAGTCGCTTGCGTTCTGTTCGGGGATCTTGAAAATCTTCGCTACCAGTGCCCGGTTTCCGGTCACATCCGGGCTCCAGGTTTTTACAACGAGGGCGGCAGGCTTGCCGGGGGCCACCATAAAATGAATGGCGGGCTTCCGCCGGATCGAGCAGCTCGGCATGAAATGTACTGCGGTGCTGTGGCTGTACCGACCCAGTGCGGCGTGTAGCTGACGCTCGACCGCAAGTCTGTCCTCCAGTGTCTCCGGCAAATCCATACCATCCCGCGCAACATCGGTGGCTTTCGATATGCGCTGGAGGGCTCCCTCAACGGTGAGGGGCGGAACGCAGTAGCGCCATAGACGGGCAAGCACGCCTAGACGCTTGGGTTGGCGGGATAGTTCTGTTGGCAGTCTAAGAGGAATGTCCATGCTTGCGGTACGCCCGGGCGAATTCATTGGATCAATCCGATCGTCAGAGCGACCGCGGAGCCGGGTGAATTTCTATTTATTTTCAGCATCTTACAATGGGAGGATTGTTCGAACCAGATTCATATCCTGCGTGAAGAAAACGCTTGCTCCCTCGTTCTGTTCCACTGGCGGACGGGGACCGCGTCAGCGGATTCTGCGAGAGTATGCAATCAAGACGATCCGCAACTGTCCGTATTCGTTATAGTTGAGAAATGATCCGCCTTGCTCCTGCGCTTGCAGTCGGTTTCCTCGTTGGTGCTCCCTCGGAGGCCCGTGCCGACGAAACCCAACTCGGGGCGTTCTTGGGGCCGCGGTTCTTCAGCCAGGAGTCGCGTCTGGGATATATCGACGGCGCGCCCGCCCATCCCATGCTCGAGAATGCGGTGGCCTTTGGCGCCCGTGTAGCACGCGAGTTTGGCGTTCGGTACTTGCTTCCGGAGTTCGAGCTCGCGTTCTGCCCCACGAAAACGACTACTCCGCTCAACGCAATTCCCGCAACCGTCTATTGGATCAACCCCCGCGCCCAGCTGCGCCTCCAGTGGCTGGCCGGGCAGCGATTCCAGCCATTCGCCATCCTGGGTGGTGGCGCGCCCATCGCTATTTCGTCCGCGCGCCGGACACTTAACTCTGGAATTATTGGGGAGGGATTTGTCGGCGGAGGTGTACGACTAGATACTGGAAATGGATTCACCGTGCGCCTCGACGCGCGCATCTCGATCATTCCTGGTGCCAACCCGCCTGTCGTCAGTGCCGAAGCGGAGATCGGCATCGGCATCGAAGTTCAACTCGGACGTTCGAGTCCGAGACCACTTCAAGGACCGATCCGAGTCGCAAGCGTGCCGGACCGAGACGGCGACGGCATCCCCGATGCAAGCGACCGCTGCGGCGACCGCCCAGAGGACATCGACCAGTTCGAGGATGATGATGGCTGCCCCGATATCGACAACGACGGCGACCAGGTCCTAGACATCGCCGACAAGTGTCCGACCGACCATGAAACGAACAACGGCTTCGAAGACGAAGACGGCTGCCCCGATGCAGTCCCCGCAGAGGTTGCTGCGTTAAAAGGCACGATCGGCGGTTTGATCTACGCCGCGGGCGAAACCACGATACGCAGCACTGCCGTCCCCAAATTGCAGCGGATCGCATCCGTGATGAATCGCTACCCCTCGCTCATCATTACCCTTGTTGGGCACTCCGACGATCGCGAAGCAAATGCCGCAGTACCGGCAGGCGACGGTACCACTTCTGGCGATGCGGACGCTCTGGCCATCGACCTATCCCGAGCGCGCGCCGATGCCGTCCGACAGGCGCTCTCTGCAGCGGGAATCGCCCCGGGGCGCATGATTGTTGAGGGCGCCGGATCTGCGGATCCCGTGGCAACCAACGCAACGCCCAGGGGACGGCTCGCCAACCGACGCGTTCAGGTCCGACTCATTGGCGATGCACCATGATTTTCGCGCTCCCCAACCCCGCAGACCACGCAGTCTCCCCATCGAAGTGACCGGGTAGCGTTACGCTGCGCGAATCCGTCCCGCTCGTTTGGCTTCGCGCCGCAGCGCGGCGGCCCGTGCATTCATCGTCGCTTCTTCCGCATCGTTTCGGTGGTCGTAGCCAAGCAAATGGCAGAGTCCATGAGACGCTAAGTGGAACAGCTCGCCAGCTAAGCCATGTCGCGCTTGTCGTCGAGCCGTATCGACACTAATCGCAATGTCGCCTAGTACTAGCGGCAGCTCGAATGGCGAACCGCGCTGCGGAAACGCGAGTACATCGGTGGCTTTGTCCTTGGCGCGCCACATCCGGTTGAGTTCGCGGATCGCATCGTCGCTACACAGCCTCAGCGCGACGTCATAATCGTCGCGTCCATCGCGCAGGGCTGCCGCCCTTACCATGCGCGAAACGTGGCGCCGAATGGCGGTGCGCAGCCGGGTCGGCAGCGCGACACCGGGGTCGACGAGCAGATGGAGCGGCATTAGGATTTGGTCAACTGGTAAACGGATGCCTCGACAAAGATCTTGAAAAGATCGGCATCGAGTTGGCCGCGAGCCACGTCGCTGGTCAAAATATCAAGCGCTTTCTGGGGCGGCAATGCCTTCTTGTACGGGCGATCGCTCGCTGTCAGCGCGTCGTAGATGTCAGCAATCGCCATCATCCTTGCAGGCAGGGGAATTTGTTCGCCGCGCAAGCCTCGTGGATAGCCACTGCCGTCCAGCTTCTCGTGGTGAGCACCTGCGATCTCGGGAACCCCTCGCAGGGAACGCGTCCACGGGATCGCGCTCAGAAAGTTATACGTGTGCACGACGTGACTATTGATCTCGATTCGCTCCGCATCGGTGAGCGAGCCCCTAGGGATTTGCAGACTGCTCGCCTCGTCACGGGTAAGGAAGGGCAGGCTCGATACTTCGTCCTCAAACGTCGTCTCAACCAGTTCGGCGATGCGCTCAAAACCACCCTGCTCGAGGATCGTGGGCTCATTGGCCGCCAAGATGAAGCGAATGATTTCATCCAATTCCGCCAGCTTCGCGACTACCTCATTGTCGATCGCGACCAGTCGTTCGGGATCGTGCGAGCCCGCGGTATCCATCGCATAGCGCAGCTTGGACTCAAGACCCTCGATCTTGCGGCCGCGCTTAATGAGCTCGAAGCGCTGCAAAATGAGTTGTCGCTCGTGTTCGTAGAGTTTCTTTGCCTTAACAAGGACGTGCTCGCGAACGCCAACTTTACCAAAATCGTGCAGCAGGGCCGCGTACTCGATCTGCTTGAGTTCATCATCTGAGAACTGAACATCGCGAAAACGCCCGTCGGCTGTACGGGCTACGGCGCGACTAAGCCCGACAGTCAGTTCGGCAACGCGATTCGAGTGGCCCGAGGTCGTTGGATCTCGAGACTCGATCGCTGTGACGGAGGCCTGCACAAAGCCATCAAACAGCGAGGTAACCTCCTGATAAAGCAGCGCGTTTTCGAGTGCGATGCCGGCCTGAGACGCCAGCGCCGTCACGCACGCTTCTGAGACGTGGTCGAACGGCACCACACCCGCATCAAAATCCGCCGGACTATCGAGGGTTAGGTAGCCTTTTCGCCGCCGATTGATCAGCTGAATGACTCCAATCACCTGATTTCGCGCCGAGATCATGGGTACGGCGAGAACCGAACGGCCCTGATATCGATATTTGTCGTCGAAACTGCGGTCGTGAACGAGTCCCCATGGATTGTTTCCGGCCCCCGGGGGATCGAGCTTGTACAGATCGGGGACGTTGATACTGTGCGCAGAGATCGCGCAAGAGCCGACGATAGACGCCGCAGTGACCGGCATGGTGACACCCGTCGCTCGCACATCCCGGGATTCGTTTTGCGACGCAGCGAATCGCAGCCGCCGGTTCGCGACGTCACCACTGTAGCCTTCAACGATGTAGATGCTACCCGCGTCTGCGTAAGTCACTTCGATAGCGCGTTTCAGGATGATCGGGAGCAGTGCCTGAATATCTCGCTCCTGCGACAGGGCACGGCCGATCGAGATCAGCATGTCGTTGTCATGTCGCGCCCGCTCGAGCTCGATTTCCAACTGCGCCGCCGCCAACTGCATCGCGATGGCCTTGGCGCGATCGCGCAGTTGGACCACGAACTCAACCAGGGTGAACGGCGCCGCAAGGAGGGCGACATGTACATCGTTGGCGACGGCCTCTATGCCGGCCGCATCCATTTCGCCGGACTCAGCGACCATAAGGAGTCCGTAATTCCCAGATCGAGCTCGAAGGATGTGCGGCCGAAGCGCAGCATGATCCCGCCACACCTCGGGCCAGACAAGCACAACAAACACCGCAGAGCCGATCCGCAGAATCGG
Source organism: uncultured Kofleriaceae bacterium (assembly GCA_964419605.1). GTDB lineage: Bacteria > Myxococcota_A > Polyangia > Haliangiales > Haliangiaceae > JABFXX01. The sequence goes on along the minus strand of CAYQQM010000062.1, from coordinate 24,398 downwards.
GGCTTCAATTTCGACCCAACCGCGATCTTGTCGGCGAACGCGATATCCGGCCAGCCGGTCATCGTGCGAAAGTGCGCCGACAACGTCGTTAGGTGTGAACAGCATCCTTCGGCCCCGGTTTCACACTACGTCGCTACCCATCGGTTGGCTCTGGTTTTCTGGCGCGGTCCCGAGCCGTGATCGATAGGGGACATGCCCGTCCCCTCTGGACCGGCCTAGCCGGTCCATTCACCCTCGCCGCGCGTCGCGTCGCGCGATTCCCCTCGCGGGTCTGCTCCGATATGTCTCTACCCATCCGTCGGCTCTGGTTTTCTGGCGCGGTCCCGAGCCGTGATCGATAGGGGACATGCCCGTCCCCTCTGGACCGGCCTAGCCGGTCCATTCACCCTCGCCGCGCGTCGCGTCGCGCGATTCCCCTCGCGGGTCTGCTCCGATATGTCTCTACCCATCCGTCGGCTCTGGTTTTCTGGCGCGGTCCCGAGCATCGTACGCGCGGATCAATGCAGCGACCAGCGGGTGTCGCACCACATCGGCGTCGGTAAATTCTATCGTAGCGATTCCGCGAATTCCCTCGACAAGACCGAGGGCGTCGCGCAGCCCGCTGCGCTGCCCCGGGGGCAAGTCGGTCTGGGTGGGATCGCCGGTAATCACGAGTTTTGCGCCGTACCCCATCCGGGTGAGAAACATCTTCATCTGGCCCGGCGTGGTGTTCTGCGCTTCATCTAACACGATGAAACATTCGTTCAGAGTACGTCCTCGCAAGAACGCAAGGGGCGCAACTTCGATCACGCGGTCGGCCATCATTCGCTGGAGCCTTTCCGCGTCCAGCATATCGTGAAGTGCATCGAATAGCGGGCGCAAATACGGATCGATCTTTTCTTCTAAGGTGCCTGGCAGAAATCCAAGCGACTCACCCGCCTCGACAGCCGGCCGAGTAAGGATGATCCGGCGGATTTGCTTATCGAGCAAGAACCGCACTGCCATAGCCATCGCTAAATAGGTTTTTCCCGTCCCGGCGGGACCGACTGCGAAGACAATATCATTCCCGCGCACCAAGTCGACGTATGCCTTCTGCGACGCCCCTTTGGGCGTAATCGGCCGCCCGGATCGCGGCGCGACGATCGTATCGCCGAACACCTCGCCGATCGCCGCTTTGTTGCCATGGCTTTGCAGCAGTCGTACTGCGCGGACCACGTCATCGGACGACAGCGGCTTGCCTGAAACGGCGAGCTGGTAAAGTTGTTCGATCGCCGTTGCTGCAACTTCGGCGGCGCCGGGATCGCCTTCCACGGTGATCTCGTTGCCGCGCAGGTGAACGTCGGCCCCGGCCGTGCGCTCGATCAGCTTGAGACGACTGTTGTTGGTGCCGATCAGCGCTTGCAGCGCAGCAGGATCGTCGAACTCAAATTTCTGTCGCCGAGCCTCGCGCGGCAACTTATTTTGCTCCAGTCCCTTGGTCACGAGGCGACCAGCGGTATAGCACAGGTGTGGAATCGTCAAGTCCAGTACCTGAGGTTGCGTTGCGTCGACTCGTCAGCATCATGGACCGCTTGCTGGCGCCCGGCGGCTGTCCATGGGACCGCGAGCAAACACTCGATTCACTAAGGCCCTATCTCATTGAGGAGGCATACGAAGTCATCGATGCGCTCGCGCGCGGCGATGTAGCTGGGCATTGCGAAGAACTCGGCGACTTGCTGCTTCAAGTCGTGTTCCACGCCGCGCTGCGGTGCGCCGAGGGTGCATTCGACCTCGAGGCGGTGATCGTGGGGGTATGTAATAAGCTTGTCCACCGACACCCACATGTGTTTGGTGACACAGCCGCGACCACGTCCGCGGAAGTACTCGCGCAATGGGACGAAATTAAGGCAGCGGAAAAGGTCGCTAAAGGAACGAACCCCGCACGCACACTCGATGGGATTCCGCTCGGACCCGCGCTAACCCGCGCACAAAAAATCGGCAGCCGCTGCGCGAAGGTCGGATTCGATTGGCCGAAGTGGCAGGGCGCGCTTGCAAAAGTGCGCGAAGAAGTTGCGGAAGTGGAAGTCGCAATTGCGGCGGATGAAAAGACCGAGATGCACAACGAGCTCGGCGATTTGCTGTTCGCATGCGTAAATCTGGCCCGCAAGATCGGCGTCGACGCGGAAAATGCGCTGGTCGATGCTTCACTGCGTTTCGATCAACGCTTTGCGATGGTGGAAGATCTCTTGGCAGCGCAGGGAAAAACGCCTTCGCAATCCACGCTCGATGAAATGGATGCGTTGTGGAACCAAGCAAAGCAAGCGCTATCAAAAAAGTGACTTATTTTTGAGCAGACGCGAGCATCGCACCGTCTGCTCGACGAGACCGGTTCACGAGGTTGCAGAACGTCATCAAGTTATCCACAGAACCGTTGGGTACTCCCGCAACACGGCCGCGGATTCCATCACGCCGGGAACGCCTCGTGCGTAACCTATTGGAACCTGCGCGCCCCATGCCTTCGTCGCTTCTGGGCTTGACACCGGTTCTCGGCGTAGGGTACTAGGTCCGCTCGTAGGAGATCACCGTGGCCAATATCGCTTCGGCCAAAAAGCAAAACCGAAAAATGATTAAGCATCGCGCTCGTAACCGCGCCGCCATGGCGGCGCTGCGTACGGCCGTGAAATCCGCCCGCACAGCCGTCGACGCCAAGGCTGCCAACTCGGTAGAGTTGGTGAAGGCTGCAGTCGCTGTTGTCGATTCCGCCGTGACCAAGGGAATCCTGAAGCGGCAGACCGCATCGCGTTACGTATCTCGCCTCGCAACGCGTCGCGCATAGCATCGTTCATGCACCGACGACTATGTCGTGGAGGCGGTGTCAACCGCAGATCTGTCTTGTCCGGCTGCTTGGCAGGCTCCAGCTGAAAACTTCTTTGTCGCTCCGTTCGTCGGTGGGGCACGTCAAAACCGTATCGGGCTTTCGCAATCGACTATTCGGGCTCAGATGGGGCAGCACCGTGCCTAACTACGGCAAAGGTCACCGTTCACAGTGCAGACATTGGATCGACGTCCAATGCGACCCGAACCTTGCTGGGGATATCGATTGCGGCCATCGCGCGGGCGACGCGGCGCAATGCATGGCGATCGCTTGACCGCAGCCAAACCTGCCAACGCGCTCGTCCCCGCAGCTTCTCGATCGGAGCCGGCACCGGACCGCGAATGTCCACTGCGTCAACCAGGTCAGCGCGCTTCACCGTGGCTTCCGCGGCATCGGCGAGCTGCTGAGCGCACCTTGCTACCTCGTGCTCATCTCCGCCGTCGATCCGAACCGCGATCAAGCGCCCATGCGGAGGATAGCCAAGCTCAGACCGCGCTCTGGACTCCGCTAGAAAAAATTGCTCGTAGTTGTGCGCTGCCGCCGCGACAACCGCCGCAGCTCCAGGCCGATACGTTTGCACGATGACCTTGCCGACTCGGTCACCGCGCCCTGCTCTTCCAGCAACCTGAGCCAGCAGCTGAAAGGTACGTTCCGAGGCGCGAAAATCCGGAAGGTCGAGTCCTGTGTCCGCACACAAAACGCCAACCAACGTGACACCGGGAAAATCGTGCCCCTTTGTGACCATCTGCGTACCGACGAGGATATCGACCTCACGGCGTGCAACCTTCGACAGCACGCGTTCGACTTTCGCTCCGGAGGCGACATCTCGATCGAGCCGCGCAACGCGGGCGGATCGAAACTCATCGGCGATCGCCGCCGCTACCTTCTCCGTCCCCAATCCCTTGCGCACGATAGCGCTCGCGCTGCACTTCGGGCATCGCTCTGGAACGCGCTGAAAAAATCCGCAATAATGGCAGGTTAAGCGCTCGGAATGGCGGTGATACGTCAGCGATACGGCGCAATGTGCGCAACGAAACGAGTGCCCGCACGCGCCGCACAATACAAAGGTCGAGAATCCGCGGCGGTTGAGAAACAAGATGATCTGATCTCCTGCGACAAGAGTCTCGGCGATAGCACTCCGCAACGGCGCAGACAGCAATGCTTCACCATCGGGCGTAAACGTGCGCAGATCGACGATGTGAACTTCCGGCATCGGCCGCGCGGTTGGACGTTGAGTGAGTGCAAGTCGTCGGTAGTTGTCGCGCTCCGCGTGGGCGTAGCTCTCGAGGCTCGGGGTCGCTGATCCGAGCAAGCAGATCGCACCCGAACGCTGCGCCCGAACGATCGCTACGTCCCTGGCGTGATAGCGCACCCCCTCCTCTTGCTTAAACGACCCATCGTGCTCTTCATCGACGACGACCGCACCCAAATTGCGCAACGGAGCGAACACCGCCGAACGCGCCCCGACCGCGATCTGCGCTTGACCGCGATGCAAACGCGACCACTCGACGAGTCGGTCTCGTTCGCTCAACCCAGAGTGCAGAATGGCCACAGAATTTCCAAACCGGGCCCGAAACCGAGCGGCAAGCTGAGGGGTCAAAGAAATCTCCGGCACCAAAACGAGCGCCGTCCGCTCGAGTTTCAGAGCCTCAGCAATCACTCGGAGGTACACCTCGGTCTTGCCGCTGCCCGTGACTCCGTGCAAGAGGAAGGGAGAGAACCGGTTGGAGCTGCGCATCGCCCCGGTAATGGCTTCTACTGCAACCTCCTGCTCTGCGGTCAGCGTCGGGGGAGAAGTCGCAAGCATCGCCATGGCGCTGTCACCGGTCGTCGCGCCGAGCGCCACGTCGCGCTCGGCAACAGTGACCCACCCGCGCTTGGAGAACTCTCGTACGAGTCGTGCCGCACCCTTGATGGCCGCAAACGCGGACATCGGGCGCGGCTCGGTCGCTAGCGCTGCGATCATCGCACGCCGCGCCTCAGATGCCCCAAGAGCGGCCCGAACTTCCTCGAGCGGCTTGGCAAGTGTCACGATGCGCTCGCGCGGCAAGCGAGCCCGTGCCGCCTCGCGAGTATCACAGCGCTCCGCGTAGCCGTTCGCAATCGCAGCCTCGAGGCCTCGGCGCACTGCGTGAGACACCCCCGATACCGCAACGGGACCCGCCTCGAGTCGCGCCAACGCCGCGCGTTGTGGTCCAGGCATCGCCGAGCAAAGCGCGGCGCGTCCCGAATCCGTCAGGCGTACGACCTGTCGCGCCGAAACGCCGGTTCCCGCCGGTAACGCACCGCGCACTACATCGCCGAGCGGCGCCTCATAGTACTCGGCGATCCACAGACATAAGTCGATTAGCTCGCTCGACAACGCGGGAACATCGTCCAGGACCTCGCTAATCGCGACCAACGCGATCCCTTCTGGCGGCACTGTACCCTCGCGAACCACGACTCCTGTCACCTGTCGCTTCGCAAACCGCACGAGCACGCGCGAGCCAACGCGCGCCGCCTCGGATAGGTGCGGCGGCACGCGGTAGTGGTACCGCCCCGAACCCGGCACGGGCACCGTGACCGCAACTTCAACCACTCGCCCACCGGGATCGGATGCAGCGTGCATTGAATCGGTGCTTTCTACTCCAGCCACAGTTTGAGCACAGTACCATCGCCATCAGACAGGTGAGCACGCGCCCATTTCCACCCTCTCCTCGCCGCATGGCCCTAGCTCGCCAAGCCGGCCTAAGCGCTGCAAGTCCAATCGTCGTCGCCGCCGTCGCATGTACCGCCATGGCCGCCTGGCTAACGCTCGGTGTGAACGACCTTGCCCACACCCTGGGCAACGCACTTGCGGCCGCATGTAGCGGACGGAGCGAGCTCACCGGCCTCCAACCCGCGACCCTGCCAGCCACGATCGGTGCGCTCACGGCTCCGCTCATCGCTGTAGCGCTGGCCGCCGGCCTCGCGCATTTCGCGCAAACGCGTACGCTGTGGCTCCCGCGTCGCCGTATCGCGGGTGGCCCCACGCTTTTGCGCGGGGCAAGTTGGCGCGCCCGCAACGCCGCGTTTGAGCTCGCTGGCGCAGTCGCGATTGGCGGCACGGCGGTGATGTGGCTGTGGGTCGAGGCCCCCAACATCGCAAGGTTGGTCGAGCAAAACGCGCCGGACATGCTACGCGGCACCACCGCACTTGTCGCCATGTTCGTGTCGTGCCTAGGCATCGGTTGGGTTGCGCTCGGAGTTGTCGATTCCCTGTTTCGCCACGCTGAACTATCCCGGGCGCTCGCCATGACGGCGGCTGAAAAGCGGGAAGATGACAGGCTACACGCTGCCGACCCTCGCTGGGCAAACCAGCGAACTGCGCTGTCCCACACTCCGAGCGCTGAGCCAGCCGTCCGAGACGCCGCCGTGATCCTGCTTGGCGATGACCGCGGGGTTGCGATCGCATGGGATCCGCTTCGGCAACCGGTTCCCACCCGCGTTGCGATTGGGCAAGGCGCGCGCTCCACACAGCTCGTGGGCCTCGCCCGCCGATACGGCATCGCCATCCATCGCGACCCATTGCTGGTTGCTGCGATCGGAAACAGCCTAGGCCCGGTTCCGGAGCGCGAATGGGCCCGGCTTGCCGACATCATTGCAGCGGTGCGCAGATAGCACCGCGGGAGTCATCAGGTCTCGAGCTACAACGTCCCCCTCACGACGGCAATCACGGCGATGGAAAACGTTCCCACCAGAGTCGCGGTCATCATGACCAAGGCAGCCGGCACGCCGAGCGTGTGCGGCACGTGTTCGCTGGCCCGACCCGCCAATCGACTGCCGACTCCGATCGAAAGTTGCACAATTGCTGCCGTCAGCAGCCAGGGCATCGCAAACCGAATCGCAGTCGGGACCAATCGGCCGATCGCGGCAACAACGCCATCCCCCGGCCGGCCGAGCACCGGCATTTCCCGATGGCTGTGAACAACCGCTTCGACGACTGCGATGTGGCCATCGATGCCGAGAAACACCGCGCCGGCAAGAATTCCAAACAGCGCTTCGTAGGGTCCTCCGGCTCGACAGGCCACCGCGGTATCCACGAGTCGACCCGCAGCCCGAGCCGCCACCAACGGCACGGCTGCAACCATGCCAAGCGCCGTCCCGAGGACAAGCTCCGCCAACGCGAGCTGCCATGCTGGCTCGGGAACGCGGGCCCCGATGACAACCGCCGTCCACACTCCGCACGAAACTGCCAACATCGCTTGGATCCATCGAGGAATTCCGCCTACGAGGCTGGTCATCGCTCCAACTGCGGCGAATCCGCGAAGGCTCGGTGTCAGCGCGCCCAGCATGTGCGCGGAATCGATTGTCATTAGCCCTTGCCTACCGCCACAATCAACGGCCATAGCCGAAGCGCCAGCGCGTCGACCTGTCTACCAATCGACGGAGCGAATAATACGACCGCGGCCCCCACAGCGACGACGCGCGGCACCAATGCCACCGCCGGATCGTGCAACTGCGTGAATGCAGCTAGCAAGCTACTTACGATCCCGGCGATCAGCGCCCCCGCCAGCAACGGAGCCGCAAGGAGTAGCACCAACAACATCCCCTCTCGCACAAGGCCCACGATCGCCGCGGTCAAGCGTACCCTCGGATCAGGCTGTCGATCAGCAACCGCCAGCCGTCGACCGCGACGAACAACAACAACTTCAACGGTAGCGCAACAATCTGTGGGGAGGTCGAAGCAAGTCCTAACGCCGCCAGTCCCAGCCCAACCACGAGATCGATCACTAGAAACGGCAAAAAGATCAGCACGGCGATTGCGAACGCCTCGCGCAGTTCGGTCGCTGCGAAAGCCGGCGCTACCACCCACAATTCGTTGCCGGTAACCGCGTGACCCTGTACCGCGGCGAGTTCGATAAAGTTCGAGCGATCCTTCTCGCTGGCATGTTTGGCGAGAAACGCCCGCAGCGGCTCGCTACCTCGCCCCAGCGCTTCGACCTGCGGTCGATAAGGCTCCGGGACGAGCGCGCGCCACGACGCGCCCAGCGGATCCTGCGCGACCGTATTGGACGCACTCGACGAAGAGGCGGGTGTTGCAGCTGCAGCGCGCACCATCTCCACCGCAATCGGCGCCATCACGAAGAACGTCAGAATCAGCGATAGTCCCGTTACGACCAAGCCAGAAGGCGCGTCTGCCGAACCGATCGCGCTTCGCAATAGCGACAACACCACAGATATCTTGACGAAACTCGTCATGGTCAGAACGAGCAGGGGAATGATGGCGGCCAGCGCTATCAGCGCGGCGTTCGTCATGATGCCTGCGGCGGTTGCGATGGAGGATCGGCCATGTCAGGCCCGCGCCCGTTCGACCGACGCTTGACCCATGCGGCACGAACAAGCTCGCCAAAACTCGAGGGAGGCCCGGCACGGTTCCCGATTGCGCCCGCATCTAGCTCGGTCAGGACATTCAGCCCCATCTCGCTGGTTCCGACCAACAGCGTTTTGCCTGCCACCGACACAACGTAGAGTGACCGCCGCGGTTCGAGCGCGACCCGCGCAATCACGTCCATCAGGTGTGCACCGCGCGTCCGACCCGAGAAGGCGAATCGGCTGAACAGTCGCACCGCCACAAGCGCTATCGTGCAAACTACGCCGAGAACCAGCAACGACGTTCCGAGCAATTCGCCGTAACTCGCGTTGCCCGCCATAGGATTCGTGTACCACCACTGTCTGACAGCCGTTGCGGCCGCGGGTCTACTTGTGGGTAGTTCGCCTGCTGCCGGGACAAACTTTTGGAAAGTCGATTGTCATGCGAGGCTCATGACGAGCGCATCACGAACGTCGGGCCCCGTCCCCAGCCAATTGGCGTGCTTCGATCGATGGTCTCCCCCCGATGCACCGATCCGAGTCCCGTCGTAGCGAACTTCGATCAACTCAAGCCCGTGCGGCGGCGCCGTGATGCCAGCCCTCGTGCGATCGCGACTTGCGAGGATCTGCGCAACATCCCCAACCGCTCGCCTTGCCGTACCGACCTCGGTAAGTGTCCCCACGATGATGCGCACCATCTGGCGCAAAAAGGCATTACCCCGAACGTGAATCTCGATCCGCTCCGGGTCCGGCCGCTCGACCGCAATCGATTCGATGTGCCGCACGGTGCTATTCGCGGTGCATCCTGAGGCGCGAAAGGCGGAGAAATCGTGCTCGCCGTGAAGCAAGCGCGCAGCTTCGACCATGGCCGCAACATCCAGCGTCTTCGGATGATGCCACGCAAACCGACACCACCGCGGTGACCGCTCCGGCTGGGTCAGCAACGCGTAACAGTAATGTTTGCCGGTTGCGCTAAACCTCGGGTGAAACGCGTCTTCCACATCCGCCGCGCTGCGGATCGCGATCTGCGACGGTAACAGTGCATTAGTCGCCCGCTGGATCCCATACGCAGGAATGTTCCGCTCGGTGCGAAAGCTCGCCACCTGGCCGCGTGCGTGCACGCCGGCATCAGTGCGCGATGCGCCGAACACCGTCACTTCGTGACCGAGTAGGCTCGCCAACGCCTCCTCGAGATGCTGCTGCACCGTGGGCCCTTTGGCCTGGCGCTGCCAGCCATGAAGGTTCGTGCCCTCATATTCGACGACGAGACGGATATTCCGCATACCGCTGCACATCGTGTACATCGTGTAGCACACAGCGCGCCGGTGACAGCGAGTCGGAGGGGAGCATCCTCGACGGATGTGACCCGAGGACCGGAGCTGGCAACGACGCTACCCGGACAGAGCCAACCGTCTCTAGCTCTAACGCTCTCCCGGTGACGGCTACGTCAAGTGGTTTGCCATTCGAGCCTGGCGCGCCATTAGCCGGCCGCAGAAGCCAATCCGACTAGCTCGACCAGAGCCATCGGGGCAGCATCACCCTTTCGAACTCGCGTCTTCAGCACCCGAGTATAGCCGCCCTTCCGAGTAGCAAAATGAGGCGCAATCTCAGAAAACAGTCGTTCTAATGCGGCGCGGGTCGTGACCGACTGTCGGGCGACACGACGTGCGTGAACGATCTGTGCGCGCTCGCCGGGCGAGGCACCCTCGCCCTTTGCGATCAGGCTGTGAACCGAAATCGCGCGGGCGATCGCTGCGTCGGCATAGCCGCGCAGCTCCTTGGCCTTCGCCGACGTAGTTTCAATACGACCGTAGGTTAGTAGTGAGGTGACAAGGTTATTGAACAGCGCATTGCGATGCGAGCTGTTGCGGCCAAGCTTCCGTCCTGACTTGCGGTGACGCATACCAAGGTTCCTCGCTTACTTCTTGAGCTGGTGATGGCCGGGCCAGTTATCCAGCTTCATCCCAAGTTGAAGACCCATTTCCGCAAGCAGCTCCTTGATTTCTTTGAGCGACTTACGGCCAAAATTTTTCGTTTTGAGCATCTCCGACTCCGAGCGCTGGACCAGCTCGCCAATGTACTTGATGTTGGCGTTCTGCAGGCAGTTGGCCGATCGCACACTGAGCTCGAGCTCATCGACGGTTCGCCACAGATTCTCATTGAGTTTCTCGGCCGCCTCGTCGCGAGGCGACTCGATCGGCTCTGCCATCTCCTCAAAATTGATGAACAGATTGAGCTGCTCTTTGAGAATCTTGGCAGCGTACGCCACGGCATCGTCGGGACGAACAGCGCCGTTGGTCCAGGCTTCCAAGGTTAACTTGTCGTAGTCGGTCTGCTGGCCGACGCGAGCGTTAGTAACGGTGAAATTGACCTTGCGAATCGGCGAGAACAACGCGTCGATGGCAATCGTGCCAACGGGTAGCTCGGCCGAATGCCGCTCCGCGGGCTGATAGCCCCGCCCGGTCGCAATCGTAATTTCCATCGCCAGTTTGCCGTCCTTCGACAGCGTACAAATCTTGTGACTTGGGTTGAGGCAAGTCACGCCGTCGACCAATGTGATATCGCCGGCGGTGACAACACCTTCACCTTGTTTGGCGATCCGAACGGTATAGATCTTGTCGTGCTCAACCTTAAACAGCGTTTCCTTGAGATTCAGGATAATGTCGGTAACGTCCTCCACCACGCCCGGCAGCGCCGTAAACTCGTGAAGGGCGCCCTCAATTGCGATGTGCGTGATCGCCGCACCTTGCAGAGACGACAACAAGATTCGACGCAGGGCTACGCCGAGTGTTGTGCCAAATCCGCGTTCCAACGGCTCGCACGAAAACTTGCCATAGGTTTCCGAACGCTCCTCGATCTCCAGCGTGCGCGGCCGAATGAGGTCGCGCCAGTTTTTCGCCATAAATGCGGTCTGCTCAGGGGTCGGTTCCATCTCTTCGTTCTCCTTGGTCGGCTCGCTTTCATCACGGCCGAAGTTATGACGGGGTTTCGAGTCCCGCTCCAAATGTTCTACTTAGAGTAAAGCTCGATGATTAACTGTTCTCGGATCGGCAAGGTCACATCTTCGCGGGAGGGCAATTGCACGACCGCGCCGCGAAAATTCTCCTTGTCCAACTGAATCCACTGGGGAACACCCCGGCGATCCACTGCGGCGAGCGCTTCGTTGATCCGGGCCATCTTTTGCGACGGCTCCTTCACAGCGATCACGTCCCGCGGCCGGACCAGATATGACGGAATGTTGACTTTCTTCCCATTCACCGTGAAGTGACCGTGCCGAACCAACTGCCGGGCCTCAGCATGGTCCGACGCAAAGCCCATGCGGTAAACCACGTTGTCCAATCGCCGTTCCAGCAATTGCACCAGCGTATTTCCCGTGACACCCGGCGTGCGCAGCGCCTTGTAGTAGTAGCCGCGAAACTGACGCTCGGCGATGCCGTAGATGCGCTTGACCTTTTGTTTCTCGCGCAACTGCTCACCGTAATCCGACCGTTTCCGGCGCCGGTTCTGCCCGTGCTGACCCGGCGGGTACGCGCGGCGTTCATAACCGCACTTATCGGTATAGCACCGCTCCCCCTTGAGGAACAGTTTCATATCTTCTCTCCGGCACAGCCGGCATACAGGACCAATATAACGAGCCATGACCTTATTGACCTTACACGCGCCGTCGCTTGCGCGGGCGGCAGCCGTTGTGGGGGACCGGCGTAACATCGCGGATGAGATTGATCTTGAACCCGGCGGCGTTTAGTGCGCGCAGCGCCGACTCGCGACCGGACCCCGGACCGTTGACGTACACGGTTACGTTGCGCACGCCGTGCTCCATCGCCTTTTTAGCGGCATCTTCCGCTGCGAGTTGCGCTGCGAATGGCGTCGACTTGCGCGAGCCCTTGAAGCCGCATGTACCAGCGCTGGACCAAGCGACAACGTTACCGCTCACGTCCGTAATGGCGACGATCGTGTTGTTGAAGGTCGCCGAGATGTGGGCGACACCGGTCTGGATGTTCTTCCGGACCTTCTTTTTCGCTTTAACCTTTGTAGTGCTCATATTGGCTATTTCTTGGTGACGGCGCCGAGCTTCTTCACAGCCATGCGACGTGGGCCTTTCCGGGTGCGAGCATTCGTATGCGTGCGTTGTCCTCGAACCGGGAGATTGCGGCGATGCCGACCTCCGCGATACGTGCCCAAGTCGACAAGCCGCTTAATCGCGAGCTGTGTGCCACGACGCAGGTCGCCCTCGACTCGAAAATTCTTTTCGATCGCGTCGCGAATCTTGCGCACGTCGGACTCTTCGAGGTCATCGCTCTTTTTATCCGGCGAAATCCCCGCATCTTTGAGCACGAGGTTCGCCGCATGTCGGCCGATGCCATAAATGTAGGTCAGTGCGATCTCAATGCGCTTGTTGCGCGGGAGGTCGACGCCAGCAATACGAGCCATAAACTAGCCCTGCCTCTGCTTGTGTTTTGGTTTGCTGCAAATCACGCGCACAACACCCTTACGCTTAATGAGTTTGCACTGCGGACAAATCGGTTTAACGGATGCTCTAACCTTCATGACATTGATTCTTATGGTTGGCGATGCGGTTTGTTACGGGCTCGTGAGTACCCAAGGTCCATGGTCGGTGATCGCAATCGTGTGCTCGAAATGCGCAGACATCGAACGATCTTTGGTCACAGCGGTCCATTCGTCTTCGAGGATCTCCACGTCGGGGGCCCCGGCGTTTACCATGGGTTCAACGGCAATGACAAGGCCAGCTTTCAGCCGTTTGCCGTCGTTGCGCTTTCCAAAATTGGGAACCTGGGGATCTTCGTGCATTTGGCGGCCGGTCCCATGACCCACAAATTGGCGAACGACAGAATATCCATGTGATTCCACATAGTTCTGTATTGCGTGGCCGAGATCACCGATTCGGTTCCCCACGGCACAAAGGGCGATCGCTCGCTGGAGTGCCTCCTCCGCCGTCGCAACGAGGCTGGCCTTCTCCGGCCCAACCTCCCCCACGCGCACGGTTCGGGCCGTATCCGCGCAATAACCGCGCATGAAGATCCCAAAGTCGATTCCGATAATATCTCCGTCCTTGAGTATCGCAGACTTCGTAGGAATTCCGTGAACGATTACGTCATTGATCGAAGTGCAGACAACCGCAGGGTACGGAGGATCTGCATAACCTAGGAAAGCGCTTTGAACTTTGTGGCGACTAATCTCGCGCCGAGCAATCTGATCCAAGTCCCAGGTCGACGCTCCGGGCACGGCTGAGCGGCACAACAGATCAAGAATCTCGGCGGCCACCAGACCCGCCTCGCGCATAAGGCGGATCTCATCTTGCGACTTATAAACGATCCTCACAAGCGCAGTTCATTTGCGGTGACGCTTCGGTGGCTGCGTCCCTGCGACTCTCGAGTACCACATGAACACTCCGGCGTTCGTTCCTCACCGCCTCCTCGCATCGCAAGTGATCCGAATCCTATCATCCGCGTGTCGGCGTCCGCGCCGACGAACCCTGGAAGCCCCCGAAGAGGGATGCGAAGCTCCTTGCGACAAACGAGTCCCCGGTGGGCAAATGACCGTTCACCAAGTACAGTTCCCCGTAAGTTGGTGACCACCCCGGTCGCTGAGCCGCGCCGAGCGCGAGGCGGAAGGAGGAGCGCTACTGGCGGTAGCGCGACGACTGACAACGACGCGATCGGCGATGGATCGGAGGCCCGGGGGGTCACGAACTTGCGGGGGACTGTACTAAAATCAGCCCCCATAGGGTGCGTGTAAAACATCATCGAGGTCTCGCGGCGATCCGCCCGCGGATTCGGGGCCCCTTGGGTCCGCTGAATCCCTCGTAGTTGCGCGTAATGAGGTGTGACTCGATTTGCTGCACTGTATCAAGCGCAACACCAACAACAATCAACAATCCCGTACCGCCGAACTGAAACGGCACTTGGAGGTACTTCTGCAGTAACGCAGGGATCATGCACACAACGGACAGGTACAGGGCACCTGCAAACGTAATCCTCGAAAGCACGCGCTCGATGTACTCCGCGGTATTTTTTCCGGGCCGAATTCCGGGCACGAAGCCGCCTGACTTCTTCAAATTGTCGGCGACGTCAACGGGGTTGAAGACCACAGAGGTGTAGAAGAAGGCGAAGAAAATGTTCAATATCGTGAAGATCGTGTTGTAGCGCCAATCGGCAGGATGCAGCACTGACGCGACCTCCTGCATCCATCGAGATCCCGACATGTTCGCGATCTGGTTCGGGAACATCAGGATCGAAGATGCGAAGATCGGCGGAATAACGCCCGACACGTTGATCTTCAGAGGCAGATAACTCTGGGCTCCAGAGTACATTTTTCTACCGACTTGCCGCTTGGTGTACTGAACCGGTATTCGGCGATGTGCTCGCTCAAAGTAGCAGATTGCCGCGACCGTTCCCACCACCAAGATCAGCATGAACAGAACCGTCAGTCCGCCGACAGAACTACCGCTGCCACCCGCCAAAAATTGGGTGAGGGCATCGGGCATCGCAGCAACGATTCCTGCAAAAATGATCAACGAAGAGCCATTGCCGATACCTTGGTCCGTAATGAGCTCTCCGAGCCACATGATCACCGTAGTTCCCGTAGCAAGCGTCAACACGGTGAGCAAACGAAATCCCAAACCAGGATTAGCCACTACTTCGGCACCCGCCCTCGAAAGACCCTCGACGTAGGTTGCAATGAACCAGGCCTGAACCACGGAAACAAGCACCGTGCCGTAACGCGTGATTTGGTTGATCCGTCTCCGACCCGCTTCACCTTCCTTGTTGAGCTGGTCGAGTTTAGGCACCACGACGGTGAGCAACTGCACGACGATCGACGACGTTACGTACGGCATAATGCCGAGCGCAAAGATCGACATCTGCTCCAGCGCACCGCCGGAGAACATATTGAACATACCCAAGAACGATCCGGATCCGCCCTTGGTTACGACGTGGTTCATCTCGACCCGGTTGACGCCCGGAATCGTGACGAACACTCCAACCCGATAAACCGCGAGCATTGCAAGCGTAAATAAAATGCGCCTGCGAAGCTCTGGGATCTTAGCGATATTTGCGAACGGCAGCGCCAACGGAGTTCTCGTATCAGGATGCCTGTGCCGTCGTTTCGACCAGCTGAACCGACCCGCCCGCACCTTCTACTTTCGCCTTAGCGGTTGCAGAAGCAGCGTGGGCAACGACCGTAAGTCGTTTGGTGATCTCACCCTCGCCGAGGATTTTCACCCACTCGACGAGTTTCGGCACAATGCCCTTTGCGCGAAGGCTAGTCAGGTCGACCACGTCGCCGACGTTGAATTCACGCTCAAGGGTCTCAACGTTGATCGGGAACGCTTCGACGCGGTTGGGGTTCTTAAAGCCTCGCTTAGGGATGCGCCGCGGCATCGGCATCTGACCGCCCTCGAATGCAAATCTAGCCCCGTGATGACCAGGACGCGCCTTTTGCCCCTTCACGCCCTTTCCGGAGGTCTTACCGGTGCCCGAACCGCGACCGCGTCCGAGCCGCTTCTTTGGCCGCGTTGCACCCTCTTGAGGATGAAGATTGTGTAGCGAAATCGACATGGATTACTCCGCCGCCTCGACAGCGACCAGATGGGAAACCTTCCGAATCATTCCGCGGACTGCCACTGTATCCTTGAGAATCACGTGGTGATGCGGTCCGCGAAGCCCAAGGCCCTCTAGGGTTTGGTTCTGCGTCCGCGAGCGGCCAATTCCGCTCTTGACTTGCGTAACCTTAAGCTTGAGCGCCATCGCTATGCCTCCAGGCCCCGACGACCCAGGCGACCCTGGGAAGCCCCTGACGAGGGGGAAGTCCCTGGCGAGGGGCGTTTTCCATAAAACTCAGAAACGTTCTTGCCTCGCGTCTTGGCGACCTGCTCCAGCGAGCGCAGCGCTTTGAGCGCCACGACGGTCGCATGAATCACGTTGTGCTTGTTCGACGTCCCGATCGATTTGGTCAGGATGTCGGTGATTCCCGCGACCTCCAAAACCGGCCGCACGCCGCCGCCTGCAATCACTCCGGTTCCTGCGCTTGCCGGCTTTAGCAGCACCTGCGCGGCGCCAAAAAAGCCTTCGATTTCATGAGGTATGGTCCCCTTCACCAACGGAATCTTGAACAGATTACGCTTGGCGCGGTCTGTGCCCTTACGGATCGCTTCGGGTACTTCGTTCGCTTTTCCCAGACCAGCGCCGACGTGACCGTGCTGATCCCCAACCACGACAAGGGCGGAAAACGAAAACCTTCTCCCGCCTTTGACCACTTTTGCAACGCGATTGATGTGGACAACTCGGTCCACCAGCTCGCCGACTTCTTCGGAATTGATAGGCATCGTTTAAAACTCCAACCCGGCTTCACGGGCTCCGTCGGCGACTTCTTTTACTCGGCCGTGAAAAATGAAACCGTTGCGGTCGAATACCGCAGTCGTTACCCCCGCCGCAATCAACTTGGCGCCTATCGCTTTGCCGATCATCCGCGCGCGATCCTTCTTTGGCTTACCGTCTACGGCATTGGCCAGCTTTTCTTCAGTATCCGAAGCGGCTGCAACAACCCGCCCGGTAACATCGTCGATCGCTTGAGCATATACGTGCTTGGCCGATCGAAACACCGAAAGCCGTGGCCGCTCCGCGGTGCCGAAGAGGCGCTTGCGGATGCTTCCCTTGCGCTTGAGGCGCCGACGCTCCTTGTCGCTGCCGTACTTGATGTGTCCAGCCATGTTTACTTACCTGCCGTCTTTCCGGCTTTTCGGAGAATGGTTTCGTTTACATACTTGATGCCCTTGCCCTTGTACGGCTCGGGCGGACGAAAGCCGCGGATATTTGCCGCCGCTCCCCCTAGCACCTGGCGGTCAATACCGGACAGGATCAACAGGTTCTTGTCGGTTTTTGCGCTGACCCCATCCGGAAGTTGGTACTCGATCGGATGGGAGTAACCAAGCGACAATGTGATCTTTTGGCCTTTAATTTCGGCCTTGTAGCCTACACCGTTGATCTCGAGCTGTTTCTCGAAGCCCTTGGTGACGCCCTCGAACATGTTATTGACAAGCGCGCGCATAAGGCCATGGGCAGCGCGCTCAGGGCCCAAATTCCCTTTGCGCTCAAACACCACCACGTCCTTACCTTCTTCCTTGGCCTGCTTCACCTCAACGGCGGCATGGCGAGCCAGCGAAAGGCTCCCCTTGGGGCCTTTTACTGAGACGCGGTCGTTGGTGATCGACACCTGCACGCCCTTGGGAATCTCGATGGGTTTACGGCCGATGCGGGACATTACCAAACCTCACAAAGAACTTCGCCGCCTACGCCCTTCTTGCGGGCCTCGCGGTCAGTCATAACGCCCTGCGACGTCGAAATAATCGCGATTCCCAGTCCGTTGCGCACGGTAGGGACATCCTTGGCAGGAACATACGCGCGCTGGCCAGGCCGAGAAACTCGGCGCAATCCAGATATCGCGCAACCCGAAACAGCAGCGCGACCATCGTAGCGGAGGCCCAGCTTGAGCACACCCTGCTTATTGTCGTCTGCGCTGTTCACGGTGTCCACAAAGCCTTCGTCGCGCAAAATCTCGGCAATGCGAAGCTTAATGGTCGATCGGGGGCATTCCACGGTCTGTTTGCGAGCGTGAATGCCGTTTCGAATGCGCGCAAGAAAATCAGAGATTGGATCGGTCATCGACATACGTTATTGCCTCACCAGCTCGACTTGATCACGCCCGGGATATCGCCGCGTAGGGCGAGCTCGCGGAAGCAGAGACGACACATCTCAAACTTGCGCAGATAGGCGCGGGATCTACCGCATCGCCTACACCGGCTCTTAATGCGGACTTTGAACTTGTGCTTCTTGGGAAGTTTATCGATCAACTTGGACATGACTACACTCCCGCCGATGGGGTTTGACGAAATGGCATCCCCAGGTGTGCCAACAATGCACGTCCTTCGGCATCCGTTTTCGCTGTCGTGACGATGCTGATATTGAGACCCTTGATCGAGTCAGTATCCGACTCGATTTCTGGAAAAATGATTTGTTCGCGAACTCCCATCGTGAAGTTCCCCCGCCCGTCGAAACCACGCGGCGAAACGCCGCGAAAGTCCCGGACGCGCGGCAGCGCGATGCTGCAAAGACGGTCGAGAAACTCCCACATCCGCTCTCTGCGCAGAGTCACCATCACGCCGATTTTTTGCCCCTTGCGAAGCTTGAACACGGCGATGTCTTTCTTTGCACGTGAGACCACCGGAGCTTGACCCGTTATCGCCTTAAGCTCGTCCACACCGCCGTCGATCATCTTTGGTTCATCCTTGGCTTTGCCAAGGCCCATGTTGACCGAGATTTTGACGAGGCGAGGCACCTCCATTGCCGAGGAGTAACCAAACTCCTTCATCAACGCAGGCCGGATGGTTGCGTTATATGAGGCTTGAAGACGCGGTGGTTTGTCGCGCTTGTACTTCGGTGCAGGCCCAGTCGGCTCTGTGGCCTTCTGCTTACCCTGCCCCTTACCGCCCGCCTTTTCAGCGCGCGGTTTTTTGGCGTCGGAAGCTGGCTTTGCATCGCCAGATTTCTTTTCGTTGTCGTCGCTTGCCATGGCCAACTCTTACATTCCCGCCGAGGAGAACTTGGTCCCCGACTTCACGCCGACGCGGATCTTGGTGCTGCCCTCCGCGACGGTTCTGGTGCGCGTCCCCTTGTTCGTTTTCTCGTCGAACAACAGAACGTTCGAAATGTGGACGGATCCCTCTTTATCGACGATTCCGCCCTGCGGATTCTGCTGACTAGGGCGGGTGTGTCGCCGGATCATCGCAACCTTCTCAATCACCACGCGCAAGCCACTCTTCGCAGCGTCGACGCGCAAGACTTTTCCCTTTTTTCCCTTATGGGCCCCGGCGATCACGATCACGAGGTCACCCTTGCGAACATGACTAGCCATTACAATACCTCCGGCGCTAGCGAGATGATCTTCATAAACTTCTTGGCGCGGAGCTCGCGAGCCACGGGCCCAAAGATTCGAGTCCCGATTGGCTCGTTTTCCTTAGAGATCAACACCGCAGAGTTGCCGTCGAACTTGATATAGCTTCCGTCCGACCGGGCCAGCTCTCGCTTCGTGCGAACGATCACTGCACGTGCCACTTCGCCTTTTTTCACTTTGGCGCCTGGTATCGCCTCGCGAATCGACACGATGATGATGTCGCCAATGGACGCGTAACGGCGACGTGAACCGCCCAAGACTTTAATACAAAAGACTTTTTTGGCGCCGCTGTTGTCAGCAACATCAAGGACACTCGTCATTTGAATCATGACGTTCGCTCCGAATTCGCTTCGCGGCCATCGCCATGCGCGATCAGTAACTCCGCACTGTGACTTAGCGTCCGCAAGATCCGCCAACGCTTGGTTCTCGACATCGGCCTCGCTTCGATGATTTCAACCACATCGCCGACCTTGGCCGTATTGTTCTCATCGTGGGCCTTGTACTTGACCCGACGGGTCACGAACTTGTGAAATCGCCGATCGCGAACCCGACGGATTACCGTAATAACGGCCGTCTTCTCCATCTTGGTGGATGTAACCGTCCCGGTGATGGTACGGCGCACCCCGCGTTCGTCGGCAGCTTGAGTAGCTGGTTGGGTGGTTTCCGTCATGATTTCTTCGACACTTTCGGCGTTGAGGTATCGGCCACATCAGCTGCTGCAGCGATTGCTTTTGGGGCCTGGGTTTCAATCCCAAGGGAACGACCGCGCAGAATCGTTGAAATACGCGCGATGTCTCGGCGCTTGCTCGCTATTCCTGCAGTCGAGGTGACCTGATTCGTGTGCTGCCCGAGTTTGAGCCGAAAAAGATCGTCTTGGGTTTTCGCGAGCTGCTGTTGCAGTTCCTCATTCGGCAGATCGCGAAGAGCTACGAGAGCCTGGGTCACTTTGCTCATAGCGACACACTCCGAGTAATCAGTGCTGTCTTCACCGGCAGCTTGTGGTGGGCGCGATGGAACGCTTCTTTCGCGATTTCCAAAGTGCAGCCTTCCACCTCAAAAATCACCCGACCAGGTCGCACAACAGCAACCCAGCCCTCTACGCCGCCCTTGCCGGTTCCCATTCGGGTTTCCGCAGGCTTCTTGGTATACGGGTGATCGGGGAACACTCGGACATAGATTTTTCCGAACTTTTTGACAGAGCGGGAGATTGCGACGCGGGCCGCCTCGATCTGACGCGCGGTGAGCCAGCCCGGCGATTGGACCTGGAGTCCAAAGTCTCCGAACGAGACCTCGTCGCCACCTTTTGCGTAACCGCGCAGATGACCCTTTTGCATCTTGCGGAACTTGGTGCGTTTTGGAGAAAGCATCGACATGGCGTATTTTGATCCTTACCGTCTTAACCGTCTTAACCGTCTTAGGCCCGAGGAGCCTGAGGGACCGTTTTGCGCGGCGCCGAAAGCACCTCGCCATGAAACACCCAAGCCTTGACTCCGATCGAACCATAGGTCGTATGGGCCTCGGTGAATCCGTACTCGATGTCGGCGCGCAGCGTATGAAGGGGAACTCGCCCCTCCTTGTACCACTCCCGCCGGCACATTTCCGCCCCGCCGAGCCGCCCGGACGAGGCAACCTTGATTCCCTTTGCACCAAACTTCATCGCAGTCTGCGTGGCCTTCTTCATCGCCCGGCGGAACGCAATGCGGCGCTCAAGCTGGGTCGCGATGTTTTCCGCAACCAGCTGGGCATTCGTCTCGGCCTTGCGAACCTCGATGATGTTCAGAAATACCTCGTTCTCGGTGAGCGCCTGGACTTCCTTTTTCAGGGTCTCAACACCAGCGCCACGCTTGCCGATCACGATCCCCGGACGAGCCGTGTGGATGTTGATCTTCGCCTTGTTGGCTGCGCGCTCGATCTCGATGTACGATACGCCCGCGTGCATGAGCTTGGTCTTAATGAATTCCTTGAGCTTCAGGTCTTCATGCAGCCACTTCGCGTAGTTCTTCTGCTCGTACCAACGCGACGACCACGTCTTGATGATGCCTAGGCGAAATCCAGTTGGATGTGTTTTCTGGCCCATGAGATCCTACTTTGACTTTCCCGACGTTATTTCGTCGCTGACGACAACTGTGAGGTGAGAGGTTCGATGATTGATGCGGTTCGCACGGCCCATCGAGCGCGGCATCCAGCGCTTTTGGATCGTGCCTCCATCAACCGCGATCGATTGAACGCGCAAGTTTTCGAGCACGGTTTCACCACCACCTCGATCTTCGGCGTTCGCAGCAGCGCTCTTAATCGCCTTGGAGATAATCGCCGCGGCTTTCTTGGGCAGCAGGTCGAGCAACCCAACGGCTTCCTCGACGTACTTGTTGCGGACGAGGCTCGCAACGACGCGCATCTTGCGCGGCGACATCGAGATTCCACGAACTAGACAACGCGCCTGCATGGTTACGCCTTCTTCCTTTCGCCGGTATGACCGTGAAATGTGCGAGTGTGCGAGAACTCGCCCAACTTGTGTCCGACCATTTGCTCGGTGATGAACACAGGCATGAACTTGCGACCGTTGTGAACAGCAAACGTGATTCCCACCATGTCCGGGGTAACCATCGACCGCCGCGAGTAGGTCGAAATTACGCGTTTGGCAGGATTTGCTTCCTTGGTTAGGGCCGCAATCTTCTTGCTCAGATGGCTATCGACGAAAGGGCCTTTTTTAAGTGAACGAGGCATGTGCTATCCTATTTACTTCGACGGCGGATAATGAACTGGTCGGTCCGCTTGTTGTGGCGAGTCTTGAGACCCTTCGTCTTGACGCCCCAAGGGGTACACGGATGCCGACCTCCGGAGCTGCGTCCCTCGCCGCCGCCCATGGGGTGATCAACGGGATTCATGGCGACACCTCGGTTGTGAGGCCGAATACCCAGCCAACGGCGACGTCCGGCCTTACCCCACTGAATGTTACCGTGCTCGGAGTTGCCAATCGATCCGATGGTGGCTCGACAGTCGATGTGAACGCGCCGCATCTCGCCCGACGGCATGCGCAGCGTTGCCCAGTCGCCCTCTTTGGCCATCAGCGTAACCTTTGTACCGGCGGAACGGCCAACCTGGGCGCCGCGCCCGATCTTGAGTTCAACCGCGTGAATGTCGGTGCCAACCGGGATGAAGCGCAGGGGCAGGTTATTGCCCGGCTTAATGTCCGCCGAGTTCGCAGCGATTACCTGGTCGCCAACCTCGAGCCGCGCCGGCGCGAGGATGTAGCCAACCACGCCATCGATGTACCGAATCAGCGCAATGCGTGCCGATCGATTTGGATCATACTCGATACCCACCACAGTCGCGGGCACACCGGTTTTAGAGCGCTTGAAATCGATCTTCCGATAGCGCTTCTTGTGTCCGGCGGAACGGAACCGAGACGTGATTCGCCCATGATGATTGCGACCCGCTTTGTTGGGTTTATGCTCGAGAAGGCTTTTCTCGGGCTCAGATTTCGTGATCTCACCAAAATCCTGCGTAGACATGCCGCGCCGGCCGGGAGAAGTCGGTTTGTAAAAGCGAATCGCCATTAGACGCCCTCAAAAAATTCGATGGTTTCTCCGCGTTTCAGGGTGACGAACGCTTTTTTCCATGCGGGTCGCCGGCCTGAAAACCGCCCGACCCGCTTTTGCTTGCCGCGGACGACCAGGGTGCGAACATGGGTAACAGACACCTTGAACAGCTGCTGGACCGCTTTTTTCACTTCGTCTTTGTTCGCGTCGCGAGCGACTTCAAATACGACTTTCTGTGAATACGCGTCCCCTTCTGCAGCCGCCGTGGCGCCGCCACCCGACTCGCGAAGCCGCGAACTCTTCTCGGTCAAAAGAGGCCGCTTGATAATCGACTGCGCGCTACGCATGCGCGATCTCCTTGCCCGACTCGGGGCTCGCACTCAGCGCACCCACAACATGAGCAAGCGCTGCCTTGGTGAGCACCAGCGAACTGTGGCGCAAAATGTCGTACACATTGAGACCCTCGGGCGCCAACCACTGCGAGGCGGACAAATTGCGCGCGCCCCGAACCAAGTTGGTATTGGACGTTGCATCGACAATCAGCGCCTGATTATTGGTCCCGAGCTTTGCCAACGCGGTGGCAACCGACTTAGTCAGCTGTTTTTCTCCATCGAGCGCAAAATTATCGACCACGATGAGCTTTTGCTCCGCCACGCGCAGCGACAGCGCAGCCCGAAGCGCCGCCTTTTTCACTTGGCGCGGCAGCTTGTAATCGTAACTGCGAGGCCGGGGCCCCTTCACCGACCCGCCGCCGACCCAGTGCGGCGCTTGGCGACTACCCTGGCGCGCCTGACCGGTGCCCTTTTGCTTCCAGACTTTTTTCGATGAGCCGCGCACTTCGCCAAGCCGTTTGGTGGATGCCGTGCCGGCACGCCGGCGCGCCAGCTGCCACTTCACAGCCTCCCAAAGCAGATGCTCATGAATTTCCGCGCCAAAAATCGCGTCGTCAAGCTCGATCGAGCCGACGCTCTTTCCGGTGATATTTTTGACTTCGATCTTCATAGGGATTGTCCAGGAATCAAGTCTTGATCTCGACGTCGACGCCGGCTGACAAGTACAACTTCATCAGCGCGTCCCGAGTCTGTTGGGTCGGCTCGAGAATGTCGAGCAAACGCTTATGGGTCCGAATCTCGAACTGCTCGCGCGACTTCTTATCGGTATGGGGTGAGCGGAGCACACAGTACTTGCTGATCTTTGTCGGCAAGGGAATGGGGCCAGCGATCTTGGCCCCGGTTCGTTTGGCGGTTTCCACGATCTCGCCCGCGCTCTGGTCGAGCAGCTTGTGATCGTAGGCGTTGAGGCGGATTCGGATTCGCGGAGTTGACATAGCGTTTCTCGTGTCGTTCCTGGTTACTTCTTGGCCGGAGCGGCAGCCTTGGGGTCTGCCTTCGCGTCTTTCGCATCCGGCTTCTTCGTCGCTTCTGCAAGAATCTTGGTCACGACGCCGGCGCCTACCGTCTTGCCACCCTCACGGATCGCAAACCGCAGCCCCTCTTCGCACGCGATCGGCGACACCAGCTCGACATCGATCTTGATGTTGTCGCCAGGCATCACCATCTCCGTTCCCGCAGGCAGCGTCACCGTGCCCGTTACGTCCGTCGTACGGAAGTAGAACTGCGGCCGATAGCCGTTGAAAAACGGCGTGTGCCGACCGCCCTCTTCCTTCTTCAATACGTACACCTCGGCCGTGAAGTGGTTGTGCGGGCTAATCGTGCCCTTCTTGCACA
>CAYQQM010000061.1:0-30862 GCA_964419605.1 uncultured Kofleriaceae bacterium | reverse complement strand
GCAGCCGCAGCGGCCAGCCGTCAGCCGCAGCGGTCAGCCGTCAGCCGCAGCGGTTAGCGGTTAGCCGCAGCCGTCAGCCGCAGCCGCAGCCGCAGCCGTCAGCCGCAGCGGTCAGCCGCAGCCGTCAGCGGGTCGCTACTTCAGCCGAGAACATTTAGTCGAGGGCGCAGCAGTCCTTCACGGTGCGCACGATGTAGGCGCCAATCCCGTGCTAGCGCGGAATGAATGAGTCCATGCCGCGCTCCTGCATTTCTTTGCGCCATTGCGTGATGAACTTAATAAACGCGTTGCCGAGTTCTGGGTCGAACTGAGTTCCGGAGCATCGCTCGATCTCGCTAACGGCTACCTGGTGAGGGAGGGCGCGGCGATATGCGCGATCCGAGGTCATGGCATCGTAGGCATCCGCGATTGCCACGATGCGGCCCACGAGCGGAATGTTTTGCCCTGCCAGGCCCCGGGGATAGCCTCCGCCGTCGAACCATTCGTGGTGACACCAACAGCCATCGATGAGGCCGTGCAAGCACGGCACCGGTGCGAGGATGCGTTTGCCCTTCTCGGGGTGCTGGCGAAACACAGCGACTTCCTCGGGCGTCAGCTTGCCTGGCTTGTTGAGCATGTCGTAGCGGACGCCGATTTTGCCGACATCGTGCATCACCCCGGCTTGAACGATCCGCTTTACCTCGCTATCGCCCAGGGAAAGGCCGCGGGCCAAAATTTCCGAATAGACGGCTACCCGTTCCGAATGACCTCGCGTGTAAAGGTCGCTTTCTTCGAGCGCCTGTGCGAAGCCAGCAACGGTTTGTTGGAACATCTCCTCGAGCGATTGGTTTGCGGCGGTGAGGCTATCGTTGGATGTTCGCAGTTCGCTGTAGAGTCGCGCATTGTCGATCGCACTTGCGGCGCGCGAGGCGAGCACAGCGAGCATTTTGCGATGCCCCTCGTCAAACTTCTTGCCGGGCGTGAATGCGAAAACGTTGATAAACCCAACGGTGTTGCCGACCACCTGCAGGGGAACCGCGACAAATGATGATAGCTGTGCGTGCGGGCGAGACTCGGTAAAGAATCGGGATGCCTTGCCGCCGTGAGCCAGGATAGGCACGCCGTGCGAAAACTGTGTCGACAGGACTTCGAACGCGGGGGAGGGCAGCGCGGTATGGCCGGTGTTACTGACATCGATCTTGAGGCGTTCTTCGTAGTGCCCGGTTTGTTTGTTCAGCAGGTGCAGTGTGGCCACGTCGGCTTTTGTTTCGTCGATCGCGGCGCGCAGTACGACGTCGAGAATCTTGTCGATGTCTCGAGATAGTGCGATCGCTTCGGATACTTTGTAAATTGTAAGTGCTTCGCGCAGTCGAATATTTTCGGCTTGTAGCCGCTGGCGGTACAACGCTCGCTCGACGACGTGGATGACCTCTTCGACCTTAAACGGTTTCAAGAGGTAGTCGTATGCCCCCTTTTTCATCGCCTCGATCGCGGTTTCGACAGTGCCGAATCCGGTCATCAATACAGTGAGTACGCCTAGTCTTTCGGCTTCCACCTTTTCGAGCAACTGCAAGCCAGATAAGCGCGGCATCTTGAGGTCCGTAATCAGCAGATCGTACGGACGCAGCCGGAGCTCAGTCAGCGCTTTTTCGCCGTCCTCGACCGCGTGCACAGAGAATCCGCCCAGCGAAAGAAATTCGGCCAGAATCTCGCGGATAACCCGCTCGTCGTCGACGACGAGGATTCGTGCAGGCTCTGCGGCTTCGAGAGTTTCCACTGCTACGGGCTACTAGAGGTTGGCGGCCGTCGGCGTTGGCACTGCGGTCGCCATTGGATCCCAGTGCGTACTCGAGTGCCCGCTGTCGCGGTCAGCTTGCGCTTGAAGCGCTCGCCACGTGTCGCGATACGAACCCACATTCACCTTCGCCCCATCTCTGGTGGATCGAGCGGTTTGAACGCGCTTGTGGCGCTCCTCGACCTGTCTGGGGAACGCGTCAAACGCGACGCCTTGGGGGTTGATGTGGTTGTTCTCGGCCAGTTTTGCTTTGGCCGCTTCGAGTTGGGCTTCGCGCCAGTACATCGCCTCTTGCATGTAACGGACGTGTCGTTGGAGGTACTCGCGATAGGTCTCGAGGTACCTAACGCGTGAGCTGGCCGCCTTTCCGGCGTTCTGAGCCGCAGCCAGCTCCTTGGTTGTTTGGCTGATGCGATTCGTATCCGCCGCCGCGCTGGCGCTATTCTTGTTTGAGATGGCGGAGTCGATCGCTAGGCGAGACGCTTTTTCATCGTTGCGCGCCTGGTAGAGCTGCGATTCGCTTTCCTTCAGCTGTGCGTCGGCCGTCGCCTGTTCCATACGCGCGACATTCCATTCCTGTTGGGCCTGCACGATCGATTGCTTCTGATCGATCGGAATCGACGCGATATACATTTCGTCGAAATGGCTGGCGAGCGGAGCCGCGCGTCGTTCTGCGGCTCCACCGCCGCACGCTATCATCACCACGAGCGCGCAGACGCGTGGAATATCTCGCATAGTGGCTTCGAGACTACTACGTGTGCTCTCGCCGGGCTACTATCTGAGCAAGATGACGACGCTTCTCGCCGTCGATGTAGGGAACACTAATACAGTGCTCGGAGTATTTCGCGATGGCGCCCTTGTGGCGCATTGGCGGATTCAGACGATCGCCGAGCGCACTGCGGATGAGTACGCCGTGGTGCTAAAGACGTTGTTTGATCTCGACGGATTTCCGTGGCGATCGACGGAGTCCACGCCGCCCGCAGGGGCAAGCGACGTTTCAGCCGGAGCGCGAACCACGATCGATGCAGCGATCATCTCTTCGGTCGTACCGCCGACGCTGTTTGGAATGCAGCAGTTTCTCAAACGCTACTGCGGCGGACCCGCCCTTGTGGTCGGACCAGGGATCAAGACCGGCATGCCGATCTTGTACGAAAATCCGCGCGAGGTCGGCGCCGATCGAATCGTCAACGCTGTGGCCGCTTTCGAGGAGCTGCAGTCGGGCTGCATCGTGGTCGACTTCGGCACCGCTACGACGTGGGACGTCGTCAACCCCAAGGGAGAATATCTGGGAGGCGTGATCGCCCCGGGAGTTCAAATCAGTGCGGAAGCGTTGTATGCGCACGCAGCAAAACTTCCGCGGGTCGAGCTCGCTCGGCCCGGCAAGATCGTCGCTCGCAATACGATCGCTTCCATGCAGGCTGGGCTGCTATACGGCTATGCGGGCATGGTAGACGCAGTGGTGGAGCGGATTCGTGCGGAATCCACCTTTCCGATGCGCTGTATCGCGACCGGTGGCCTCGCACCGTTAATTGCGACGGAAACCAAGACGATCGAAGCCACGGATGACTTGTTAACGCTCAAAGGACTGCACATTCTGTTTACGAGGAATCAATAGGTATGGTCGATCACACACCACTCGATGTCGCGACGCTGTCAGCTGCCGCGCAAAAGGCGCTCGGGTCTGGACCCGCGCGGATGATGGCGTCGCGAGGACTTGTGCCTCTGCCGCCAAGCGAACAAGTGTTGGTCCTCTATCAGCTGTCGATTGATGGTGACCAGAACCTTGCGAACGCAGCTCGTGCAACGGCGATGGGGCTACCCGACAAGCTGCTCGCCGGCGCCCTTGCAGACCCCGCCGTCGATGCACGCGTGTTGGATCTGTTCGCGCAACTGGTAAGCGACCGGGCGGTTGCCTTCGAAGCCATCGTCTCTAACGCATCGGTAACCGATGCTACGATCGCGTTTTTGGCCGAGAACGGCGGGCCGAATGAAGTGGATCGAATCTCGACCAACGAACAGCGATTGTTGCGCCATCCGGCCATCATTTCGGCCATGTACCAGAACAAGTTGGCTCGAATGTCGACGGTGGATCGCGTCATCGAGCTCGCTGTGCGCAACCACGTGCGCGTTCCGGGACTGGCTGCGTGGGACGAAATCGCTCGCGCTCTGCAAGGTGCGCCCCCGGCAACGCCTGAGTCGGATGCGATATTCGCCGCGGCAGCCGCTGCTGTGTCCGGATCGGACGATGCGCTGACAAAAGGCGATGCAGAACAAGTGTTGCCTGAGCAAGACGCAGAAGCGGCAGCCGAAAAGAAAGCGGTCCCAATCGAACGGCTATCGGTGCCTCACAAGATTCGCTTGGCCACGGTCGGTAACGCGGTGGCTCGCGCAATACTGATTCGCGATCCAGTGAAGATCGTTGCTGTGGCTGCGATCAAGTCCCCCGGCGTTACCGAATTCGAAGCGGCGCTATACGCGAGTAACCACAGCCTAAGCGAAGACGTAATTCGGTATATCTCCACCAAGCGAGAGTGGACCAAGTTGTACGGCATAAAGTATTCGCTGTGCCGCAATCCAAAGACGCCGATGACTGAGGCGATGCGGCAGCTGCCGTTTTTGCACGAGCGAGATCTTGCCCAACTCGCCAAGTCGAAGGGGGTGGCGACCGCTGTGACGGCACAGGCGCGTAAGCTCGTGGCGCAGCGGGCCAACAAACAGAAGAAGTGACGTTTCGTAAAACGGATCGCGGACTCCGTCCGAAGTAGCGTCGAAGTCGCGTCGCTGCAAATGCTGTGCGCTATGGGTATACTGGCGCAGTGCTGACCTCCAATGACGTGATCCGTCGGTACTACGCGCGTTTTAACGCCGGCGACTGGGACGGGATGTGCGCGTTGCTGACCGACGATGTGATCCACGATCGCAATCAAGGGCAGCGCCACCTGGGCCGAGCGGAGTTTCGATCATTCTTGGACCACATGGCTTCTTGCTACCGAGAGCGCCTGTCCGATGTGGTCGTGATGTCCACTACGGCTCACGCTGCGGCTCGACTCGCGGCCGAGTACGTTGTGCACGGAGAGTACATTCGCGACGACGACGGACTGCCGCCCGCTCGCGGTCAACGCTACATTCTCCCAGGGGGTGCGTTTTTCTTGCTGCGGCGTGGGCGAATTGCCCGCATCACGAACTATTACAACCTGCGCGCTTGGCTGGAGCAGGTGAGCGCCGTTCCGTGACCGAAGGCGCGGTGGAAATCCGCGTAGTTCGAGGTCGAGACATCGCCACTACCATTCGCGATTTGGCGGCGTTGCGAATCCGGGTGTTTCGCGACTGGCCCTATCTGTACGACGGGAATACGGAATATGAATCCAGGTATCTAGCCGCCTATGCTGCGAGCGATGGGGCCGTTGTGGTACTGGCCCAGGCCAACCATCGCATTGTCGGCGCGGCTACCGCGATGCCATTGCTGGACCATGCGGTCGTCGAGCCCTCGGATGACTCCGATGGCGTCCTCGGTCAGCTGCGCGGCATCGGCATTGCGCCGGAGGCGGTGTACTACCTCGGTGAATCGGTGCTTGAACCCGCCTGGCGTGGGCGCGGTCTCGGACACATGTTTTTTGAACAGCGCGAGCGAGTCGGTTCTGAACTGAACTTCTCGGTGTTCGCATTTTGTGCGGTGCAACGTTCGCCCGACCATCCGCGGCGCCCCCTTGCGGCTCGCGACCTTGGAGGTTTCTGGAGCAAACGGGGCTATTTGCTTCACCCCGAGGTATGCGCCATCATGGATTGGAAAGATCTCGACGACGCTCCGGGAACGGAAACGCCCAAGCGGATGGCGTTTTGGATCAAGAAAGCGCAATGAGCCGAAAGCTAACGATCGCCTGCTGCCAGTACCCGATCGAGCCGGTGGGCTCGCTCGCGGTGTGGAAAAAGAAACTCGATGAGATGATCAGTTCGGCGGTGGCTTCGAACGCCAAACTTTGTCTGTTTCCGGAGTATGCAGCGATGGAGCTGACCTCGGCGCTTGCCGGCGGCCAAGCCGAGGTCGACCAGCTGGATGAAGCCCGAGCGCGTACGCAACTCGCCGAACAGCTTGAAGCGCTGCAGCCGCTAGCCAAGGACGCTCACGGCGTGCTGGTAGAACTAGCGCGACGCCACCACATGTGGATCGTAGGACCGAGCCTTCCGATTTCAGTGCGCGGCGGGTACTGCAATCGAGCTCCGATTGTGGCCCCCACCGGTACGGCTACCTTCGTCGAGAAATTGCAGATGACGCGCTTCGAACGCGAGTTGTGGGGAGTGTCGGAGGGAAGTCGGCAGGTGGTGGTCGACGCTGAGTTCGGTCGATTCGCGGTGGCGCTTTGTTACGACGTCGAGTTTCCGTTGATCGCGCGTCGGCTAGCAGAGGCCGGGGCGGAGCTGCTTTTAGTGCCCAGTTGCACCGATGCGATGGCGGGATACTATCGGGTTCGCATCGGCGCGGCGGCGCGTGCACTGGAGAATCAGATGATCGTCGCCACGGCTCATACCGTGGGTACGGCGACATGGTCATTGGCCGTCGACACCAACGTAGGTGCCGCACACGTGTTCGCACCGGCAGACCGCGGATTTCCGAGCGACGGAGTGATCGCCGCCGGCGAGTTAAATCGCCCCGGATGGTTGATGTCGACGGTCAATCTCGATGACGTTCTCCGAGTCCGCAGCGAAGGTCAGGTGCAGGGCTACGCCGACTGGTCCCGGCCTGCTCACACCACCGGAATCGTCGACAGCTGGCGACCTTCATAGGGCCCGCCGGAAAATAAGTCGACGACGACACCAGTCCAATGGATCGGAATTGCTCGACATCGTCGAGAAAGACGTTCGGGTTATTGTCTGGCGGGCCCTAAGGGTCAGATTCACTGTGGCGAGGTACTAGGCCTTTCAGGTCGTGGGCTTGAACTCGTCGGCACCCAAGTCGCATTTGGCGCCCTGTGGGCGAGCGTCGCCATCGACGTCCTCGGCGTTGCCGCTGCAATCCACGGCGTCGAGGATGGTCGCGGGAGTGGCGGCGCTGAGGTGGTAGTTGTTTTCGGCTGGGTTGACGAAATTCGGGTTGGTGTCGGTGGGAAGCGGCACAAAAGTGCAGGTGCCACTCGTCGCGGTGGTATTGCCGAACAACAAGTTGTTGCGCGCCATAAAGCCGGCCTGGGTGCAAACGACGCCGCTTGCGCCCATTGCGGCATCCGAGCTGTTGTACACGATGGTATTGAACTCCAGGGTACTGTTGCCGACAGGCAAGGCGTGAACGCCACCAAACAACGACGACCGCGAGCCATTGTGGTGGATGAAGTTGTTGGTGATATGAAACGTCGTGGGGGTTGCCATGTAGATACCGCCATCTCTGTTGCTCCGAATCGTTGACCGGGAGATGTTTAGGGTACCGCCATCGACGTACATGGCCCTATCGTTATCGCTGAAGGTAGACTGAGAAATGGTAATCGTGCCGCCGAAGGCGGTGATGCCATCTTCGTTGCTCCGAATCGTCGACTGGGAGATGTTGAGTGTACCTTTACCCAGGTCGATGCTCGAGTGCATGTCGTGCAGCGTGACGCGGCGGAGAGACACGCTTGCGCCCTGTGGTATCTGGAGCCCTAGCCCACTTGGACCGAGTTCGAGGTCGTAGATCGCCACCTGAGAACTGCCAACGATATTCACCAGGTAATTCGTCGCAGCGGAAAGCTTGGCACCGGGGTCGGCGAGAATCGTGACGTTTTGGTCGGTGATCGTGACGTTTTCCGACAAGGAGCCGGAAATCTTGATGAAGTTTTTGTGAGCCGCGAGGGCGCTCATGACCGAGGCGCACGGGGAACTCTGCGCGCACGAGGCCCCGGAACCACCGGGAGCGACGTAGGCGACATCGGAGCCGTCCGAGCAGGAGCCGTCCGGCAGACAGGCGTTTGATGCGCATTCGCTATGGGCGGTGCAGCTGCGGCAGGTGTGGTCGGTGCCGCACACCGGCGTGGTAGCTGTGCACGCCAGGTGGTCCGTCGCCGTGCATTGCACGCATGTGCCCGTCCCCGCGCCGCCCGATAGGTCGCACACCGCGGTCGTGCCGGAGCAATCGGTGGCGGAGTGGCAGCTTACGTCCGCATCAGGTCGGCGGAAGTTCGGATTGGGAGTTGTGCACGCGACTGCTGCGGCGATCCACGCAATGGCCCAACATCCTGAAGCCGGGTAACAGGGGCGGGGCAAAGCATCGCGAAGTTTGTGGCGGTTATCCATGGGTTGGCTCGTAGCATCGGTCTCCTACGCAGCAAGCGCAAGCAACCCGCATTCGGTTACATCTCGGTTCATGGGGCATATGCTTGAACACGTGGAGCACACGTTTCAGATTCCGAGCGCCACGCAGGGAATCGGCGATGTCGAACAATTTCTCAACGAACTCCGCGAATCCGTTTGCACGGGCGGAGACGGAGTTCGCGCGAAAGCGGACGGAGGAGGGTCGACCCATCATGGGGCGACGAGGCGTACTACGACAGTCGTGGCGCGACTCGCCGAGGAGTCACGAGCCCCGGCGTGGATTGCGGCCGCGCGTGGCAGCTCGAAGCGGGTGGTCGCGGCGCCAAGCGCTGCAGCGCAATCGAGTCTTCATACCGCGCAGCGCGCAAGATGTGGCTATGGAGGCGATTTTTCCGCGGGGCACCTATGGGTGGTCATTTTGCGCCGTCGACGACAGCAGCACGAGCCCGATCGCCAACCGGCGCATCACAGCTTTCGCGTGAGCGAGATGCCGACGAAGCTCTGGTTGTCCTGGTGGCAGGTCTTGATCTTTCCCTGCCCGGCGACCAGGTGTGCTTCGAACCCCTCCCGCATCCACGCGTCGTCGACCTTGCGCCAGCCGGCCGCCTCAAACGCGTTGGCCACCCGCCTTTCCGCCTCGGGCGGCAGGCCGCCGACGCACCATAGACCATCGACGAGCCCGTCGGCCAGCACGCGCAACGGTTCGATCACCGGCCAGTCGAGCGCCGGCAACACCGCCTGCGCTTCGGGTGCCGTGAGCGCCGACCCGTAGGGCGGCCCGTTCGTCTTCAGGCGCACGAGCCTGGTTCCGTCGCGCAGCTCGATCGATCCGCCGTACTCCTGCCACTCGTCGATCGGCGTTGCGTCGCCGCAGCCTGCCAATAGGGTCAAACACAAAAGCAACCGTCGCATGTGGATCCTCCTCACGGGTGCACCAGGCCCAACTGGACCGAGCGCCGCCAGGTGTCGATGAAGTCGTTCGCACCGCGGAACAGGGGCCCGAGCTGCTCCCACTGCACGCCCACGTTGCGCATGTCCTGAATCAGATCGGGCAGCAGCCCGATGTGCTGCATGCCGTCGAGGTTGAAGTCCCAACCCGAGTGACCGCGCTGCCAGCGCTTGACCGGATACATCTGCGCGCCGGGGCGGTTGCCCGACTGATCGAACCAGTTCCGCCACTCGAGATCCGGGCCGTGATCGTTGAAGTACACCAGCTCGTCGACCGCGAAGCGGGGCGCGTTATCCTCGCGGATGGCGCCTGCCTTGCGCGCCACGTACTGCCGCCAGCGCTTGTGCGGATACGGCTGCGGATCGGTCCACCCGCTGGCCAGGTCGGAGTCGACCGCGAGCGTGTAGTCGCTGTACCAGACGCCCGAGTGCTCGTTCTTCTGCGAGCCGACCTCGCGGCCCGCCCACAGCCCGTCGATCACGGCGCGCTTGCCGCCCGAGCACGCCACCTTGATCGCGCGGCCAAAGCGCGGCGCGATGGTGCCGATGAGCCCGTTGAGATCGCTGGTGAAGGTGAGCCCGCGCCCCTTCATCTGCTTCATCAGCCACAGGTATTTGACGGCAAAGGTCTTCGACGATGAGTCGCAGTCGTTGGCCACCTCGGACGGCAGCTCGAGGTCGCGTTTATCGAGCGGTGCGGCCTGCGCGGAGCAGCGCCCCTCGATGCAGCCGTTCGAAGCGCAGTCGCTGTCGCGCGAGCAGCGCCCGTCGGTGGTATTGGGCGGGATGAACGCCGAGCCACGCGGGAACACGCCCACCAGCCCCCCGTGATCGGCCACCCACGCGAGCTCCTTCGGCGTGCGGGTCGATTCGTCGTTGGCGCCGAACGAATTTTTGATGGTGTCGATGTTCGAGCCTTCCTTCTCCAGCTCGCGGACCGTGGTGTGCACGCCCATGAACGGGTAGTGCTGGGTCGTGCCCGCTTCGGCGCCCCAGTCGGCGCCGAGCTGGTACACCTCGCCGCGCATGTTTTGCGACATGTGATCGAGGTCGATCATCATTCCCTTCTTCATCGCCGCGCGCAGGAAGGCCTCACCGTCGTTGCCACTGCCATCGTGGTAGATGCCCAGCGCATTGCGATGCCCATCGACCGAGACGAACTGCTTGTTGACCTCGTCGCCAAAGCCCTGCGCGTAATCCGGCTTGAAGGTGTTGAACAGATCGCAGCGGCCGACCGACCGGATAAACGTGGACAGGCTGGCGATCGTTTGGGCGATCAGCACCTGCTTGCCGAGCACCTCGCTTGGCGGCAGCCATTTGCGGTCGAGGCCGCGCAGCGTGTCGGCTTCTTCCTGGCCCAGGCGCCAGGTCACGGGATACTCGGGGCCGATGACCGCGTTGCTCGTCGTGGCGCTCGGGTCGAAGCTGAACCATCCGGCCGGGTTCCAGGGCTGCACGCCGTCGCCACCGGCGGCGCGGATCAGCGAGGCCTGGCCGAGCAAGAGCGCGATGGGCATCCACGGCGAGCGCTCGAGAACAAACCGCACCGGCGCCAGATCGGTGAAGCTGGGCTCGCCTTCGATCGGGCTGCCGTTCAGGTAATGGTTGTTGGCCGCATACTGCGCGGTGAAGATCGCCGGCCCGCCCACGGGGTTGTTGACCGCGTGCACCGGGGACACCTTGCGGATGCCGAGCTCCCACAGGTCGTCGATCTGCTTGCGCATCGAGTCGCCCGGCTCATGCGGCGACCGCGGCCACGGAAGGTTGTCCGGCCGCATGCGGCCGAGCTCGTCGACCTCGCTGCCGAGGATCACCGCCATGCGGCCCGAGCCGATGATATGCTCGGCTTCCTCAGGCGTGTAGGCGATGGTGGCGATGTCGCTGAGCACGGTCGCGACGATGCGCTTGGCCGCGTCGGTCTGGTCCTTGAGCGCCTTCCAGTCCGAGGCGGTGGTATCGCCGTCGGTCACGAGCGCGAGCGCGCGGCTGTTGACCACGTCCCACACGCCGAGCCTCATACCGCCCTGATAGGCGCGGCGAATCATGTCCGCCTGGTACAGGTTGTGGGTCTTGCCGAGGCCGGTGAAGCTGTGCCAATTGACGTCGCGGTCGTACCAGTCGAGCGTCGGCGCCGCGTTCGACGTGCCGTCGATCGTCGGCAACAGGCCCTCCTCGAAGGCGAGCCCGACGTCACCGGTGAACACACCGGCGATCTGCACGAACGACTCCCACGACTTGGACAAGATCAGGCCGAGCTTGAACGCGCCCGACGCGAACTTGCGCGCGTCGTGGAGCGTGAGCCCCTCGATCACCGGTGTGGTGACCAGCGCCGCTGCGGCACCCGAGACGATCCCAGTGCAGACCGCGGCGGCGCCCCAGCCGATGACCGGCACCACCGCGAGCGCAGAGCAGCCGCCCAGGAGCACGCCGGTGGTGAAGGCGACGATGTCACCAGAGACGTAGCACGCGGTGGTGTGCGCCGGATCGTTCATCGCCGGTCGGCCGCCCGGACCGGCGATGGCCGGCAGCGAGCGCGAGCAGTCGTACACGTCCTCGAGTGTGTCGGCAACGTCGCCCCACACCACGTGCCCTCCGAAGCCGAGGTTGGCCATCGGGTGCGCGTGCGCGTCGGTCATGCCCCACAAGGGTGGCTGCGAGCGCACGATGCCGATCGGACTGCGCGGCCGCCGCTCGTCGAAGGTGAGCCACTCGGTGCCCTCCGGCGGGTTGTCGGCGTAGCGAAAATCATCCACGTTGATGTGCTCCTGCGCCTGCTTGATGCACGTGCCGAGGTAATAGGCGGCGCAATCTTCGCGGTGATCGTCGATCACCACCAGGCGCACTTTGTGGTCGAAAAAGTCGCGCAGGTCGAACACGTAGGTCTGCATCCAGTCGCTCTCGGAGTAGTCCTCCGAGGTGACCGAGCGCACGGTGACCCAGCCGTTTTTCGGCAACGGCGGATAAGACGGCGCGGCGGCGGGCACTGCCGGAAACTGCGTGCCGTGCCCGAACTTGTCGCCCAGACTCGAGTCACCGGGCCCGCCCGGAAAGCGGATGCCAAAGTAGTCGGCCGTCCGGCCGCCGAGCACCTGCAGCTCGACGCGCTGCGCCGGCGAGCGCGCGCCGCTCAGGCGAAAGCTGACAAACCCCGCGCGCAACACGCACCCAGGCGAGGCGATGTAGCCGTAGGCGCGCGCGCCCCACGAGTCGCCAGGGTGCTGCTTCCACGAGTAGCGGCGGTACAACGAGCTCAGCCAAAAGCTGCCTTGCGCGTTGACCGGCTGGCTGTATTTCCAATAATCGCCGCCGATCTGCGTGGCGATCGCCGGCGACCAGCCGGGCGGATGGATGCGATCGATCGGCGCAGCGTTGCCGTACACCGGCGCCGCCTTCCAGTCGAAGCCATGGCCTTGAAAGTCGACCCACGGCGACACTCCTTCGACATCGCCGCCAACCCAGCCCTGCAGATCGGCGAAGACTGCGCCCGGATGATCTTTATCTTCCAGCACCTTCTCGAAGTCCCAGCCCGTGCCCTCGACGCACCCGTCCTCGCCCGGCGCCGGCAACGGCTCCACGCTGCCGGTCGGATGGGTCGGCTGGTGATCGTTGGGCAACGGCGGCATCTTGGGCGGCTCCGGTTGATTGCCCGGCTCCTCGGGCGGCTTGCCCTTGATCGGCGGCAGGTGGTAGCGATCGGGGGGCTTGGACACCTCGCTCAGCGACAAGCAGCCCGACTTGGGAAATCCATAGCAGCCGTCCGGGTTGTCGCACTCGATCGGCGTGGCGTTGTCGGGAATGCCGCCGTTCGAATCGTAGACCCACTCCGACCGCGGCGTCCCGTCCGGACACAGCTCGGTCGCCGAGGGCGTCGGGTTGATCGGGTCCGCCAGCGCCGGCGCGCCCACCAGCGCAAGCACGAGCAGCGTTGTCGAGACGGTTCTACACATCGCGGCACCTCTACCCCTAGAACGTCCCCGCGAGCACGGAGTGCCATCGGCGTACGATCCGATGTCGGACTCGAGCGCGATCAACGTGTTAACGGAGCGCGCGAATGCGAAGGTCGACCTTAGCGGCGTGGTCGTGGGAGGTATCATCAATGAGGTAGTGTCGGACGCGGCGCCGGTGTGGCATGCATTCGCCATAAAACGAGCAAATGTATGAATCTCGCCAAATCGTTCTGCGGGGTTTTCGGAGACCGTCGGTAGGTCGGGCTGTCACAGCGCGATTCGGATTTCGGGTCATTCGGCCTCCCTGAGTCGGTAGAGACGACTCGCCAAAAGTCGCAATCTCCCGGTTGAATGATTTCGCAGAGCTGGGCCGGCTTTGCGCGGGGTGGCAAAAATCGGCTATCCTCGCGACGTTGCAGAGCCTTCTTACGTCCGACGACCTATTTCTGTTCAACCAAGGAACGCACTACAAGCTCTACGAAAAGTTGGGTGCGCACATCATGGACGACGGGGGGACGCACTTCGCGGTGTGGGCACCCAACGCACGTGCGGTTTCGGTAATAGGTGACTGGAATGGCTGGCATGCGGGGGTTGATTCGTTAGAGCCCCGCGGATCCAGCGGGATTTGGGAAGGGAGAGTGGCGCGCGTTGGACATGGAACGCGGTACAAATTCGCGATCACTTCGGCCACGGGGCGAACGTTCGATAAGGCGGACCCGTTTGCGGCGCGTGCGGAGCATCCTCCAGCGACCGCGTCCGTCGTGTGGCAGCCGCACCACCGGTGGGGGGATGGCCAGTGGATGCGCACGCGGACGGGGCACGCCTCGCGCCAAGCCGCCATGAGCATCTATGAGCTGCATCTTGGTTCGTGGCGCCGCAACCGCGATGAGGTGCTGGGCTATCGCGACATCGGAATTCAGCTCGCGCATCACTGCAATCAGCTTGGATTTACCCACGTCGAGCTCATGCCGATGATGGAGCATCCGTTTTACGGTTCCTGGGGCTACCAGGTCACTGGGTACTTTGCGCCCACGACGCGCTATGGCGCGCCGGAAGATTTCATGGCGATGGTCGATGAGCTGCACCAGCGCGGGATCGGGGTCATCGTCGACTGGGTTCCTGCGCACTTTCCGACCGATCAGCACGGGCTTGGCGAGTTTGACGGCACGCATTTGTTCGAGCACGCCGATCCGCGGCGCGGGTTTCACCCGGACTGGACCAGTTACATTTTCAACTACGGGCGTCACGAGGTGCGCGCATTCCTGATTTCATCGGCGATGAGTTGGCTAGACCGCTATCATATCGACGGCCTGCGCGTCGACGGAGTCGCGTCGATGCTGTACCGCGACTATTCGAGGCGCCCGGGAGAATGGCTACCGAACGAAGATGGCTCGAACCACGACCGCGATGCGATTTCGTTTCTGCAGCAGCTCAATCGCGCCGTGTATGGGGCGTTTCCCGACGTCCAGATGATCGCCGAAGAATCGACGGCGTGGGGCGGGGTCACACGGCCGCCGGAGCACGGCGGTTTAGGTTTTGGCTACAAGTGGGACCTGGGTTGGATGCACGACACGCTGAAGCATCTGGAACGCGATGCGGTACATCGCAAATGGCACTATCACGAGCTGACGTTCCGCGCCGTCTACCACAATTCGGAGAACTTTGTGTTGCCGCTGTCCCACGACGAGGTCGTTCACGGCAAGGGCTCGCTACTGAGTAAGCCGCCGGGCGACGAGTGGCAACGGCTCGCTACGCTGCGGCTGTTGTATGGGTATCAGTGGTCATTGCCGGGCAAGAAACTGTTGTTCATGGGGGGAGAGATCGGCGTACCGCACGAGTGGAACCACGACCACGGGCTCGATTGGTCGATCGGCATGGCGCCGGCGCACTCGGGTCTTGCTCGATGGATCGGCGATCTGAACGGCGCGTACCGCACGCAGCGCGCGCTTCACGTTGGCGATTGCGAGCCGGTCGGCTTTCAGTGGCTCGTGGGCGACGATGCCGATGCGGGGGTCCTTGCGTACCTCCGGACCGGAGCGGCTGATGATCCGCCGGTCATGATTGCAGTTAATGTTACGCCCGTACCGCGCGACGGCTATCGCATTGGGGTGCCGCAGCCCGGGTTCTGGCGCGAGCTCCTGAACTCGGATGCGCAGGCGTATGGCGGCAGTGGCATCGGCAATTGCGGTGGTATGCACACCGAAGCCGTGGAGTGCCGAGGATTCGCGCAATCGCTCGTGATTACGGTGCCGCCCCTGGGTATCGTGATGTTCGTCGCAGGGAGCGCGACATGACCGACAAATGGGTGTGCATTCACGGCCACTTTTACCAGCCGCCGCGCGAGAATCCGTGGCTCGAAGCGATTGAACCGCAGTCGAGCGCGCATCCGTATCGCGACTGGAACGAGCGCATCACGGCGGAGTGTTACCGCCCGAACATGGCTGCGCGAGTCCTTGACAGCCAGGGACTCATCATCCGGATCGTCGACAATTATCAGCGCATGAGCTTCAACGTGGGGCCGACCCTCATGTCGTGGCTGGAGCAACAAGCTCCCGATGTTCACACTGCCCTTGTCACCGCCGACCGCGCAAGTCGTCAGCGCTTCGGTGGTCATGGCTCGGCGATGGCGCAGGCGTACAACCACATGATCATGCCGCTCGCATCGCCGCGCGATCGGCAAACCCAGGTCCGCTGGGGCATCGCCGATTTTCGTCGGCGATACCAGCGAGAGCCCGAGGGGATGTGGCTCCCGGAATGTGCGGTCGATACCGAGTCGCTCGAAGCGTTAGCCGCAGAGGGGATCGCGTTTACGGTGTTGGCACCGCATCAGGCCAAAGCGTGGCGTCCGCCGGGCGGGGAATGGAGAACGACGCCCATCGACCCGGGGCGCGCGTACAAATGTGCGCTGCCTTCGGGTAGAACGATCGACCTATTCTTTTACGACGGCGCCACAGCGCAAGCGGTCGCGTTCGAGCGTTTGCTCGTGGACGGACACAGCATTATTGAACGAATGACGAACCGCGGCGATGTCGAAGGTGGCCAACCGACGCTGTGTCACATCGCAACGGACGGCGAGACCTATGGGCACCACCATCGTTACGGCGACATGGCGCTCGCCTGGGCGCTTGCTCAGGTCGAGGCGGGGTGGAACGGGACACGACTTACGAATTACGGCGAGTTTCGCGCCAAGGTTCCGGCAACGTGGGAAGTGCAAATTGCCGAGAACACGTCGTGGAGCTGCGCTCACGGAGTGTCGCGCTGGAGCGATGATTGTGGTTGCAACAGCGGAGGGCGGCCGGGATGGAATCAGCGCTGGCGGCGACCGCTGCGCGAAGCGCTCGACTGGCTTCGCGCCGAGGCGTACCTCGCTCTCGAGACCGTTGGTGCGGCGCTATTTGTTGATCCTTGGGCGGCGCGCGACGCGTATGGAGATGTGGTGATCGCGGGTCAGGACGGAACCGGCGCGGCGCGCGAGCAATTTTTGGCGCGTCACGCGGTGAAATCGCTTAGCGGTGACGAGCGCGTACGAGCGCTGTCTCTCATGGAGATGATGCGGCATGCGATGCTGATGTACACAAGCTGCGGCTGGTTCTTCGACGAACTTTCGGGCATCGAGACCGTGCAATGCATGCAGTACGCGGCGCGGGCGGCAGAGTTGCTCGAATCGGTGTCGGGTCGGGCGACGGAACCAGAGCTAATCGATCGGATCTCCGAAGCTCAATCGAATCTTCCAGATGAAGGCGATGGCCGTACCGTATGGACGCAGCGGGTGCGGCCGGCTCGCATCGATCCTGCCAAGGTCGCGGCGCACGTCGCCGTTCATACCTTGGTAGCCAACAGCGTTGAGGTTCCAGGGTTCACCGTCGATGTGGCATCCGCGGTAGAGCGCAAATCTGGGCGCGCGCGCATGGTTGCGGCGACGGTCCGCGTTCGCTCTGCGCTCACGGAGGCGGCAACGGAGTGGTGTTTTGCCGGGCTCTACCTGGGTGAACAGCATGTGACGGGCGGAGTGCGACCCGCGTTAGCAGCCGACGTATGGTCGAATGTCGTCGATGAACTTGTCGCTTCGCTGAAAACGGCGGATGTATTCGCCGCGCAGCGCGTGATCGATCGCCATTTCCCTGGATCGCAGCTTTCGCTCGGCGCGCTGCTACCCGGTAGCCGCGAGCGCGTCATTGCGGCTGTACTGGGCGATGCGTTGGCGACCGCTTCTAAGCAGCTCGATGAAGCGTACGATCAACATGCGCCGCTGATTCGTTGGCTCGTGGCGCGCGAACTGCCCGTTCCAGAGGTGTTGCAAGCGGTGGCTAGTGGCACGCTTCGCCGCCGTGTTCTGGCAAACCTCAAAGCCGACGACGCCAGCTTTCAAGCGTTGCGCGACCACCTGGCGGAAGCTGCAGAAGTCAAAGTGAGCCTCGATACGCCCGAGATCGCGCTCGCGGCCAGCGAAGGGCTTCGGCGGCTAACCGGCCATGTGGCGGCGGATGGCCAAGTGAATGTGCTCGATGCTCCAGCGCTCGAGACCGTCGCCGCAGCCGCTGAGGTCGCCTCGCGAATGAAGTCGTCGGTCGATTTGTGGTACGCGCAGAACACGACCTGGCGGTTGCTCGATCTGCTTCCGGAATTACGAGCCAGGGCAAAGGCGGATCCGGTGGTGGCCAAGTCGGTGGCAGATCTCGAGCGGTTGGCTCGCGCACTTCGCCTATCGGTTCCATAGTTCCTGCGAAGGGGTCTCAATCCAATGTACGCAGACTTAGCGGCAGACACGCGGGCGCGCACGGGTGACCGACCGGGGCGCTACCACATCACGCTGCCGACGCACTGGGATTATCTGCTGCCCTCGGGCGGTGTGGTGATGACGTGCGCCTTGCGCGCCGCGGCGGAGCACATTGCCGATCCGGGGCTGCGGTTGGTCTCCGCAACGACGATCTTTGCGTCGCCGATCCATCCGGGCGAACTTGTCGCGGACGTCGATGTGATCCGGCGAGGCAACACCACGGCGCAAGTGCGCGTTGCCCTGCACCACGCTCTCCATGCGGGCAACGAGGGCGCCCCACAAGGGGAACCGCTCCGGGGCGCCCTGGAACTGCTCGCCACGTTTGCACGCGATCGGCGTGGTCCGGATGTGACGTGTGCAGCGGTACCCGCGTGGGCAAAATCGCTCGCTGATTCGACCGACATGGAGACCGATGGAAACGTGAATCCCAACGCGCGGTTTCGGTTTAATCAGCAATACGACTGCAAGATCGCAGCAGGCGGCGCTTCGGGCTGGCCCGTAATCGCCGAGGGGGTGCCACGGTACGCAACGTGGATGCGCTACCGCGTGCCGCAGCGCGATGCAAACGGCAACTTCGATCGGCTCGCGTTGCCGCCCATCATCGATATTATGCCAGCGGCGCTATATCGAGCCATTGGGTCGAGTGCGTATCGATTTTACGCACCCAGTCTCGATTTGACCATGTACTGCGTAAACGACACTGGGCGCGAGTGGCTGCTCATTGCGGTTACGCTGCGCCGCGCTCGTGCCGGACTTGCAATTGCCGACGCCGAAGTGTGGGATGACGAGGGCCGCTTCGTCGCCTATGGAGCGCAGGCGATGTACGTGCGCGGCGTGAGTGGCGAGGCACCGACGATCGAACTGCCGTATCGCCGCTAACGCACCGGCAGTCGCTTGGGCAGTGGCTTGGATCGACTGCCGCGTGCCGGGTACCGACCCTGATCCGGATCAGGACTTCTTGAGCGTAACCTGCAGCGTGACCTTCAGCTCGGGCTTGACGTTGTCGCCCTCGGCCTTTCCAACCTTGAAATCGCTGCGGCTAAACGCGTGTTCGCCCTTGATGCGAATCCCGTCGGGCGTAGTTTCCACGACGTTGAACGCGACCGGGAACTTTTTCTCTACCCCGTGTGCCTTCACGGTAGCGTCGGCCGAGTACGCGTTTTCGCCGGTCTTTTTGACGTTGTCGACCTTGATGGTGATCTTTGGCGACTTCTTGGAGTCGAGGTAGTCCGCGGACTTCAGGTGAGCATCGCGCTTCGCAATGCCTGAGGATAGGCTGTCGACGTCGACCTCGAGTTCCGCGGAGCCGCCCTCTACCTTGGCGGGGTCAAAAGACGCTTTGACGACCTTGATTCCCTTGAAGACGACGTCGACGGTGCCTTT
Organism: uncultured Kofleriaceae bacterium; assembly: GCA_964419605.1. Taxonomy (GTDB): domain Bacteria; phylum Myxococcota_A; class Polyangia; order Haliangiales; family Haliangiaceae; genus JABFXX01. The sequence goes on along the minus strand of CAYQQM010000061.1, from coordinate 11,757 downwards.
GCCCGCTTCGGTGTGGTCCGCGACAACTTTGAGCCAGTCGCTTGTGTCAGCGTCGGCCGGCTGGGCGGTCGGTGCGGGGTCGGTTTTGGGCGGCTCGGCCTTGGGCGGCTCGGCCTTGGGCGGCTCGGCCTTGGGCGGCTCGGCGTTAACTGGCTCCGCAGTGGTCGGAGGAGCGGCCTCTTCTTTTTTCTTGCAGGCCGCCGCGCTGACAGCAACAGCCACTAGGCTTACGGTGATCCAAGTTCGCACAGTATGCATTACTTTCTCCAGATAACAGTGAGGGTTGTTCTTACAACGGAAAAGCTCAGAAACCGGATACTAAGGGCTTGTGACAGAATAAATCTATCGCGCTCGCGGATGATTCACCTGGTCCTGCAGAGCGATTTCGCGGTCATTCGGTCGCGTGTTCTACGAGCAACGCGACGACGATAGGCACACGGTCCTCATCAAAACTGTTATCCCCCGCGAGGGGCGTTGCCGACAGGCTAACTGCGGTTTCGGCGTGGACCAGCAATGCGGCGTGCCCACGAAGCGACAATCGTGCGGCAGCTTGGGGAGAAAGCGCCTTCACCGAACCGGTAACCTGCACAGAAATGTCGCGGCCTAACAAGGAGATTGTGCCCGACGCGCGGAATGCCACCTCGTCGGGGTGATCTTGGCGGGCGGCAATGAGTTGGCCCAGCGAGAATGCGATCGTGGGATGTTGCGCAACAGCGAGGTAGTCTTCGCGCGCGTGTTTCGATCGAAGTTCGATGCCGGTATCTACCGACGTTGATTCTACGGAGATGCGGGCCTTGAATCCGGTTGGGTTCGCGCCGAAATCGGCCCAGTTCGCGCTCACCGTTCCGGATAGCCCGCCGGAAAACCGCGCCTCAAATCGGTCGCCACCCGCGCGGATCCGCGCCGTAATGGACGAGGCAGAGCCGCTGACGACGCGGTAGACCCCACCTGGGACAGCTAGCCGCCCCTCGATCCCACTGGTGGGCGCCGCTGCAACAACACCTTCGGGAAGAAAATCCACAGCGCCGGGCGGGCGCCCCCCGCTGGCAAAGGCTGTAGCTGGCACCAAAATCGTTGGTGCGCCAATGCACCATAATGCGATGCGGAGCCATCGCGACGCTGCAACGCGCAACTCGCGGCGCCGAACCCACCACGCACCGACAACGACAGCGAGGGCAACAGCTCCAAGGACGGCAACGACGTCGAGCCCCAGCCACAACGGGCGGTCGCTTAGCGCGCGCCAGCCCAGATCGGGGTCAGGCCCGTAAAGTCGCTTGTCGAGGGCGGTGTAGATATTTCCCGAGCCTTGCTGCCACCAGCGAAGCAAGGCAGCGATCACGGCTGTGGTCGGAATCGTCGCCGCAAAAAAGGGTGATCTCACCATCTAGTCCCGGACTCTATCTCGCGCGTGACGCGTTGCCGCGGGAACCCTCACGTTTGTTGCCTGTCAACAGCAATCGCATTGCCGCGCTCGTGCGCAGTGTGGCCTGAACGGTCGCGGGGTCGTGGATGTGAGTTCACGCACAGAGGAGAATCACATACTCTGCATTCTGTTGAACTCAGAGTATCCTCTGTGTCAATCTGCTTTGAGAAATGAGTTCGTAATGCACGTAGTACGAGTTCGGCAGATTGGCAGTAGAGATTCTTCGCGCGGAACTCTGATTTGTTCACATAGCAAAGGAGATCGTGATGGGAAATACATCGTATTTGGCGGTAACTTTTGTGTGTTGCTTTGCGGCATGCGACGTGGGCGATGGAGATGACGGACCGACAGCGACGGCCGCGTTAGCACCACGCACTGCGGGTACGCCGTCACAGGTGTCCGGTACTGCGACATTTACCAAGGTCACAGAAGGCGTGAAGCTCGTTTTGTCAGTGACTGACGCAGGCGCGGGCGGAACCGCGAAAACGAGAGGGGTCCACTTGCACGTAATGGGGGTCTGCGAAGGCGACTACATGAGCGCTATGGGGCACTGGAACCCATCCATGGCAATGCACGGGCTGCCTACCAGCGCGTCGCATCACCTCGGCGACTGTGGCAACGTCGAGGTCAATGGCTCTGGTTCGGGCTCTCTGACCTGTATTGGACCATGGACGATTGGTGACGGAGGTACGACCGACGTCGTTGGTAAGGCGATTATTGTGCACGCGGCCCCGGACGATGGCACCACGCAAATGCCGCCTGGCAACGCAGGCGCGCGAGATGCATGCGGCGTGATCGCACCGAACTAACATCGAGCGTGTCAAGGTGCAGGTCGCCCGCGGGGGCGTCGTCCGTCGCGAGAAACCTTGCAGAGTCGTCCGCGACCCACCCAAAGCCCGGAAGCGCTCCGTTGCGGAGCTGTGTCCTACCGGCGATGGATCAAGGCAATTTAAGGGTGCAGCACAATGGAGGCGGCTGCGGCCCCGTCGAGGGGAGCGTTGAGCTTTACGCCATTTGCGGTCAGATCAAATGCGAAGATGGCCAGTAGGTCGTCGGTGGGAATCGATCCGGGGTCATTGCCGGGCATCATTTTGCTGGCCCAAGCAAAGACGTCCGCCGCTGTACGGAACGGAACATTGCGTTTCGAGCCGGGTCTGGGATTGAGGGGGAATGCTCCTTCCCCGACGACTTTGGGTGCCTTGTCGGTACCCTGACCTGCATCTCCATGACAGCTTGCGCATTCGGATCCATACAGCGACTGGCCGCGAGCGATCTGCGCCGCGACCGCATCCGAGTTGGTCATTTCCGTTTTCGGAGTTTCGGGGCGAGGCTTGTTGCCGCTGCAAGCGACGACAAACCATGACGACAATAAAACGCTGGAAAAATACCTCATGCAAGTTAGACGGAGGTTGGGGGCCACGCGTTACCGCATATCTGCGTCATGACGCGTGCTGTGAGCAATTCGCAGCGATGCCCCGCGAAGCCGTACACGCCTCGGGCGTGCTCGGCCAACTGTTCGCTCACCGCGGCGGCAAGGGTGGCTCGCGCTCGGTGCAACCGCACCCGGACCGCTTCCTCGCTAAGCTGCAGACACGCGGCGGTCTCGGCGGTGTCCAGTTCGAGAATATCGCGAAGCACCATCACTTCGCGGCTTCCCTGGGGCATCGCCGCCAAGCATCGCTCCAGTAGGAGTCCGAGCTGGGCCGTATCTAGCGCCTGATCGGGCTGTCGTTCGTCTACGAGGTCCACGACTTCCGCCATCGAGGGCCGACGCCGACGGGCGTGATCGATGCCCAGGTGGACCGCAATTCGAGTAGCCCACGTTGCAAATGACGCGTCACCGCGAAAGCTGGCAAGGCGTTCGTAGATCCGAATCCATGCGCATTGCAGCGCGTCCTCTGCTTCAGCGTCCGTCGGCAGAACCGCCCTCACTGCTCGATACAAGCGGTGATTGTAGCGCTGTACGAGTCGTGCAAACGCGCTGCGGTCGCCACGAAGTACGTCCGAAATCGCGGTTCGATCGGGATCCTGTTCCTGGGGCGGCAGTGGCAGCGGTCGAGGCGGGACATGTGCACTCATGCCTATTCGACGATTTTACGGGCGAGTGCGTTACAACAGAACAGCGTTCGCGATGTGCGCGGCGGTTTGTATGCCGGAATATAAGTAATTGATATGACGGCGAATATTTTGGTTATCCGTTTGTGGGTCCGCCCCAATCGCCGGGCGGAAGCGTGTGGAGGTTGCGCAGGCCGGTGACGCGAAACACCTTGAGTTCCTCCGCCTTGCCTTTGACGCGCAGCGGAGGCAGCGCGGTTGCTTCAACACGGCCTGCGACTGCGCGGTAGGTGCTTTCAGAGATGATCACTTCTCCAGACGACGCGGCATGTACGAGTCGCGATGCTACGTTCATGGCATCCCCGATCGCGGTGTACTGCAACGCTCGGGTCGAACCGATGGATCCTGTGATTACATTGCCGGTGTTAATCCCGATGCCGATGCGGATCGGTGCCTGGTTTTCTGAGGCCCGGGTGCGATTGAACTCTTCCAGTCCTTGCAGCATTGCAATGCTGCAGGCAACCGCTTTGAACGGAGCATCCTCGATGGCAAGCGGCGCTCCAAATAGTCCAATGATTTCATCGCCAACAAACTTGTCGAGCGTGCCGGAGTACTTGAACAAGATATCGACCATCACCTCGAAGTACTCGTTGAGCGTGTTGACGATCTCTTGTGCCGGACGTCCATCGGACATGGTCGTAAAGCCGCGGATATCGGAGAACAGCATCGTCACTTCGTTGAGTCGTCCACCCTTTTCGATCGTGAGTTCGCCTTTGATGACTTGTTCAACGACGCTGGCGGGGATGAGGCGTGAAATCTGAGCCCGGGTTTGCGCTTCGTGTTCGATTCGAGTTGCGAGTCGTGCGTTTTGGATCGACACGGCGGCCTGGGCTGCCATCCCGGTGCAGACCTGCAAGTCCTTTTCGGTAAACGCGTTGGAAGCGAGCACAGAATCCAAGTGCATGATGCCGAGCAGGTCTCCCGCGTGGAGCAGCGGCAAGGTCATGGTGGACCGGATGCCCTGCATGATGATCGAGTGTGCGCCTGAAAATCGCGCATCCATGGTCGCGTCCGAAGACAACACTGCGGCTTTGTTTGATTCGACCTCTGCAATGACGGTCTTGGAAAGCACGATATTGGGATCGCTTTTTCCCGAGCGCGTCTTTACATACCTTGGGACCAAGGCGCCTGTCGCATCGCGGAGCAGGATGACACCGCGGTCCGCCCCGACGAGCTCGAAGGCTTTGTCGAGGATCTTGGGCAGCAGCCGATCGAGATCGAGCTCATTGCCGACCGCTCGTGCGAGTTCGTGACCGATGCGCAGCCTCTCGTAGTCGCGGCGAAGGATTTTCTCATCGGCAATTTGGCGCTCCGGAATAAAGTCTCCAGGATTCGCCTGAATGCGCCCGCGAATGTGACTCTCGGTGAGACCGGGCGCGATGGTTACGCGGTGCAACACATCGTCAACCTTCGGTCGCTCGGCGAACAAAATTCGCGTCGACCCCATCATGAGTTCGTCGCCGTCCGATAGCGGATGCTCGGCGATTCGCTCGCCGCGAAGGAACGTTCCGTTGAGCGAGCGCAGATCCTTGAGAACAAAGCGACCGTCTGGGCCGCGTAGGATGTGAGCGTGCTCCTTGGAAATGATCCGGTCGAGAATCTGAATCGTATTATCGGGGTGGCGACCGATCGAATTGAACGCAGCGAGTTCGAATTCTTGTCGTTCTTCCCCTGAGATGACGATTAGCTTTGCCATCACGCACTCGAGTTCGGAGCCGATCCGCTGGTCCAGAAAGCGGCCGTAGGCACGATCGTACGTCGGTCGGGCTTCGTGAGTAAAGCGATCGCGATGACAACTCCCGTGGTTTTCGCCGGGCCGAGTGAGCTATTTGAGGTAGCCCTTGTGATCGTTCGGCTTCTGTGGCATCTGTTCCGCGTCGCGATCGTGGCGGAATTGGTAGACGCGCTGGTCTCAGGTGCCAGTACTTCATCGTGTGGGGGTTCGAGTCCCCCCGATCGCACGAAGCATCATCGCAAATGCACCGCCTGAGGTTCAGAATGCGACGCTTGCGATCGGCACCATCGTGGGGAGTTCGGCCGTCGCGTGGTCGGAGCTAAAAAGGCGTTGATAACCGCGCGCCACGACGAGCCCAAATCCCACGCTGGCCGCGGCATACACGAGGCGAGCCGGCACTTGTCGCCAGCCGGTTAGGCACCAGTTGGAAAACGCCTTCGATACGTCGTTGTGCGCTGAAAACAGAACGACGTCTTTGGCAAAGTCCACCCACAGACCTGTGCCCGCTACCGTAAGCATTAGCTGGCCGTACTTGTTGCGCGGCCAGGCATCGGTAAAGACCAACGCAGCGAATCCGCCCAAGAGCAGCGCGTCTGTCAGCTTTGGCGCTAGGTAAAATGCGGCTTTCGCGGTGCGTGTTTTAAGGCCGCGGACATACGTCCAGCCAAACCGAAAGGTCTGTGCACGCGGGTCGATACCCGGCGGAAATACGCGTAGTTCCTCGACTGTCGCACCGAACAACTTTGCCATCAACGCATGGCTTCCTTCATGGAGCGACACGCCCAGCAGGTAGTCGGCCGGTGCGAGCGCGATTCCCGCGGCGACCAGCCGTTTGTTGGACGGGTCCGCACCGGCATCCGGGGACCATCCAAGCGCAGCGGTTGCGGCGCAAAATGCGATCGCGGTGCGGATCACTTCGCAACGGCCGCAATGCGCTTCAGGTACCGGATCGCCGAGCGCACGTCGTTTACGAGGCACGCGTTTCGACGCTGCGCTCGCTTTCGCGTGGCCTTTGTGAGCGCTGGTATCGCGGCGGGTTTTTTGAGCGCGCGCAGGTTGGCTACTGCCTCGCGCCGCTTGTTGCATGTCGGCTCCTGTTCAAGGTCAAGTCCGTACGCGGTCAGCCAGTCGACATCCTTCGCGAGTTTGTAGCGACGGATGATCGGGCGGGAGAGCCGGCGGCGCTCGATCGAAGTGCTCGCAGCGGCCAGGATAGCGGCCTCCTTCGCAGCCGGATCGTTTGTGCTACCAACCCACATTTCGAGTGCTGTTGCGGCGATGGTCGGATCCGCGTGTGCTGCCATCGCGCGCAAGTTTTCGCGAAGCATTGGGTCTGCGGACAGGGGCGGGGACAACGCCAGCGCCTCTCGATACGCGGTAAGTGAAGCGATTGCCTGGTTGCTCGCCGCATGAGAATGGCCAAGTTCGAGTAAGGATTGGGGGGTGGGAGGGCCCTGATGGTCTTTGGCCGTCCCTACGGAGGGACCGGCGCTGACTTCGGAGCCGTTGCCAGTAGCGGGCGCCGGGGCTGGTTCGGTAGCGGTTGCTGTAGATTCGCGTTTACTTGGCCCGCGCGGAGGTTGGGTGGACCCGGCCTCTACTGGGCTGGGTAATCTTGGGATCAACACGATTGGTGGCGGGTGAGCGAGGCGCGATGGGGTGGTAAGAATCGCGGTTGCGATGCCTAATGCGATCGCACCGCATAGAATCGGCACCGCCACAGTCCAACGCTGCCCCAACAACGGTCGGGACGGCTCGTCGGCGCTGCGCATGCCGGTTTTTCGGTCAACTGGCGCCGTGAATTGTGCTGGTGGGCCTGCCGTAGCTGCAGGTGCATGCTGCAACATCGCGTCGATTGCATCGTTGAGTTCTGCCCCTGTGCGCACGGGAATCGCTCCACGAATCGGGTCGAGGGGGCCTCTCGCCATGGGTTCGGAAGGGCCGCCAGGGCGTGATGCACTTTGCGAGAGGTACGGAGGTAGATCGAGCTGCTCGTTCCGAGGAAGTTGGATGTCGATTTCCGTAGCGCCGCCATCTCTCGTATGCATGGCGGCTTCGATCGCATCCAGAAATTCCTCGGCGGTGGCATAGCGATCTTCAGGTCGTTTTGTGAGCCCCTTTGCGATCAACCGCTCGATCGACTGCGGGACCGGCGCCCCGCCGTCGATCACTCGAGTGTGCATATCCGGCACAGCCTTAGTTGCGTGCATCGCCATGACCTCGAGGCGGTCGTCTGAATAAAAGGGCAGCTGGCCAGTGAGCATTTCGTACCCGATCACGGCGGCGGCATAGAGGTCAGCGCGCCCGTCGAGCTTGCTGCCGAGTGCCTGCTCCGGCGACATGTAGATCGGCGTTCCAAATGCCATCCCGGCCTGGGTCAGCCGAACACCATCGTCGGCGAGCTCGCCCACGATCGGTTTTGCGATCCCGAAGTCGAGGATCTTTGCAAAATCGACGTCGCTTTCTTGACGGACGAGGAAGATGTTTTCCGGCTTGATGTCGCGATGGATGATTCCGGCGGCGTGGATGCTTCCTAAGCCTCGCAGGATGTGGCGCAGGATGTGTAATGCTCGTGGCGGCGAGAGTTGGCCCTCGCGCACAAGGACGTCGGCAAGGGCGCGTCCCTCCAGGAGCTCCATGGCAAGGTAGAGCGAGTCGTCTGCGAGTCGACCCACGTCAAACGTCGAGACGCAGTTGGGATGGTCGATCCGTCCTACGGCGAGGGCTTCGCGCTCGAAGCGGCTGCGGACTTCCGGAGATGACGCAAGAGAGGGGTGCAGCACTTTCACAGCGATCTGGCGTTGAAGCTCGATGTGAGTAGCTCGGAAGACCAGCCCCATTCCGCCTCGGCCCAGCAGAGCATCGAGGCGATACCGCGAGTCGATCGTGGTGCCGAGCAAAGCTCCGCCATCTCCATCGAATGGCATCGGCGTCATGCGGACCGCCGGATCGGAGCCATCGGTGGGCGCCATCCACTGCTATTTTGCCATTTCCGAGGGAAAAACGGCCTAACAAAGGTCGTGTTTCCTGGCTCTCCAGGTGCTCGTTATCGTTCGCATTCCAGCCAGGGCGCGATCTGGGCCGTGACCCTTGCTACCATGCCAAGTTCTGTGTAGCTTCTGCGCTCCCAATTGCCCAGGTAGCTCAGTTGGTAGAGCAGCGGACTGAAAATCCGCGTGTCGTTGGTTCAATTCCGACCCTGGGCACAAGACTTCATTCTGAGGGCCGGTACCGAGGGCGCGGCGCCATAAGGTTTGGCGTCGCGCGAGCCTGAGCGGGAGGTGCATGCGCTTGGGCCGGGCGGTCCAATGTGTTCGCTCGCGATCCTGTCACATCCGCGGGCGAGGCGACACTACCCCAGTGGTGAGAGCACGGTGGCGCATTAGTTCGGAACGCATCACCTAGGATGAACACAATGCGTAGCAGAATTTATTTGACCCCACTTTTTCGACGTTTCGCGCAACGCGGCGCTCAGAAGAACAACTACCCCAGTTGTGGACGCGACCCATGACAACAAGATGTGCAGCAAAGCTTCTCCTTATCTTGTGGCGTTAGTTGCCTTGAGGACTGCTGCGTATGGGATCCAGCTCACCGGTCATCGAGGATGGTCCTCAGTGCCGGTCAGGCGATCGCTGGCCGCACCGGAAGTCATGGCGCTCGGTTCGTCACGATTGAGGTGACGCCATCTCGATAAGGAGTCAAACATGGCCGCTGAACACCAATACCTAGGTCAGCTCGACCAATCCCCAGGGCGGACGTGGGACGTCGATCGACCGCCGATCTCGAGCCCGCCGAACTGCGCGCCCTCGATCAAGGCAGCCGCTTCGCCGGTGACCCTGCGGCGAAGCGGCGAGGCATGGATGATCTGCGGAGGTATGGCCGCACCACTATGGTTGAGGCATTCGAAAGGGCTCGCCTACTTGAGTCCTCTCATCGAGAACCCCCGGTGCCAGTTTCATGTGTTGGCGCTGATCGGCGCAGAGCACAGCCCCGGCGATGCTGGTTTTGCTCTCGACACTCGGGCACACCAGGCGTACCGAGCGCGCTTTGAAGATCTGAAAAGCCTCATGATTCAGGCGGAGCGCTTCGGGGACACCGAGCGAGTCGCTCGCGCTCGGCAAGAACTTGAGGCTTTGGGTCGCGAACTTCGTCGCGCTGTGGGGCTCGGCGGCAGACCGCGCAGGGCCGGCTCCGGGGTCGAGCGGGCGCGAATTAACGTACATCGATGCATCAAAGACGCGATAGGTCGAATTGCGCAACACAATGTCGGTCTGGGCCGCTATCTCGCCGCCACAGTTCGCACAGGGACCATCTGTGAGTACTCTCCACTGTGAGCGCCACGCCGTGGGCGAACGTCGGCGGTGACGGCGTTCTCCACGCCATCACGTCGACCCGACTTGATGCTACGACAGGCCGATGGACGGCAACCAACTGCTGGGTATCGCCGCGACGGACGCGCCCACGGAACCTTCCGGTGGGCTTCGGTCACGTACCTTCGGGTACACTCCCTCGTCGCGCCTCGCCTCGCCATCCGGTCGCGAGGCGACCGGGTTGGTTCAACTTACGGCGAGCTGTACTCAGCCGAACGCGCGGAGAGCGTAACTCCGCTTGCCTTCGGCGCGCAGCGTGCGGCCGATGCGGCGGATCTCGCTCTCTCCGCGTTCGAGTGCTGTGCGGCTCGTGTGGACCGAGTAGTCGCCGAGCACGAGTTGGTGAGGGTGCAGCGCAGCGGAACCGAGGACGAAGCGAGTCTCTCCATCTGCCACGACCGTGATCGGCGCCGTGCCTCGCTCAAAGACCGCGAGCTCCCCGCTCGCGATACCCGACGAGGTCTGCAGCGCCCCGTTCATCACCGCGATCCACGCGACTTCGTGGCCAGGCGTGGGCTCGAATGTCCAGCGCTCGCCGTCGCGCAGACTCACTGAGAGATACGTCATCGGCGGCGACGCGATAGGGCTCGCGGCGCCTCCGTACGCTCCGAGGACGACGCGCGCGGGCCCGGCCACGGGGACGCGATCTGGCTGCACGTAGTGACTTTCGCTCGGTGCGTTCTCCAACTCCGGCGGCAGCGCGACCCAGAGCTGGAAGCCGCGCACAGGACCCGGCTCTGCAGTCCCTGTGTGCCAGACGCCGCCTCCGGCGCGCATCCACTCGACTCCGCCCGTCGGCAACGCGCCAGTGTTGCCCGTTGTCTCCGCATAGCGAGTTGTTCCGTCAAGAACAACGGTGACCGTGGCGATACCTGAGTGCGGATGCCAGCCGGCATCCAGCGGCGGGGCGTGGGCTCCGTCACCTTCGAACAAGTCGAGAAACACAAACGGCTTGAGAACTTCGCCCAGTTCGCCTGGACTCATCAGACGCGTGATCGGTCCGCCGCCGTGTCCACGCGTCCGGTGGACGATCGCGCGCGGTGCTTCGGTGATGGTCCTGGGTCGGGCTGTGATGGCGTCGGTCGTGAAGGGAAGCGGGGAGTTGGACATGGACACCGCCTTTGGCTGAGATAGAGTTCCAGGATAGTTGTCCCAATCGTGTAGGCAAGTGACAATATCTGGTCAAAATGTCCCATATACGGGACAAAAGCATCGTGTGCCTTCGAACCCATTGCGCACATAGATCAGCAGGCCAATGCATGGCTGCGACCGACCCGGCTGCTGACGTGCCATGCACCGGGCAGGGGCTACATCCGCCAAGTGAGCTGCGCATTGGCACCGCCCGGCGTGGGTGAGATTCGAAGCCGCGGAATGGAGCGGCGATTGACTTCCTTCGATCCCTGAACGCCGCCGATGACTGCTCCCAGCACCCCGCCGGCGGCCGATCCCAACACCCCGAAGATGAGCGCATCCACCGCAGGGCTTTCCAAGCAAAGATTGAAGTCCGGACCGTTTTTACACGCATCCTCCCGAATGCTGCCCACAATGGCACCAGTGACCGCGCCTGCGACCCCACCAGCAGCTGCCCCGAGTCCCAACCCTTCAAACGCGCCGCGCACGTGACTTACGCTTTCCGTGCTTTCAACCTGTTCCGGCGTGATGAATTGCCCTGTCGGCGCAATCCAGCCGTTGCCGGCTGGGCGTACATCAAAATGATGACCAGATTTTGTGGTCACGGCTTCATCGTCCAGCGACGGCTGTAACGTCTGAACGGTTTGCACATGAGTACACGCGCCGAGGTACGCGATCGCCAACAATAGAGGGCAAATGAACTGCATGTCGAGCGCATTTGCAATGGTCGGACCAAGCGGCAAATAGCTGAATTTCTGTAGAAATCTGATGACCGGCGGTAGTTTTCCGACAACTGCCAGGGTCGGTGCGGCGACTTGTTACCAGTTCCCACGCATTTTTGTCGCTTTCGCCTCGCGCGTTCCGGCCGACGATCGCGCGCGGGGGATTTCGCTTCGACTATCCATCTGTCACCTCCTCATCAGCGAGTTGATCGCTGCGCCGCTACGTTGCAGACACTGCCACACGTCCTTCCCGTTGACCGG
>CAYQQM010000060.1:0-31148 GCA_964419605.1 uncultured Kofleriaceae bacterium | reverse complement strand
TTTCCCTCGTCAGGGATTTCCAAGGGTCATCGATCAGGTTGGTGAGCGCCTGCACCAGCAACGGACCCGAACAATAAATCGGCTTGTCGACGGTGTACGACGTCCGCACCTCCACCCCAAGAAGCGCATTTTGCGCCAGGTGGATCGCCCGCTTGACCAGCTCGGTCAATTCCGCCGGTGCGAGTTCGAGGTCCTGATTGCGCCGGAACCCCAATAGCTGCCGTGACAAAAAGTTGATCTGCTCCGCGCATTCCGACATCCCACAGGGATGCGTGCCCGGTGAGGAGCCGCGCATCGCGCAAGCGCGACACGCGGAGATCCGTTCCGGTCACTTATCACCTCGAACAGTTGCCCAGGTCCGGTCTCCGGACCCACAAGCTCTTCGGCAACAACTCGAGTAGCGGAGCGATCGCGTTCACGATCCCATTGTGCTCTGTTGCACCAACTGCTCCAACCCGGCCCGGTACACCGCATTCTCGATCGCAATCGACAAGCCCTTTGGCCACAACGTTGCGGAACCTGCACACAGAGACGTACCGCAATCTAAACGCAGCGGATTAGCCAGCGCGACGTCGTTGGCCGCGCGCGGGCGGATGACGTACCTGGCGAGCTGCTTTTTGCGCAACCTCAACGAGAGAATATAGCGCCCTGTTCACCGACGCAGAATTGGGGAAGATCTTTGCTACGACTGGGTCGAGAACAATCACGTTAGAGCTGGCTTTTACGCGCTCAAAATACTTCCCGCGCTCCAGCCGCCCGAAGTCGGAGCGTTTGTACTCGGACCGAAGTTCGTCAGTTTTTGAACTACCCCTCTTCATAAATGCGCCTTTCTTGTTTCGTTGCGGGGCGAGCACTAATGATGCGGATCGCATTCTTTCGTGCGGTGTGGGCCACCACGAGAAGCCGTCCTGCCGATGACATCCCAAAAAGTAATCATGCGTTGTTCACGTACCGAGTGATCCGGATCGAAACCAGTCTCCGCCAGCGGATCATGGAATACGGTAGCAGCTTCGTCAAACGATATCTTATGCTTGACAAGATTCGTTCGCGCTTTCAGCGGATCCCATTCGAATTGCACGACCGAACTCTACGCGCACTTTCTGGGGCCGCACTACATGCCGGCGACGTCTTTGGCAACAACGTGGCAGGGTTGCGGATGGAACTATAAGCGTGAGCACGAAGTTTGATGGAGTTGTGGTCACGATGAGTGAGGGGCGCGATGGTCAGGCGGGTATGGCAGCAGGGTGCAGGGAGGCCTGTGCGGCTACCTTCCGCTGGCTGGCCACGGGAAATGCCAGGGGGGGTAGGACAAGCGAAAATGCTCGAGGGAAACGCGAGTACACGTCGCGCGAAAATGCAGTACGGCGCATGTGCAAACACCGGGCGGCCGGGAGAAGAATCCTCCGTGCGGAGAATGGCCTCCGAGCGCCGCGCGCTGTCGACGCCGGGTTCGAGCGAGATCGGCGCGCCCGTCGCGGCGTCCGCGATTGTGGCCCCGAAACAGGCTCAATCAAAAGACCCGCATCCGGCCGTTGGGCCAATTTCCTTCCCAGCCGCACGGGAAGTGACCCGCGTGAAACCACGACAGCTGCTCGCGAAAATATGTGCACTCCGCCTCTGGCGAGCCGATGATCTCGGCGAGCAGCATCGATACGAATTCGTAGAGATTTTCGAACATCAGGTCTTTGTTCGCTCGCGACATGTCATCCGGCCAACCGTACAGTGCAGTGTACGGTTTGACGTCCTCTCGTGCTTTCTGCCACCAAGACTCGCGTTCGGGCATTCGTTCAAGTACGGGATCGACGCGGTCGCAAGGCGCCCGTAACACGCCGTTAGCGTTGTAGCGGCGGTCTCCCCCGAAGATGATCAGTGCATCTTCCCAAGACTGGACCACTACGATTCCGCTGTCTGTCACCGGGTCTCCGACATGCTCAAGCCATTCGATGTCGCAGATTACAGCGAAGGCGCTAAACACCGACTGGCTGTGCGGACCATATAGATTCGTCACTTGGCCAAGACGTGGTGAGAGTAGTTCCTCCCAAGAGACGCGAGTCCCGCTCATGGCCGAACTCGCCGCTGGAGGTTTTCTGGCAAGCTGTATCTGCCGCGCGCGGGGTCCTTTGACCATCTTGAGCTGTGGCTTGGGACAAGCGCCTCGTCCGCCCACCGATTCAGCTTTTGGAGGTATTCTTCGAAAGAAACGGACGAGCGGACCATTGCTCGCAACTGCTCATGGAACATGCCCGATCCGGTACCACCGTGACGAAATTTCTGGCCGATCGTTGCTTCAGTGAGCGAACGTCCCTCGAGGATTTCCTTCATCGATACTCCCCATTTCTTGAATTGACGCACCTCAGAGACCATCAACCATTCGTGGTTTCCTCCAGGGTGCCGAATATTGTCGGCGATGACTGCGCGTGCGCCCCTGAGTTTCTTCCCACCCTCGTCTGCGAGGAGCCGATCGAATTCAGCAAGCGTAAGGCTGTCGAACCACTCGACGAAAGCATCGCCGGGTGGCGGAATATGCTTCGCAAGCTCCGTACGTTTGGGTAATACAAGCCCCGTTTCGCTGCTGCCGTTGTCCTTGGCGGTCGAACTCTTACGACCCTCGGCAGCGCGTTTATCGCCCAGCTCTTTTGCGCGCACTTCGGCTACCTCGTGGTCGCGCACGCTCTCGACCTCCGGCCCCTCGCCGAGTGCAGCTTTGTCTTTGTCGTTGAGGCGCACGGCTGCAGCGCCGGTGACGGCGGGGCCACCTAAGCCCAGACCAATTTCCACGCTTTGAGCGGTCGTCGCGGTCCCGCCGCTCGCCAGCGCGAGGGCAGGCAATCCTCCGGTCGGCATGTTGTTGGCGATCTTCAGCGCACTCGCGTAGTTGCCCTTGGCGCCGACGTAGCTCAGAGCCGCGGCCGCGATCGCTACCAGCATTCGCACAAACTCTCGGCTCGCTGCGGCAACGCGTTCGGGGTTGCCTTCCGCAGTCCATGCGGTTGTGAGCCACGCGCAGCCGTGGTTGAGCGCCTCGACGCTCGCCAATACCATCCCGCTTGCACCAAACGCGGACAGCCCGAGCTGAATGACCACAGCCGCTGCCTGCGAGACTCCGGTGGGCGCTGCAGCCAAAAACATCGACGTGGCTTCCGCCATCAAAAACCCGGCGGTGATCCCAATGATCTCCGGCAAATGGTTTCGGATAGCGGCAGCGAGTTCACCGGCGACTTCGTCGAAGTGGTGACGCGACTCGGTGACGCTCTGCAGGATGTCTTCTAGATGCCGACCGAAGCGCCGGACTTTCGCGACCGCGCCGCCCGTGAGAGATCCGGATGGAACCGCGTTCTTCAGCGCCTTGGCGTACTGGGGGCTGACGAGCCAGATGCGATGTCCGGCGACCAGCGCGATGTTGTTGCTGCCGCCGCCGAGGATGCCCGGATCTTGGTACGTGCCGCGAATGCCGGCGCGACCTTGGTTCACATAGAGCAACACGTTCTCGTAAAAGCGGAGGTCGTGGCCATCCTCCACCGCGTGACCGAATTTTTCCTTCGCGAGTTGCTCCGCAGTTTCGCCGCCGCGGAGTTGCCGCAGCTCGGCGAACGGTTCAGGCAAGTTCGTATTGACCCGAAACGCCTCCACGTAGCCTCGCACCATCGTTTGTTCGAGGAACGCCGTCACGTACCACCAATCCTTCAGCCGCGAGTGCGTGCCGCTCACAAACACGCGCGCTGCCGGTGGCAAGGGCGCGCCTTCCGCTGCGCCACCGACCGGAGCCGGCACGCTGTAGATCCGAGCCCCCTTGGAGTTGTCGATGAACCCGGGCTTGTCGATGCCGGGCTCGGGTGCCGCAATCGATGCCATGTCTCCAGTGCTCGTGCTGCTGGGTGGGGGAACTGCCGATCGGGGCTGTACGGATTGGATCGGCGTCGCTGCCGTGTGCGAAACCTTGAGGCTGGCAGGGACGACTCCCGCTAAGCCACCACCGGCTTCGTATCCGTGCGACATGGTGCGCTCACCGCGAGGTTCGCGTTCGCTATAGCTCGCTGCTCCGTCCCTTTGCCCCGCCTCGACCCTCGCCAGCCAAGGCGCCAGCTCTGCATTCCACAACGCGTAGTCCCCTCGCTGCGCCGCCTCACGCGCCGGCTCCGAGAAGTGGGGCGCAGCCGCGAGAGCCGCGTGCGCCCGCTGCAGAATCGCGCGCACCGGTTCGATGTACCCCCCTGCAGAAGCTCTTCCGACATTCGCCACCAGCGTCGGCGCTTCGTCGATGAACCACCACAACAAGCTCCGCAGCCCAATGGCGCGCATCACGTCCCCGCTGCGATTGGCGAGTTCCATGTTGGCCACATCGGCCATGGCGTGGGACATCGCGCGCTCGAGCGCAGCGACCGGATCGCTAACCCGGGCTCCGCCACCCGACGCCTGGGCCAGGGTCACTTTGCCCGGAGTTGCCACCGCATGCGCATCCGCCGCTGCGGCGCCGTAGCCCCGCGAACCCCGTCCGTGGATGTCGAAGTCCCCCATCATCGACCGTTATCGGCACCCCAGCGCCAACGTTGCGGGAATATTTTCAGTAATAATTCTAGATGATTATATCGGCGCCACACGCTCCGCCGTCCGGTAGCGTCGAGCCCACTCGCCAAATCGCCGCGCATCCAGTTCGCCCCCAAGAGCTGTGATCGCCGCAACTTTACGTCCGGCGGCAGCCGAATGCTACCAACTTCTGTGATGACCGCACCGCGACACATCGTCGATCCTAGACGCGCCGACGGGATGATCCCCGGGCGAAGTGCTTCCACTTCGGTTCAGTCGCGTACCTCACTCCACGCCGACGCCGTACGGGGCGCCGCTGTCGTAGCGAATGCGCTGGTGTGTCGGCGTCGACTCGGCCAGTCCGGGAAGGTCGATCACAAATGCGGGCCGGCCATTGTGCTCGCGAATCTGGAGCAGGCCGCGGTGCCGCTCGACGATCGATCGCGATACCGCGAGCCCAAGTCCGGTGCCCACGCCCGGCGCCTTGGTCGTGAAAAACGGTTCGAAGATGCGGTCGCGCAACGCTACCGGTACTCCCGCGCCCCGAAGGAAGTCCCCTTGGGGGACGCCGCTGTCGGTCACCTCGATCAGGACCCGACTGCCCGCATACAAGGTCGTGATGTGCACCCAGCCTCCCTTGCCGACCGCATGTCCCGCATTTTCCCTCGTCAGGGATTTCCAAGGGTCATCGATCAGGTTGGTGAGCGCCTGCACGAGGAGCCGGCCCGAACAATAGATCGGCTTGTCGACGGAATACGTCGTTCGCACCACCACTCCGACAAGCGCATTTTGCGCCATGTGGATCGCCCGCTTGACCAACTCGGTCAATTGCACGCCGTAGTGGAATTGCGACCCTCGGCGTTTTTACGTTAAGCAGTTGTTTTTATTATACTTCTATCGCTTGCGCAACATATCTCGAAAAGTACGCAACCCACTCGTGGTAGTGCCGATAACTAGCCCATATGGGGAACCACCAGTACAGACATCCAGGATACGGCACGCAGTACGGCAACCTGGGGCCGCAATCGAGTGGACACCAGCAGCCGCCCGCGCCGGTGCCCGGCAAGACCACGCTGGTAGAACAAACCTATGGCAAACGGAGGTCGGCCCACTCACCACAACTGGCCACGTCCACAAGTTCGGCCACCAGCGAACCTGTCACGTTTGAAACCGCAGTCGCTGCTGTTGACGCCATCATTCATATCGTGAATCTCTACACGGTGATCAAGGACGGAGTCGGATACGACAAATCGCAGCCGGCCGCGCATCGCCAAAACGTTTCGCCGCGCTTCCACCCACTTCTCGACGAATGGTTTCAGGTCACGCACGGCAAGGTCAAGCGCCCCGACGGAAGCGTAGTCGTTACGCGCGGTCGCGTGCTCAAACAGCGAATCGATCACGCGGTTGCGGCTACGATGCCGCTTCTGAACATCCTCACCAAAGAAGGTAACCCCGAGGAAGTCGCTCAGTGGCTCGAAGAGTTCTACTCCAGAGTGGATGACTTTCGAACCCGCGCCACCAGCGAGACGGTCAGCGATCATATCGATGACAAAGCCGACAGCGCGCTGGCCGCCCATCAGACGGCCGTCGATCGGCTCGAGCCGGACATGCAGGCCAAGGTGGCCGCGACTCGGCTCGTCACCGTGGCACGCCAGACCACCTCGGTCGTGCAGCGCTTGGCCACCACCGACCGAGACATCGCCCGTACCGCGGTCAGGGAGTTCCGTGGACAACTGGCGAACGTTGCCCTTCCGGACCATCTGAAGACTCGGTTGGCTGCCGCGGAGACTGTTGCCGATGTAGTCCAGCACATCGCCGCGATCGCCAACGGTGTCGAAGCCATCATGACTCTCGCTGATCCCGAACAGCGACAGCAGCTGTTCGAGAAGGAATTCGGGCGCAACTGGTTTGGTGGCGTTTCCGAGCTCGCGAAGCAGGCATTGTGGATCGTTCAAGGATCGATCGCTGCGTACCAGTCGCTCGGCGCGGCGCTCCTACTCGCCAAGGGGCACACGTTCGCCGTGACCAACACGTTGTCCGCATCGGGATTGGTGCTTGGCGATATCGGCGTGGCGCTGAATATTCTCTACATGGTTCATGGCGTACTCCTGGTGGAATTTGGCCGCAGTGGCAATCGGATTGACGGCGCAGTGGAGGCAGCGTCGGGCGCGTTGGGGTTGATCAGCAGGCAGGTACCGCGAATCGCGCATATCACTGGACCAATGGCGGGGTCGCTCGCCATCTCGTACCCTGTACTCAAATCGATTGGCAACGCCACCATGGGCGCGCTCTACGGGATGATCAAGATCGGGCTCAACATGGCGTTTGCGGATATGAAACGGGCCGCACATGAAGTTCAGGCCACCGCGATGAGGCTTGCGATTGCGCTCGATGGTGGTGACGAGCTGAAAGGCGCGGAGCTTCAACGCGAGCTGGCCTCCCAAACGGAGGCGCTGCGCTGGAACCTGCGCGAAGTCGGGCTGCGGCACTATATCGCCCGAACCCAACGGGAAGGGGGCAACAGCGATCCGGGAACCTATCGCCCGCTGCGCGAACGGTTCAAACCGCTTTGGAATACCCCGCTCCACACGGACACCGACCTGTTCATCGCGACCGAATTATTCTTATCCACGGTCGCGTTTTGTTTCGATGATCAGCAGCAAATCCTCGAGGAGGCGGTCGCCGAGTCGATCGAAAACCACGCGTGAAATCGATGGATGACGACCCCTGGTGGGCAATTGCGCGCCGCCTACTGGAGCGCGATTGGACTGCTCGCGTACTGCCTACTGTGCTGATCGGGATTCCCGCGATTAGCGAAATTTCCCGTGGACGCATCTGGTTGGGCAGTGCACTTATTGCATGCTTGGTCAGCCTGGTCACCTGGGTCGTGGTCACGGGCGAACGATCGCGCTTTCGACGGCTGGTCCGCGGCGCGAAAGCCCAGCTGCCAGAGCGAGATGGATACGTCGTACTGCGCGGAACCGTGGCTTCCGTTGAGACACCGATGGTCGAGCTCTATTCCCGCACACCCTGTGCCGCTGCATGGTCCCGGACGGTCTACAACAGCGACAATGCGATCTATGGCGAGCAGATTGGAGCCACCCATTTCGTCCTACAGTGCGGCGATGCGCTCATCGCGATTGATGGCTCATTGGCCGAAGTGCTGGCTGATCCAGCTCACGCCAGCGCAAAGAGAGATGACGAGCTTCGCTGCCGCTATGAGTGGATCACCGCGGCGATCGGCGACCCCGTGATCGTCGCCGGTGTCTTGTCTCGAGGACCTGAAGCCCACCCTCATCGCCGCGCGGCGCAGATGACCGCCGCGCCGAACCACCCGGTGACCATTGGCCTTCTAGGCAACGCACGGGCTTGGCGCGACGAGCGTTGATGCAGGTGCGGTCCGGACCCGTTCACGAAAAGCTTCAACTTCGCCTTCAGTCGAGGGGCCCCTCACTCCACGCCGACGCCGTATGGGGCGCGGCTGTCGTAGCGAATGCGCTGATGCTTGGGCGTCGACTCGGCCAGGCCGGGAAGGTCGATCACAAAAGCGGGCCGGCCATGGTGCTCGCGAATCTCGAGCAGTCCGCGGTGCCGCTCGACGATCGATCGCGATACCGCGAGCCCAAGTCCGGTGCCAACCCCCGGCGCCTTGGTCGTGAAAAACGGTTCGAAGATGCGGTCGCGCAACGCTACCGGAACTCCGGCCCCGCTGTCGGTCACCTCGATCAGGACCCGACTGCCCGCATACAAGGTCGAGATGTGCACCCAACCTCCCTTGCCGACCGCATGCCCCGCATTTTCGATCAGGTTGGTGAGCGCCTGCACCAGCAACGGACCCGAACAATAAATCGGCTTGTCGACGGTGTACGACGTCCGCACCTCCACCCCAAGAAGCGCATTTTGCGCCAGGTGGATCGCCCGCTTGACCAGCTCGGTCAATTCCGCCGGTGCGAGTTCGAGGTCCTGATTGCGCCGGAACCCCAATAGCTGCCGTGACAAAAAGTTGATCTGCTCCGCGCATTCCGTCATCACCTCGAACAGTTGCCCAGGTCCGGTCTCCGGCCCCACAAGCTCTTTCGGCAACAGCTCCAGCAAAGGTGCAATCGCGTTCACGATCCCATTGGCCGGATTTCGGATCTCGTGTGCCAGCCCCGACGTTAAGATCCCCAACGTCGACAGCTGCTCCGCCTGATGCAACCGCACCGCCAGCTCGCGCATCCGGAACTGTGCATCCACCCGTGCCATCAACTCGCGCGGATCAAATGGCTTGGTCACGTAGTCCACGGCTCCCGCCTCGAGACCAGCCACCCGCGTGCCCAAATCGATGACCGCCGACAAAATGATAATCGGCGCCAGTCGATCGCCCGTGTGCTCGCGGAATCGCTTCGCCAGTTCGATGCCGTTCATGTTCGGCATCTCGACGTCAGTCACCAGCAGCTGCGGTTGGTGCTTCTTGACCAGCTCGAGCGCCAGCTC
Source organism: uncultured Kofleriaceae bacterium (assembly GCA_964419605.1). Taxonomy (GTDB): domain Bacteria; phylum Myxococcota_A; class Polyangia; order Haliangiales; family Haliangiaceae; genus JABFXX01. Next base: position 22,148 of record CAYQQM010000060.1, on the reverse strand, counting down.
GCCATCGAGACCGACGATCACCGTGTAGCGCTCGGACAACAGTCGCGCCGTCGCTTCCGCCAACCGCACATCGTCTTCCGCAACCACAATGATTCCGGCGGAAATCCCCGGCGGATCGAACCGCTGCCCGTTCGCGATCCCGCCGCTCGGCGCGGCCACCTCGAGCCGCAGCCCACGCATCGGCGCCGCCTGTTCCCGCACTTCGCTGCGCGGAATCACCACCCGCATCTCCGTTCCGCCTCCATCCCGCGCCACCACCGCAATCGTGCCCTCGTGCGCCTCGACCAGTTGCTTCACCAGCGATAGCCCAATCCCCGTGCCAATTTTGCCGCGATCTTTCGCGCCCCGTTCGAACCTCCCGAACAACCGCGCCGCGAGATCCGCATCGATCCCCGCCCCGGTATCCAGCACGGACAACCGAAACTCCCCCGGATCCTCGGCAAGCTCCAACGTCACCCGGCCCCCACGCGGCGTGTACTTGACCGCATTCGACATCAGATTCGACGCCACCCGCTCCATCGCCACCGGATCCACGCTCACCACCATCGACGTCGGCGCAACCACCTCCAGCTCCAGCCCCGCCGCCTCAGCCGCCGGCCGCCACGCCCCGCCCAGCTGATTCACCAGCGCCGCCACATCCGTCGGCTCCCGATGCACTTTCAGCTTGTTCTCCTGCCCCGCCGCTAAGAGCAGCAACTCGTCGACCAGGCGCACCAACTTGCGCGCTCCATCGGTCACCGACGTCAAGCTCTGACTCGCACGCCCATCCAGCGCACTCCCCGCTCGGCTCTGGATATCCCCCGCCGCCAGCATGATCAGCGACAGCGGCGTCCGAATCTCGTGCGAAATGTTGCCAAAGAACCGCTCGCGCGCCCCCTGCGCCTCCTTCAACTGCTCCACCGTCCCTGCCAACTGATCCCGCGCCACCGTCAACTCAGCCGTGCGCTGCTCGACCAACTGTTCCAAGCCCGTGCGGTACACCGCGTTTTCGATCGCGATCGACAACGTCGGCGTGATCAACTCGAGGAGCTCGTCGCGGTTAGTCGCATCAACGGTACCTACGGTGAGCTCGCCGATCGTCTGGCCGGCGCGCGCCACCAGGGGCCGCACAATGGGCGCCCTCTCGGTTGGGGGCCCCGCATGCGCCCCTTCGGGCCGGTCGACGAGCTTGATCGACGCCGACGCAAAACCCGCCTCCGTGACCATCGCTTGCGTCAACGTATCCAGCGCAAGCTTCAAATCGAGATCCCTCTGCGCCAGCCGATTGATCGTGTGCGCCGTCCGCAGCTGAGCGGCCTGGCGATCGAGCTTTGCCTGTGCACTTTCGAGCTGTTCGTACTTCTCGAGCAGCGATTCGTGGGCTGAGCGAAGCTCCTTCGCCGCGTCTCTACGCACGAACGGCCTCTTCAAGAACCGCAAGACCCTTCGTATGATCGCAGTGCCTTGGGGGACTAAGATGTGAAGTCGGCCGCCGTTGGGCAAGCGAGTCAGGGTAACCTCTGCGGGCGGATACCCCAACAGGACCGGCATCTCTGACATGTTGCCTACCGAGATCAGAAGAAACTCCTCAGAAACCTCGAACCCTTCTGGAAGGATGAGGTCGAGCTCGATATCGAATGGAGCAAGCTCGCGATGCGACGGTGTAATACAGCTGAACATCTGATTTCCGACACCGTCCCTTGGCTTCGAGAACCAACGATAGAAGTCCATTGGAGACATCGCGAGACGCGCGATCACCATCGCGAACCGAAGTCCTTTTGAATGCAGGTAACTGCGCCCGATTGCGATGAGCTCGTCTTCAGAGAAGTGAGACCGAACCACCCGCATGATCCGATTATGTTCTTCCCAATCGATGCGTTCCCTCGTTCCGATGCTCACCCCAGCTTCGGCGCAAACTTCCTCGGCCGAGACGTTACGTTTCTCCAGCGCCTTCCAGATCATTCCGAAAACTTTTGTAGCAACCTCGTTCATACTGACTCTTGTTCTGGCTACTTCGGCCGCTCTGTGAATCCTTGAGCCTTATATTGTTGCACGTTGCAGAACTGTAGTCTTATCGCTACTCGCCAGTAGTGTTACCGCTATCTGCCTACATGTGCGTATACGTAACGGGTTGATGGTGGACACTTCGAACAAAATTGGTTTTTCCTGTCACCAACGGGCCTACGCGCTCGAGATTGCGAAGCCGGCAGAACAACTCACGAAATAGGTGGAGAGCCTCCATACGCGCAAGAGGTGCACCAAGACAGAAGTGCGTCCCGTGACCAAACGCAAGGTGATGATTCGGCGTACGTGTAATGTCAAACCGGTCGGGGTCCGTAAACACGCGTTCATCACGATTCCCAGACGGAAAAAAAACAACCACCTTGTCGCCCGAGGCGATGCGCTGTCCAGCAAGCTCCGTCTTAATCACCGCAGTCCTCCGAAACTGAATCACGACAGTTTCAAAGCGCAAGATTTCTTCGATTGCTCCTGGCAGCAGCGAGAGATCGGACTGGACACGGTCGAGAGCATCGCGGTGTCGCATCATTAAATCCAGCCCAAAGCACAATGCGGAGCGCGTCGTGTCAGCGCCGGCATTGAATAGAAGTGTAAAGAATGCCTGGAATTCACTGCTCGTAAGTTTGCGACCATCGATTTCTGCGTCGAGCAGATCGCTGACCAGGTCTTCTCCTCGAGAAGCACCACGCTTCGCAGCGATATTGGCCGCATAGGACCGCATCTCCTCAGCGGCTGCCATGCTGTCGCGCATCGCAACTTCTCGGTCCTCGCTGATACTGCCGAACATCCTGTCGGTCAACGAGAACAAATGAGCTCGATCCGTCTCGGGGATGCCAAGAATCTCGCAAATCACGAACAGAGGCATTTCGCCTGCGACTTCGGTTGCAAAGTCGCAGGACGTTCGATCAGAGATACGATCGACTAGTTGTCGAGCATGCTTGGTGATGCGGTGTTCGAGCGTCCCGACTCTCTTCGGACTAAACACATGATTGGTGAGCTTTCGAAGTTTCGTATGATGCGGAGGATCGCTGTTCATCATGTTCTCTCGCATCTTCGCTAGAAAGTCGGGCGGCAAATCCTCCAGTCGGCAGCCACCTCGGTGCGAGGAGAACACGTTCGGCGCCCGTAGAACGTGAGCGATGTCCGCGTGCCGGGTTACCGCCCAGAAACCTGGCCCCTTTGCCTCCTCCTGCCAAGAAACCGGCTGGTGGTCCCGCAATCGACGAAATTCCTCATAAGGAATCCCATTAACGTACGTCTCAGGGCTTGCCAGATCGATCACAGAGCTTCTCCTATCGTCCCCAGCGAAGGACCGCGGCTCCGTACGTCATACCATTCCCTCCCCCGGCTATCACCACCACGCTTCCGTCTGAAAGCAGCCCCTGCGTCTCTGCCGCAACAAGAGTTGATGGAACGAAAGCCGCGAACAGATGAGCGGTATCGTTAAATGTTGTGACCGATCGCGCACGGATCAACCCGGCGTGTCGTTGAACGAGATCCGTCAACCACGGCATGCCTTGGTGCATCGTGAAGATCTCCACATCCTTGGCTTCGAGACCGGCGCGAGCAAGAGCCGCAAGAATACCCTCCTTCGACAGATCGACAGTACGCAAGAGGATATCTCGCACGCCCACTGGATCGCGAATGTAAAGTTGCACGCGTCCGTCCTCGTACCAACGCTTACCAGGAACGCTCGCAACGAATGCATTCGGAAAACGACCATCGGTGCGATGCGTGATGCTGAGGATCCCACGTTCGGCTGCAACAGGTCCCACAACGGCAGCAGTCGCACCATCTCCAAACCTCGGCGAAATTATAGACTTGGGATCGACAAGCCGCGACATGGCACTGGCTTGCACCAGAAGGGCGCAAGTGGCTTTCCCCATTGCAATCATGGACTCTGCCAGCTCTAGCTGGAGCAAAAATCCATGTTGCGCTCCGTCGACGTGCAGGCTGAAACACTCACGATGCAACCCCAGAGCTTCGTGAAGCTCACACGCAGAATTCGTCAGCTGAAAGTCGGTTGGCGTGACGCACGTGAGAACCATATCAATTTCGCCGGCAGAAACCTTCGAACGTGCCAGAGCGATCTTCGCTGCCTCAATCTGCATCGCGATGATCGAGCCATCGTCCGCTAGTACATGGCGCTTGCGAGCACCGCTGAACGGATCGTGCTCAAGCACGCTCATCGCTTCCATCACTTGGGGCGCCGTTTCCGAAACTGCCGTGTGGGCCGAGGGCGCGCCGACTGAAGGCTTCCACGAGGCCACGACGTCGTTAGGCCACCAGTCGTTGAAGCGAACAGCCTCCGGCAAGAACATTCCGAGTCCGAGAATTCCGATCCGCTTCATGGCAGGATATTCGCTAAACAAGCTCACCGTCTGCAATATGTCGAGCCGATATGCTGCCCAGATTTGACCATCGCGCGTCTCAGCCGATCCACTTCCCCTAGAAGTGGCATTTGGAAGCACAAAACGAACGTGAGCTAACCGTACTACTACAGGTGGACCTCGGCGAGTTTTTGCTTCGATGGGGACGCAACACCTCCTGGAAGCTCGATGACGAAAGCCGAATGGCCGCCGCATTCGCGAATCTCGAGGACACCGCAATGCCGCTGCACGATCGCCCGCGACACCGGCAAGCCCAACCCAGTGCCAACTCCTGCGCCTTTGGTGGTGAAGAACGGCTCAAAGATGCGTTCGCGAAGAGCAAGCGGCACCCCTGCCCCACTGTCGGTCACCTCGATGTGCACCGACGTTCCGGCCATTTTTGTCGAGACTTGTACCCAACCGCCTGGACCCACGGCGTGCCCGGCGTTTTCAATCAGGTTCATGAGCGCTTGCACCAGCAGTGGTCCAGAACAGGCGACCGGCTGGTCGACGCCAAACGAGGTTCGGACTTCCACCCCAGTCAGGGCGCGGTGGGCCAAGCGGACCGCTCGCTGAACGAGCTGCGTCAAATCGGTTGGTGCAACGTCGAGGGCTTGCTCGCGCTTGAACCCAAGCAGCTGGTTCGACAAGAAGCTAAGCTGTTCGGCGCATTCCGACATCACTCCGAGCAACTGCCCGGGTCCGGTCTCAGGCGCGACGACTTCCTTGGGCAGTAGTTCACGCAATGGCTCGATCGCGTTGCTGATTCCATTGGCGGGGTTGCGAATTTCGTGGGCTAGCCCCGACGTCAGAATCGCGAGCGTCGAGAGCTCCTCCGCTTGTGTTAGTCGTGATGCAAACTCATCCATGCGAGACTGCGCGTCGACGAGCGATTCGTGTGCTTCCTTGAGCTCGTGGGCCGCCGCCCGCGCGGTCGACTGCCAGGTCAACCGGCGCTGCAAACGTCTCAGCAGTGGAACTCGCCAGGTCGGCACCGCAATCTCCATTCGACCACCACGCGGAATCCGCGTCAGCACGACTTTCGCCGGCGGAAGTCCGAACAGCTCCGGTGTGGCTTCTAGATTTCCGCAGACGAGGAGAAAAAAGTCCCAGCAGATTTCGAACCCCTCAGGCAACGTCAATTCGACGAGGAGCTTATTGGCCGACACTTCACGGTAGCTAGGCACTACGCAGGCGAACATCAAGTTGCCCAGTCCGTCGCGGGGCTTGTTTGTCCAGCGATAGACGTCGATCGGCTCAAGAGCGAGGCGCGCGATGACAAACGCAAACCGCTGCCCAGGCGTGCGCATAAACGTTCGGCCGATCGCCACGTATTCTTCATCCGTGAAGTGCGGTCGAATATTCTTCATGACCGCAACAAACTCGGCCCAATTGATCCGCTCTCGTTTGTTCGCGATCTTTGTGGCAGGCACGGAGGTGCCCACGACCATCTTCGCCAATGACAATCCCTTCGCCTCGAGGGGACGGTTAAATACCTCAAATACACGGCACGATACTTCGTTCATACTGCCGCCTGCGCAACAGCCTGCGTAGATTCCGAAACCGGCAGTTCAATGACAAACCCCGGTCGGCCGTTACACTCCCGAATCTCGAGCACACCGCGATGGCGCTGCACGATCGCCCGAGACACCGGCAAACCCAGGCCCGTGCCAATTTCCGCGCCTTTGGTGGTGAAGAACGGCTCAAAGATGCGTTCCCGGAGCGCCACCGGCACCCCTTTCCCGCTGTCAGTGACCTCGATTTGCACCAAGGTTCCGGACATTTTGGTTGAGACTTGCACCCAACCCCCGGCGCCTACTGCATGCCCGGCGTTCTCAATCAAGTTCATGAGCGCCTGCACCAGCAGCGGCCCCGCACAGGCGACCGGTTGCTTGACGCCAAACGCTGTTCGCACTTCCACCCCCGTCAGCGCTCGGTGCGCCAAGCGGATTGCGCGCTGAACGAGCTGGGTTAGGTCGGTCGGCGAAACAGCGAACACATGATCGCGTTTAAACCCAAGCAGCTGGCTCGACAAAAAGCTCAACTGCTCGGCGCACTCCGACATCACGCCGAGCAATTGTCCCGGCCCGGTTTCAGGCGCGACGACTTCCTTAGGCAGCAGTTCTCGCAGCGGTTCGATTGCGTTGGTAATCCCATTGGCGGGGTTGCGAATCTCGTGGGCGAGCCCTGAGGTCAGAATGGCCAACGTCGACAGCTGCTCGGCTTGCTGCAATCTCGCCGAGAATTCGCCCATCCGAGACTGCGCTTCGACGAGCGATTCGTGCGCTTCTTTGAGTTCGCGCGCGGCGGTCTGCGCCGTCGACCGCCACGTGAGCCGTCGCCCCAATCGCTTTAGCAACGGCACGCGCCATGTTGGAACCGTGATCTGAAATCGGCCTCCGCGTGGAATCGGAGTCAACACTACGTTGGCCGGCGGCAAGTCAAATAATTCGGGCAGCGCTTCTTGGTTGCCACGTACAACGACAAAGAAATCCCAACACATCTCGAAGCCTTCAGGCAGCGTTAGCTCAATCGCTATCTGATTGGCCGAACTCTCGCTGTAATTCGGCACAATGCAGGTAAATAGCTGACTACCGAGCCCCTTCGGCTTGTTAAACCAGCGATAGATGTCCATCGGTCCGAGCGCGAGGCGTGCGATCACTGCCGCAAACCGATGACTTGGCGCGCACATCGCTTTGCGCCCTGCCGCAACGTATTCCTCGTCGGTAAAGTGCCGCCGGATATTCTTCATCACCGCTACAAAATCCGCCCAGTCCATGCGGTCGCGTTTGCTGCCAAGCTTCGCCGCAGGCACCGTTGTTCCCTCCGCCATCTGCGCCAACGACAGTCCCTTCGCCTTGAGGGCCCCCTCGAGCACATCAAATATGCGACACGATACTTCGTTCATGCCACTACTCCGCGAAGAGACTCTGACCCAGAAGTCACGCCGGCATCATCGACGACGATTATCACAAATCCATTATCGCCAATTGCCAGCGTTTGCCCAGCATTAACAGCGCTCCCATTTCCTCAGGATGAACTGCGTAGCTCGACACACATCTCTTACGTTTACCCACCCTAATAGGATCTTGGGTCTATTTTCATCAGTTCTTGCACCTCTGCAGCTGCGCGACTGACTCGGACTTTCAACGCATCCAAACGGTCATTTTCTCGGAGATCTTCATCAGGATCGGATCGGACGATATATGCTTCCATGAATTCGCCTGGGTAGTGTCGAAACGACATTCTAATCGCGTCCAATAGCGACTTCACATCTTCCTGGTCTAAAGGGTCGGCGGTCTCAAGCACACTGGCATTGTCTGCAATTCGGTGCCAACTCAGTGCGAATTCTTTGATATCTCGATCGCATATCTCGGCAAGCTCTCGACACGCCGCTGCGAGAGTCCTGAATGCGGTCTGCAACACTCGTTCGGCCATTCTAGTTCTCCCGGACAATCGCGTTGGAACGAGCGTTTTGCCCTGATTGCCTGTGAAGGCCCTTTTTTTTGCGATCACTCTAGCGCCTTTTGAAATAAGCTTCCGTGGGTTGGGAATAAAGTATTGTCTGGAACCAGCAGAAAGCCCCCCATAAACACGCCCCCTTGGCTACCAGAGGGGCCGCTGTAGACTCTCGTTCCTTTTGGTATGAGGATGGAATAGGACCAGAGTTCGAGTTCCTTAGAACCGCGTAGACTACCTGTGCGGACCGTGCCGGTTGCTGGATTCGACCACTCGCGTTTTACGGCCACGTCAATTCTATGAAACTTGCACCCAGCCGCCGGGGCCCACAGCGTGCCCGGCGGTTCAATCAAGTTCATCAGCGCCTGCACCAGCAGCGGTCCAGAACAGGCGATCGGTTGGTCGACGCCAAACGCCGTTCGCACTTCCACCCCAGTCAGCGCCCGGTGCGCGTGCGCCAAGCGGATCGCGCGCTGAACGAGCTGAGTCAAGTCGGTCGGCGCGACACTGAGAGCTTGATCGCGCTTAAACCCGAGCGGCTGGCTCGACAAAGAGCTCAGCTGCTCTGCACACTCAGACATCACACCCCACCTACTGTTTTGACGGTTTTGACGTGGACTTCAGATCCAGACCATAAGCATCGCATGAGAGGGTTGGCTATATCGATCGTGGGTCGATACCGAGGACGTCCCTGAGGTTAGCAGCAACGGCATCCACGCGATCCTTGAGGGCATCAAGATGCGTGTTTTCACGAGCCTGCTCTTCAAAGTTGGGTCGAGAAACGTACGCTTCCATAAACGATCCGGGATAGCGCCCGAAAGACATTCTGATCGAGCCCAATATTGATTTCACATCTTCCACGTCTATTGACTCTGTTGCTGCTAGCACACGCGCGTTCTTCGCTGTGGCTTGCCGCAACGCTCGTCAGAACTGACCCAGGTCTGCTCGTCTGAACAGACCCACCGAGTGAGTCTGGATTGGCAATCGGATCGCGAAGCGGATCGTGGATGTCCGTAGCGAGTCGTTGAGGTCGGCCGAAAGTGCGATGCCCTCGGCGCGATAGCGACGAGGGCTCTTGGTCGTGAGGGCTTGGTCGGTCAGCCGATGGGGTCACGCAGGGAGGGGCCGTCGATGGTGACGGTGTGGCACTGGTGGCGGAGGCGGCTGAGCAGGGCGTCGACGAGGGCCTTGTTGCCGAGGAAGTTTCCCCACTCGGAGTAAGCGAGGTTGGTGGTGATGATGGTGGCGCGCTGGCGGTAGCGCTCCTCCATGAGCTTGAAGAAGATGTTGGTCTGCTCGGGGCGGAGGTTGAGGTAGCCCATCTCATCGATAACGAGGACGTCGACCTTGGCGAGGCGGTTGAGCAGCCGCCGGGTGGAGCGGTCGGCGATCGACGCGTACATCTCGTCGAACAGGTCTTGCGCGCGCATGAACACCCCACGGTGGCCATTTTGGAGCGCCTTGAGCAGCAGGCCGGAGGCGAGTCCGGTCTTGCCGACACCTGTGGGCCCGACAAACACGATGTTCTCGGCCTTGGTCACGAACTCGAGCTCGGCGAAGGTGCGGATCTGTCGCGCGTTGACGCCGGGCTGGCGCTTGAACGGAAACGACTCGATCGTCCACTGCTCAGGGAGACCCGCGCGCTTGATGCGCCAGGCGAGCGCGGCTTCCTGATTGGCTTGCCACTGCGCGCGCAGCAGCCGGGCGACGAACTCCTGATAGCTCGTGTCGGCCTTGTCGGCGCGCTTGGCCTCGTCGTCGAAGATCTGGGCGATTTTGCGTAGGTGGAGGCTGCGTAGCAGCTGCTCGAGGTCATCCTTCATCGCCGTGCTCCGGATCGATGTCGTCGACCTCGGCGATGGCGTCGTCGCGGTCGGCGGGAAGGACGAAGAAGTCGGTGGCGACTTGTCTCAAGATCATCCGCTCGAGCCGATCGAGATCGTAGAGCCCGTAGTGGGCGGCGGTGCGGACCGCGATCTCGAGCTGGGCGGCGGGATAATCACGCCGCATCTGCGCGAGCCGGCGCAGCGTGGCGGGCCAGCGCGACCCGCCGCGCTTTCTGATCGTGGCCGCGTAGTCGGCGAACGGAGGTCCAGCGTCGACCAACTCGCGCTCTTCAGGGAGTCGCTGGGGCAGCGGGGCGGCCTGTCCGCGCGGCGGACGGTGGGCAGCGAGCGTCCGCCGTTGATGGCGGAGCGTCGAGACGACCTTGTCGTGCACCGCGACTTCTCGTGGACCGCGGAACACGCGGCTCCGCGGCCCTATAGTCCAGCATTTCTCTTTCCGGTGGGCGTGGGCGGTGAGCGCATCGACACCCAAGCACCAGCACATTCACTGCGACAGCCGCGTCTTGTTCGGCAGGTAAGTGGCCGGGCGCGGGGTGCGGAGCGAAGCCTCTCCAAGAACGAAGCGGAGGTCCTCCAGGAGTCCGGATTGAAAATTTGTTGAACCAATTTCCTTGAATCGCTACGGGTCACAAGTGTACGGTCACGAAAAATTGGAGGAAAGCAACATGCTCAATGCGCGAACAATTTCCTGTGCCGGTGTGCTTGCTGTGGTCGGCGTGCTTCTATCGACGTCAACTTCGCGTGTGGACGCCCAGCCAACCAGATATGCCACGACGCAAGTCATTCAAGCAAACGCCTCCGTTGGTAACATGGCGTCGGCATATGCCCTTCCCGTAGAGTGGTGGGGTCAAGCTGCGGCGTGGTCGTTTGGTGGCGCGATCGCCGGGGCAAAAGGGGGTTGGGTTGGCGCCGGACTCGGAGCAGCCGGTGGATTCATCGGTTATGCTCTTGGGGATTGGGCTCAACAAAACGGTGGTCTAACACATCGCCAGACCTTTTTCGCTGTGCGTGCTCTGGACTAAAAATCTAGTCTCGCAGTTGTGATTCTCTGATCGAGGATCGAACGCCACGGCTCCGATCTGAAACTCGACCAAGTTAGCTTGTCCTGGTTGTCTTCCACCGATGTAAATGAAGAGGGTTCTCGCCATGGCCGCACCAACCTTCTTTCGGCGCCTTGTCATACCGACAATAAAGGCGGCTTCCGTTGCGTGCCTTGTCTGCCACGTGGCTCTGACGACTGCGTTTTGTCTGCCCTTTAGTCCGATCACGATTGCTTTGCAACCCATCCTGGCTCCCACCATTGGCCGCTTCTTTCCGCAAAACTGGCGGCTATTTGCGCCGGAGCCGGTATCCAATAGCTATCACTTGCTCGTGCGCTGCCTTGACGTTCCGGGTGCAGTGCGCGCACGTGCTGGCTCACTCCCGGACGGAGGATGGCATGACATCTCTGAACCCATGTGGGATGCGTTCCACCGCAATAGATTCGGTGCATACGATCGACTATCGCGACCGATAAATAACGCAATACATCAATATCTCTTCGGCCCTCCCGATGTTTCGATACTTGCCAAGTCTTGCGGCAAAGGATCAGACCTAGACTGCGACATGGTGACGAAGGCGGTTGAGGACGCGCGCACCCACGCTGCTCCAATTCTGCAACGCGCGGCCACGGCCTTTTGCTACGAACAAGCAGGCCGGGTGGCCTTCATTGCGGTGGGACTTCGAGTGCTTGAACAAAAGGCAATACCGTGGTCGCAGCGCGACAGTAGCATCGAGCGGTCGAGCAGAGAATATGACCTCGGCGTTTTCCCGCTCGATCCGCGTCAAGTTACGGGTGGGATCTACCGATGAGGAAACCCACCAATCTTCTCGAGTGGCTATCCGTTTGTCCTCGCCATCGGATAGGCATGGCGAACTTGTCGCGCGTAATCGGCGCCATCGTGCTTTTCCGGGTTTGCATGGAAGCACCCTACGCTTCATATTTGTGGGGGCCGGGCGGAATTGGACGCGGATCGACAATCCCGTTGTTCGGGTCGACCCTTGGTAGCGCCCTCGACTACTTGTTTTTCTTGCGGTACGGCGCGCACGCGATCCTGATGCTCTTGGGGCTTGGAGGGTTGGGCATGCTAACCGGGATCCGTACTCGACTTGCAACACTCATTGTATTCGTAACGTACGCTGCACTCGATTTGAGAGTCCCAGGTATAAGCGACGGCGGGGACAACATCGTTGGACTGACTCTTGTTTACCTGTTGTTGTTACTGCCGTCGGGACAAGACGCACCTGCCGGTAGTCTGCGGGTATGGTTTCACAATTTAGGCGTCCTCGCTATCGGCGCACAGTTAATGATCTTGTACGGCACCTCTGGCCTGATGAAAGCATCTGGCGACCGCTGGCATCACGGTACGGCTCTTTACCTGGTGAGTCAGACAGAGTGGTTCTCTCTGCCTTCGACCCGTGGGTTATTTCACAATCCCTGGGTAACTACGATCGGTTCGTATGCCACCGTGCTTTATCAAGTATGGTTTCCAGTCGCAATACTCTCGCGGCTGCGCCCAATATGGCTTCTCGCCGGTATCGGTTTCCACATCAGTATCGCCTGGACGATGGGGCTCATTACGTTTTCTAGCGCAATGATCGCGCTCGATCTGGCACTTATTACGGATGAAGAATATGTGACGAGTGTCCGGTGGCTGCGTCGGTTCGTCTCCCGAAGTTTCGATATTCCGCCCCCGTTGCACGTTTTCTTCGACGGGCAATGTCCTCGTTGTACCAAGATCGCTGAACGTTGGCGAAAAAGTGACTCCTCGAACTTGCTGCATCTTTTGTCGTTTCGAGAAGGTGCTCACAGACCATTCGGAATCGGAGACAGCGAGGTCGCAATGAGGATGGTGGCCGTGGATACTTCGGGGCGCAAATATTTTGGGTTTGATGCTTGGAGCGAAGTTATGCGCCGTTTTCCATCTAGGCGGTGGTGGAGACCTATCGGTTGGTTGGGCCGTATCACCACTATGGGACCGCGAGTTTACGATTGGATGTCGGCGCGGCGTGTCATTGTCCCTGCAGCAAGATGTGGCGATGTATGCACGCCACCACCTGACGAAGGCCGCCGGTGAGACGCTCGCTGGCCATCGTGGCCTTCCTTGCAGTCGTGGGTGTGTTGACCCACTTGTTCACGAATAGCCGGCCCAACGGAACGGTCAGATCTTCTTTTCGTTCGAGAGCCAGCGCAACCAAGGAGCCCGAGCCATCGTCGTGGATCAGAGATCGCGCGCCCGATCCTGCAGGTACACTAACGCTCGAAGGCCAAGTGGTTATCGGAGATAATCAACCAGTTCCGCGGGCTGTGGTTATCGTCGACAGCATGCCTCAGCAACGTGTGCTTACCGAAGAGGACGGCACATTCGTCATCGCCGGACTCCTGCCACGGCGCTATCACGTTGCGGCGACCAAAGACCAATGGGTGGCAACACCGCGTCCTGTCGTTCTGACCGAATTCTCGGAACCAATGTTGATTCGCCTACAAAACGGTATCTCACTTGCTGTAAAGGTCATCGATGCCCAAACTGGCACACCGCTCAACGCGGACGTCGAGCTACGCCAGGCTGCTGTCCGCACGGGCCGTACCGGGTCGGATGGCCGGGTGACGCTTGTCGGTGCTGCCCCAGGGATGGGGATTTTGCGAGTGTCGAGCACGGATCGTGCGACCGCCTGGCGCACGGTTGACGTCGCTGTAGCCAACAGCGATCCGATTGAGGTCGCAATGGCTCCGGGAGTCAAGATGATTGGCCGCGTGGTTGACGAAAACGGACTTGCAGTTATTGGAGCGCAGGTCCTTGCCTTGGAGGCACTTGCTTCAGTAGCAGCAGCAAGCGACCCCGCGCTGACGGATGAGACAGGCCGTTTCGCAATTGATTCACTGGACAGCGCGCGACGATATAGGTTCATCGGGCGCCATCCGCAGTATGGAGAAGGTGACTTTGTCGGCACACTGACAAGTAATGTCGTCGTTGTCCTCCACCCCCGCGTAACCCTACTAGGTCATGTTGTCGATCCCCACGGTATGCCGGTGGCGGGCGCAACGATTCGCGCCATGCCAGTCGAAGGGCGCTTGAATTCCCCCCGCGAGGTCACTTCGGACGAGAGGGGACAGTTTCAAGTGGTGGGGCTGGAACCAGGACCCACACGCCTTCTAGCGATGCACCATGCTGGAGCGTCGCTTCCCATAACAATTGTGCTCGACAGTCGTACTGCCTCTGTCAAGTTGAAACTGGAGGCGCGCGAATCCATCAGCGGAACCGTTGAATCCGTCAATGGTCAGCCACTCGCCAATGCACTTGTACTGGCTGAGCCAGATCAGGCCACCCTCATGCAGATGTCGTTTGACTTGCGCGACGACTTGTCAGCGGTTACGGATGAACTCGGTCGCTTCGCCTTTGATGCACTCCCTACGGGCGCATATCTGTTGGCAGCGCGCCGAGCTGAAGCGATTGGCGATGACTTTGGTCCTCGCAAGAAGGTTGCGAGTGGCGCGCACGATGTTCGAATCATATTGCAAGAGGTCGGAACCGCGGTGGGGCAAGTTCGATTTGAGGACGGCGGCATTCCGCGGTCTTTCTCCATCGAGCTCAACTTCAACCGTGTTTTTACGATGCGGGGTAGTGACGGCGCGTTCACACTGGGCGGGATGCAACCGGGCTCTCACGCGCTTCGCATCCGAGGTTCTGACTTCGAGCCCCAAGATAGCTCTGTGGAAATTCGTGCCGGGACAACTAGTGACGTGGGTACGATTACGGTCCATCGCACACGAATCATCACCGGCCGCGTAGTCGGTGAAGGCGGTCAGCCCGCGCCGGGCGCAACTGTGAAAATCGCGAACCTGATCGTCGCCAGTGGCGAAGGGATTAGCGGGCCCGTAGAGGGATCCCGCGCCCTGTCAATCCACACAGGGCGTACTGGAAACAATGGCCGATTCGAGATCACTGGTGTCGCGCGCACCCCCATGGTGGCGGTTGCGGAGCACTCCCAGCTCGGGCGATCCGTGGCGATACCAGTTCCGGCGGAGCACGACACAATTGAGCAAGATCTCGTGCTGCGGGCTCCGGGGGCGATTCACGGTATCCTTTCGAGGGATCGTCGCGGGCTGTCGAATGCAAGCGTCGTTGCGCACTCTCTCCAGGAGCCCCGAGCGAGGTTCGCTAGCGTAACGGAACCCGACGGTTCGTACCGACTGGATCGGCTTGCGCCCGGCGACTATGTCGTTACTGGGGGAATGAATACCCCTGGCGGGGGCGACTTCCGGATCAAGCGCACTGAGGTTAGGAGCGGTGCCGACGTAAAACTCGACCTAGAGTTGTCGGGAGGTACCGCCACCTTGGTGCTAGAGCCTGACTACGATGCGGAGACGCGCAACGCGCAAGTTTATGTGGTGAACGGCGAGTTATCCGCTGACAACGGCCGC
The DNA here is from genome assembly GCA_964419605.1 of uncultured Kofleriaceae bacterium. Lineage (GTDB taxonomy): Bacteria > Myxococcota_A > Polyangia > Haliangiales > Haliangiaceae > JABFXX01. Next base: position 7,014 of record CAYQQM010000060.1, on the reverse strand, counting down.
AACCTCGAGGAATCGCTGGCAGCGCGCAGTAGCGGGTACTCTCGGATCACCATGATGTTAGGCGCCCCCATAACGCTGAGTCGTTTGACTCCCGACGTCTACACCGTGTGTGCGTTGCCATTGCCCAAAGACCTCAGTGACCGCGTGGCAATGCAGCGCGTTCTCGCGGATCCCGGCGCCCTACCGGCTCGATGCGAGCGCGTCAGTATTAAAGAAGGCACCACGCAAGTCGCCCTTTTGGGGAAGTCAAAATGAAGGGCACTGACTACCGCGCAACGTGCAAACGCCAGTGGGCCGCGGACGCTGTCGTCCTCGGCTGGATGGGCATCGGGTTCACACTGGATCTCACCCCCAATGTTTACTTGCTGGTCGGCATCCCGATCACGCTTGCGTTCCAACGCTACGTGGCAAAGCGGCCACTTCGCGCGCTGTGGCGGCCACTGACAGCGCCGTTTCGCATGGACACCAAGTTTTTGGTGGTGGTTGCCGTGCTGGGGATACTCCCCGCCGTGTCTGTTGTGCACGACGTCGCTACGGGTCGTTTTGTGATCGCGGCATGGAATGCAGCGGCGATCGCAGGTGCCGTTGGTGCAGCGGATGCCTTCCGCGCTACCGACCGTGCGACGTGGTGTAGCGCTGCAATGTGCACAGGTATCGCGCTATTGCTGGGCCTTCCGTTTTTTCTGCATCTATACCAATCTAACCCAGCGCCCGTGAACGTGCTGCATGGGATCGAATCCTTTGCGTTGTATGTGCCGGTCAGTTTTGCGTTGGAGGAAGTGTTCTTTCGTGGAGCCTTGGACCCCCATGTCGATCCCGACAATCGCTTCGGCTGGCGGTCCGCGTTACCCGTCGCGATTGCTTGGGGCCTGTGGCACCTGCCCCTTGTACCGCCCGGTGAGAGGCTCCGCGCCGTTGGTGGACTGTGCTTGATCCACGGGCTCATCGGTCTAACATTGGCACATTTTCGGCGACGAACGGGCAACTTGTGGCCCGCGGCGTTGGCCCACGCCGCCATCGATGGAATACGCAATGCGCTTAGCGGCTAGCGTTTGTGACGTTGCCATTCATGCAAAATGGCGCGACCCTGTGCCTCGCCGCTCGTCCTACCGGTGCAGTGTTGTGCATAGACCCAGGCAAAGAAGCTGTCGGTGAGAGGTTCGACGTCGGTAGTGCGTGCCGCTTGGAGGACGACAACCTACATAAATTCTAGCCCAGCACTCGCATACAGGTGCTCCAAATATTCTCTCTGGCCAGGGAGCCTTCGCACGAGATCTGCGGTCCGCTCTTGCATCGCGGCGAATGCTTGGTCGGCCTCTACACTGTCGACGTGGGCGAGTAGCGGGTAGGGCTTTTCGGGCAACATACGCAAGCCGGCAAGGAAACAAGCATACGCGCGCTCCCTGAACACGAAATTTGACAAGATTTCCCCGACCGGGAGGCCGGTGCGATACACGGCGAGCTTTGCTGCCAAGGAATCGGGAATTGCAGGCGTCTGGGTAAGATCGCGCCAATAGGGCGTATCTCGCCGGTTCGATCCAATAAAATGCTGTTGCCAGCCGGAATGGCTCGGACGCCGCCGGCAACGGCTGACAAGGTGCCGTTGCGCACAATGAAGTTGTTGCGAATATCAAAGGTGGTGGCGGAGATCATGTTGATGCCGCCGCCGTCGTTCTCCGCGATCGTCGACTGAAAGATGTTTAAGGTGCCGCCGTCTGCGCTGATGCCAACGCCGGAGTTTTTCTGGATTTTCACCCGGTGAAGGGTGAGAGAAGACCGATTGCCCGCCGGCATGGAGATCGCGTGGCCTGCGGCCCCCACCGCTCCGGACAGCTCGAGGTCGTAGATGGTGAGGTTTGAGCGGCCCGTCAGAGTCAGGAGGATATCGCTGGCCTGCGGCGTTAGTTTGGCAAGTGGCTCGGCGAGAATCGTTACGGTTTGAGTGCCATCGACGACCGGGTTGTCGCTAATCGTGCCGCTTACCTTGATGTAATCGCGTTTGGTCGAGAGCGCCAGAGTTCGGGACGCCAGTGCGTGATCTGATCAAATAACGCGGAGTTAGGCGAAATCGAACAGATCGGCGGGATGTGGGAATTTCGGCAGGGTGGCGGGTGTCATGGATTCGATGGAAGCTCTTGACCTGCCGTTGCCCGATCCGTCCCCGCCATCGGAGTCCGAAATCCGGCGTTTCTCGTCGGAGGGCGCGGTGATCGTCCGCGATGGAATCGCCAGCGTGTATATCGGGGGGACGTTGATCGGAGCGTTCGATGTGGACGATACCGATAGGGGACCGCGCAACGTACTGGCGGTCACGCTCGCGAAGTCCGAACAGTTTCATCTGGGCCGACTGGCAGCTGGATTCGGTATCACGGACGAACATTTGCGGCGGTTGCGGCGGAAAGAAGAAGTAGGGGGGCTGGCAGCGGTGATCGGACCGCGACGAGGGGGAGTCACGAAAGTAACACGAGAGTTGCGGACTGCTTGGTACGCAATGTTCGACGCGGGCCGAATGCCCATCGATGCCTATCGCGAACAACCACGCAAACAACGCCTTGCGTACAACACGGTGTGGCGGGTATGGGACGATTGGCGACGGAAGCGATCCGAGAGCAGTGGCGTTACACCCGTAACGGAAACCGCAGACAAACACATGGAGGAGGCAGTCCGCGGCCAGCTCGCGCTGAACATGGGGGCGGCCAACGACGATGCGGATCTGGGACAAGATCCGGTGACGCCCGACGAGTTCGATAAGAGCGACGAGGTACCGATGACGGCTGCGCCGGTCCGAGGCGGCAAAGTGGTGCAGCACGTCGGGTCGTGGCTCTTGCTGGCACTCGCGGGGGAAATGGGGCTGCACGAAGAAGCGCAGCGCGCGTTCGAGAGCCGGCAGGCCGACGGACTGCGCGTCGCACTCGACGCTGTGATCTGCGCGCTGGCGATTCGGCAGATGTGCATCGAGGGAGTCCGCCGCCTGGCAACGCCGACGGGGGCAACGCTGCTCCGCGCCGAACGCGTACCGACGGCGAGCGGGGTGCGCAAAGTACTCGGGCGACTGATCGCGCAGACGGACGGCGGCATGGTGCTGGAAGCGCGCATGGCCCAACGACTGATTGCGACGGCCCGCAGGGAGGGCGGCCCGGCGATCTACTACATCGACAACCATTTGCGGCCGTATACGGGCAAGCACACCCTGCGGAAGGGCTGGCGGATGCAGGAAAAGCGCGTGCTTCCCGGCACGACGGACTACTATGTACACGACGAGGACGGCACCCCCATGTTTCGCGTGCCGGTCACGTCGCATGACCATCTGACCGAGTGGTTGTTGCCGATCGGCGCCCAACTGCGTAACGCGCTAGGCCCCGACGAGAAATTTTTGGTCGCGTTTGACCGCGGAGGCGCATTTGCCGAGCACCTTGCAGCCCTGCGCGATGCCCGCTTCGAGTTTGTGACGTACGAACGCAAACCGTACGCCGAGCTGGCGACCACGGCGTTTCGACCGACGAAGATCCGCGGCGAGGAAGTGGGACTCCACGAGAGCCGGCTGCGCAATCTGGGCGAGGGTCGCGGCCGAGTCCGTCGCATCGTCGTACGCACTGACCAGGGACGTCAGGTAAGCTTCCTCGCCACTTCGACGCTGCCGGCCGAGCGGCTCGTCGAGATTTTATGGAATCGCTGGCGCCAGGAGAATGGCTTCAAGCACGGCAACGAGCGCTGGGGCATCAACCATCTCGACGGTCGTCGCGTCGAGCCCTACCCGCCGGGAACGATTATCCCGAATCCCGCTCGCCGCAAACTCGAACGTGCGTTTAGGATTTGGCGCACCGCCGAAGGTGATGCTCGGCGCAAGCTCGCTCGTTTGCCACCCCATGACGTCCGTCGTAACGACGTGAAGCGCGATCTCTCCGATTCGCTTCAGTGGCAGCGAGAGCTGGAAGCGATTCGGCCACTCATTCCAACCCATGCACCCGTCGAGGAGACCGAACTCGCTGGCAAACTCGTCTGCCATACCGGCAAGCTCAAGTCGATCGTCGACACCATCCGCATCGTGTGCGCCAACGCCGAGTCCGAACTCGCTGCGATCCTCGCGCCGCACATGCGGCGGCCGCGCGAGGCCAAAAAGCTCGTCGCAAACCTGCTCGCCGCACCAGGCAGGGTGGCAGTCACCGAACACGAGATCATTGTCCGCCTCGCGCCGTCAGCAAACCAATCTGAACTCCATGCCATTCAGCATTTGTTCGACCACCTTAACCAACGCCGACTCATCCTACCCAGTGACCACCAACGCCTTCCACTCCGCTTCGAATCCCAACTCCGATGAGATCAGTTTCCCGAACTCTGGCGCGCCACGACGCGTAGCTCGCCGTTGTCAAACGTCATCTCGCCCTGCAGAGTCTCAATCCGTGCGTCCGCTCTGGCCATATCCAGAACCGCTCCAACGGCGCCCGCATTGAGTCGCACGAATTCGACCCCAGACTGCACCGGCTCGTCACTTTTTTCCGTCGTCCACCCTCGCGTCCACGTCCAAAATGTCGTTTGCCCAATGCCAGCTCGTCTCGCCCACTCACTCTTACTCATCCCGCTCGATCGCCATGCTGCTACTGCCGCCGCTCGCTCCTCCGCTGTGTACCGTCGTCGCTGTTCCATACTCGATACACTGCCGCATCAACCAGCAAACCGTCATCACGGCGCTATGCAACGGTTACAAAGCAAACACCGTGGCTCGGTCGTTCTACACTCGGTTCGCAGTTATCGGCCACTGCGGCAAGCCGCCGCCGCACCCGAGACGGGGTCCGAGTGCCACGATTCCCTTGCCAGTAGTTCGCGAAGCAGCTCGATCGCATTGGGTGATCTCAGCGGGTCGCCTGTCTCGAGTCACATTGGCACATGGGGCCGTAATTACCATCACACTCACTCGAGAGGTTCTGTTGGGGTGATGTCCTGAGCCAGGATCAGAGGCAAAACGGTCTCGTGTAGAATCTGCTCGCTATTCGAAATCTGTTTTTTGGCAGACTCGATATCGTCGTCCAGGCTTCGATAGCGAAGATTCACGATAAAGCCGCTCTCTACCGTGTAGATACGAGCGCTCACATTCTCTTCGGGTTTTCCGCCGAGGTAATCGCCATGACAATGCGAATCTCCTAGCCCCCACGAGATCCCGGAATTCGCATCTAGGTGTTCTTTCATCTCGTCGAGAGAAAGCGATGACTGAAACGACCAAGCTTGTGTATTGGCACTCATTTTAGAATCACATTATTTCACTCTAGAGGTTCTGTAGGCAGAATGTCATGCGCCAAAATCAGAGGCAAAACGGTATCGTGTAGAATCTTCTCAATCTTCGCAATTTGCCTTTTCGCTGACTCGATATCGTCGTCGAGACTTTGGTAGGTGAGATTCACAATAAAGACGCTTTGCGTCGTGTAAATGCGCACGCTTACATTCACCTCCGGCTTACCACCGAGGTAGTCCCCGTGATAGTGAGAATCTCCTACTTTCCATAATATTCCTGAATCAATATCAAGGCGCTGCTTCATCATTTCAAGAGTCAGCGAAGATTGAAAATCCCACGCCTGTGTAGAAGCGATCATTTTTTGCCTTGTTGTGAACCAAGTTGACTAAAGATCCGCCCCAGGACCTTTGTAAATCGTAGGTGGCGTGGTGAACGGTTTCGTATCCATGTTTAGCTTGAAATCAAACCCTCCGTCTTCTGGTGCTGTCGTTTCGTAAATTTTCTCGTTCCATTACTCCAGAGGTTCGGTTGGCGTGATGTTCTGCGCCAGGATCATAGGCAAGACTCTATTGATCAATAGTCGTTCGCCGTTCGAAATTTGTTTATTGGCATCGATAACATCGTCATCTAAGCTCCGGTAGCGAAGATTTGCGACAAATCCGCTCTCGACCATATAGATGCGAACAACAACGTTTTCATCGAGTCTCCCTCCGAGATAGTCGCCGAGATAGTGAGAGTCACCCAAGGACCACGGCGTTTCAAACGTAGCATCTAGGCGTCCTTTCATCTGCTCTAGGGACAGGGATGATTGAAACGCCCAGCCTTGGGTCGAAGAAATCACAGTTTTGCCTCGGTGCGAATGTGAACGGGTTTGGCTTCAGCCGTAGGGCCCCGGTAGATGGTTGGCGGCCCTGAGAATGGCGTGATGTTCATGTTTAGTTTGAAATCAAAGCCTCCATCCTGCGGATCTACTCGTCCATAGATCTTCTTATTCCATGTCAATGACAAGTGATAGAGCTTCTTTCCCAGAGGAGAATTGTAGAATCCTGGCTCACCACTTCCGCGCGTTTCCACACTGGCGGGCTCACCATTCTTGAATATTCCATACTTGCTATTCGCGGGTGCGTTGACCCGATGCGCTTGTACCAATGCTTGCTCGCTGAAGACTGCGAAATCGGTGTCCGAAGTTGGCTTCCACGCTGCAAATTGTGCCCAGCCTTCATCGGTGCCGCCGGACACTTTGTAGTTGAGGTACTTCTGTGGATTTCCTTTCCATCCCGTAGTTCCTGACCCGATTTGTACCACGGTCGCGTCGGTGATTCCTTCGGACGCGAACACCTCGGCGAGTTCGGCACGAAATGCCTCGAATTGAACCGAGTCTTTGAAGGTTAATGGAATTCGATCGCCATTCGAGTGGCCCACTACGGCATCTTTGAGTCGAGCGGGACTTGCGTTGGGGTGGGTTAGTCTTCCGTCCTGCACAGCATCGTAGTTCGCTCTATTTAGCCCCATAACCGTGTGCTGCGCGGCCCTAAGCTCGTCAGCGTGTGGATCGACGGCAACCGGTGACTCATCCTGGATCTTTTTCACCCAGTCTTTCGCGGCAGCGACCTCGGCAGGCATAGGTGTATCCGGTCCCGAGATCGGCTGCTCGACCGTCGGAGCCTCCTCAGCCGCACGTGCAGCGGATTTGCGACTGCTGCGATTTGCAAGCGCGCCAAATGCTGCGCCCATACCGCCGCCGAGCAACATCGCGGTGACGTAGTCCTGCATCGACGACGCGCCGT
>CAYQQM010000059.1:0-31151 GCA_964419605.1 uncultured Kofleriaceae bacterium | reverse complement strand
CCGGTTCCGGTTCCGACTCCGGTTCCGGTTCCGACTCCGGTTCCGGTTCCGACTCCGGTTCCGGTTCCGACTCCGGTTCGGTTTCGGACTCTGGTCCGGTTTCGGACTCTGGTCCGGTTTCGGACTCTAACTCATTGATTCAATTCGTCGCGATCACACCCTCACACCCCAAGGGAGTTGACAGCTTGTGGTGGTTTTGGCATCTTGGGCAGAATCTACTTCAGCGTACCTTTATGACTCGCTACTTGTTGGCCCATTCGCTGTTTCGCACGCGCCGGATGCACACCGGCGTGCGCGCAATTCTATGGTGGCGGATCGAGAGGGGGACGTGGCGCGGCGCTTCGCCCGACGCGATGAGCGCAGCGCACCGTTAATGGTTCCTCTAGCGACCTACCCTAATCAACAGTGGTCGCGGATGATCGATCTCTGGAAAGATGGTCGAGGCAGAAACATTGCGGGGTGACCCACTGGAGACTACCTCAAGACATCGACCGAAGTTCATACTCTCAGCGCGGGCCCTTTCGGGAAACGCATCATTGAGTCGGCGTCAGGTGCCGTCGCGAGCAGTGTTTTGGTGTAGTCGTTCACCGGGGCCGACCATAGCTGCTCGGTAGCGCCAGTCTCGACGATACGTCCACGTCGCATCACCATGACCCGATCGCAGATGTAACGCACCACCGCCAGATCGTGCGAAATGAACAACATGGTGAGGTTATGCAATTGCACAAGTTGCAGTAGCAATTCGAGAATCTGTTTCTGAATCGTGACATCCAGCGCCGACACGGGCTCGTCGGCGATTACGAGTTCGGGTTTCGTAGCAATGGCGCGGCCGATCGCGATGCGCTGGCGCTGGCCACCCGAAAATTCGTGCGGGTATTTACGCACGTAGGCTCGTGCCAGCCCCACTTCATCCATGAGCTGCAATACCTGCGTGCCCACGGTGGTGCGATCGGCCAACCCATGGACTCGCAGCGGTTCGGCGAGCGTGTCGAAAATCGACATCCGCGGATTGAGCGAAGCATAGGGATCTTGAAAGATCATTTGCATGCGCCGTCGCAGTGGCTTCATTTGCGTTGCCGACAACCCAGCGAGCTCGGTGCCGTCGAACCGAACTGATCCTGCATGGGGCTTGACCAATCGGAGAACCGATCGGCCGAGCGTCGACTTTCCCGATCCAGATTCGCCGACCAAGCCGAGAATCTCCCCCCGGTGTAGTTCGAAGCTAACGTTGTCGACCGCAACGACAGATCGGCTGCCTTCCGTAAACTGCGTCGTCAGATCACGGACCGAAACTAGCGCCTGTTCTGTCGACCGATCGGGTGTGGGCTTTGCGCCGCGTGGAATCGCTGCCACGAGGTTTCGCGTGTAGTCATGTTGAGGCGAGAAGAATAGGTTTTGTGATGGCCCCTGTTCCACGACGCGGCCGCTTTGCATCACCAAAACGCGATCTGCCAATTTCGCAACGATACCGAGGTCGTGGCTGATGTAGATCATCGCCAACTGGCGTTTGCGGCGCAGTTCGTTCATCAAGTCTAGGATGTGCTTCTGTACGGTGACGTCCAGCGCCGTCGTGGGTTCATCTGCAATGAGTAGCTTTGGTTCGGCGATCAGGGCCATCGCGATCATCACCCGCTGGCGCATGCCGCCCGAGAACTCGTGCGGGTATGCATCGATCGTGTGCTGTGGGTCGCGCACGGAGACTTCGTCCAATAGATCGATGGCGCGCGCGCGTGCGTCGGCACGTGTGTATCCGCGGTGGAACCGTAGCGGCTCGATCATTTGCTCGCCGATACGCAGCGATGGATTCAAGCTGGTCATCGGATCCTGAAAAATCATGGCGATTTGGCTGCCGCGAATCGATCGCAGCTGTTGTTCGCTACAGCGCAATAGGTCTTGGCCGCCAAACAGCGCCGTTCCCGATTCGATGCGCCCAGGCGGCGAGGGAATGAGTCCAAGTAGCGAGTAACAACTAACGGACTTCCCCGATCCAGATTCGCCGACGATTCCGAGAACCGCGCCTTGCTCGAGCGTGTAGCTCAGGTTCTGAACCGCTGGTACCACGCCATGGCGGGTGTGGAAGCTGACCGAAAGTTCGTTGACCTCGAGGAGGGTCATGTCAATCTTTCGACGCTCTGACGTCTAGGGCATCGCGCAGACCATCGCCGAGAAAGTTCAGCGCGAACAGCGTCATGCTGAGTGCAATTCCGGGAAAGATCAGCAGCCAAGGGTACTCTTCCATGGTTTCTACGCCGTCGGAAATGAGAGAGCCCCAGCTCGAGGCTGGAGGTTGAACGCCGAGGCCGAGGAACGAGAGAAACGCCTCGAGCAGCATCACTGATGGAATGGTGAGCGTTGTGTACACGATCACGGGTCCGATCGCATTGGGGATGAGATGGCGAACCAAGATGCGCCAGCGCGACAGCCCGATCGACACGGCCGCTTCGATGAATTCCTGGTGCTTGAGTCCCTGCACCTGACCACGAATGATCCTCGCCATGGTGAGCCACTCGACCGCCCCGATTGCCAGGAATAGCAAGAGTAAGCTTCGGCCAAACACCACGGTCAGCAGCACGACGAAAATCATGAACGGCAGGGCGTACAAAATATCGACCACGCGCATCATGAACGCGTCGATGCGCCCCCCCGAGTAGCCGGCCACCGCGCCCCAAAAAACCCCAATGAGCAGCGCTACACCGCTGGCGAGCAGGCCCACCAGTAGGGAGATGCGCCCGCCATGGAGGATGCGGGTAAGCAAGTCGCGACCGAATACATCGGTTCCCAACCAGTGTACCTTCGACGGAGGCACGGCTCCGAGCATGAGATTTTGCTGTTCGTAGCTGTAGCCGGAATAAAGCGGGCCAATCACGCACACCACCACCATGAACAGCAGAACCACGCCGCCCGCCACAGCAAGGCGATTCTTGAGCAGGCGGCGCCAGGCATCCCGCCACAACGACGTGCCCTTTTCAAATTCGGTGATACCGAGCCCAGCTTTCATCGACCACCCCGAAGTTCGGCGCGTAAACGCGGAGCAAGCCACGCAGCTAGCACATCCGAGACCAAGTTGAACATCACGATCAACAGGGCGAGAAACATCGTTGTGCCAAGGATCATGGTGTAGTCGCGATTGAACGCGGCCTGCACGAAGAACCTCCCCAGCCCCGGTACCTGGAACACGGTTTCAACAACGAATGAGCCGCTCAGAACGCCGGCGAAGGCGGGACCGAGAAATGCTACCACTGGAATCACCCCGCCGCGCAACGCGTGCTTGAGCACAACGACGTGCTCAGGAAGTCCCTTGGCGCGTGCGGTGCGGATGTAGTCTTGCGACAAAACCTCCAGCATCCCGCTGCGGGTTAGGCGGGCCACATACGCTGCATAGGCCGCCCCGAGCGTAATGCTGGGTAGCACCTTGTCGCCCGGTACCTCGCCCCAGCCCGAGACTGGCAGCCATTCGAGTGTAAGGCCAAACACCAGTACGAGTACCGGGCCTAACAGCAGTGTGGGCATGCAAATACCGATCATCGCCAGTGACATCGGCACATAGTCGCGCCACGTGTTTGGTCGAAGCGCCGCCATAACCCCCGCCGCCATGCCCACCAGCACTGCGATCAGTAACGCATAGATCCCAAGCTCGACGGTCGCCGGTAGGCCCGAAGCGATCAGCTCGTTCACCGATCGTCCGGGATACTTAAATGACGGCCCCAGATCGCCGTGCACAACATCGCCGAGATACGACAGGTATTGCGACGCAAGGGGTTGGTTCAGCCGGTATTGTGCTTCGAGAGCTTGTTTTACTTCGGGAACGACGGCTTTTTCCGTTGAGAACGGCCCGCCAGGGGCAAAGCGCACCAAAAAAAACACGACCGTAAGTACGACCCACAACACGGGAATCGCTTGCACGAGGCGTCCGCCGACGAAGCGCCACATTAGTGTGACTCCAACGAGATTTCGCGAAACGCGATGTGGTCCAAGATGTTGGATGACATTCCTTTGACAGCCGGACTTACGAGATGCCGCGTGACGTAATAGTAAATAGGAATGATCGGCATCTCTTGGAGCAGGATGGTTTCTGCTTCTTTATATGTAGCCAAACGCTCGGATTGCGTGGTCAGCGTGGAGGCCTTGCGAACCAGTGCATCGTAGCGGGCGTTAGACCAGCCGGTATCGTTGTTACCGCCGCCAGTTACCCAGAGTTCGATAAACGTGTTTGGATCTAGATAGTCGCCGATCCAGGCAGCGCGACCGATGTCGTAATTGAGTTCATCGCGCGAGTCCAGGTACACTTTCCATTCCTGATTGACGATGCCTACTTCGATATTGAGATGTTGTTTCCACATCTGTTGCACCGCGACAGCGATCTTGCGGTGCTGCTCGTTCGTGTTGTACATGATTTCAAATTTAGGAAACCCCTCCCCATTAGGATACCCTGCCTCGGCCAGCAGCTTGCGAGCCGCGGCCGGGTCAAACCCAAACAAAACCGGCGGCGTATAGTCCGACGTTCCAGGCGGTGTCAGGGCATAGGCGGGTTGGAATACGCCATGCAGCACCCGGGTCGTTAGTGTTTCGCGGTCGATCGCCATTGCCAGTGCGCGTCGAACGCGGGCATCGCGCAATCCTGGCCGTGTGACGTTAACCATGTAGTAGTAGCTGCCAAGATACGGCTGAAGTCGTAGTTCGTCTGGATGGTGGCGCTTGTACTCGAGCACCTTGTCGATGGGCACCTCCTGCGTGACATGCAACTGGCGCGAGCGAAACATTCTTTCTTCGGTGGCAACGTTCTCGGTCGGATAGAACACAACACCGTTGAGCTTCACGTTCTCCGCATTCCAGTAATACGGATTCTTCTCGACCTTTACGTATCTATTGATTTTCCACTCTGCCAACCGAAATGAGCCGTTGGTCACCGCATTTTCGGGGCGGGTCCACTTGGAGAATCGACTGCTGACTCCACCAAATTTCTCAAGCGCCTTGCGCGGCACCGGATAATAGCTCTGATGGTCGATGAGCTGGAGAAAGTACGGCGTCGGCGACTTCAGCTCGACTTCAAGCGTGTAGTCGTCGAGGACGCGTACGCCTACCTGTGAGAAATCGACGAGTTTTCCCGTCGCAAATTCCTCGGCGTTGCGGATCGGATACAGCATATAGGCGTATTCATTGCCGAGCTTCGGCTGCAACGCGCGCCACCAGCTCCAGCGAAAATCTTCGGCGGTGATCGAATCGCCGTTGGACCATTTCGCGTTGCGTCGAAGGTGAAAACGGTAGATCTTACCATCGCCACTTGTTTCCCAGCGTTCCGCAACACCCGGTACCGGCTGAAGCGTTTCGGGGTGTTTGTTGACCAAGCCCTCAAACAGCGCCCACACGATGTGGGACTCGGGAACGCCCGTGGTGGTGTGGGGATCGATGTCTTGTGGTTCGGCGGAATTGCCGAAATGCAGGACTCCACTGCGATTGCCTTCATCGACCCGCCGTTCCCCGCCTGAACAGCCGTCCAACAGGCACAGCACAATGATGATCAGGCGAACCACACGCGCTCTACACATGGAGATGGCATCCCAGGATACGGCACCATGAACGATGAGTACACCGGTACGATGCACTTGTCGTAATTGGGGCGGCTGCCGAGCGGTCGGAGTCGTTATTGGCCGATAGGATCGAGTGCGCCTGCAAGGGCATCTGTCGCAGCGAACAGTCCAAAGATTCCTCCGGTGTGAAGAAAGGCGACCGCTGATCCAAACCGCGTCGGATCCGCGCGAAGTTCGGATACCAAGCCGTGAAATGCCTTGCCGGTGTAAACCGGATCCAAAACGATGCCATCGGCGCGGCACACATCGCGAATCGTCGCCAGCTCCTCTGGACGGCTCTTGGCATAGCCTGCACCCACATGACCATCGGCGATGTCGATGTCGGCGGGGCAAACCCCGGCACCAAGGTGCCAGCGCGCTTCGATGTCGTCACAGATCCGTTGGATCGCGTCGACAAAATACGAACGATCGTCGCACACGTTAACGCCTGTCACCCGAATGCCCCGGCGTTGTAGGTCGAGTACCTTGGCTGCGATAACGAGTCCAGCGCCTGTGCCGCCCGAACCGCACGGATACACGATTGTCACGGGATGCTCGGGTGTCGCGATGGCCTCTAGGTCTTCGGCTAGTTCGTGCATGGCGCGGATATAGCCCCAGCTGCCGAGCGCATTGGAGCCGCCCTCGGGAATCACGTACGGCCGCCCGCCAGTTTCGCTAATACGGTGCGCTTGCTCCGCCAGTAAGCGGTTGCGGTCTCGCCACGCTGACCTCGATATCCACATGATTTCTGCGCCGGCCAGTCGGTCGATCAACACGTTGCCTGTTGCCGCAGGTGGACGCGCTGGATCATCGGTGCGCAAGATCAACACGCTCCTCATTCCCAATTGCGCAGCTGCCAACGCGGTAGCGCGAGCGTGGTTGGACTGCTCACCACCACATGTCAACACATGAGTTGCGCGCACTGCGATCGCCTCTGCCATCAAGTACTCGAGCTTCCGGACTTTATTGCCCGAAAGCTCGCTGCCGGTCTGGTCGTCGCGTTTGACCCAGATCTTGACGCCGAGTTCGGCGCCGTAGTTCAGCCAATGCCCCCGCGTTGGCACGTTCGCGAGCCGCACGCGGGGCGGCTCCGAGACTGCGAGTCGTTCGACCATGCGAGGAGGATGGCATGTCTGGTGAGACAGGACTACGATAGGGTAGGTCGTTAACAATCTCCTTGCGGCGGGCGACGAGCAAGCCCCGTTTCATCGCGACCGATCCGCAAATATTGCCGGCGGGAGCTTGCGGTCCAGTCTCGTCGAGACAGAATCAATGCCCTGCAGTGGCCGACCATCCGCGCGACACCGAGTTACGACCCACGGCTTCCAAGGCGAATGGCATCGTGCGCGATCACGGCCTTGATAGAAGGGGCGTTCGCGATCCGAATACAGCGCTGTACCCGTATCAGGCGCGGCTGCCGGCGCTGCTGTACTGGCCGTATCGAGCGCTTCGGACTGTTTTGACTGCGAGCTGTTTCGCCGGGTTTTGGTCCGGTGCCGTCGTAGCGGCATGGATCGTGATGCCGATCTTGGGCCTTTGGCCGGGTACGTCCGCCCAGAAGACGAAGCGAGCTTTGGGTGCCATGCGGATCGGGTTTCGCGTATTTCACGCGACGATGCACGCGTTGCGGCTTTACCGTCGGGTTAGCCCCGTGAAGGCGTTGCGGCCTGGGGCATCACCCGTCGTACTCGTCGCAAATCATCCAACGTTGTGCGATGTTACCTCAATTATATCGCTGTTTCCGAATGTGGTGGCGGTTGCGCGCCCAAGTTTTGCGGCCAACCGACTGATTCGCCGTGCCGTTCGGCTTTGCGGCTTTGTTCCTACAGGCCCGCATGTGTTGGTCGACGCGATAGAGCGGCTGCGCATGGGTTTTGATGTATTGGTATTTCCCGAGGGCACGCGAACGCATCGCGACGGCACGCTGCGGCCGTTTCACCGCGGCGCGTTTGAGCTCGCAGTTCGGGCCAACGTTCCACTCGTGCTGCTGAAACTGACCTGTGCGCCGCCGGCACTGTCGAAGGGGCTGCCGATCTGGAAAGTCTGCGACAAGATGGCGACACTGACGATCGAACCGTTCGATGTCATTGAGCCGGGCTCTGGACTGGCGGACAGCAAGCAACTGTGCCAGCAGATTGAGCAACGATATCGCGCGCTAGTAGGGTATTCTCCTGCGGCGGAGACTTCCAGTGACCCAGCTACATCAAGAGATCAAACAGCTCATCGTTGACGCACTCCAGCTCGACCACGTGGATCCGGCTTCGATTTCCAACAGCGATGCGTTGTTCGGTTCCGGGTTAAATCTCGATTCGATCGACGCGCTCGAACTCGCGACGGCGGTCGCCAAAAAATACAATGTGGAAGTGAAGCAGGATCAGCAGACGCGGGACGCGTTTCGCTCGGTGAACGATTTGGCCGCGTTCATCGCGAACAAGCGCGGGGAGGGGCGAGGTCTCTAGGCCCTGCTTGCAGCGTGCCCCAGTTTTTGAGATAGCTCTAGCCGGCGCGACGTATGGAACCCCTTTCTATAACCGAGATTCTTCGAGAGCTCCAGCTCATGATGAAAGAGTTGTTTGACCTCGATCACGACAAAGTGCAACCTCAAGCGCGACTGGTCGAAGACCTGGAGCTCGATAGCCTCGATGCGATCGACCTTGCGGTACGGGTCGAAGAGGTGACGGGCCTAGCTCTCGACGAAGCCAAGATACGCGAACTGCGTACCGTAGAGGATGTGCTCGTTGCGATCGAAGGGATTGTGCAACGCCAAGGCATGACATCATTGCGCCGTGCATCGCCGACGCCGCCGGCCGATACATAAGGACCGGCGTTGATTAAACCGCCGGACAATAAGTCGATTGGCTGCGGCCTCCCATCGGGAAGCGTTCGCCGTGGGGACCGGCGCGTCGTCGCGGACGGCGACACGCCGAGATCAGCTCGGCTCACTGTCGCAGCCCGCGCACCTGGCGGCTTGCGCCCTGCTGTGCCTCGCTCGACAGCTTATTCAGGTAAACTCGTCATTCTAACCGCTTTCTGCTGTGCCTGGTATGTGTGCATGGCGGCCGGCGGCTCCGTGCGCGCGAACCCCACCGGCCGCAGCGAACGTGCTCCGGGAAACCTCGTCGCCGGAGAGCCGTCGCGCGGCCGTGAACTCGACGCGGTGTTGGCTCGCGTTCGCATCGATCGGATGACGTGCAGTTTTCACGAAGAAAAGCACATTGCTCTACTCGCGAAACCGGTTCGATCGACTGGAACCATCTACTTCGCTCGCGACAAGGGGGTAGTGCGAAAGACGCTGGAACCTAGCCCCGCGGAGGTCGTAGTGACGACAACTACGTTGAAGACACGCCGTGGAACGCGTACCGAAACAATTCCCCTTGGCAAAAGCAAACAACTCAAGGCATTTGCCTTGGTCTTTCCCACCGTGCTGCGCGGGCAGCGCGCTGAGCTCGAACGCGATTTCGCCCTCGGGCTGTACGGCAGCGAAAAGGGGTGGTGGGCGCTGTCATTTGTTCCCCGCGACGAAGCGCTACGGGCAGTGGTCCAGCGGGTGCTAGTGGTTGGCCGTAGCGACCGCGTTGTTCAGCTTCAAGTCAGCGAGGCGAGCGGCGATCGGACGGACACGTTTCTGTCGGATATCGCGACGTCGGGCGAGGTCTCTGACGCAGCGATTGCGACTGCGTTTGGCGATCTGTGACGCGGCGGCGGGCTCGCGTTGCCACAGCGATCGCGATCGCCGTCTCAGCCATGGGGTTTGCGGCGCTTGCGCCGCGATTTGCGTTTACGACCGCGATTACCGAGTTTCTTCCCGATGGGCGTACCCGCGCCGCGCAAGTAGCTGCGCTGATGGCGCAAAGCGAAGCCGCCCGCGTCATGATTCTCGATGTTGCATCGACCGCGTCAGACTCACCTCGGGCGATTGCGGTCTCATTGCTGGAGTTCGTCCGCGCTCTGCCCGGCGTTGCAACCGCTCGAAGTGGGTTGAACGACCGGGAGGTCGCCCAGATCCTCGAGTTCTTGCAGACGTGGCCGGCAACCACGTTCATCGGCTTGACCGAGTACAGCGATGATGCGATACGGTCGCGTCTCGGTGAGCTGCGCGATCAGCTGGCCGGGCCGCTAAGCGCGTTGGTGCGCGGAACGGCCCAACGCGACCCGTTGGGCGGAATTTCGCAGTGGCTTCGCGCCTTGCTCGCATGGCAGCCCAGCTCGATTACCGACGACGACGGGATCGTGATGACGCTCGATCGAAAACATGCCTTCGTATTCGTTGAGACGAAAGCCTCTCCTTTCGACAGCGAAGCTCAGCGTCGATTTCGGTCGGAGCTCGACCAATGGATGGCGCGCTCGGCGCCACCCGGCGCGACGTTGCAAACCGCCGGTGCGGCACAGTTCGCGATTGCGTCAGAGGAGCAGATCAAGCGCGACGTGAATCGAATCGGATTGCTGTCGACGATAGGAATTCTTGCGACGTTCCTCGTATTGTTTGGCTCGCTGCGGATGATCGCAATCGGCTTCGTGCCGATGCTATTTGGCAGCGCACTCGCCATGGTGGTGTGCCACATGTGGTTTGGCCGGATCCACGGCATCACGGTCGCGTTCGGCACGTCGCTATTGGGCGTGGGCCTTGACTACACAGAGCACTACTTTGCCCATTTTGTGTTGTCGCCGACGGTGCCCGCCGGTGCGACAATGAAACGGGTAGCGCCTAGCATCGGGCTCGGCGCGCTGACCACTGTCATCGGCTTTGTAGGCATCGCCGCTTCGGGCGTGGCGGGTTTGAGACAGATGGCCGCGTTTTCCGTAATCGCGATCGCAGGATCGATAGCGGCGACGTATTGGTGGCTTCCTCCGTGGATGCCGACCCGGTATCGTCCGCCGCGAACGCTCGGCGCAGCACATCGCGCCGTAACTGCTCTGTTGCGGTGGCTGGCTATTCGGAAGTGGCCTCGCTGGGGGCAGACACTACTTGCAGTTGCCGCTGGAACTGCGATGATTCTGGGGCTTCGATCGGTGGTGGTTTCTGACAACGTGGCATTGCTGATCGGCGGGTCGGGGCGCCACGTTCGCGATGATCGCGAGGTGCGGTCTCGTCTAGGATCTTCGACGAGTTTGGTCGCTGTGGTCGCCGCGCCTACCGATGACGTATTAGCGAGCGCGATCGCGAAGGTTGCCGTGGAGCTGGAGTCTGCCCGCGCGTCGGGCCAACTTGGCTCTGCCATGCCGCTCAGCGTTGTCGTTCCCAGCGTCGCGGAGCAGGTCGCGCGCTGGTACGCGGCGCGTTCGCATGCACCTCAGATTCGGTCGACGATGGCAGAACTCGGCTTTGTTTCCGACCAGTTTCAACCATTCTGGGACGATTTGGCCGCTTCTTCGCCGAGGTGGCTCACTCTCGCCGATGTTCGTGGGTCGCCTCTGGCGCCGTTTTTGGGTGGAGTGTTGCCGTCGCCGACCATCGCCGGTCCGGTTGCGCTTATCCCGCTTGCGGGTGTGCGCGGTGCCGGGCACCCTCTGTCGACGTCCGAGTTGGCCTCGCTGCGCGCGGCTGTCCCCAGCGCGTCGATCGTCGAGTCTACCTCCACGATGGCAGACGCCTTTCGCGGCGTTCGTACGAGCACCATCGCCGCATCGTCGATCGGCCTTGTGGTGATCGCCTTACTGTTGTTTGTGCGGTATCGCAGCCCGCGCAGCGTTGCGACTGCGCTTGGTCCGGCGATGTTGGCTTGCGCCGCTACCACCTCTACGCTTGCAGCGATGGGCGTTCCCCTCACGATTCTGCACGTAATGTCGCTCCTGCTGGTCGTGTCGCTAGGAGTCGACTTTGGCATTTTTTTCGTCGATGCCGAAGCATCAGAAGAAGAGTCCGTCCGGACGATGGTGAGCATCCTCACTGCATCGGCGACTACACTGCTATCGTTTGGGCTGCTGGCCGCGAGCGATAGCCCTGTGCTCAGTGCGATCGGCACAACCGTTACCTTCGGCGTGGCATACAGCTTATGGTGGTGTTTCGTTATGGTGTCGCTCCGCGGACAGCGAGACAATTTGGCTGGGCAGAGAGGGTATGCGCGGTGAAGTGGGGTATCTGCATAGCGGTCGTTGTTCTGTCGTGTGGCCCGTCGCTGCAGAGCTCGACATCGACGAGCGATCCGGCGGAGTACCCGTGCTTGCTTCGCGATCCGAGCACACTGCGCCCGGACTTCATGGTTCGACAGACCCTGGTCGTGCATGCGGTGCATGATGGCAAGCCCATCGATACCGAGTTCGATGCGGTGGTGCAGAAGCAAGGCGACACATTGCGCATCGTGGGACTGGGGCCGGCCGACGCAAAAGTGTTTGCGCTTGAGCAACGGGCGAGTCGAATGAAGTTTACGCAGTTCATAAGTCCGGCGTTGCCGTTTTCGCCTCGGAACATCCTGGTCGACGTGCACCGGGTGTATTTTAAACGCCTCGCGGTGGCCCCAAGTGACGAGGCCGGGCGTCTAACGGGCGTTCGGAAGGGAGTGCTCGATGGCGAACTGGTCGAAGAGAGCTGGCAGGATGGGCAGCTCCGGTCCGTAGCGTTTACTCGTCCCGATAGCCCTGCGCTTCGGGGCGCGATTCGCATTACCTTCGGGTTGGGATGTCGGCACAACGCGTGCGAGCCAGAGACCGTTACCCTCCGAAACGAGTGGTTTGGCTATCGACTTGATATAGCGAGTCGTGGTTACGAGCGGCTATGAAACGCGTTGCCCACATCGCGTCTGCGTTGTTCCTATTCGCATCGCCGTGGGTGCTGTATTGGACACTGTCGCAGCACCGCGTGGCGGTCGCCGCAGCCGCGTTGGTCGCTTGGGTAGTGATTCGGACCGTTCCGCTCCTGCTCACGGCTGGGCGGCAGCAACGCACCGCCGCGCTACAACTGCCCGTAATTGCGCTCGTTTTCGCGATCCTCGGCTGGGTGTTCCACGAGGGACGCTGGCTGATGGTGTTGCCTTCGGCAGCGCAAGCGATGTTTGGAGCGGCATTTTTGCGTTCGCTGTGGCGCACGCCTCTGGTCGAGAACTTTGCGCGCATGGTGAAACCGGAACTATCCGTTCCGGAGCGAGTACACTGTCGCAGCTGGACCGCGATCTGGGGAACGTATTTGCTTGTGCTTGCCGCAGTGGGCCTCGGGTTAGCGAAATGGGCCAGTTTGTCCGTGTGGACCATGTATGTTGGAGTCGCGAACTATGGTTTGTTGGGGGTGTTGTTTGCCGTCGAGTACGTGGTCCGCAAGGTCCGGTTTCGCGACTACGGTCGCAATCCCCTTGACTGGATACTGTCCAAATTGTTCCCTACGGCTCCATCTGTATAAACGATGTTGCGTCAGTTCCTTCATCCCGATCTGGACCGACCGTGGGTTGGTGCCGAGCGCCCCGAATCGCTGCGCGAATTGGTCACCCAGAGCGAGCGCATCGCGGCGCACCTGGGCGGCCGAACACTCGGAGGGCGGATTGTCGTGTCGTGCCGTCTCGCCCGGAGCTTCGTGCCCGGGCTATTCGGCAGCTGGCTGACCGGTGCAACCGTCGAACTGCTGCCGAACGTTCAGCCTGCCACGCTCGACCGCGTCGATGCCGATGACGATGTCACTGCGGTATTGCACGACGACCCGGGCCGAACAGCGAGGTCCGCCAAATCGCACTTCGTCCCCTCGCTGGTAGTTGGCCGCATGATTGCGGCTCCGGCTCCGACGATGTGGCCCGAACTGGCGATTCGCATGACTACCTCCGGCACGACGCAACAACCGAAGTACGTTGCGAAGACTACTGCGCAGCTGCTTCGCGAGCTCGAGGTGCTGGCCCAGGTCCTTTCCACGGCGACATGCGCGTTGTCGACTGTGCCGCTGTCGCATCTGTACGGCGTACTGTGGGGGGCCTTGTTGCCGTTGCGCATCGGCGCGCGAATCGCGTCGCACCAAGCGCTGCTTCCCGCAGACCTTCGCGATGCTCTCGAGCGAGATGGAGTCGATACGCTGATCTCAACTCCCGCTCATCTGCGCGCGATGCTCGAAGTACCTATGCCACGCAATCTTCGCGTGATTTCGAGTGGAGCGCGGTTGGCGCCCGAACTTCACATGCAGTTGGAGCTACAACACGGGTGGCAGGTCACCGACGTGTTGGGGTCTACCGAGACCGGCGGAATTGCACTGCGCACCGATCCGACAAGCTCGTGGCTGCCGCTACCCGGTGTCGCCGTTTCTGCGCCAAGCGGCCGACTCGCTGTGGCATCGTCGTGGTGCGAGCGAATAGAGCTGGACGACCAGGTCGAGATTGAGGCTGATGGTCGATTTCGCTACCTGGGCCGCAACGACGAGGTGATCAAGATCGCAGGCAAGCGCGCACACACGCAGGCTCTCGAGCTAGCAGTGCTTGGTATTTGCGGCGTTGTCGACGCGGCGGTTCTGCCGCACACCGGCGAGGGTCGCGAACCGCGCGTTGCAATGGCGATCGTGGTGGAACCGCACGGAGCCGCCGTGGATCGCGACGCAATCGCCAAAGCGATTCGCGATCAGTTTGACGCTGTGTTTGTGCCGAAGCTGCTCAACGTGGTGGAGCGAATTCCGCGGACTGAGCGCGGCAAGGTCGACCGTACGGCACTGCGCGCTTTGCTCACCGGACCTGCCATTGTAACGCACCAGATTGTCGTCGAGCGTATCGCACCCGGACAATATACCGCCGAGGTTCCACACAACCTTGTGTTTTTTTGCGGCCATTTCGACGCCGTCGCCATCTTGCCCGGAGCGGTTGTGGTGGAGCGGCTGTTGTGGCCGATCGTGCGTCGGGAGTGGCCGGAAATTTCCCGGCTGCGCGGGCTTCGCCGACTGCGGTTTCGCCGTCCGATATGCCCGGGTCAACGGTTGGCCGTAACCGTGAAACGCGACACAACCAAGGTCCTGGCTGAGGTCGCGTGCGGCTCGTCGACGGTGGCGAGTGCGCAGATGCTTGTGGAGTAAGCCGAGCTGATGCGGTTGTGCGCGATTATTCCCACCTTAAACAACCCTCAGACCCTCGAGGCTGTGGTGAACCGGGTGCGCGTCCACATTCACGACGTTGTCGTGGTGGACGATGGCGGCAACGATGCTTCGCGCAAGCTGATCCAGCGGCTCGCCGACACGGGACTGTGCCAGGCGGTGTTTCGGGACCGAAATGGCGGCAAGGGAGCCGCGGTCAAAACCGGACTGCGATGGGCGCGTGAACACGCGTTTGACTACGCGTTGCAGATCGACGCCGACTTGCAGCACGACCCCAACGACATCCCTGCGATGGTTGCCGCGGCCATGCGCGATTCTGGCAAGCGCACCCTCGTGTTGGCCCAGCCCATCTTCGACCAGTCCGCTCCGAGGGGACGCTTACTTGCGCGCAAGATCACGCAGTTCATGGCGATGGTTGAAACCCTGAGTCGCAAGGTTGGCGATCCGCTGTGCGGCTACCGCGTGTACCCAGTCGATGCCGCGATAGACGTACGGGCCCGCGGCGAGGCGATGGACTTCGATCCCGAGATCGCCGTGCGGTTGGCTTGGGCCGGTATCGACATTGTGCACATCCCATCTCGGGTGATTTACCGGCAAGCCGCTGAGGGCGGCGTATCGCATTATCGAGGTATTTCCGATACGCTACTAATCGCGAGCGCGCATGTTCGGCTGTGCGTCTCCGGACTGTGGATACTTGCAACCAAGCCACTTCGAGCGCTGTTGCGCTGGGTACGGACATGACCGATTGGCACCGCATTCCAGAGGCCGGCACGGTCGTGGGCCTTCGGTTGATCGCCTGGATTGCGCGTCTTGCAGGCAGGCGCGTCGCAGGATGGCTGCTGTACGTAGTGGCGTTTTACTACGCGCTGCTTCGCGGTGCGGCGCGTCGCGCGTCGCGGTCGTATTTGACTCGGGTTGGTTCGCCCTCGACGTTTCTCGACGTTGTTCGCCACATTCACACGTTTGCTCGGGTCAGTCTCGATCGCCTATTCTTGCTCACCGGCCGGGTTGACGGCTTCGAATTCGAGCACCCTGATCACGACGCACTCCAGCAGGTGGCAACTTCCGGTCGCGGAGTGCTGCTATTGGGAGCGCACCTCGGCAGCTTTGAGGTCATGCGCAGCCGAGCAGCCCAGTTCAAGATTCCGATTCACGTCGTGGTCGATTTCACGAATGCGGAGCGCGTAAACGCGGTCCTCCGGTCGTTTGCGCCGACGATCGATATGCGCCTGATATCGTTGGGTGCCGACCCGGTTGCCACCATGCTGTCGATTCGTGCAGCGATCGAGCGCGGCGAGCTAGTGGCAATCCTCGGCGATCGTCAGCCCCGGACGAGCGCGGAGCGGAGCAAAGCAACGAACCGAGTGGTTACTGCACCGTTTCTCGGCGCGGACGCAGCCTTTCCCGCTGGTCCTTGGCTTCTGGCCCATACCTTGCGTTGCCCGGTCTATTTTGTCGCGGGGCTCTACCATCGTCCCAATCGGTACACCTTGCATTTCAAGCTGCTCGCCGACGAGGTAAGACTCCACCGTCAGGCTCGTGCCGCGAGTTTGGCTGGTTACGCGAAGACCTACGCCGCTATGCTTGAAACGTTTGTTCGATCCGCACCGTATAACTGGTTCAATTTTTTCGATTTTTGGAGTGTTTCGTGACGGACCGCAGCCAGCTGGTCGTGGGGGAGCAGCGCGTGACTCACCGCGACGTCGCGCGCGTTGCTCGCGCCGAACTTGCGGTTGTTCTGACCGAGGCGCCGGCCTGGCACGAACGCATGCGGCGGAGCCGGGCCGCGGTCGAGGCGCGTGTGGCCAGTCGCGAGCCATTTTATGGGGTCAACACGGGATTCGGGGCTTCGGTAGTCAATTCAATCGCGCTCGAATATGGTCGTAGTTTGGGCTCCAACTTGTTTCAGTTTCACGGCTGCGGCCTCGGTTCGCCGCTACATCCGGAAGAGAGCCGGGCGGTTCTGGTCACTCGACTGGCGCAGCTTGCAGCGGGTTGGAGTGGGATCCGCCTGGAGACGATGCGGGCGATGGTGCGGCTTTTGGAGCGCGACGTTCTGCCATGCATTCCGGAGCTGGGTTCGGTAGGTGCGAGCGGCGATCTAACGCCGATGTCCTACGTAGCTGCCGTGCTTTCGGGAGAGCGCGAGGTGTTCTTTCGCGGCCGGATGTGCGCGACCGCGGAGGCATTCGCGACAGCCGGGGTGGAGGCGATTCAGCTGCAGCCCAAGGAAGCGCTTTCGATCATGAACGGAACAAGCGTGATGACCGCGCTCGTGAGCCTCGCTCTCGATCGAGCGCAAAAATTTGCTCGCGCGCACGCAATTGTCACTGCATGGAACTCGTTTCTACTCCGAGGTCAGGCGGCGCATTTCGATGAACGGCTATTCCTGGCCAAACCGCACCCGGGATCGATGCAGTATGCGGACTGGGTGCGAGCGGCGCTGGATTGTGGGGCCAGGCCTTCGTTGGGCGCTGGCGTAGTTCAAGATCCGTACTCCGTTCGTTGCGCCCCACATGTCGTTGGCGTTCTGCTCGAAGTGCTCGACCAAGCGGCTGCCACAACCGAAATCGAACTCAATAGTGCGGGTGACAACCCCTTGATCGACGAGCAAACCCAGGCCGTGCTTCATGGCGGCAACTTCTACGGCAGTCACGTAGCGCACGTTGCAGACACCGTAAAGCTTCACCTCGCGCACGCGATGGAACTACTCGAGCGCCAACTGGTGTTGCTGTGCCATTCCAAACCCAGCACGGGTATTCCAGAAAATCTCATTCGAGTGGAAGGGCCGGGCCAAACCGCCAACCACGGGTTCAAAGCCGTTGAAATCCTCGCATCAGCGCTCGTTGCCGATGCCATGAAGCAGGCCGCCCCTGCGAGCGTGTTTTCGCGCAGCACCGAAGGGCACAACCAGGACAAAGTTCCAATGGGCGCGATTGCCGCTCGCGACTTGCGCTCGATCCAGAACTTGGCGGACCACATGCTGGCGATTTCGCTGCTCGCCGCCGCGCAGGCCACCGATGCGGCGAACCGGCTCGACGCCTTGCCGCCGTCGCTGCGCGCTGTGTACGAGGGAGTTCGCGCGGTTTGCCCGCCGACCGACCACGATCGGCGTCACGACGTGCTAATCGCCGCGTGCCTGGCGAGCTATCAGGCCGGCACCCTGTCGCTGTGAGACTGCACGCTGCACACCGGTCTATGAGCCAATTCATCCACGCGCCTCGATGAACAAACGGAGGCCACCCGCTGGGTACTATCGCGCCTGTACTTTGAGATGCGGCGTAAAGGCTTGGCCCGACGCAGGACTCCAATTTCTATACTGTGTTTCGAGGGACGAAACCAATTCGCCAAGGTGCGAGAACTGTTCGAGCGTAACGGTGACGAAGTTGCTAGGTAGGTTGGGTCGCCGCGCCATCTTGGCCGAAGCCGTCATCACGCCGCCCGAGTGGTCGTGATGGTCGAGCAAAATCACTAGCGCTGGCTTGTGGCCAGCGGCAATCAGCGCGGTCGACCTAGCTATACTCGCTTCGATGACCTTTTCCAGTGACAGGCCTCCGCCCGCAAATATCTGCACGCCACCTTTTTGGTGAACTTGTTCCGAGATGAACGTCCCCGTCGCGCCCCAATCGATGCGGTGTTTGCCAGCGGTTGTGATGAGCGCAACCGAATTTTTGCCGGGGCCTCTGAGAACTTCGTCCGGGTCGCAATTCGGAGGCACGACGGCCATTCCAGTTCCCGTATTGTGCGCGACCATCTCCCGCATCATCAACATCTCCGGGGTGGCCAGGTTTAGCAGACCGCCGTTATGGTGAACTGTGGCTACCTCCGCCGCGCCGCTGTGCAGCAGGGTTAGCTCAGCCCCGGCGGCGCGCCGCTTGGCCCCCATCACTGTGACCAGGTTGGAGAACCCGTTCTGAAGCATCTGTTGCACGCTTTCCGCCGGGTGATTTGGATCGACCTCGACGAATTTGGAGCTGCCTAGAACGCTGATCGCGCCCTCGGGAATCCGCGAAGCAAGGTCCTCCGCTGTAATCGCTTTCGTCGCAGCGAACTCTTCCCTGCGTTGCAATGCCTCGACAAAGCCTCGCGCAAATCCCACGGCATGAGACGCCCTCGAGTACCTGCTACGCGGCTGAAGCTGCTCAAGTTGTTCTGCGGTGACGTACCGGAAGACCGGAGTGATCCCGTCCGCTTCATATTTGCTGAGCCGGAACATCTCGCGGTTTGGGCCAACGATGATCAGTCCATCGACGTGAAAGCCATCGATCTCCGTGATCATTCCAAACGGAGCTCGAGGGCCTTGTTCATTGAGCGCCACCATGACCTCACCGCGACCCGTTCTGGCAATCACTACCGCAGTCGTTCCGACCGTCGCCGAGATGTTCTGGGGTTCCTCGCTGTACGACGAGTCGTGCCAAAAATACGTCAGCGGCGCTTGGTGAGGTTCTGTCGGTGCTTCCATCGCCTTTGCCGTGCCTGCTTGCGGGCCGTGGCCCTGATGCAATACGAAGCGACCGGCGCGCCGGGCAAACTCGGCGACGTCTTCGGTAGGCAGTCGGTAATTGCCGTCTTCTCTCGACTGCTCAGGATACACAGGGCCGATGGGCTGCGAACGGTTCTCCGAGGTGGATGTTTGAAATTTTGAGTTCATCAGCGTGGCAAACCATTCGGGGACCGGCAGTTCGCGATCAATGGCTTCTTCCATTTCCCTAAACCCCCGGAGACCGAGCTCGCTGTACCAAGTCAGGAATTGATTCATATCCTTTGGCGGTGTTCGGTGAAATGGAACGCTAGATATTGAATCTCTGCTAACACCGCCGTGGGTGAGGGCGTGTTCGTGCCCCAATACGCGGTCGTCGCCGACCAAATTAAATCGGCGCATATATTCAAAGTATACCCCTCCACGCTTCCAGGCCTCGAGGTAGTGCTGCGCCACCGCTTCTTCATCGAGCGACATTCCCGGGTAGACCTTGAGTCGCTCTGCATCGGTTGGATTGAGTTCGCCGCGCTTTAGTTTTTGAACGATATCTGCCAGTGCTTCGCGGTGAAATCGGAGCGCAAGTGGCGCGCCGCCCTTGGTCGATAACCAAAAATTCATGCGAGCCGGCAGCGTGTCGGGGCCGGGATGGAGTTCGCGATAGGCTCTGTATGCGTTTGCGAGCGGACCGATGCCAGAGTCGATTTCGCGAAGCGCCTGGTGAATCAGAAATTTGTTTTCGTGGTTGCCCCAGACAGCGGTATCGCGAAGCGGGACCCTGTCGTGTAGCAACGTTTTTTCATATGCGTCGAGAAATCCAGTCGGACCTCGATCACCCGCGATATCCCCAGTGTGCGCGAAGCGCAGGTCTGGAATCGACGGGTCGAGCTCCATGCTGCCATCCGCGTTTCTGCGAATGAACCCCAGGCGTTTCAGCAGGGCGTAATCGCTATTGATCAACCCTTCGGTGTCGCCCGACCAAACTACAATGTTGCCCTTCAGCGGCCGAATAATAATGTCGAAAACCGCTCGGAGGTCTGCCTCCGAACCGGAGTAACGCAGAGCGGCGAGAGCGGGATTGTTGAGCAGCTGCATCACCGTGGGATGGTGGCGAATCGACGCAAGCACGGCGTCATACGAAACGACATCGGAGGAGAACTTCGGCGCAGTGGTTCGGCCGCCGGGGTCTAGGCTTGGGGACGTGAGTGGGACGACGCTGTGGGTGGTACCGTTCGACGGATCGGGAGAAATCAACTCGCTGCCGACAACGGTCGTTCTTGCGGTAGTGGCCGGGAGGAACTCTTGGCCGGGCTGCCGCAACGCGAGCTGGCCGCCGGCTTCCTCGGAGCGGGCCAGGCGACGAAGGAGCGGGAGCCCAATTAGGGCACTCGCCACCAGCAGGAGACCCTCGATGAGCGGTTGTTGCGACGCTCGGATCTTGCCCTCGTGGCCACGCGAATCTCGGACCTGAGCAATCCATTCTTGAAACTTGCGAAGAGCTAGAGTCAAGGTTCCGGCATTCGCGAGCGCGCTAACAATGACTGGGCCCTGTGGACCGAGTGCTGCGCTTGCGGCGGTTCCGAGTGCCAGCGCAAACATGGTGGCCAATGGGTGATCCACGATGTGCTGCAGAATGCGCTTGATGTCTTCGCTGCCGACCTCCCACACTCGTTCGAGATCGATGTCTGCACTCTTGCGAAGGTCTGCTAAGAACTCCGGATTCGCGTAGTCCCACCATACGGAGAACTCTTCGCGTTGCGGAGTTGCTGGAAGGGTGTCGGCAGCAAGATCGCCATACGGGTTGCTCGATCCGGATAGGCCGGCCCGAATGATGTGGAAAGACGCGACCGGGTTCCGCGTGTCTACCGCCTCTCGCGGCTCTGGGGCGAGCCGGTGGTCTTCCGCAGCGCGATGCCGGCCAACTTCACCCAGGGCCACACGTGTATCTACCAACGATTCGGCCGGCGCTTCAATGAGAAATCGGGCAGCTTCTCCCTCTGCGCCTCGCTGGGAATCGGCGCGTAGGCTGAGCCATATTCACCAACCAACGCGCGGATCGGCAATATCCAATACCCACGGTTCGCTGACTGAAGTCGGGGAGTTAGCGCGAACAGTATTGTGACGAAGTTACAATTTGCCTAATCAACGCCTTTGGCTTGTAGTCGGCGGCGATCCACGCTTCTTCATAGTCGCGATATTGCGAGATCTCGTTTTTCCCAATCTCGCGGCCGCCGAGCTGTGTGTAGAACGTCTGGATCATCGCCGCGCGCCATTCGACGGATTCGGCGAGAATCCTACCGAGATCCGCGAGCGTCCGGCCCGTCTGTCCGAGCAGCTGGCTGTCGCTTTGACGTACACAACCTGCGACCGGCAAGCCTTTGTCGTCATAACAATCGTGGAACGATGCAGCGTAGTCGACACCATAGATCGGATTAACATGGCAACCGGCGCACGCGGGGTTGGCTGCTAGACCTGCTTTGGAAGAGTCGATATCGTCGGGAACCTCTGATACGGGAACCAAGACGACGCCGGCAAGCCCTCGAAGAACTTGACCGGCCCAATTGCGATTTTCAAGGCCTGTGTACGACGAGAGATAGGTTTGGGTCGACAGAACGCCAGCTGCCGCGGGGCCTATCGGTTTTTTCGTCAGGTCGGCGCCGACGGAGTACTCAGCGGTAACGAGCTCGCGAAAGTCGATGTCATTCGCGATGAGGTACTGAGCAATTCGTGCCGGTTCTTGTTTGTCGGCGGTCGCGGGTACGAGTGATGTCGGCTCGAATTTGTCGAGGAACCAATGCAAGGCTACCTGGGAGAACGCTGGCGAGCTGAGGTATTCGTTCACCACATCGCTTAGTGACTTGGCGCCCGAGGTTACGTTCTCAACGTCCTCTGGCGATGGACCTTTCTCGGTGAGGTCGAGCGCTGCTTTCCGGAGGCATGCCACGTCAGATATCGATTGTGTCGCCGCAGCTTCCTCGGGTTGTTCCGGCGGATCGCCGCTTGGACTACCCGCCCCACCGCATGCACCTGAAACCGTCCAAGACGCGGCTATGAGTGCAACTAACAGGGGTGATGGGGACTGGATGATGGGGCGCGTGGGTCTCATGCCGGGCTCCTAAAGTGACATGTCGATGAGCGCATCGATCGGTGGCGTGTTGATGTAACCTGCCGGGTCAACCCCCGACGCCTTGATCACGGTGGCGACCAAATGGTCGAAACTCACAATAACGCTGCCTTCGCCGCCCGTCGCAAGGTTGATCGGCGTGGAGCGATACTTCGGTGAGAACGCCCCGATAACTTTGCCGCGCTTGAATCTTCCCCCGAGAAACATCGCCTGCGTGTCGGACCAATGCTGGGTGCCCGATCGATACTTCTCTTTTTCAGGACTTCCGTCAGCTTGGGTGTAAGGCGCCCGGCCCATTTCGGACTGAAGCCAAATGTTTGTGGTGTCGAACATCTTTTTGCCCGGAACGATGGGCGAATCCGTTGCCTTGAGTAGAGCGACGAACTTGCCCAGCGCTGGCCACAATTCTTGGCCCAACACCATTTGGCCTTGATAGTTGTTGGTATGTGTGTCCCAGCTTAGGTTTGCGTCGGCAATGCCCAATCCGAACTTATCGGCAATGCCAAAACTATTGATGCCAATCACATGTGACAAATTCTTTGCCAGCGCCTGAAATGCGAAGGCGAAGAACGCAGGGAATTGGGTGTTCTTGTTGGCCATGGAAGCCGAGAACGACGCGGGCGTAGCACCCAGTGCTGTGAGCACGTTTGCCGGCGCAGGCCACACCGGGCTTCCAAAGACGTTCGACAGTACCTTGTCCGCGCCCGCTGTTGCAGATTCAAACTTGCTGCGAACGTCGGGTTGAGCCGAGGAATAGGTTCCGCCGTTGAGCGTGCGTGTGAGTGCGTATACTGGGTCTTGCTGAGCGAACGGGGGCAGCCCTGCGCCGGAGAGGGAGTCGAAGAAACTTTCCCAACGCAGGACTCGCTCCGCCGCGACCGACGGATCTGGGCTCTGGTTACCGTAGGCGGCGAAATTTAAAAAAAGGTGCGTGGTTAGATCTTGGTTTGGATAGACGATCGCGCACGGCTTCGGGACGTACGATCCCGCAGCGCGGAACTTGGACGCGACATAGTGAGCCCACGGGGTTTTTCGCGGGGTTGAAGGTTTGGCTGAGGGGTAGTCGCCGTACCACGCTTTTGCAACGGCGTCATGGCTCTGACCGCCGCCCTTGAAGGCTCGTAACATGGCTATATCATTAAGATGTGGCACCAGATCCGCTTTGCCGGTCGAGGCGACGCTGCCCGTGAAGTAGCGCAGCCCAGACGTCGTGTCCTTGATCGCGGAGGTTCCGCTCATTCGGTTCACGAACGTTTGGGTTCCGTGCATGCCGTTTGGCACGGCAAGCAGATGCATCGCTGGATCGAGTCCGCCGTGCAACATGATGACAACCGTGGGGTACGGAGTCGCCAAAAGTCCTGTGGGAGGAGCACTGTGCGCCTGGCCTACCAGGCTGAGTCCGCCTCGCCCAAAGCGAAGTCCGGACGCAGCCGCCGCGGCGCCCGCGGCGAGTGAGCCAGATAGAAATTTTCTACGGTTCATTTCGTGCCTCCTGATTCCTTTCGGTACAGCTCTCGGAAGGGGTGACTCTCTCAATACGAGAGGAAACGCATGCTCGACAGGTAACCGGTACAAAGTCCCGCCCACGCGGCACTGGACGTCGCTCCCGCCGCAACTTGGGCCACAAGTGCTTGGGTCGATGCTTCGACCTCGGCCGCTGTTGGTTCCTCTAGGAAGAAGCGGGTGAAGAGCAAGGCCACTTGCGTTGTCACTTTTGCGTCCTGCGCGCTTAGCGCGGCATTGGGAGACAGCGCCGAAAACACCTTGGGTGTCGCTGCCTCTGCCTTCATCATTTTCCCGCAGACGTCAAACGCAATCTTGCGAAGCGTGATGAGCTTTGTGGCGCTGGGGGTTCTGTCATCGCGAAAGCTGGACGTAAAGTCGGCTTCCCCAAAAATGGCCCCCTTGCTGCCCCAGTCGTATGAGGCGATTCCTGTGGCCCGGGCCACTTCCGCCTTCAGCTGGCGAAAATTAAGCATCTTGACGTTGTCGCCGAAGCGGACCGGACTTTCGGCCCAGCCGTCTGAAACGATGTTCGTTTCTCCGCCCGCGCTTGCGCCGAGCACTGGGTCGCGATCGGCGGCATTTGGACCCTCGCTGTTTCCACCGACGGTGCAGGCTCCGCCGAGCCCAACGCATGCTGTGACCGAGATTCCGAGCTGGCTGAACGCCCGTCGCATGACCATAACGTCTCCTGTCTCGTCTTTGATTCGCGCGTCATATCACCAAGCACTGCTCACGACAACGCGAAAATCTGGTTAACTACCTGAATATACTAGAAAACCCCGTGCAGTTGCATTGCCAAGTAAAATCGCAATTCAATTCGCATGCCTACGGAGGCCAGCCAGTTGGTCGTCAACTATGCGTAGATGCGAGCTGCCGATGCCTTCGGATGGGGGGATTGTCCCCATTTGTGGGACTGTTCACCCCACCCACGGGGCGCGTCTGCCCAGGTACGGAATGCCACGTACGGAATCCCGCCCTGAACGGAATCCCGTTGCCGAACATCGTGCCACTGGCACGCAGACGCGAGCCCATGTAGCGAGCGCAAGGGTGCCCCCGAGTCAGGCCGAATTCAGCTACTGAAATCGCTCGTCTACCGGCACAGAGCGAGCCTGTTTTTCGCTGCCCTTGTTCTCCAAGTAGCCCATGTACACTGCGAGATGTTCCTGCAAGTTTGCTTCGAGCGGGCGAAACGCAACGCCGATGTGATGCGCGTCGTCGATCGCAGTGCACCAGACAACGCGCGCGGGAAGTCGCAGCGCCTCTGAATGCACGTTGTCGTCGAACATTAACACGATGCTGACATCGCAATTGACCCCTATCGGGAGTGCATTCGCGAGGTTTGCGCACAGGCCGCCGCGCGAGATGTTGCGCGTGCGTCCCTCGCAGATCTCGGTTGGAAGATGGAAGATCACCACCACCTCGTGAGCGTAGCGCGGGTGCTTTCGGTCGATGATGGCCACCGCATACCATTTTGGCGGTCCGAGCAGAGTCAGGGCAAGTTCGTACGCCTAGATTTCGCCCGCGTTTGGCGTTGTTCCCACAGGGCCTGAAGGAACGACGTAGCGCTCGCTGCGGCGGTCCCAAACGTAGTCGCATGCTCGTCGACTGGTTTCGCGGTGCAGGGTTCCCCGCTTGATGGGACGGAAGCCCTCGTTCATCGCGATGTGGTCGATGACGTAGATCCTCTGGGGACGGGCGTTTTCCGGCAAAGCGAGCACAGCTGCCGACAGGGCAGGGAGGTCGAGGCGAGGCCCGGGCTGGATGGCAGCAATCGCAATCTCGTGTTCATCCTGGCGCTCGCCGATGACAACGCATAGCGCAACTCCCCCGGCCGCATAGATCGCGTCTTCGATACGACGCGATGCGACCGGACCGGTTTGCGTGTGAATCATTTGATCGAGGCGATCGACAAACCAATGGTCGCCTGAAGCGTCGACGGTCATGAGGTCACCGGTGACAAACCACCGGTCACCTACTGCAAATGCGTCGCGGAGGAACGGGTCGGAATCGGCGTGGACGGCGGCGCTCGCTAACCCCGGCTCCGACCCCCTTCGGGGACTTCCCCCCCGTCGGGGACTTCCAAGGGTCGCAAGGGTCGCAAGGGTCGACGGGGTGCGAGTCGTTTGCGACGGGGGTTGGCGGGTATCGTCGTCGGTTATTTTGCAAATCAGCATCCCGGGTTCGTCGATTCGCGCGCGCACGATTCGACCGTCGTCGCCGCGCTCCACGCGGTTTTCATCGGCGTTCCACGCCACCAGCGCAAGTTCGGCGCTGCCAGGGAGCGGCTGTCCGACTGAACCGATCTTTTGGCCCGCTGTGTTCGCGAGCACCGCGCTGATTTCGGTTGCGGCGTACATCTCCAGCACGGCAACCGGCCCAAAACGTTTGACGACCCGTCGCCAAACGTCGGGTCGCATACCTGAACCGGCAAACAGTCGGATCGGATTGTTGTTTTCGCCGAGCCGCGGCGGTGCAT
Source organism: uncultured Kofleriaceae bacterium (assembly GCA_964419605.1). Classification (GTDB taxonomy): domain Bacteria; phylum Myxococcota_A; class Polyangia; order Haliangiales; family Haliangiaceae; genus JABFXX01. The sequence continues at coordinate 5,015 of CAYQQM010000059.1, read as the reverse complement.
CGACGAGAATCCGACACATTTCTCCTGCGTAGTAGACGACTGTAACCCCATAGCGCCGCACTTCATCCCAAAACGCCTGCTCGCTCCAATGCGAGGCAAGGGCCAGGCGCGCGCCGCTGGCAAGCGCACTGCCGGCGGCCACCAGGGTTCCCGACGGGTGGTGGAGTGGAAGGCAACAATACACGGTATCGCGCACGGTTAGCGTTGCAGCCGCAGCGGCACCGAGCGCAGAAAACGCCCAACGTTGGTTCGTAATGTGCGTGGCGCGGAGCTGCTGATCGGGACCCAGCGATACGAAGATCATCGCAAGATCGCGCGCGAGACCTGGGTTGGCTTTGTAGTCGGCGGGAATCGCTACGGCGTCAGGATCGATGGCTTCGAGGTCGATTGCGCCTTTCGGAACCGTTCGGACGCCTCGCTCGGCGCCGGGAGGTAGGTCGCCTTGTTCGCCCACGCCGCCCAGGACCAAAACGGTAGTACCCGCCTGTGCCTGCGCTTTGGCCGCCGTGTCCGGATCCGCGACCACAACGCTGGTTTCGGCCAGCTCGAGCGCGCGGGGTAGTATCTGGTCCGACGTGTCGGGCGAAAGCAGAACCGCTACCGCGCCGAGTCGATTGAGCGCGCAAACCACTGAAAGATGTGATGGTCGGGACTTCATCATCACTGCGACGCGTTGTCCTGGCGCAATCCCGCACGCGATAAGTCCTCGCACCACGGCATCGACGCGCTTGTTGGCATCGGCGTACGTAAATGCTCGGCCGCGCCACAGGAAAAACGTGTGGTCGCCGATGGTTTTTGCTTGGCTGGCTAGCGTGTGTCCGACCGATACGAGCGTGTCGTCGCGCATGGTGGCCAGCCGCGAAATCCTCGGCAATTGCCACCGAACATGGTCGATATAGTGGCCGAAATTCTCGCTCAGCGAGTTCACCTGATCGATGGCGACACGGGCGGCTTTGGCCACAAAGTGTTTTGCAAATTCCAGCGTTGAATCGCCCTGGGCCTCGACGTCCCAGCTATCGTCGAGGCCGCTGTCGTGTTCAAGCGGCGGCGCTGTCGCGTGTTGAGCGGCGCGGACGTCGAACGCCGTGGCGGGAAGCGGGCCTTCCCCCGCCACGTGCTGGATCCAGGCCACGACGCTCGGCCACGTGACGGATAGCGCCGTTGAACCTACTACCAGGCCGAAATGTCCGGCTTTGAGCAGCAATTCGTACATGCGAGTTGCGTGTGGAGCTGCATGGCGAATGCCTCGGACCGAACCCGGGCGGCCCATCGCGTCGCGGGTACCGACGAAGTACAAGATCGGGCACGTCAGGTCTGCAAGCGTCACGGTCCTACCATCGACGACGAATCCTCCGGCGGTCAGGCGATTGCCAACGATCACGTCATCGACGAACTTGCGGAACGCAGGTCCGGGCCACGCCACAAAGCCCTCTCCGCCCAGGAATAGCCGCTTCGCTTCGCGCTTCTCCAGCGCCGAGCGGTCGTGCAGGTTCTTCACGAAGTCGACGATTTGGCCGATCTCCTTGCGCGCCGAGAGCAACTTAAAACCGGTGGAGGTGAATGCGCCAGGCAAGCCTTCGATGCGGGCAAGCGGCCACGCGATCGCGGCGCGCAGTCCGGCGGTGAGGTGTTCCATGGCGCTGTCATCGAGCGGCAGTTGGCGCCGCAAGTCGACCGGACTTCCCATCGCGACAATCGATGCCACGTTGGCCGACCGGCGCAGCGCCCCCGCCTGGTAGCAGAACATACCGCCTTGCGAATAGCCGACGAGATGGACGTTCTGGCCCGTGGCCGCATAAACACGGTCCACAGCCTCGCTGACCGCGCGAACATGGTCGTCGAGCGTGCGCTCCATACCGCCCTGAGCGCGTTCCGGAGCGCCGAAATCGACGAGCCACACATCAACGCCCGCGCGCGTGAGATACGCAACCGCGCTGACATCGGGGGAAATGTCGTAGACCTCGGAAGCCACCATGAGTGGTGGAACCAGAAGTAATGGTGCTGCGATGCGACCGGTTGCCTCAGAATTGGGAGCGTAGCGTCGCAAGCGGTACACCCGCTCGTCGTGCACCACTTCGAATGGTGCGCCATACGGAGCCGTAAGCCGCCCAACGCGGGCAATTTCTAGCGCGTTGTCCCACGCCAGCCCCATCCGACGCACCCGGCGGGCCCAACGGACTTTTCGCCGACGCCGGGCCCCCCAAGCCGACTTCTCTGGAGGCGCCCCCAAAGGGGACTTCCGTCGGGGCGAAGAAGGGTTATCACGGGGCGACACGATAGGCGGAAGTATAGTCGCGCGGAGCCGCGGAGTACGCCGCGGAGCTGCGGTTATCGCGCGCCCCTGCGCGCCTACGGTCCGGTGTTTAACACGAGTACCCAGTCCCGGCTTCCATTGGCGTTGGCGCCGGGGGTAGTGAAGGTTCGGTTCCCGGTCAAGCCGGAACCCGCTGGCAATGTTTGTGCGGCGGTGGGATCGTGCCATGTCGCAGTGACGGGCGCGGCCATCTGGGACAGGTCGACGCCGATGGTCGTAGCGGCGCCTTGAGGAAGGTAGATGATGGCCTGGGTTCCGTCGCCGGTGCGCCCGGAAACGACTTCCGAAGCTCCAGTACCGCGACCCGAGGCGATGAGCAGATTGTCATAGAGGAGGTCGGCCATTCGCACCGCGCTGGTGATTTCGTGCAGTCGGGTTTGGGCCTTGGACAGGGGCGAATCCAGTTGTGCCGCCCAGCTGATCCCGAATCGCCAAATCGGATTGGTTCCGGAAATCTCCCCTGCACCGCATCCGATGAGACCGCGCCATTGCTGAGCGCGAATCTCGGCGAGTGCAACACCCCGCTCGTTCTCGTACGTGGTTTCGATCAGGTACGTGGGGCGTTTGGGCGACAAGCTGCGAGCCGAGCGGCAAAGCGCCAACGCGTTCGCGTACGTATACACTCCGACGAGGTCGACCATTGCAGCGAATGTCGTCTCGTCTCGCGACGTGGTCTCCTGTTTCCAGTGCGCAGACGCGAGCGCGTTCGGGGCCGCGGCCCGGATCCCGTCGGCGATTGCCTTCATGCAGCGTTCGCCGGCTGAGCCCAAAGGCGGGGTGAAATCTCCGCCCCACATCCAAATGAGATTCGTCCGCGCGGCGTAACGATGCCCCAGGTAGTCGCCGTAACTGCGACACTTCTCCGCGCTCAGCTGCGACATCGTCGAAAACCACCCTTCGTCGCCTCCGGCGAAGCCGAGATAGGCGGGAAACAGCATCACGGCGATACCGTGTTTTGCTGCGAGGTCCAGAACGTTGTCGGCATGGGAGAAATACGCGTCGTTTGGTGTGGAAAGGTCCCCCGGCGTCTTGAACGGGGCATCGCCAGCGGCGTTTGCAGGCGGTCGGTCGGAGAACTTGTGCTCGATCAGGTTGACCAAAATGGTATTGACGCCTCGCCGTTCTCGATCGGCGAGATACATCTGCGCGCCTTGAAGGCTGGGTTGGATGATCAGGGACCAGGCCGCCTCGCCGTGAATATGAAACGGCGCTCCATTGTCCGACACGAGCGACGTTCCGTTTGCCGAAATGCGCAATGGGAATTCATGCGCGGGGCGAATCGGTGAGTCCAGGATTGCCCCGTCGGTTCCAGGGCTTCCGTCCGCGATCGGAACTCCCTGTCCACCTGGAACGCCGCCGGCACATCCGTGAGCCAGCTGGATCGCGATTGCCGCGCCGACCAACCGAGACATCGGCAAAGGTTGATGGGTAATCGGACCAAAGACAACAGAAAATGTCCTGTAGAATTCGTCGCCACTGTACGAAAACCATGAACGTTGTCGCACCGTGTGGCATCGCCGGCGCGTCCCACCTCAGCACTCCCTCAGCGGGAGTGCTGCGCACCCCGGCGCGGCCGGGATTATCGATGGCCTTATCGAAGTGCGCGCAGGCATTGCCGAAAACTGGAAGCGCCCAGCGTGGAGTCCCACGATCATTTTATGGCTACCGGAACGCGCATTGCGCGAATTCGACGCGCATCGCGCGTGGATGTCGTTGTCAGCCCCGTAATCAAGTGGGTTGGCGGAAAAACCAAGTTGCTTCCCGAACTGTTGCCTCGAGTGCCGTCGCACTACCATCGCTACTACGAGCCTTTTGCGGGCGGAGCTGCACTGTTCTTTCGATTGGCGCCGCGGCGAGCGGTTGTCGCTGATTCCAATCGCGACCTCATCGGGCTGTACGCGACCCTCGCGGCGGATGCGGCGGGCGTGATTTCTCGGCTGGAGTTTCATCGCGAGGCGCACAGCGAAGCTCATTACTACGCGATGCGCGCCAAGTGGAACGATGACGCCGCGCTGTGGCCGGCGGCGGATCGAGCGGCGGCGTTCATTTACCTCAACAAGACTTGTTTCAATGGCCTGTGGCGCGTCAATCGCTCGGGTGCGTTCAATGTGCCCATCGGTCGCTACGCCCACCCGCCGATTTGCGTCCCAAGCGCGCTGCGAGCCGCGTCTGACGTGCTGGCTCGCGCCGAGTTGCGGTGTGACGATTACAAGGCCGCAACCCGAGACGCTAGAGCCGGTGACTTCATCTATTTTGATCCGCCGTACGACCCGATTACGTCGACCGCAAACTTTACAAGTTACAGTGCCAACGGATTTGGCGAGCACGACCAGCGCGAACTTGCGAACACGGCAAGGCTGCTCATCGCGCGCGGCTGTCGAGTCATGTTGTCCAACAGCGACACTCCGCTCATCCGCAGTCTCTATAAGGGGCTGCGAATCGAAAGGGTCCGCTGTTCCCGAGCGATCAACTCCAACGCAAGCAAGCGCGGCGAAGTGGATGAACTGGTGATTCGCGGCGGCTACTAGGGCCAATGCCACTCACTTAAGCGTAAGCTATCGGGTTTGAAAACGATTTCAGTTCATGACCCCGGACCGCGTTTGACGTTGTCCTTGACCCCACCGTTGCGTTTGACGGCAACGTAGTCGTCGACTCTACCCTCGACGATTTCGACCTCATCGCTTTCGAACATCGTCAAGGT
>CAYQQM010000058.1:11024-31869 GCA_964419605.1 uncultured Kofleriaceae bacterium | reverse complement strand
GCTGTTTAGTTACGCGGAGAGCGCGGCGTCGCGCGGCCTCCACGTAATTATCGCTGGCGCTGGCGGTGCGGCGCACTTGCCGGGGATGGCCGCCGCCAAAACCCGGCTGCCGGTACTTGGGGTTCCGGTGAAGTCCAACGCGCTGAGCGGTCTGGATTCCATGTTGTCAATCGTCCAAATGCCGAAGGGCATCCCCGTGGGGACATTGGCGATCGGCGAGGCAGGAGCGGTGAATGCCGCCTTGCTCGCCGCGGCGATGCTCGCACTGCACGATCTCGAACTCGCCGGAAAGCTCGACCGCTATCGCGCGGCACAGACCGACCGAGTTCTCGGAGATTCGCTGCCGTGACGGCACAACCCGTGTTGCCGGGCGGAACGATCGGGGTGCTCGGCGGTGGCCAGCTCGGCCGAATGATGGCTCTGGCGGCGCGCCGCATGGGCTACCGCATCGTGGTGCTCGATCCGAATCCTCGCTGTCCGACTGCTCAAGTTTCCGATGGCGTGGTCGTGGGAGCGCTCGACGACCTGGAGTCTGCCATTCATCTGGCAAAGCAGGTCGACGTGGTGACGTTAGACACCGAGCACGTTCCCGCGGACATTCTCGACGCGATCGAGAGCGTGGTCCCGGTTCGTCCCGGGTCGGGGGTGTTGCGCACGATCCAAGATCGACAAGTCCAGAAGCAATTTCTCGATCGACTCGGCGTGGAACAAGCCGCATGGCGTCCCGTCGGGGAGGACTTCGACGAGGCGGTGGCGCACTTTGGCGGCACTGCAATTGTCAAGCATCGCCGGGCCGGCTACGACGGGAAAGGACAAATGCGCGTGTCGTCACCGGCGCAATGTGCCGCTGCGCTGAGCTGGCTGCGCGGCACTCCGGCGGTCGTCGAACAGGTGGTTCCGTTCGTGCGGGAGATTTCGGCCATCATCGCGCGCGGTGTTGACGGCGAAGTGCGCGCATTTCCGATTGCCGAAAATGTTCACCGCAAGCACGTATTGCACACGACGCGATCTCCGGCAGCAATATTGCCGGAGACTGCGCGACGGATCGACGACATCGTGCTGAAGATCGCCGCTGCGCTCGGACACGTTGGCGTGATGGCGGTCGAGATGTTCGAACTTGCCGACGGCCAACTGCTCGTCAATGAGATTGCGCCACGCACTCACAACAGCGGTCACTACACGTGGGGCGGTTGTGCAACGTCGCAGTTTGAGCAGCACGTCCGAGCGATTTGCGGACTGCCGCTGGGCGACCCGCGCTCGCTATCCGGAGCGGTAATGGTGAATCTAATCGGCGACCTGTGGTCCCATGGTCCGCCGGCCTGGCGCCACGTGCTCGCTCGGCCGGAGGCGAAACTGCACATCTACGGCAAAGAATTGCCCGCCCCTGGCCGAAAAATGGGACACATTTTGCTTCTCGACGACGACACCGATCGCGCACTGGCGACGGCGGAGCAGCTGGTCCAGGCATTATCGCAGCGATGAAAGGCATCTCCGGTCGCGCTGTCCGCGCCCGCACTATAAATACCCGAAATAACTCCACAGTTTAGGATGTTGTGTTTGGGGAATGTTGGCGGCGCTACCGGCGTAAGCTGTTTTGAGCGGTGCTGAGAATTGAAGTAGCTGAGGAGGGGCGGTCCGGATCCCATGGGAGTGCTGATAACCCCGGCCGAGCCGGGACTATCGATGTAGATGATGTCAGCTTTGTCATCGGCAGCGATCCGACGGCGCGGGTGCGGCTTCCTGCATCGGCGGCTCGACCCGATCACATTCGCATCGACCGCGGCACTTTTCGCACCGCGGAGAGCTCCGGGCCAATTGGCGAGGGCCAATCCTTTACTGTGGGTCGTTATTCCGTGCGGGTTGCGCCGGCGCCGCCAGGTGCGGTTGCGGCGCCGCCGCAACGCACGGTGAGCCTAGCGCGTGAGCTTATGCGCAACTTGCTCGGCAGCGATGGCGAGCCAACCCTAGAAATTGAATCTGGTCCCAGCGTCGGTGCCAAACGCCCGCTCGAACCACCGGACTCGGTTCTCGTGCTCGGCCGCGGCAGCGAAGCATCATGGGTGATTCTAGACCCCGACTTATCCAAGTGTCACGCCGAGATTCGCCGCGGCTGGGATGGCGTGCGGGTTGTCGACCTCGGCTCAAAGAATGGGACCAAGGTTGATGGCGCTCGTGTGCGCGAGGCTAGCCTTCGCGACGGGTCGACCATCGAAATCGGCAATGTCGTAGTGCGCTTTCGCGATCCAGCGGAGCACCATCTAACCGCGGATCTGCCGCCGTGTCCTGTCGTCGTGGCCTGCACAAGGCGGTATTCGACTGCATTCTACGTGGCGATTGCTGTGATGGCGCTCGCCTTTGGCGGCCTGGTGTGGATTGCACTGAGTTCGCTGTAGGTGCAGGGTACGGCACTTAGCTTTGGGTAAACGTTACAGTCGATTGCCCGCATCCAGTCCACGTAACGTTTATCGTGTTCATCTTGCCTCCGCCCTCGAAGGTTCCCGTCACGGTTCCCGCCGTGACGCGGGTGCCGCATCCAGGGCTGATTGTGAGCGGAGTCGGCGTGGCGATGGTTGCATTCGCCGATCGGGATCCCACGGACACGTTCCAGATCCCGGAAGCCGCAAGGGCCCCGTTGACCACGACCTCTCCAGGCTTCCAAGTAACTTGTGGGGTGTAGGTGACCGACCAATCGGTGTCTTCCACGACATCGATCGACTGACCGTTTGCGGCCCGAAACGTTGTGGTTACATCCAACGTTCGCGCCAGGCGAAACGGGCCCGCGGGTGAATTTTGCGTACCCACGAGCTGACCCGATCGCGCGCTGGAGATCGACGCGCTCGACGGAGCGGTTAGCGAGCTGTTCAGGTTCGCACTGCCCGTAAATGCCCAAGCAATTGCATTTGGTTGATCGTCTACGACCATCAAAGTGCCTGTTACCATTCCGGTATATCCGAAAAGTGTCTGTGAACAATTGAACGTCAGCGTTGCACTTGTAGGAATGCGATCGAGATCGGGGTCCGCGATATTACCGCTGAGCGAGACACACCCAGGGGCGAATTGCGACGTGGTCATCGGTCCGAATTGGGCGGCGCTGTCCTCAACTCCGGCGGCGAGCGCGAGCCCCGCGTTTTGCGAGTCGGCTGAGGTCAGAGTGCTCTCTTGTTTCGCGCATCCCACCCCTGCGGCAATTAACGAGCAATACGTTAGAAATAGCTTCACCGCGAATCTCCTTTGTTTCATCATTGCATGTCTCACCGCCACTTTGAGTGGGTAGTAGCGATTGCACTCACCTACATGGGTGAACTTGAGGTGAGATGTAAGCGGTCTCGCACTCCGACTGACCCATTTCATCCGTCCTTGCCGCGAACCGCGATGCCGCGATAATCGATACGTGCTCCAGCTGCGATCAGTGCCGGGCACCATCGCGAGGCAGCGGCCGGTTGACCGTCGATCGTATGCACAAGAATGTCACGACGACGCTTGGCGGCGGCGAGCTTGGGGATGCCTACGGTCAACGCCAACTGGATGATCTCGGCGGGAAGGGAAGCCGTGGATATCCGCTTTGCTTTGGATTCGACCCAAAGCGCCAGTGCGCCATCGACCAAGACGACGCTTGCGCCAACCCGCCGCGCCGGCTTGGCCTCGCGATCCGCGAACTCGGGCCATTCCAAGACGCTGCCCCAGGCGCAGGCTGGATCGACGGCGGCAACCACGGCGACATGCGGAGCGTGACCGAAACTCGGCTCGCGCAGTCGGTCGACTGCTGCGGGCCACGCGTATTGGGCACCCTCGAGATTTTCGATAAAGAACCCGCGCCGAATCGTGCCTGCATCTTCCATCGCCCGAAATACTTCTGCGAGCGCCAAGAATCCGCCACTGATCTCGTCCGCGCGCGCGCTTGCGCGGTTAACGATACCCCATCGTTCGAGCATAGCGACCGCTCGGGCATGCGCGCGGGTGGTGGATGGAGGCGCAGCGCCAAGCGCCTCGACTAGCGACCACCGTCCTCCGAATGCTGCGTGCGGTGCGGTGCGTCGACTGCGAGGCGCGGAACGCGAGCGCAGCGAACCAAACGTATCGTTGGTGACGCGTCCCGCCCATACAAGATCCCATAGCGCTGGGACGACCTCGGCACGGGGCGCCTGGGCTGCCGCTTCGATCGCGACGAAGAACGATGCGCCGACCTGTTCCAGATGACGTTCGATTCGGTCGTGGGTGGCCGATCGGTTAGCGATCAGCCCCGGGTCTGGTGCGAGTTCTCGTGCCCGTGCACGTCGAAGCACCATGACTCGGCCGTCCTTCGCCCCCAAAGCGCCTGCGCCGATCCACACGAGTTGGCCCGCCGCACCCAAGTCGTCGAGCATGCGAGGATGATAGTCTGCAACGCGAGCTGGCAAGATGGACGCTTCCAGTTCGCTGAACGGCAGCGCGACGCCCTCGAGGCGTATGAGCGCCTCCTGGAGCCCCGCGACACCGTGGCGCGGTGTGTGTACCCCCTGCCAGCGAACGAGAAAGTCGGCGTAGTTCGCGGCCGGAACCGGTGCAATCTGTGCGCGTAGCTTTGTCAGCGTACGGCGGCGCAATTTGCGCATGACCTCTGGATCGCAGGCGGACTCTGCGCCAAGGCCCAACTGACCCCGAACCAACTGCCCTTTTTCTGCCAGCGTTTGCAGTAATCGATCGACGACATCGAGCGGTATGCCCCACCGGCGCGCTATGTCGACTGGTTCAACCAATGCATGGGTGCGGACCCAGCGTTCTACGAGCGTGACCAACGGATCGCTCGTGGGTTGGAGTAGGTCGGTCGGCAGGCCATCGGGCAGCACAATGCCAAACGCATCGCGGTAGCGAGCTACATCTTCGAGGGCAATGAAGCGCGCTTCCCCCGCGAGATGAATCGATACCAGGCGTTGTGCGTTGGCCAGTTGCAAAATTGCAGCCTGGGCGTCGCCGACCTCGGAACAGCAGCGGGCTTCGATCTCGCTCGCACTAAGATCGCCGAGCCGACGAACCACGTCGTGGATTTCGTCGGGCGATCGGGCCTTTTGGTCGGGAGCGAGCTGCTGAAGCGTTGTTTCGACGTCATCGATGACTTGGGGATCGAGTAGGTCGCGCGTTTCGCTCTCCCCGATTAATTCGCGGAGCAAGGTGCGATCGAGCGTTAGCGCGAGAGCTTTACGTTCAGCGACCGGAGTATCGCCCTGGTAGAGCAACGCCGCGGTGTAGTCAAATACCAACGACCGGGCAAATGGCGATGCGGTGCGAGTTGCTGCGGACTCTACTCGCATCGCGCCCAACGCTACGTCGCGCAGCAACGCTGTCAGCGCGGGTAGATCGAACACATCGCACATGACCTCGCGGTACGTTTCGAGAGTGATGGGAAAGGACGGGAACCGCAACGCAACAGCCATGAGTTGTTGCGCGCGCAAGCGCTGCATCCACAATGGCGTCCGACTGCCGGGGCGACGTCGGGGAAGTAGCAATGCGCGGGCAGCGTTCTCTCGAAAGTGTTGGGCGAAGATGCTTGAGCGGGCGAGTTCTTCCATCACCAAGCGCTCGACGACCTCCGGGGCAGGAAACAGTTCCTCGTCTGCAGGGATAGCGTCGCCATCGGCGAAGCGCAGCGAAATGCCATCATCGGTCCATCGCGGTTGCACGGGATAGCCGAGCTTTGCTTCCAGTTGATGCGCGAGCACAAATGCCCATGGGGCGTGGATTCGGCTACCAAAAGGCGACAACACGCATACCCGCATGTCGCCAAGTTCGTCGCGAAATCGTTCGACTATGAACGCGCGATCGGTCGGGACGCGTCCTGAGTGCGCTCTCTGTTCGACGATGTATTGGATGAGGTTCTCTGCGGCCATGGGAGCCAATCGATACTCGACCTCGAGCCAAGATTGCGCGTCCTGCCGACTGGCGCTGATGCGCTCGTCGAGCTGGCGGCACAACGCACCGAGCGCTCGTCCTAACTCGGCGGGGCGTCCGGGCCCTTCATTGCGCCAAAAAGGCATCTTTCCCGGCTCGCCGGGGGCAGGGGAAACAATCACGCGGTTGAACGTGATTTGATCGATTCGCCAGGTGGAGGCGCCGAGAATGAAGGTCTCGCCCGGTCGGCTTTCGGCGACCATCTCTTCGTCTAGCTCGCCAACCTTAGGCCCTGCTGGGCCGATGTGGACTCCGTAAAGACCTCGGTCGGGGATGGTTCCGCCGGACAGCACCGATAGGAAACGCGCGCCCTTTCTACCGAACAGGACGTTGCGCTGCCGATCCCAAGTCAAACGCGGGCGCAGCTCCGCGAATGCATCGCTTGGGTAGCGCCCCGCGAGCATGTCGAGGACTTCCGTCCACGCGTCGCGCGACAACTCCTGGTAGCTTGCCGCTCGGCGGATCACCCGCTCCGCCTCGATGACAGACCACGGCTCGTCACCGACCATGGCAACAACTTGTTGGGCCAAAACATCGAGGGCTGGGCCGGGAACGCGAGTTGTTTCGACGTCGCCATCGAGCATGCCGCGCGCGACTACTGCAGCTTCGAGCAGGTCGCCCTGAAACTTCGGAAAGATCCGGCCGACGCTGGTGCCGCCGACGTGATGTCCAGCGCGTCCGATACGTTGCAGGCCTCGGGAAACTGCACCCGGTGACTCGACGTGCAGCACGAGATCGACGGCCCCCATATCGATCCCGAGCTCCAGCGACGACGTCGCGGTAATCGCTCGCAGCCGGCCTGCTTTGAGTGCGGTTTCGATCTCTAGGCGCTGCTGGCGTGACACAGATCCGTGATGAGCGCGCACGAACGTCGCGGAGTCGACAGCGTCGTTTTCATTAGAGCTTGCAGCATCGCCCGGTCGCTGCGAGGTGGGAAAAAGGCCGCGAGCGATCGCAAGTTGGGTTAGTTCCTGCGCAGTGCGTTCGGCCAACCGCCGCGAGTTGCAGAAGATGATGGTGGATCGGTGGGCAACCACCAACTCCAGTAGCTGTGGATAGATTAGATCAGGGTTGGCAGCGGTGGCCGACTTGACCACATTTGAGGTCGGAACCACGATCTGGAGGTCGAGTGCTGGCGCAGTGCTGGCGTCGACAATCTCGACTGGTCGATCGCCCCCGAGATACCGGGCAACCTCCGATAGGGGCCGCTGAGTTGCGGACAGGCCGATGCGTTGCGGATCGGCACCTCCGGATGTTGTCACCAGGTGTGCGAGGCGCTCGAGCGATAAGGCGAGGTGAATGCCGCGTTTCGTCGGCGCGAGGGCGTGAATTTCGTCGACAATGATTGTGTCCACGGTGCGAAGCCGATCGCGCGAACGCCCAGCGAGTAGGAGATAGAGCGACTCGGGCGTGGTAATCAGGATTTGCCCCGGCGTTTTTCGCTGGCGTTCGCGTTCTTTGGCGGTGGTATCGCCGGTTCGGACATCGATCGAAATTTGGTTGTCTGCACCGAGTGCCTGCAATCCGACCAACGGCGCACGGAGGTTGCGTTCGATGTCGTATGCGAGCGCTTTGATCGGCGATACATAGACCGCGCGGGTCTTTGCGTTCGAGCGATCATCGAGCATGAGTCGATCCAAGCACCACAAAAACGCGGCGAGCGTTTTGCCGCTACCGGTCGGCGCTAGCATCAGCGTGTGCCGCCCCGCCGCAATCGCGGCCCAGCCGCGTTTCTGAACGTCGGTGGGAGCGGCGAAGTTGCGCGTAAACCACGCGCGCGTGAGTTCGCTGAACCCGTCCACGGGCCCATCTATAGCATTGCAATCATCCCCGGCCGCTTAGTACAGCTCACCGTAAGTTGGTGACCACCCCGGTTGCCGAGCCGCGCCGAGCGCGAGGCTTGCGGAGTAAGCGCTACTGGCGGTAGCGCGACGGAGCATAACGAAGCGATCGGCGATGGATCGGCGGCCCGGGTGGTCACGAACTTGCGGTGGGCTGTACGTAGGGCGCTTACGCATTGGATAGGGACGGAGCGACGCCCCCGATGACACCGCTGGTACGAACAACGCCGCGTCCGTCGCGTTTTGCGGTCAGGCAGCTGTGATCGGCGTCGGCAATCCACGCCGCAGCTGTGGTGTGAGAATCGTTGAGTTCGGCGATTCCCAAACTGGCTCCCAGCTTCAGATCACGGCCATTGAATGGAAAGGAGAGATTTTCGATGGCGAGTCGGATCTTCTCGGCGACGACGAGAGCGTGCTGAGCGCTGCAGGTCGGCAGCAAAACGCCGAATTCGTCGCCACCCAGGCGAGCAACTACGTCGGAAGCCCGCGCCAATGCGGTGACCGCTTGGGTCACTTTGATGAGCATCGTGTCGCCGGCTGCATGGCCTGCGATATCGTTGATGGGCTTAAAGTAGTCGAGGTCGATGATGATGATGGATGCGGGTAACGTGTGCGGCTGCCCGTCGAACAGTCGCGTTGCCGCGCGCTCAAAACCGGTCCTGTTGTAGCTGCCGGTGAGCCCGTCGTGAAGGGCGGTGTAAACAAACATCTCGTGCATCGAGGCCATGATGCTGTGCTGGTCGCCAGGTTGCACAGGAACCGCCACGGACAGGTCGCCGCGAACGACTGCGCGTGCAACCGCAGCGGCATCTTCTGGTTCACCGCCAACTGCAGCCCACACCGATCTTCCGATCCACCATCCCAGTAGCACCAGAAGCACCAGGACTGTAAGGAGAACAACTGCCTGTATCGTTCGCACGAGCCTAGCCGTGTTATTGTACTGTTCCAGCGATCGGGAGACGAACGCATTGGCCTCGCGCAATGTATCGTCTACGCCAGCGCGATGTACGCGATACGCCTCGTTGGCGGCGCGCAGCGATGCCGCTCGGGTTTCGGGAGTTTCAGCGTGCTCCATGGCTTCTAGTGCCGAGGCGGCGAGCACCATAAACTTCACTGCTGCGTCGTGTTGTGCTCCTAGCAACTTCTTCTCCAAGCCATGCGGAGGATATTCCCGCCAATAGCTGGCGCGCCTGTCATATTCGGTTCGAAGGCGGTCGAATTCCCGACGCGCCTTGTCCATCGACATGGATCCTTCGGCAGCTTCCGAGAGAACCAGCCGCATTTCGATGAGGTACATCGGTGGCGGAAGGATGTCCGCAGTCACGTCCTTTGCGACGAACGTTTCGGTGGCGGTCGTCGTGCCGCGCTCGTGCCCCCACCATGAAATGCCACCGATCGCCACCGCGGCGGCGATGGCGCACAGCGTGAAAAGCGTCAGCGTGCCGCGGAGGCCGAGGCTTCGCTTCGATCCTGGTGCTGCTTCGCTCCGCACGATGCTCTCGCTAGATCCTCAGCTAACAGTGTACACCTGCGAGGCAGGACGTAGCGCAAAACCGCCCGGCGCGTGGATCGGAGCGCGCGCCGTGCCATACTCCGTGAGACGTGGCAGGACCGGAGCGAGATCCATCGGAACTCACCGTAGCGAACTCACAGCCCGCCGAGCGGGAGTCGGTTCGTGAAATCGTAGAAGTTTCCAGTGGTCGTGTACACGCCGGACCCACAGAAGCGGCGACGGGTCCGGCGCGAAGTCGTCGGCTTTCGGATGCGATGACGGGCGGGGTCGAAGCGATCGGTGCCGGCCTCGAAACGATCGGCGAAGGCGTTTCGAAACTCGGCGAGCTGACCACCCATGTGCCCCTGGTGGGTTCCAGCGTTGGCAAGATCGGCGACGGCTTAACAAAAGCTGGCGAATCGATCCACGCGCTGCCTCGCGTTGCACGTACGCGGCGAGGCAGACTTTTGGTTCGCAGCGTTTTGGTCGGGTTTGTTGTTGTTGCCGCGTGGATCGCGGCGATCGTCGGTTGGCAGCTGCGTGGTGACGCTCTGCCCGACTTTCGGCCCAACGCGGAGCGAATACTGATTGAGATTAGCAAAGGAGGAACCGCAGTCAATGAGGTTTTCGAAACTGCCTCGCCGCGGTTTCAGGAAATGGTTCCTAAGGAGCGGTTCGCCGAGGACATGCTGGACCTGAACATGACCGTGGGGAAGTTCATTGAAATCACGGCGATCAACGACACCCTGGTAACCACAGGTCCGACCGGTAGGGTAGGGCGCGTATCGCTAACGGCGAAGTATACCCGTGGCGTGTGCAAGGGGTCGATCAGCTTTCATTGGGAACAGGGCCGTTGGAAGCTTCTGGGGTTCGGGCTCGAGCTCCCTCCCGACCTTAAGATTACCCAAGCGATGCGCGAGCAGCGAGTGGCCGTATGCAAAGACCCAAATAGCCGCGCAACGTGCGATGTGCGCAATGTGGCCGAGACGGTTCTTGAGCAGTTGCGCGATGGAAACGCTGGACTGGTTTGGGACCAGGCGAGCGAAGTGTTTCGCA
Organism: uncultured Kofleriaceae bacterium; assembly: GCA_964419605.1. Classification (GTDB taxonomy): domain Bacteria; phylum Myxococcota_A; class Polyangia; order Haliangiales; family Haliangiaceae; genus JABFXX01. Next base: position 21,555 of record CAYQQM010000058.1, on the reverse strand, counting down.
GTCAGCAAGCGCGGACGAAGTTTGTCGCGATAGTCTCCGAGAACCTCGCCACGCTCGGAACATATCGCCGCATCCTGCGCGTCACGGAAGCCAAAATGATGGGTAGCTCAGCGACCTTTGACGTGGTTGTGGAGTTCGAACGGGCTAGCGGCGTGCGAATCGTCTTTGGTTTCGAACGGAGCGCCAAGCCGACGCAGTGGCAACTGTACAGCTTCAAGCTTGTGCTGCCGATGCCGCGGGCCGACGCCGGGAGCGGTACGTCGGTTCGCGTTTCCGAGTGACGGATCTGCTTTGCGCAGAATTGTTGGGAAGATCCTGGGGGCTTTGCGTTTACAGCGCAAAGGAGATTCCCATGCTGACTGTTCGCAAATCGATGATTTTCGCTGCTGTGGCTACATGCCTTCCGCTTGCGCCGGGCTGCGTGGATGACGGTGCAGCGGTTGAACCGGAAGCCAACCCGGCGGAGTTAGAATCGGCCGAATCGAGCCTAACGTTTGTCGATCCGGCCATTCTATTTGACGGCTGCAAGACCACGACGCCCGACAAGGTTCACTACGTAACGAGTGCGACGGGAGCGATCACATCGCCAAGTCCAGACGGTGGATACCGATATAGCACCGCGGACTTCTGTGGCCGCTGGGTTGTAGATTACAAGTTTAGCACGACTGCGCCGGAGCGAGTTCTCGCGGGATCTCCGTACGACATTCCGTCCTCTGCTAGTCCGCTCGGAACCTGGCCGAACAACGCGTACGACTGCCAACACCTGCGACTCCTAACCACGATTTATCGCAAGAAGTCCACGGAGACAGCGTTCACCCAACTTGAAACCAAATCCAGCCCCGGCATTTGGTCGGGCGGTACGTGCTACGCCATAAGCGCTACTGCATCTGCGTTCCACTCGACCTCGGGTTACGACACCTATCGAGTTGCTGTCGGCGTCCGGCTTCGAGGCGCATGGCAACAGGCGACCGCCGTGGCAGAGTATCCACCACCAAAGTGAGGCGAACGCTACCAATGCTGCGGGCGTGTGGTGCGCTGGATCGTCCACGCAAGGAGGATCAACCCCGGCCATAGCAACCAGATGAAAACCGTCCAACACGGACGGTCAAACCGCAGCTCGAGTGTGTGCGCGCCGGGGCCCACGTCGATCGCCGGAAAGTCCGGCGTGACCCGGCGAATCGGAGTGGAGATGCCATCGACGTAAGCGCGCCAGCGCGGGTGCCAGCTTTCGCGGATGCAAAACGTGGTGGGGGCAGACGCTTCGACTCGGGCAACGATGTCGGCGGCGGCTCCGGGGGACTCTTGGCGTCGATAGTCGATAACGCGGCCGGAAGGGGCAGGGCCAATCGCTCCGGACCCGGCGTATGCATACGCGCGGTTCGACAATCCAAGCGAACTCTTATGCCACGCCAGCGCAAACACGTGACCTAACTCGCCGCCGCGGTATCCAGGGGGCAGCGTGCCGACGACGTGAATGGCCGAAACCAGACCGGGTGCAGCGAGTTTGCGGACTTCGTAGTGATCGGTTTGGAAGATGGTGTCGCCTGCCGGCACCTGCTCGCTCCATTGACTTCGAAATACGAGGTACGGGGCGTCGTAGATCCACGCGTTCTTAACGTAGTCGCGGTGGGTGGTGATGAAGTCGTAGTTTGGGCTGGCTTGGAGGCCCCCACCTCCCATCTGCAGCAGCGCTGGAATGCGTCCGTAGACGTACGGCAACAAATTCCACCAGTGGCTCTCGGCGCCGGTACCCGCTTGTTTGCGGCCGGGCGGTTGGCGTTTGAGCGCGTCGATGACCTCGAAAAGTTCTTCGCGATAGCTATTCGGATCGTCGGCGAGTACCACGACGCGGCTATCCAGCGCACGCCATCCCGGATATGCGACAAAGACGAACCCCGCAGCAGCGATCGCGGCGATCGCGGTGCGAAGTACGTAAACGAGCGTTGATACTTCTCCGGATGACAAACCTTGCGCCCGACGGGAGATCGGGATCCAGCGGTCCCACGGGGCGTTCCAGATCCACTGCCCAAGCATCACAATGCCCGCACCGACCCCCAGTCCGAGTACGGTTTGCATCGCGCCGAGTGCACGCACTGCGGGCAGGAGGTCGTCGCCCACTTTGCCTGCATGTGGACCGATCCCGAGCCACAGCGCAAAAGCCGCCGCCGGTGGCCACAACCACCGCATCGGAATCCGCCGTTGTTGCGATGTAAACGCGAACAACACCGGAACGCACAGTGTAAGGAGCGGCAAACGGCGACCGACGCTCGCGGGGGCAAAATCGAGGAGGACGCCGCTCGCGTACCAGCGCTGCAATTCGCGAAATCCCGGGCCCACTTCGTCGGCAACCCGGTGTGGAAAGCCGCCAAATCCCGCGCGATCGATCGCCAGCGGTAGGAGCACGGGAGCTGTAGTTAGGACCAACAGTACGCCGAGTACGGCCAAGCGGTGCAGTTCGGCCGCAACGGCTCGCACCCGGGGATTCGACCAATGCGCATCGCGGTCGCGAGATTTCCATCGAAGCGCAGCGCCTAATGCAGCTATCGCGACAGCGCATGCGATCGCTGTACCGGGAAGCTCGACGTCGTCGGTCAGAACGGCTGCCGTTCCGGCCAAGCCTATGCCGCCGGCGCCGAGGTACATCGCGATCACCGCAAGCATCGTCGGCGAAAGCCACAGCTGCCACCTGACGATGAACTTGCACAGAAACGCGACTACCCAGGATATCCCCAAACAGATGCCCACGAATGGGTGGCACAAGAACGAGAATGCTCCCCACCCGACGGCTGGAGAGAGCCCGAAGCCGCGACCAATCCAGCGCGCGCCGTGGCCCAGGGCGAGCGGAAACACGCACAATCCCCATGTTTGGGTATAGAGGCCCACCTGAAACGTGCCTGCGTTTCCCGCGCCCCAACGCGACTCGCCGTTCATGAACGCGATCACAAACGCAGCCACGGCAGCCTGCCACGGTGTTGCGTCGATGAGCCTCATGCCGCGATACGCGCAAGCGGGTGCTAAAACCAGCGGCAAGAATACTGACAGTTGAAAGAAAAACAGGTGATGACCCAGCAAGGCTGCGGGGATCGCGGAAGCGAGCTGGGGCACGACTTGGTAGTAGTACGCCGAGGCGTAACCGCCGTTTGCGCTCGGATTCCATAGATCGAAGTCGAAGTTGCGCAGACAGTCCGCGATGCGGACGCTCTCGGCGAAATGGAACGTTAGATCGTCGCCCTTCATTTCGCCCCTGAACACGCCCCAGTGGATCGCTGCAACGGCGAACGTTACGCAAGCCAGCCACGGCAGTGCACCGCGTCTCGCCAACCAGTCGCCAACTGCGTTCCACAGGTCGGGTGTGGCCGCGATGCGGTCGGTGGTGGCGTGGCGCGAATTCCGGGTCATGCCTGTTCTTCGCCGAGTAATTCAGCCACGCGATCTGTGCTGAAGCGTGGGGTTGCTCCGCGCGCCTCGGCGACAGCTGCCGCCCATCGGCAGGCGGTTTCGCCGCAGATTCGGAGGTCCCAACCGAGGGTCATGCCGTGAACGAAGATCGCTACGAACGCGTCCCCACAGCCGACGTTGTCTCCGCCCGGCCGCGCGAGCGAGCCCGCGATCTCGATCGGCTCGCCCGCTCCGTACAACGTTGCGCCGCGGGCGCCGTGCGTTAAGGCGACCACGCGCCCTCGCTGCTGCAGCGTGGCGATCGGGTCGCTCCAACCAAACCACGATGCGAGGATGCCGCATTCGCGGTCGTTTAGCTTCACTACGTCGGCGTGCGCGATCCCCTCGCGCGCTGCCGCCTGTTCGGCGGGTGATGGGTTGGCGGATTTTCGCAGGTTGACGTCGCAGACTTTGATGCACCGGCGGCTGGCTGTGGCGATTGCGGCGCGCCACGCATCCAACCCGCCCGCGGTATGCTGCGCAAGCGTTCCGTAGACAAACACCGATGCTTCCGCGATCGCTTCGCTCGCTTCATGGGTGCACTCGATGAATTGCCACGCGCGATCCGGAACGAGACGGTAACTCGGTTCTCCGCCGGCGAGTTCGACTTCAACGATACCCGTCTGGCGAGACGGATCGAGCTGAACCAGCGACGCGTCGCATACCTCGCCGAGTCGAGTGAGCGCTTTTTGCCCCAACTCGTCGTCGCCAACGCGCGACACCAGGCGGGCCCAACCGCCGGCCAGTCCCAGGTGCCATGCGACATTTGCCGGCGCGCCGCCCAGCTGCGGGCCGTCGGGAAATAAGTCCCATAGAACTTCTCCCCAAATGACTGTGCTCTGACCAGACGTGGACATGTGCTGCGCGGGTGCGGCGAGGATTTCACGCGTACCTTACAGCGAATGAAACCCGTTATTGGGAAACAAGCATGCTCGTTGTCGAAATCGCCCTACCGCGATCGGGAGACGGCCCCGTACTTCGGTGTCCGCCCTGACCGTTCACACGGCGCCGGGGGGGGGTGCCCTATTGCTCCGTTGGCGGCTTCGGCTTTGATATCTCTTGTAGTCTGTCAGCTAACGCTTCGGCTTGGCGTTGTTCCTGTCGCGCCTTAATTTCCGCTAATTTCTGATCGAATGCAGCCTTGTCTGCGGCGCGTACCTTCTGTTGCTGAGCCGCTATCTCCTGTTTTTTGATGATCTTTGCTTGAGTCGGGTCCTTGATCGCCATCCACTCCCTTAGGGTCGCACGGCTAGCTTCTAGCTCTTCTTGATGTTTTCTTATTTTTGTCTCAAGCGTGCCTACCTGGGCTTCTTTGTTTGACATTCTTTGATCTCGTAAAGGTCCGGCAGGGATCGTTCTGAGAGTCTCAAGTTCTCTCCTTAATTTTTGGAGGTTTGGTACTTGTCTACGTATCGCTTCTTCCATTTTGGCAATCTCGCCTTGCAACGCAGGTGTCTGATTTACCTTCATGATTTGTAATTCTATTTCTTCCCTCTGTAACTCTAATAGCCTCAACTGCTTTTGATCTGGAGAGAGCTTTTCCCGCCCAATCTCGACGTCAAGTCTTTCTCCGAGTTTGGAAATCTTATTCTGTTGCTTCGTGATTTCCGACCTTCCGGGTGAAGGAGGGATTCCGGGCTCACGGATGCGTAAGCCTTCTTGCCGCAGCGGGGCTTCTGCAGGGAGGTCCGCCTTGGTTTTCTCGAATTGCTGTCCCGCAGCGTTACGGGCGCGCGCCTCTCTCTGCTTGGCCGTGCCTTGAGTTTGGGCTTGAAGACCACCCTTCGCTGACCAATAGCTAACTCCCTTCTCCCCAACGTTCTCAATTAGGCCCTTCAACTCACTTTGCTCGGCAGAGTCAATCTTGATTTCCCCTTTGGCTACCATCCTATCCAGTTCGTCTGTTGTTGCTTTCTTCCAGCCCAGCCAGTTGGCGTTGACAGCTTTCGTCACATCGGTGCTCGGTCCGAGTAGACCCCGCAGTTTCTGGAGCGGTTCGTCCTTAAATCGATTGAGCCATTCCTTGAGCTTCGAGACGGCAGCGCGGAGGGCTGCTAATGCAGCGTTCACCTGCTTTAGGTCCGGTCTGCTCGGATTGACTCCAGGGCCGCCAGTTGCAAGGGCCATGTACTGATAGGCGGCCTGACCAAATATTGTGGCCCACATGAGGCTGTTACAGTCGTTGTACAACTGATCGGTCGGCGAGGGCGCCAACGATTCCTGGCGTAGTAGAAGGGCGTTGGCTGGGGGCAACGGACCCGTCGCTGCGGGTGGCTCTGGTGATAAGTAGCAAAGCGGAGGAACTTCCTGCTGCGCGGGAGCCTGCGGGGCGATTTCGACCGAGGGTTCCTTCGCCATGTGACCCCAAGAGCTTAGGATTCCCCGAACCACCAGTAAAGCTAAATCCGCTGGCGGACCAAGAATGACAACGTGTTGAAATAACGATGGAAAGCCCGACCCTGGTGTACGCCGCCGGGGCGGCTGCGAGTTTGGTCCGGCTGCCCGCCGCTTCTACAGATTTGGGCCCACCGGTTGGGATGCAGGTGGAGTTGGGGCATCCGGATCTTTGTTTACAACGGACTCGTCGATCGACCGGCATTGGCAGACATGACAGCCGCGTTGCCGATCGAAGCTGCATTTGGTGCCGCTTACGCAATACCGGGTTACGTTCGTCGAGCATTGCGGTTTGGGCGTTGAGCTGCAGGCGGCAAGCGCACAAGTGATGCCTGCCGTTGCTCGTAGAATGCATCTCGCGACTCGCCGCATTGTGGTTGAACTTGGATCGCTTTGACCGGCGCTGCAATAAATCGCGGGCCTCGACTTATCCTACCCTAATCATTCGAGCGGCCAGCGGATCGGCGTTGGCCGAGCACGCCGAAAATCAGCATCAAGGCGCCGAATGCAAGCATGGCGGCGCCGGTGCGCGTGCTGAGCGGTTCGCCGTGGGCCCTTCCGGTGACCAGGAGGATCGGGCCGAGGACACTGAACATCAGGCCGATCGGAAGGCGAATATCGAGTCCCATCGTGCACCTTCTAAAAGTAGTAGAAGTTCAGTCCCACGCCGATAGTCGCAACGCAGAGGGCGAATGTGGAAGGGCGAGCGTACCACGCAACGTTGCTACGAGGGCGCTCGGTTAACGAGTACACCAATCCTCGCAGCTCGCTTTCCGCGCGCGGTTTGGTGAACTGCGATATCGCGATCGTCACGAGGAAGCACGTCGACCAGGACACGATGGCGCCGTAAAACGCGGCGGCGCCGTCGCTGAAGTACGTGACAACCCCGGCCGTCTTGAGCACGTGATGGGCGACGCCAGCGGCGATTCCGGAGGCAAGCCCCCAGAACGCGCCATTCGGCGTAGCTCGTTTCCAGAACATGCCGAGTAAAAACGTTGCGAAGATCGGAGCGTTAAAAAAGCCGAACAGCAGCTGCATGTAGTCCATCAGCGACGAGAAGTTACGCACCAGGTATGCGGCGCCGATCGACGCAAGCACGCCGCCCAACGTAGCCATCTTGCCCATTCGCAATAGCTGCGTATCGTCGGCGGTCTTGTTAACGTACGCTTGGTAGATATCGTAGGTCCACACCGTGTTGAATGCGGTGACGTTGCCGGCCATCCCGCTCATAAACGAAGCCAGCAGAGCGGAAAGTCCCAAGCCCAACATGCCGGCGGGATAGAACTGCTTGAGCAATAGGGGAAGTGTGAAGTCGTAACGTGGAACGCCATTTTCGACGGGAATCGGGATGGCGAGCGCGGCCGCGGCCACGCCTGGGACGATGACCAAGAACGGGAACAACATCTTGGGCACCGCAGCGATGAGCGGCGTGCGTTGCGCGGCGGCCATGTCTTTTGCCGCGAGCGCGCGTTGCACGACCAAGAAGTCGGTGCACCAGTAGCCGAATGAAAGCACAAAACCGAGCCCCATGATGAGGCCGATCACTTCGATCCCCATCGGGTTGTGCGCTGCGCTCCCGACCGACGACCAAATGTGGGTAAAGCCCGGTACCTGAGCGGCGGCATCTGCGCCGCTCAGGCTTGGGTTCTGCGACTGCAATAACCCTGGTCCCACCTCGGCAAGGCGGGTCTGTATACCGCTCCACCCACCCGCTTTGGCCACCGAGACCATGGCAAGTGGAGCGAATCCAAACACGATCAGGAAAAACTGCAGGACCTCATTATAGATCGACGAGGTCAGGCCGCCGAGGTAGGTGTAGCCAAGGACAACGGCCGCACTCACGATGACCGATAACTCGAAATCCCAGCCGAGCATCACCTTGAACACCACCGACATCGCAAACATGTTGATGCCGGACATCAACACGGTCAGTACGGCAAACGACGCAGCATTGAGGCCGCGGGTTTTTTCGTCGAACCGGAGCTTAAGGTATTCGGGTACCGAGCGCGCTCGCGAGCCGTAATAAAACGGCATCATGAAGATAGCGACGAAGATCATCGCAGGAATGGCACCTACCCAATAGTAGTGAGCGGTGAGCATGCCGTACTTGTAGCCATTGCCGGCCATGCCCATGACCTCGAGAGCTCCGAGGTTCGCGGACAGAAATGCAAGGCCGCAGACCCACGACGGCAACGATCTGCCTGACTCCAGGAAGTCTTCCGACGACTTCATGTAGCGGCGCAACACGAATCCGATCCCGAGCACAAACGCGAAGTACACAAAGACGACGGCCCAGTCGACCGTTGTGAGGGTAACGCGTAGCTCGTTCAACAAGAGTGGCCGCTCAGGTGGGTGGTGGAATCGCCAGGTACACGGTGCTCCAAAGCTGTGCGGCTGTGGATTCGTCGTCGGCTAAGTGCGATCCCAGCGAGTCGATCACGAACTTGCCGCGGTCGAGCTTCCACGACCACAGTTCGCCCGCCGAAACCGCACGAGTTGTCTCGATGACCTGCCATAAGGCCGTCTGGGCGGCGACCAAATCGGCTCGTGTGGTGGCCGCTAAATCGGTGCGCGCGAGCTGACGCGCAAGTCCTGCCGCCATTAGTGCCTGCTGCCACGACCAGATGACCGCGCCGTGGTAGCGGTTGTTGCCGAATGTAACTCGAAGCTGCTCGTTCGATAAGTACGCGCCGTTCGCCACAACGATGCCCAGTGGGGTGCGCAAGCCGGCGGGGAAAGGTCGCTTCAGCCGCTCGGCGACGCTGCGCAAGTCGCGATCATCGGGGGCCCCGAAATAAAGTAGGAAGCCGTCGTCGGTGTGCATGACTGGAACGGGCGTGCCAGCGGCGTCGAGGGACAGAGCCGGGAACGATAGGTCGCGGTCGATCGCCGCCGCCGTTGCCGCGCCATCCAGTCCTAGCGATTTCGCATACTCGCCGGCCAGCGACCGTGCGCGTTTGATCGGAATGGTTACATCAAAATGGCGTCCAACCCCGCGCCATGCTTCCAACTCGCTACGGGCTTTTGTGGCGAGATCCGGGTCTGCCAAGGGTCCGTTGGCCAGTTCAGCGGCAGCGGCCAGCGCGGGTGGAACCAGTCCGACATTGATCGAATACGACAGGCGGCCGCCGCCGAGGCCTTCGTTGCTGTCGCGCCAGTCGCCCGCAGCAATTCCCGGCTTCAGCGCTACGAGATCTGCGACTTTTTGCGACTTGGCGTAAGGTGCTGCCCGTTCGATGACGAAACGCAGGTTAGTGCGCAGCGCGTCGGCATACGAATGGCCGTCTGGGGTTCGGCGAACAAGGAATTTGGCTGCTCGCGCTGAGCCTTCGGGAGTGGAAAAGAAGCGGGCCGCGAGGATGGCCAACATGAAATCGTCGTCCACCATTTTGTAGTCGTGAACTGGCGTTCCGGTGACTTTTTCGCCCGCGCGGAGATGGCGGAGCGCCGCCCATTCACCGACATCTTCTTCATGGGCGACTTCTCCGCTCGCGGATAGCCGATCCAGAACTCCCGCCAACGCGCCTTCGATCGGTTCGGGCCGAAGCGCCGGGAGCAAAAGGCAGGTTGCCAACAGCGTGTCGCGGCCAAAGTACGTGAGGTAACGCCACGAACCGGCGAGCATCTTTTGCGGATAGCTGAGGAACGCCAGCGCTTCGCGATCGCGCGGGTCGCCGAGCGCCGGGTTCTTTAACAGCTCACGGATCGACAGGGTTCCCAGCGACGGGTAGTCGGTCAGTGCCACCAGCGTAATTGAAAGCGGGGAGGATGCGGTAAGGCGCAAGCGGGCGCCCTCGGGCGTGGCCTGCCCTTGCTGCACGGACACGCGCAGTTCGAAGCGGTGTCCATCGAGCGCGGTGCGCCGCACGATGAGGGGCTGGTTGGCTTTTGCCGGCACGATCGTATTAACAATCTCCGGCGGCAGTCCCGCCGCGGCTGGGAACGGATCGCTGCTGTGCGGGTTGACTCCGTTGGTGTAGTCGCGCAGCACCCGAATGTTGGAGAGTACGGGAACGACTTCCAGGGCGTTTACGTCGGCGGTGAGCGTTGCCCGGACCCCTCGCAATCCACCCTCGGTGACGGGTTCGAGGGGTTGACCGAGACCCAACTTGACCTCTCGGCCTGCGCCCAGCCACAAGCCAATGCCTGAATTCCCCGCTGGAAATGCGAAAATCGCGCGCGGGTGTGAACCCGACGTGAGGACGAGGTGTGCCGCCACGTCGCCTTCGCGTAGAAAGTAGTTGTCGCTTCGGCCGTGCTCGACCCGGAACGCCAAGCGCTCGTGGGCGGTCGGGGGTGCAACGGTGTGGGTCGCTCGGCATCCGACCGCGATCGCAATCGTTGCGATGGCGTTAATTACGGGCCGGAGCGGCTTGATCGTCCGATGGGTCATGGGGCGGCAGCTTACTCGAATCGGCTCCAGGTCAAACCGCGTGCGTGCGCGTTAGCTGAAAAATAATCGATAACCCCGGCTTCGCCGGGGTGCGCAGCACTCCCGTGGGAGTGCGGAGGCGGATCGATAACCCCGGCTTCGCCGGGGTGCGCAGCACTCCCGATCCGGGAGTGCGGAGGCGGATCGATAACCCCGGCTTCGCCGGGGTGCGCAGCACTCCCGATCCGGGAGTGCGGAGGAGGATCGATAACCCCCGGCTTCGCCGGGGTGCGCAGCACTCCCGATCCGGGAGTGCGGAGGAGGATC
>CAYQQM010000058.1:0-10924 GCA_964419605.1 uncultured Kofleriaceae bacterium | reverse complement strand
GATCCCCCCCGCGTGGCTCGGGAGTGCTGCGCACCCAGGCCGAGCTGCGGGAATCGACCCTTGCTCTCGGCTCGTGAGGTTCGGCACATTTGCGTTGCGATGGGCCGCGGCGTGGGCGCCCCCGGAGGCAGTCCCCTTGGGGGGCGGCGCTGCCGCGAGTAGCTATGGATTGTTGCGCCGTTTTAGGGGCAGCGCGACTGTAGCGACTTGGACTGGGACCGCGCGCTGGCCGAGTTTGAGCGTCACCTCGGCGCTGTGCGCGCGTACTCGCCGCGCACGGTAGACGTGTACGTTCGCGACGTCGTCGCGCTACGCGCACACTTGCAGGCCAAGCGAGGTCGAGATGTTCCGCTTTCACGACTCTCGGCAATGGATATCCGCGGCCAACTCGCGGCGCTGTACGGCTGCAACGGTCCGGCGACGATATCCCGTAAATTATCGAGTATACGGGCGTTTTGCCGATTCTTGGTCAAGCGAGGAGAACTCGAACAAAGCCCCACCGGGTCCATCCGCGGCCCCAAGCGGCGCAAGGGTTTGCCGCGCGCGTTGGACGTGGATGACGCGTTTCGACTTGTCGAAGCGCCGACGAGCGTTGGCCGCATCGCGCGCCGGCCGCTGTCGCCGGGCGAACAGGCGAGCCACGATTACTTGCGGCTTCGCGACGCAGCGTTGCTCGAGCTGGTGTACTCGACGGGGTTACGGGTCTCAGAGGCATGCAGCCTCGATACCTCGGACATCGACCGCGATCGTTACGGTGTGCCGATGGTCACCGTGCGACGCGGTAAAGGCGGAAAATCGCGCGAGGTTCCGCTCGGCGGAGCAGCGGACAAAGCCCTCAAGGCGTATTTGCCCGCGCGCGCGGCCCTGCAGCCTGCGGACAGAGCACTGTTTGTAAATGCCGTCGGGGGCAGACTAACCCCGCGTTCGGTACAGCGCTTGGTCAAGCGTTGGGCCGTTGCGGGCGGGTTGTTCGCCGCCGCCACGCCGCATGCGTTGCGTCACTCGTTTGCCACGCATCTCCTCGATGAGGGGGTCGACTTGCGCGCGATTCAGGAGCTACTTGGCCACGCCAGTCTCAGTTCAACTCAGATTTACACCAAGGTTTCGCTCGACTACCTCATGAAAGTGTACGACGACGCGCACCCGCGGGCGAAGCCAAAGACCTAGCGCTTGTGCTACCACCTCAGGGTGCAGCCCGAAATTCACTCCACTACGATCTTATCCGTTCGCCGCGGCAGTCAGGTGGTGGTTGCCGGCGACGGCCAGGTCACACTCGGCAACCAAGTCGTGAAAGGCGGCGCGCGCAAGGTTCGCAAGCTCGGCGATGGGCGGGCAATTGGCGGTTTCGCCGGTTCTGCTGCCGACGGCATTGCATTGTTTGAGCGCCTGGAAGAGAAACTGCAGGCACAGCGCAGCCCGTTGCGGCGAGCTGCGGTAGAGCTGGCCAAGGAATGGCGCACCGATCGCGCATTGCGCCGATTGGAGGCGATGCTCGTGGTGGCGGATTCCGAGGCTACCTTTATTGTGTCGGGATCCGGCGATGTCATCGAGCCGGACGACGGAGTGTGCGCCATCGGATCCGGAGGTGGGTTTGCGCTGGCCGCGGCGCGGGCGCTGCTACGCCACACCGAGTTGCCGCCTCGCTCGATCGCGGAGACGGCGATGCAGCTCGCGGCTGAAATCTGCATCTACACCAACACCCAACTCACTCTTGAGGAGCTATCGTGAAAGACGACGCTTCGAAGTCGGGGATGCGGGATGATGCCGCTCTCACCCCCGCGCGCATTGTCGCTGAGCTCGACCGCTACATCGTCGGTCAAACCGACGCCAAACGCGCGGTGGCGGTCGCCATGCGAAATCGCTGGCGCCGGCTTCAGGTCGACGGTGAGCTGCGGGAAGAAATTTCACCCAAGAACATCATCATGATTGGCCCTACGGGAGTTGGGAAGACCGAGATTGCTCGGCGGTTGGCGCGGCTCGCACGCGCGCCGTTTCTCAAGGTCGAGGCATCGAAGTTTACCGAAGTCGGTTACGTGGGCCGCGACGTAGATTCGATCGTGCGCGATTTGGTTCACGTTTCGGTCAAGCTGGTGCGCGATGAAGAGGCGGACAAAGTCCTACCGCGCGCCAAGGCCTCGGCCGAGGAGCAGCTCCTCGACCTCTTGTTGCCTCGTCCTTCCGGTCGCGGCTTTTCCGAGCGGCCCGCGGATCCTCCGGCGACCGCCGGGGACGCGACGCGAGAAAAGCTTCGGGCGATGTTGCGCGACGGCAAGCTCGACGATCGCGAGGTCGAGGTGGAGATCGCGGATGAGTCCAATCCCCTGGTGTCCGTGTTCGGCGGACAGCCGGGAATGGGACTCGATGAGTCTGCGTTGTCCGGGCTCAAAGACATGCTCGGCTCGCTAGGGCGGAAGACCAAGCGCCAGAAGTTGACCGTGCCATTGGCGTGGCGTGTGCTCACGGAGCAAGAGGTCGAGAAATTGATCGACCACGACGCCGCCGTACGCGAAGCGATTCGCCGCGCCGAGAACGCCGGTATCGTGTTTATCGACGAAATCGACAAGATCGCGACCAAAATGGACCACCGCGGCGGCGATGTGTCGCGCGAAGGTGTGCAGCGCGATCTGTTGCCGATCGTCGAAGGGTCCACGGTGACCACGAAATACGGCCCCGTAAAAACGGACCACGTGTTGTTCATCGCCGCGGGAGCGTTTCACATGGCCAAGCCGAGCGATCTCATCCCTGAACTCCAGGGGCGGTTTCCAATTCGGGTCGAGCTGACCCCGCTGACCGCCAACGATTTTGTGCGCATCTTGACCGAGCCGACCAACGCGTTGACTCGTCAATACGCGGCACTGCTAGCAACGGATGGAGTAACGATCGAGTGGACCTCCGAAGCGATTTCCGAGCTGGCCAACATCGCAGCAGACGTCAACCAGCGCACGCACGACATCGGCGCGCGGCGGTTGCACACGGTGCTCGAGCGCTTACTCGACGACTTGTTGTACAACGCGCCCGACATCGGTACCCAAACCATCCCGATTACGCCGTCGTACGTTCGCGAACGGCTCGGCGCTCTCGTCTCCGACGAGGACTTGACTCGGTACATCTTGTAGCGACGAGGGGAGCCAGAATAGCCTTGCGGCGTCAACCGCGGTCGCGATGCAACCGTGTGACCCTACGACCGAGGTGTTTCGATGGCCGGTGCTACGATTCAGGATCCTCAGCTGCGGCTGAGCAAGAGGCGCCTACTCGCATTTTGCCGATCGGAATGACTACTCCTAGAAAACGACACGCGTGCGAAAATTTGCCCGCCGCCTGAGCATACGTGATCGGATTTCGCCGTCCTTATGGCGAAGGGCCTGCCGCGCAGCCATCCACACCACCATGCCCCCGACAACATCCACGACCGTTGTTGCGGCCACAACGACAGGTTGGAGACATCGTTCCATCGTTGCATCGGAGGGGACTCTGGGCCCATCGCGCCTCAGCGAGTGCTTGCGCTGCCTCGCGCCGAACCAGCTCTCGTTCGGCAGCCCGCGCTGCGGCGGCGCGTTTCTCGGCCTCGCGGCGCTCATCTGCGGCGAGCTTTGCTTCGTCGCGCGCCAACATCGTTGTCATCTGCGCGAATGCGTCCGGCTGCGCGGGTGGGACGAGCGAGCTTAGATCAAGAGCCACGCGTGCTAGCTCGATGCGTTTCCGAAGATCCCGTTCTCCTCTCGCCTTGGTTGCGTGCTGCTCGCGCTCGTCCGCGATGGCAGCCACGGTCGTCTGACGGTGCGCACTGGCCTCGTTGGATCCAAGGCTCAGCGCTTCCTCGACATTTCTTAAGGCGCAGCTCCAATCCTTCGATGCCCGACATCGATCGGCGAATGCGAGTCGCTGCGCGGCTTCGACTGCGCGCGTTCGATCCGCATGGCGCGCGGAGTCGCTCATGCAGTTCAGGATCGACGGCACGGCGCCTATGCGACCGTCAGTCAGCGCTTGCGTAGCCGCCCCATGCGCTAGATCGTCGGCATGCTGCCTCGCGCGCAGGTACTCCCCGGTGCCCTTTGGAAGGACAGCGGACAGTCGCGCCGCGGTCTCGCAGTCTGTCGTTCGCAGAGCATGCTCGAGCCGAATACGATTCCAAATTTCCGAGGAGGCGCGCGACTGCAACGCAGACAATTCTCGCTCGGCACCAACCAAGTCGCCGCGCGCCACAAACGTCGCCGCCCGGCGATTGCTGGGCTCTATCGCCCCCGCGGCGGCGAGCGCAATCGGCGCTGTTGCGATCGCTGCTACAACGAGCGGCGTAGCTCGAAGCCGCGCTGTGCGGCGTGCAGTCGCCCAGATCGCGAGGGCGCCACCGAACGTAACCAATGCGAGTAGTAGGCCGAGTTTTGCAGTGCGGAAGTATTCGCCGCGCGATGTATACACGAGCGCCAACAGACAGATCACTGCACCGACCCCGAGCGCGAACCAGCGGAGCTGCTGCGCTCGCGCTAGGAAAACGTGATCGATCCTTGGCGGCGGAGCGAGCAAGCGTCGCCCTTCAAATGTAATGGTTTGCTGTCGGGTCGCGGACAAACCATACGTGACCTCAGCGACGGGAATTTCCCAAAGCGTGAACGACTGAGAAACGACCCGTTCGTTGGGCAGGAGCTTGGCCGCCAACGGCGCCCAATAGGCTTGGCGCCACTCGATGGGCACATCGTCGGCGAGGTCCGAAGGTTCGAGCGAACGCAAAGCCTCGACCGTCGCAATCATGCGTGCGTCCTCAGCGATTTCTGCCGGGTTGGCCGAAACGCCATCTTGGCCCCAAGGAAACGCCTGCGTTGCCGATCCGTCGGGTTCGACTTGCACATCCTCCTGTCGCGTTCCCCCTTCGAGTTCGAGCCAACGTTCGATGCGCCCCGATCGCGCACACACCGTGCACTCGATACGTCCGCGCGTGCAGCCATTGCAACGGTTGTCACCTTTGCCGCGACAGGCCGTGCAGTTTAACAGCCGTCTCGCTCCAGCTTTCGTAACGCCGTCTACCTTGCCGACGCCGTCACAGCTGACACAAGATATCCGCCCTGACCCTGCGCATAGCGCGTGCTCGGACTTGCCATCGCCCCCACACGCGCCGCATGCCGCAACCGATCTTGATGCAGCAGCAAGGTTGGGAGGTGGGGCATAGGGATCGAGTGTTGAGACCTCGAGAGGAACCGTCTGTGCAGTGATTTCGGTTCCGAGATACGGACCGGTGCGCCAAACGAAACGTCGTCCATCGAGCTTCGTTACGAGACGCCCAATCAGGCGAGTCGTGTGCCTGACCTGCCGGACTAGCTCGCCGTGGCGCGCTGGCGTCTCCGGCACGGTTCGCGCCCATGCCGCAAAAACTTGGCGGGTAAGACCATCCGGATCGACCTCAGAGAACCTGGCAGCTGGCAAAAGAGCGCGATAGCCAGCCACCATTGCGCGTGACGAGGAAGCGCGGGTGGCCGCGCGATGATCCCTCCACGTCTTAGCAATGAGCATCGCCAGCCAGACAATCGCGACGATGCACGCTGCGGCGATCAGATACGGCAGAATCGCGGCCACCAACGCCAATCCGAAGCCAACGAACAATAGGTTCCACCCATCCGCATTTGCGCGACGCCTTCGTCCCATGTGGAAATGATCGGCGGCCGTGTGATGCCGGTCAAGATCGCCTGGCCGCCTGAGCGTGGCACCGCCGTGCTCCTGATGACCCTAACGACGCCTCCGCGGATCCGCCAGACGCGGTGGACCCGATGCCCAACTGGGACGCGTACTTCGCCGACTGACACGTTGTTGCCGGCAGGGCGGAGCCTTTGCCTTTGAGGTCTCGATAGATGGGGATGGCTCATGGTTTTCGCGGCCGCCTCGGCAGACGACACCAACCGCGATCGCGACAGCTGTTGGAAGTAACAACGACCCCATTTAGAACGTTCTTTAAGGACCAGGTTAGTAGCTGGAGACGTTCGCGGTCAACGATCATCACGTCGAGGCCGGATTCGACTGCCAAACCGATTTTTTGAAAGCTAAGCGCATGAGCCGGCGTAGTTGGCTCAGCGGAGGTCGGGAATAGTGCGGGAAGCATTATGTGGGCGCCGGACGCTTCGGAGCAGCATCCCAACCGGACGAACGACGCCGCTATTTTAAGTAATTCTCTGTAGTTTCAAATAGATCAATAGGACCCGCAAAGGTCGTGCGTTCCGGCTCGAGGCTGCATGTCAGGACCGGATCTTCACGGTATGGCTCACGGTGATTCCTCGTATGCATCGAGTATCATCGCGAGATATACTGTAGACATGCACCGAACGACGATCAATCTCGATCAGAAGAAGCTATCGAAGGTACGGCGCCTGCTCGGGACCACCGGGATCAAAGATACAGTCGAAAGGGCGTTCGACGAGATCCTGGCCATGGATCTTCGAAAACGCGCGGTGGAGAGACTGATTAAGATGGACGGGCTCGAGTTGGGTGACCCGACGATCACGGCTAGCGCATGGCGCTGAGCTTCATCGCCGATAAGAGCGCACTCGCGCGGATGCACCACACCGCCGTTGCAACGAGGCTAGCCCCGCTGCTCATCGGCGGGGACGTCGCAACCTGTAGTGTCATCGACCTCCAGGTCTTGTTTAGCGCGCGTTCGCACGCGGACATGGTCGAGCTTCGGGCCGAACGCGCCGCGTTTCCTCAGGTTTCGATGACGCAGGCTGACTTTGATCGCGCCGTCGAAGTGTTGGAGGCACTCGCGCGCACCGGCCACCACCGCGCTGCAGGCATACCCGACCTACTGATCGCTGCCGTTGCGCAAAGGCACAACTTGACCGTGCTTCACTACGACAAAGATTTTGATCTCATCGCAACTGTGACCCGTCAGAAAGTCGAGTGGATCGTCCCGCCAGGAAGCGTCCCGTAGCGGCCTCGGGACGAAGCCCCCCGTTCGAAAGCATCGCATGGGCGCGCTCTACCTCAGCGTCCGTGAGCATCGCGATCAACCGGTTCACATCAAGCGCTTGGTGGGCACACGTGAGGTTCTGGTTGCGTGGGGACTTATCTGCAATAATTACATATAAATACGAATGCGCGAGCGCTGCTACAGCGCGGGTCCTCCCACCGACCTTGACCACTTCGCCAGCTCGGCAAGCGAGCGCTGGTCGCCGACGGACCGAAATCGCGCCGCCGCGGTTTCGAGAAGGTCTCGTGCTCGCTTCCGCGTGGTTGGCGAGTTCCACAGCACTTGCGCGAGTGCAAACTCGGTGGCGCCGCGCTGCGGACCTTGCGGTTCGATCGCCGTCCAAATCGCTAGCGCTTGCTCGAGACCAGGCGCGACTTCCGCCTTGCGGCCCATGGCGTCTGCTTCGGTTGCAAGGCCGGTTAGAGCCATGGCGACGTATGCGTGATTCTTGCCGTGAATCAGCTCAAACGCTCGGCGAGAAGAGTCATAAAGATCATAAGCTTCCTGATGCTGAGATAACCTGCCTCGTATGATCGCAATATTGAGCTCCGTGAATGCGATCTTCGGATGCGGAGACACAAACAGCGTCTTGTAGATCGCAAGTGTCTGGCTGAAAGCGAGTGCGGCGTCCTCGAGCCGTCCGGTCCGATCTGCGATCACGCCGATGCTATTCCAGGTTCGAGCGACCGAGGGATGGCTCGCTCCGAGACTATCCGCTTGGTCCGCGCGCAGCCCCCGCAGTTCGCGCTCTGCCTCCGCGTTTCGTCCTCCTTGGTTCTTTGCCAGGATGGCATTAAACCGCGCGTCGAGAGTTTGCTCGGCTCTGGCACCGTACGCTGCGAGCGCCAGTTGCCACGCGTCGCGGTACCGCTCCGTAGCCGCCTGGTGGTCGCCTCGGGAGGTCGCAACGGCGCCCTGATTGGTCCAGATCGAAGCGAGATACGGATGGCGCTTACCCAACCCCGCCTCGACGAGCTCTGCCGCTGCTGACAGTGACGCCTCAGCCTCGCCGAGCTTGCCTTGGTCGGCGAGCACCATCGCAAGATTGTTGAGCGCAGCGGCCTGCGACGCGACGTCTCCGGGAGGAATCCAAAACTTCGCGATCGCAAGCCGAAACGCAGGCTCGGCCTCGGAAAAACGACCCTGTTCGTAGCGCAAGTTGCCAATGCCGTTTTGCAGTTCGCCGGCGAGTTGAATATCGCCACCGACGGATCGGATCGCCGCTTCTGTGTGGCGAATGGCAGTCTCCGCCTTGTCATAATTCTTTAATGCGGTGTGTATCCCAACCAGCGAGAGAGCAGCCCGCGCGACCAATCGCTGCTGCTGAGCGGCGATTGCACCATAAAGCGCATGGCTGAGGTGTTGTTCTGCCTCGTGGTTCCGACTCGCCGCTGCCAGGAGTTGTCCGCGGACGAGCTCGACCTCATTGCGCGTGGGTTCGTGGCTGAGTCGCTGCGCGCGAATGGCAGCTGCCTCGGCCTGCTCCATCGCTTGCCGAAAGTGTCCAGCCCACCGTAGCGCTTCGATCGAAGGAAGTTCGCTTCGAATGGCATGTGCTTCGCTCTGCTCTTGCACGGGTGGCAATGGTGCGGAATCGATCTGCGCAGCGGTGCACTCTGTGAGTGGAGCCAACCCGGCAACGACACGAGGTGCCCGTTCGACCAGCGCATGCTCCGCTTTTGCGAGCAAGCTGAGCGCGGCGATCACCTGCGCGCGTCGAGCATCGAGGCACGACAAGCGTTTGGTAAACCGCGCGTCGGATAGCTCGGATCGCGCCTGGCACACCTCGATGCGCATCGACTTCCATCGCGTCGTGTAATCGCCGAGTGCATTCGCCACTGCGCGAAACGACTCACCACCAAAATCGGGAGCCATGGCCGCAAATCGGTGGGCGATACCGCCTCGCGCCAGACCCCACTCCTGCTCGAGAGAAGTTGCACCGCGTTGACATCGATCGACGTCCGAAGGTCGAAGGGCGAACCAACCGACAAGCGCAACGGCCAAGGAAGCCGCCATCGCCCACGCGAGCTTGCGATTGCGATGTGTCGATCGCGAGAGGGCGCGGCCCAGCGACTGCATGTTGGCAAACCGCTCGGCGGGGTTGAGGCGAAGCCCGCGCCGCAAAACCTCTGCCAATCCTCGAGGGATTTTTGCGCGCGACGGAATCGACAAGGTGTTTCCACGAGTGGGGCGACTTCCGACGATCGCTTCGTAAAACGTCGCGCACAGCGAATATTGATCACTCGCAAATGAAGCTGGGCCGCCGGCGAGCTGTTCGGGCGCCATGTATGCGGGTGTGCCGGCCCCTTGTGAGTTTGAATCTCCGGTCGCCAACCCGAAATCGACAACCCGCAACGCACCGGTATTCCCGACGAGGAGATTGTCCGGTTTGATGTCGCGATGAATGATGCTTCGCTCGTGGGCAGCCGCGATTGCTTGGGCTGCCGCAGTAAAGTGACGCACGTGCTCGGCGAGCGCTCGAGGGGTTTGTGCCCACTGCCGCAGTGTCACACCTTCGACGAATTCAACCGCTGCAAACACTTCGCCGTCGATCTCGCCCACTTCATAGATCCGCGCGATGTGGGGATGCTCCAGCTGCGCCAACGTGCGCGCTTCACGCAGCAGGGTTGCGTTGCCACCTGGTGCCGGCCCGGGCAGCATGAACTTGAGCGCGACATCGCGTTGCAGCGTCGGGTCGGTCGCTCGGTACACGACGCTCATGCCGCCGCGGCCGATCACGCTGCGAAGAACAAACCGCCCGACGGTATCCCCGGGTTGGCGCAGCACCAGTGAGCGCCCGATGTGAGCGAGCTCGCTCGCCGCTGGTACCGTTGCCGCAAATGGGATCTGCGTTGCCGTCACCGCTTGCGACCCGGTGGCAATTTCACCTCGCACCAGCTCCGCAACGACCCGCCGGCACGTCGCGCACCCGTCGACGTGGCCAAGCAGAGCGACTCTCGTGGATTCTGCAACATGGCCGCTCGCTAGAGCGACCAAGTCTTCGTCGTTTGGACAATGCAAAACAGCTTCTTCTATAATTGGTTGTCGTGAACCAAGCAAGCCAAACTCTCGTCGCAGCACACTTCGCCGGTCGCGACGACACGGTGCCGACGTTTGCGGACGCACTCGCCACGTCGCGTGAGTTGTACCGATTTGCGTGTCGCGATGAGGTTCTGATCGAGCGCGTGCTGCGCCACATACCAGCGGAGTTGTCGCGTGAGGACATCGCTGCGTTGCGGCTCGTCGACGCAATCGGAACCGCGGCTGTCCTCGAAAGCGATGCCCAGGCGCTAGCGGTGTGGGATGGCATGCTTAGTGAGATTGCGCGCGTGGCGCTGAGTCGGTATCGCGTTAGCGACAACGACCGCGCCGAAGTCGTTCAGACAGTGCGCACCAAAATGCTTGTAGCCGACGCAGACAAGCAGCCGGGGTTGTCTCACTACTCCGGCAAAGGCGACCTACGAGGGTACTTACGAGCCAGCGTCGTCCGCGCGTATTTGAACACGCAACGCGGCGTGCATCGTCCGGTGCTGTCCGACGACGACACGCTGTTTGAACGCGTGGTCGCGCAAGGTAGCGATCCGGAGCTGTCAGTGATGCGAGCCCGGTATCACAACGCATTTCGTCAGGCGTTTGCGCACGCATGCGCAAAACTGGAACAGCGACAACGCACACTCTTGCGGTGCGTGTTTATTGACGAACTCAATCTCGACGAACTAGGCACGTTTATGGCGGTGAGCCGCGCCACGGCCCACCGCTGGCTCGTCCAGGCCCGTAGCGACCTCGCTCAACACGTCGAGCAATCGCTGCGTGAGACCCTGGCGCTATCTCCCTCGGAATTTCAATCGGTCGCAAACCTCATGCGCAGCCAAGTCGAGCTCAGCCTCGCGAGACTGCTCAAGGATGACCGTTGAACTCTACACAGAAACGCGTTGACTGGGAGTCAACGGTTTCTGTTCCGCCTCGATCAAA
>CAYQQM010000057.1:0-31987 GCA_964419605.1 uncultured Kofleriaceae bacterium | reverse complement strand
GTCACATTCTTCTGTGAGTGGATTCTGATCGACCCTGTCGGCGCGCCTCGGCGACAGGAACCTGCCAAAACCACTGACATGAGGTACTAGACCAAATCGAGGAGCAATAACGCAGCGGCAGCGGCGGCTAGCGCTACGAGTACCAAGGCGACAACCATCAGTGAGCGTTTTGGGTTCTCCGGGCGGACGTGCATACCCGTGCGATCGGGCTCGAGCATCTGTTCGAGCGATTCGACCTCACCCTGGCTGATGGAGGCAGTTATGCGAGACTTGTTCAAAGGCGGTCTTGTGGGACGTTTGAACGGGGTTACGGGTTGTCCCGATGACCTTACGATTCGACCGGTCCGATCGGCAAAGGTCGTGGGATCGAGACTGACAGCGCCTTCGCCGGAATTGGCGTCGGGGTTGCCCTCCTCGCCCTCGAGCAGCGAGGTCATTTTTTGCATTTCGTCCACGATGAGAGCGTCGATGAGCGATTCTTTTGGGCCCGCGGATCGCTTGCGCATCATTTCGAGCTGGGCGTCGCGTACCAGCGTCGCGATTTCGCGTGCGCTCACTTTCATGCGATGCGAAAATAGGTACTGGGTCAGTGCGTCGCCGAGGTCCGCCGCACTTTGGTACCGATCATTTGCATCGCGAGCGAGAGCTTTGTGAACGATGCCTTCTAATTCCGAGTCGATCTGCGGATTGTGGGCAGCGATCGAAGGCACGCGTGCTTGGCGCACGAGCTCTACGGTTTGGTAGTCGGACTCGCCATGGAAGAGGCGTCGTCCGGTAAACATCTCCCACAGCAGAATTCCGACCGCGAATACGTCTGCCCGATGGTCGACTTCGAGCCCGCTCGCTGCCTCGGGCGAGAGGTAGCTGAATTTGCCCTTTACCACGCCTTGATCCGTCGACTCGATCTGACTGTTGGCTTTGGCCAGACCGAAATCGACCAATTTCACTTCGCCGTTTTTTGACAGCAAGATGTTCGGCGGCGATATGTCGCGATGAACGATGCCTAGCGGTTCATTGGTTTCCGGATTTTCTAGAAAATGCGCGTAGTTAAGGGCTTTGCAGCACTCGGTTAGGATGTAGATCGAGTGGGCGATCTCCAGTCTGCGACCCTTCTGCCGCTGGCGTTCGATGAGCGCCTTGAGGTTGCACCCATCGATGTACTCCATGACGAGGAAGTACGCGTTGTCGGGGGTCCTGGAGATGTCGAAGACTTGAACGATATTGGCGTGTTGGAGAAACAGCGATAGCCGTGCCTCGTCGAGAAACATCGCGACGAACTTCTCGTTCTTGGTGAGGCTGGGCAGGACTCGCTTGATCGCGACAGCTTTCTTAAAGCCCTGCATGGATTCCGCGACGCCGCGGAAAACCTCGGCCATTCCGCCGTGGTCCAGTCGCTCGGTGATCTGGTAACGGTCGGCCATGCTGAACCCGCGAATTGTACCAAAAACCCACTGGTGAGCGGACTACCAGCGGCGTCTATTCAGAGGGCGCCGTGTCAGCTTCAACCTGCTCTCGAGCGGTTTTGCACTCGAAGCACAGGGTTGTTACAGGGCGTGCCATAAGGCGTTTGAAGCCGATTGGCTCAGCGCATTCTTCGCACTCATCGATCTGCCCTGAATCTAGGCGCCGCATAGCTTCGCGAATCTTTTCCAACAGGAATGTTTCGCGGTCGTGGAGTCGGAGCTGCGTTGAATAGAGCTCTTCCTCCGTCGATTCGTCCATCGAGTCGCGGCCGATTCGATCGCGATCTCGGTCCATCGTAAATTCCAGCCCGAGGTGCGCGTGGTCCGCAAGTCGCGTGAGGTCGGCCTGCAGACGGGTTCGCAGCGCTGCGGTCTGATCTGCCGTCAACATAGGATCCAGTCTACGGACCTCGCATTCTCCGTCAATGCGAGAAGTGGTCAGTAATGAGAAACACTGCGGTGAGGTGCGAGCATTCGTTTTGTCCTTGCTATGTTCGTTTGAGTCAGCGATCATCCCGGCAGCGCCCGACCCGTTCGTGAAGTGGGCGGTTATCGGAACAGGCGGGCTGCGGCTGCTGAGGCGTTTGCTCGAACGTTTGCCACGTCAAGCGTCTCCAATCGGCGGTCTCGAACGACGGTCTTGCCGTCAACGATGACGTGGCGAACGTCCGTGGAGCGTGCAGAATGTGCGAGTTGTGACCACGGACTGGACGCGGGCAGGGCGTGCAGTGTTTGTACGTCTACGGCAATGATATCGCCGCGTTTGCCGACCTCTATTGCGCCAACGTGGTCACCGATGCCAAGTGCGGCTGCTCCACCGCGCGTTGCAATTCGCACGGCTTCGGGGGCAGATAGCGCTTTGGTGCCGCTCCGCGGTCGGTGCAGCAATGCAAGAAGTCGTAACTCAAAAAGCGCGTCGAGCGTGTTGTTGCATGCTGCGCCGTCGCTCCCCACCGCGAGTGAGACCCCTGCGGCGATGAGCTCGGGAACAGGACAGATTCCAGATGCGAGCTTTAGGTTGGAGGTAGGACACGTACAGACGTGCGCGCCGCGCGTAGCCAATATTGCGCGTTCTGCCTCGCTAAGGTGGATGGCATGCGCAACGCAAGTTCTTGGGCCTAGCAGTCCAAAATCGTCGAGAACTTCGATATTGGTCTTGCCAAATCGCTCTCGAACCAATGCAATCTCGGCACGGTTTTCGCTTGCATGAATATGAATCTGCAGACCCTCGCGCGTCGCTTGTGCTCGAACTTCGCGAAGAAGCTCGTCAGTGCACGACAACACGAACCGCGGAGAGTAGGCGTACCGCAGTCTCCCCGACGCGGCGCCGTGCCAGCGTTTGGCCAGACGAACGGATTCATCGAGGGATCGTATTGTGGTTTCGCGCAACCCCGGAGGGATTGCGGGATCCGGCGCGTCCATCATTGCCTTGCCAATCGTCGCGCGAATGCCGCTCCGCTCGGCTGCCATGAACAACTGATCGGTGTGGTGCACGGTCCCCATGTCCAAAATGGAAGTGGTTCCGCCGAGTAGGAGCTCGGCACAAGCCAGTTCTGCGGCGGCAGTGATCGAACGTTCGTCGAGCGAGGCCTCATAGGGCCAGATCACCTGGTGAAGCCAGTCGAGCAGTTCCAACTCGTCGGCGCGGCCGCGGGCGAGCGTCTGACAAGTATGAATGTGGGCCTGGACGAACCCTGGCATGACTACGCAGCCGACACAGTCAAGAATTGCGTAGTCAGCGGTCTGGGGGGTGTAGTTGCCGCCTACGTGAACGATCGCGCCATCCATCGCCGCGACATCGCCTGCAAGCACCTGGTGATCCGAGTCGAGTGTGAGGATCGTTCCGCCGCGCAACACCACTTCGCTCACGAAAGGTCCTTGGCAGAAAAGTTGGCTGGTAGGAGCTGAGATAGCGTAAACTGTCGCCGTTCCCCGGCGGTATTGATCGCAATCACCGCGACGCTTGCGGGGTCGGTGGCGAATTCCATGAGGAACTGGCGACACGCTCCGCATGGCGCCGAAGGGGGCGATGCGTCCGAGGACACAACAACGGCTTCCAACCGAGTGGCTCCTGCGACCACTGCGGCCACAACGGCGTTGCGCTCGGCGCACACAGACAAGCCATATGACGCGTTTTCGACGTTGGCAGCCGCATAGGTTCGCCCGCTCATTTTCACAGCGGCTCCAACTCGAAACTTGGAGTAGGGCGCGTAAGCGCGCTGCCGAGCTTTCGCTGCTCGCTGTTCGAGTTCCGCAAGTGTGTTTTTTTTTGTCATGCCACTGCCTTGGTCTGAACGAGTTTTTGCAATACCGCATCGAGGAGCGATGCGAATTGGGTCCTGGCCCGGTCGGCCGTTTGAGTTACCTCATCATGCGACAACGGCCGGCCAGTCAATCCGGCTGCGTGGTTCGTGATGCACGAGATTCCAATGACTCGAGCCCCCATGTGATTCGCCACGACGACTTCGGGGACTGTCGACATCCCAACCGCATCGGCGCCGATGACTTGTAGCATTTTTACTTCCGCCGGCGTCTCGTATGCGGGTCCTGGCATGGCGGCGTATGTCCCCTCAACGACTGGAATGTTTTGCTCGGTTGCCGCTTCCTTCACCAGCTTACGGAGTTCATCTGCATACGCGTTTGTCATGTCGGGGAACCGCGGCCCGATCCGTTCGTCGTTGGGTCCGCGCAGCGGCGTGTCGCCGAGCAAAGCGATGTGGTCGCGAATAATCATGAGTGTTCCCGGCGGCCAAGCGGGGTTTAGCCCGCCCGCAGCGTTCGTGACGATGAGGACCCTAGCACCCAGCGCTATGAGGACCCTGGCTGGGAACGCAACGGCGGCGGCACTGTGACCCTCGTACACGTGAACCCGGCCTTGAAGCGCCACGCACCGCACGCCTTGTCGGTCCCCAAACACGAGTTGTCCAGCGTGACCCACGACCGTCGACGGTGGAAAGTGCGGAATGTCGGCGTATCGAATCGCCAGCCTGTTGTCGAGCGAGTCCGCCCATGCGCCTAGGCCGGATCCGAGAATGAATCCGACATGCGGCGGCGTCCTTGTCGCGTTTTCCTTGGAGGACAACCGTCGGTCAATCGCAGCTGTTGCTTGCTGCAGTCTGTCGTAAAGGTGCGTGCTGTGCTCGGTCATCAAATCTCCTTAACTCAACCGTTCTCGTGGCCGATCCATCCCGACTGGCTTCGTTGCCGCCTGCGGTCCTCCCCCGTCGGGGACTTCCAAGGGTCGTCGGGTCACATCCGTCGAGGATGCTCCCCTCCGGTCCTCGCTGTCGCCTCGCGCTCCGCGCGGCTCGGCCGCGATATTCGATCAACTTGTTCATGATCAAACCCTTAGTTCACGAAGTCTCGAGCGACGCGAAACGTAACGTCGCCTTGTCCAGCGCCGCTGTCCCGCACTTCGGTCTTGCCTCGCTGGCGAATCGTACGACTGCCCTCGGGCGACTCCACCCATTCAAAGTTACGGTCGCTCACAACAACTCCTGGTGTTGCGGTTGCTGCATCCCATTCCTCGTTGCGAAGTAGCCGTCCGGAGCGCGTTCTTGCGAACGATCGCGCCCCATCGTAGCTCACGAGGACGACCGCACCATCTGGGTCGCCCGATTGTGGGTGATCGCCAAAGACCTGCGCGTAGGCTCGCTCGGTTACGGGCCGCTTGTCGACATAGAACCACGGACTTCCATCGCCGCGACGTATTAGGACCATTCCTGCGGGAGGGTCTGCTCCGGGACTCGTTCTGGCATCACTGCGCGAGAGCAACACCACCAAACCAACTACAAACAGCGCAGCACATGCGAGGGAAAATGCGATGAGCCAGCGCGGGACGCGGGGCGTGGCGAAAGCGAAGTCACCAAAACTTTCACTCGGCAGGTCGGGGGGCGCCGAAAGTTCGGCGCTCACCGAGGCACCGGTGCTTGCCGGAGCCGCCGCTGGGTGCGATTGTGCTCGCTTGCCGGAAGCGGATCCGGTCACAGTCGTCGATTCGAGTCTGGACTGCGCGATCACGTCCGCTACCTCAGCGATAATTTGCGGGTAGGTGGGCCGTTCGCCTGCCGCTTTTGCCATCATCGCGGTGGCTAGGCGTGCGAGGGCCGGGTCGCATGCCGGGTTTCGATCGCGAGCGTTCGGGGGGGGACTACGTAGGTGGCGCGAAACGACCTTCAGATATTTGTCATCGGCGGGTCGCCCCGTACGGAATGGCGGACTGCCGGTCAGGAGGTAGTACAGCGTTCCGCCGAGCGCGTAGATGTCGACTCGCTCGTCGATCGCGTCTCCCCGCGCTTGTTCCGGCGCGATGAAGTCGGGGGTGCCGACCACCACCCCCATCGCTGTCAGTGCTGGCCCGCCTCCCGCTTCCACGGGTTTGGCCAATCCGAAGTCCGTGACCTTTACCCCACCGGTCGAAATCCGAACGAGGTTCGACGGTTTGACGTCGCGATGGATCAGGCCGGCTCTGGCGGCTGCGCTAAGCCCCTGGGCGGCATCCATGATTACTTGCGCAGCGTCTGCCGGCTGAAGCGGGCCCTCACGCTCGACCTCGGAACCGAGATCCGTGCCGTCGAGAAGCTCCATCGCAATGTAGGGCCGGTCGTCGAACGTTCCGGTGGCGAACACCTGCACCACGTTAGGGTGTGAAATGGCGGCTACGGCGCGGCCTTCCCGAACGAAGCGTTGCCGCAATTCGGGGTTATCTCGATGTTTCTCGACCAGTAGCTTGATCGCGACGGGGCGATCGAGGCCGGTATCGATGGCCTTGTACACTTCTCCCATCGAGCCTGCGCCGATAAGTCCTTCGATGCGGTATGCACCGAGGATCATTCCGGGCGTGGGATTTGCCACGCGAATATTGTAGCGAAGCCAGAGCTGGCGTGCAGCCCAATCCGATGGCGATGGCCCTGGGATCTAAAGATCAGGCCCTACTCGCGCGGTGACCGGGGTGGCTGAGTCCAACCCCGATCCGTCTCCGAGCTCTAAGTCACCGTTGCCGCCAAAGCACGTCACGTGCCCACCTGAGAACGCGCAATTGTGACCGCAGCCGCTCAGAAACCCCATCACGTTCTTGCCGTCGTAAAATGGGATGCGCGTTGGGATGGCAACAGAAGGCGTGGCAGTCGGTTGGCCCACCTGTGCCTGAGAGTTGTTGCCCCAGCACCATACGGCCGATGAGGTCCGAGCGCAGGTGTGGGAACCTCCAGGGGTGATATCGAGCGCCGGATTGGTGGGACCGAATCCGATCACTTGTACCCACGCATCGCTCGAAGTGGTTGAATTATTGCCGAGTTGGCGACTGCTGTTGAGACCCGCACACCACGCCGTACCGTCGGTTGCGGTTGCGCAATAGTGCTGGTGGCATCCACCAGCGATCGACGATGCAGTGCGTCCGCCGGGTAACGGTCGGTCGGTCGGCGTAGCGCTCGCAGGAGCGGCGGGATAAGAGGCGCCAAAGCAGCGTGGTACTCCACCGATCACCGCGCAGCTCAGGGTATCTCCAACGGCGATCGCGGTGGCGCCGGATCCAGGTGGGATGACTTGCGCGGCGACCAGTTGGTCGGCGAACCCGGCCTGACCCACTTGACCGTATCGATTGCGTCCCCAGCACCACAGAGATCCGTTGGTGAGCAGGGCACAGCGTGTGTTCTGACTGACGGTGACTTTGTTTACCGTGTCGGGCAACGTTACGCGCCAGGGGGTAGGGTTTGCCACGATCGAGGGTACATCTTCGCCCCAGCACCACAGGCTTCGATCCGAGGTAATGGCGCACGTTCCGAACTCGCTGGCCGAAACATCGATGACTGGCATCGGCAACGCAACGCGTTGTGGCTCACGCCGCGCGATGACCGCTCCGCCGAGTTCGCCGCTTGTACCGGCCCCCCAACACCATAGTTCGCCGGCGTGGGTAACGATGCAGGTGTGGTCGCCTCCGCCACCGGTAGACATTTGCAGGATCGTCTTTGTGGGGTCGATTCCGCCGTCGCCAGCGTCACCAGAGACGCTGCTGTCCGGCAGATCGCGGCTGTCTGTTGAAAAGCCGATGCGTCCGCACGCGAGGAGCAGAAAGCCACTAAACGCGAGAGACAGCAAGCGCACTAGGGAACGATCGCACGTCGGAGCAAGGATACCAACGGCATTCACGCGCGGACGCTCATTTTCCTACCTATGACTACATTGATGCGTCAACGATATCGGCGTTATCGCCCGGGAGGGCCTTCGCTGCGCTGCGATAAGTTCTCGAACCGCGTATAGCGCCCTTCGAACCGAGTCTCTACGGTTGCGATCGCACCGTGGCGATTCTTGCCGATGATCACCTCGGCGATGTGTGGGTTTTCAGTATCGCGGTTGTAAACGACATCGCGGTAAATGAACAAGATCACGTCCGAATCCTGTTCGATTGCGCCCGATTCGCGCAAGTCGGAAAGTTGCGGTCGCTTGTCCGTGCGCTGTTCGAGCGCGCGGTTGAGCTGCGACAGCGCAAGAACCGGACATTCGATCTCCTTGGCTAGACTTTTCAGCCCGCGCGAGATTTCGCTGATCTCTTGTTCGCGCGATGCCTTGGCGGCTTGCGGCGAGCCGCGCATGAGCTGCAGGTAGTCCACCACAATCAACCCGAATTTCTTGCCGCTTCCGTCGCGTGGAAATAGCGTTGGATCGGATCGAAAGCGGCGTGCGCGAGCGCGGACTTCGCGCAGCGATAGTGCGGGCGTATCGTCGATGAGGATCGGCGCTTTTGAGAGTGCGGCCGCCGCGTAGGTGAGATTGGTCATATCCTGACGCTGGAGTTGACCGCGGCGCAACGCCGATGAGTCGACCTTGGCTTCCGAGCACAACATGCGCTCGGCGAGTTGCGTGGATGACATTTCCAGAGAAAACACAAGCACTGGCCACCCACCCGAGGTTGCAGCGTTTTGCGCTAGTGACATCGCGAATGATGTCTTGCCCATTGCTGGACGCGCCGCGAGGACGATGAGTTCTGTCGGCTGAAGGCCAGCGGTTCTGACGTCGAGGTCGGCGAAGCCGGTGGGTACGCCGGTGATTCCGTCTGGCGACTTAAAGCGCTCGTCGAGAGAGCTGAACACTTTCTTGACAAGGGTCTTTACCGATTCGGGTCCGGCTTTGTCCTTGCGCTGCGTTACTTCAAAGATGCGGGCTTCAGCGTCGTCGAGATAGTCGCGCACTTCGAGCCCATCTTCGAAACCTTTCTCAACGATCTCGCCGGCAGCAAGAATCAGCTTGCGCGCCTGAGAGTGATCGCGCACGATTTCGGCATAGGCGATGACGTTGTCCGCAGTCGGTACGCGCAGCGTGAGTTCACCGAGAAAGGCGATTCCTCCTACAGCTTCGAGTTTTCCGACCTTTTCGATCTCGTTTTCTAGCGTTACGACGTCGATCGGTTTTGAGGTCGCTTCGAGGTTTCGAATCGCTTCGAACACCACTTTGTGCTTGTGGTCGTAGAAGTCCTCGGTTTCCAGCGCTTCGAGATGCAGCAGCACCTCATTGCGCAAGATCACGCCGCCGAGTATCGATGCCTCGGCGTCGACGTTGTGCGGTAAGACTCTACGATCGCGCGCCACCGACGCACCTTAGGACTCGCCGAGGACGAACTCAATCGTTCTCACAGCGTTCTGGTCAGCAGCTCGGCAATCCGTCCGGAGTGCGATCTGGGCTACTTGTCTTTGCCAACGACCCAAAATTTCAGCGTGGCAACGATTCCAGCGGCTAGGCGTATCGGCACTTCGTATTTGCCGAGCGCTTTAACCGCCGCAGGCAGATCAACCCAGCGATGGTCGATCTCGACGTTCGCCTTTTTGAGTTGCTCCGCAATGTCTCTGCTCGTCACCGAGCCAAACAGCTTTTCGTCTTCTCCGACTTGGCGTTCGAACTGGAGCGTCATCCCACCAATCCGGCCGGCAATTTCGGTGGCGCTGGCGCGCTCTTTTTCAACGCGCCGTTCGATCACTGCCTTTTCGTGATCCAGGCGGTTCTTGTTGGACACGGTAGCGCTAACCGCAAAGCCGCGCGGTACCAGGTAGTTGCGACCGTAACCGGGGCGAACAGCAACCAATTCGCCTGCTTTGCCCAGGTTGGATACGTCCTGCGTTAAAATGACTTGCATAAGCATCGCTAGTCTCCAGTCACCGAGAACGGAAGCAGAGCGAGCATCCGAGCGCGCCGAATCGCTGTCGAGATCGCGCGTTGCTGCTTTGCCGATGCGCCACTGATGCGACGCGGGATCATTTTGCCGCGGTCGGTCACAAACGAACGCAAGACCTGCGGATTTTTGTAGTCGACCTTTTGGAAAATTTCGTCGGATAGCAATTTTTTGCGAGTCGCTCCGCGCCCTTTGAGGCCGCGTCGATCTTCTCCATCCCGGTCGAGTCCTTCTTCGCCGATGTCCATTCGCGAGCTCATGGGTTACTCCTCGTCCTTGCTGTCGACCCAACTCTGCGATCCCGATGGAGCGCTGCGTCCCGCAGCGGTGCCGGAGGCATCGAGGTCGGAATCACCCGTATAGTCGGCGTAGATATCTTCTTCGTCGCCTTCGCTATCGCGCGCGATGTCGTCGCCGCCGCGCGACAAGAACAAGTCTTCTTCGTCGGCCGCGGTTTGGGCCGCCTTTTCGTACGATGTGTCGTCGATTTCCGTTGGGCGCGCCTCAACGTCGATGTTCTCGTCGACCTTTGTCGTTAGGTAGCGAATTACATTGTCGAGCATTCGCAGGTTGCGCTCAGCCTCTTCCACGACACCCGGCTTCGCCAAGTACTGCCAGTAGATGTAGATCCCCTTGCGCTCCTTGGAAACTTCGTACGCAAGGCGGCGTTTGCCCCAATTGTCGACCTTTAGCACTTTGCCGTTCATCCCCTCGATCACGCCTTTGACCCGGGCGTTGATTTCCGCAACGCTTTCGTTCGGGGTATTCGGACGAAGGATATAGATCGTTTCATATTCTCGAGCCGTATTCGGCGTGTCGCGCAGTGACTGAAGTCTTGCCATATCGTTGTCGTAGCCTCGTGGATGTAAAGCCCCTCGCGACAGGAGGAGCGAGGTTGAGCCCGGCTCTATATCACGAGGTGGGTTCGGTGGAACGCCCGTTGTGCTGATTCATTGCGGCGGTCATGCCGTTTTTGAGCACCGCTTCGATACAGTCACAACTAATTGAAATTAAAGAATTAATCTCTGCGTCTTGGGACCTGGAGAAATCGGAGAGCACCCATGATGCAGCTTCTTTGGATCCGGGAGGTTTGTTCGGGTCCCGCCCAACTCCTACTCGGAGTCGCGCAAAGTCGCGCAATCCAAGCTGCTCGATGATCGAGCGTAGGCCGTTGTGGCCGCCGTGGCCACCGTCTTGCTTGAGCCGAATCACGCCGAAATCGAGATCGATTTCGTCGTGCACCACGATGAGATGCTTTGGCGAAATGTGATGGAAATCCAACGCCCGCCTCGTCGCGAAGCCTGAAAGGTTCATGAACTCTTGCGGCTTGATGATCACGACTTTGGTCCCAGCAACCGTGCCGCTGCTCGACTCCGCCCCCAGCTTGGTTGCTCTCCAGGCAGGCAACCCCGAGCGACGCGCGAACTCGTCGACGACCCGAAATCCGATGTTGTGACGGTTGCGTTCGTATTTTGTGCCGGGATTCCCCAGCCCAACGATCAACCACGTCACATCGACTACTTCTTCTTGGCCGGTGCGGCTGCAGCCGCCGCCGGCTTGGCAGCGCCAGCTTTCGCGTCTTTGGTGTCCTTTGCGTCTTTCGCAGCACCGGCAGCGGCAGCGGCGGCAGGGGCGGCGGCAGCCGGAGCACCCGCGGATGCGTCGGCAACAGCGGCGGTTTCGACCTTGTCTTCTTCCGGTTTGGCGCACGTCACAACGGCCAGGTCGCGGTTGGTGACGCTGGTAACGCCCGGCGGCAGAGCGATAGCTGACACGTGGATGACGTCGCCGACTTCAAGGGGAGAAACGTCGATCGCGAGCACGACTGGAATATCGTTCGGCTTGGCGCGTACCGCGAGCTCGCGCAGCACGATGCGGATCTGCCCGCCATTGATCGCACCTTTGGGCTTGCCGACAAACTCGATCGGAACGTCTGCAGTCACCTCTTTGTTCGGATCGATCGCGAGAAGGTCGACGTGGGTAACATCGCGACGCAACGTTGCGATTTGGAAGTCTTTTACGAGAGCATGAAGGTGGCGCGCTGTGCCTGCCTCGGATCCTTCGATCGTAAGGTCGATCACGGTGTTCTGCTTGCGGACTGGGTCGAGCGCAGCGCGCAGCGCCTTGATATCGACAGCGATGGGCAGAGGTTCGATCTTGCCTTCCGGGGAGGCGCCATAGCAGATGCCGGGCACCTTGCCCGAAGCGCGCAGCTTGGTAGCGGCGCCTTTGCCGGCGGCGGTGCGAACGGTAACGGTGAGCTTTCCGACTTGCATGGCGTTTCTCTTTCTCTGGTATCTCGGTGGTTACTTGGTTGGTTTCTTGGGGGCGGGCTCAGACAAACAGCGAGCTAATCGAATCTCCATGGTGAATGCGCTTGATCGCTTCGCCGAGCAAACGGCCCACGCTCTTGACGCGCACCTTGGAGCATTGTTGTCCCGCTTCCGACAGCGGAATGGTGTTAGTTACCACGACGTGCTGGAGTGGGGAATCGGTGAGTCTGGGAATGGCTTTTCCCGAGAACACCGCATGGCTGGCGCAGGCTGACACGCTGGCCGCGCCAGCATTCATGACCGCTGCTGCAGCGGACGTAAGCGTTCCCGCCGTGTCGATGATGTCGTCCACAATCACCGCCTTTTTCCCTCGTACATCACCAACGATATTCATAACTTCGCTAACGTTTGGCGCGGGTCGCCGCTTGTCGATGATGGCCAGACTCGCACCGAGTCGCTTGGAAAACGCTCGGGCGCGCTCGACGCCTCCGGCATCCGGGGAGATGACAACGCACTGTTCTCCGCCGAATCCGAGCGCCCTGAGCTCTTCGATCAGCACCGGCATCGAGAACAGGTGGTCGAACGGAATGTCAAAGAATCCCTGGATTTGGCCTGCGTGGAGGTCCATCGCCAGGGCCCGATCGGCGCCCGCTGCCGTAATGAGGTTGGCGACGAGTTTGGCTGTGATCGGCGTGCGGGGTTTCGCCTTGCGATCCTGCCGAGCGTAGCCGAAATAGGGAATGATCGCGACGATGGATCCTGCCGAGGCCCGTTTGAGCGCATCGATCATGATCAACAGTTCCATCAGCGCCTGATTTGGGGGGGAGCAAGTCGGCTGAACGACGAAGCAGTTCACGCCTCGCACGTTTTCGCTGACTTCGACGTAGATTTCCCCGTCGGAGAAATGCGTTACCTCGGCTCGGCCAAGCGGGATTTCGACGAATTTGCACACTTCGTCAGCCAGCGCTCGGTTGGCGTTGCCCGTGAAGATGGATAGCGACTTCAGCACAACCGCTCCGCGAAAGGGGTCGATTCCGTAACGGAACCGGCGATCTACCTTTGTTTGCGCGCCAGGTCAATAGCGCAGATCGGCATGGTGCCCATCCGCTACCTGGAATTGCACTGCAGCGAGCTTCGGAACGTCGTCCCGCGTCAAAAAAAAACGAGGTGCTCGTTTCGAGCACCTCGCTTCATCAAACGATTTCCCAGCTTTGGGGAACTATGGGGAAGGCGGCTGCGGTGCCGGAGTTCCTTCCGTCAGCGCGCTGAGCAGCTTGAACTCGACCCGGCGATTCTTGGCGCGGACCGCATTTAGTTTGCCGCCCTTTAGGCCAGTTGGATCGATGAGTGGAACGGTCGATCCGTAGCCCCGTGCGGTGACGCGGGACTCGTCGATGCCCTGTTTGACGAAGTAGGCCTTCACCGTTTCGGCGCGCGCCTGCGACAGGGCGGTGTTGTCCTCGAACTTGCCGCGCTTCATCGGCTGGTCATCGGTATGCCCCTGGATTTCGAGCTTGAGGTTCGGGAATTCCTTGAGAACCGCTACCGCTTTGTTGAGCGTGCCGTTGGAGGCCGGCAACAGATCCGCAGAGCTGACCTTGAAGTTGATGCCTTGAATTACACCGGTGAACTGCTTGACCTTGGCGGGTAGCTCGTCTGGGCAGCCGTCTTCATCCTGGAATCCATTCTTGGTCTCCGCGTCATTCGGGCACTTGTCGCCGCTGTCGGGCACGCCGTCCGAATCGTTGTCCGCTTCGGGGCAGCCGTCGTCGTCTTGGTAGCCGTCTTTGTCCTCGGCGTCATTCGGGCACTTGTCATTGGCGTCGGCGATACCGTCGCTATCGTTGTCCGCTTCGGGGCAGCCGTCATCGTCCTGGAATCCATCCTTGTCTTCGGCTTCGGTCGGGCACTTATCGGTGGCGTCGGGAACCCCGTCGTTGTCGTTGTCGTTGTCGGGGCAGCCGTCGTCGTCTTGGAAGCCGTCTTTGTCTTCAGGTTCCGAGGGACACTTGTCAACGTCGTCGTTGATGCCGTCGCCGTCGCCGTCCTTTGAAGCAGGCGCCCTTTCTTCGCGTCCAAACTCCTTATAGATCGACAGAAGTCCCTCGTAGTCGACCGTGGGTCCATCACTGGAGGAACTCGGGGGGAACAGGATCCGGCCGTCTAGCCGCAGACCCCATCCGTGCGGGACTCGGTACTTAAAGCCGATACCTGCATGGGCGACCCCGTCGGTGTCTTTCTTTATGACGTCAGACCGCTTGGTGTATACGACCTGCATTCCGCCACCGCCGCCAAGGATGAACGGGATGAACTTCCTATCGGGGTTTCCTGCACCAAACTGCAGAATCAGGTGGCCTCGGTACACGAGGTTCCAGATGTCGAATACGGCCGATCGCGCCTCGCTTGGAATAGCGCCGAACTCGCCTTCGATGCCTACGACATTGCCAAACATCAGGCCTAGCCGGAGACCGAACAACGCGGAGTTCCGCTCCGACGGGGCGTTGGCGACGTCAGAAACTCCCAACTCGTTGGTCTTGCTAAAAACGTGGACGCCGGCAGTGCCGCCAATTTCGACATTGGCGTCGGCGTTGTTGGTGGTAGCAAGACCCCCGGCAACGATTGCGGCTACGAGGGCAGGACGAATCAGCCGATGCATAGTGACTCCCTAAGGTTTGCCACTATGTATCCCTACTATTAGGGTGATTTCCAGATCTTGCGACAGTTTAGTGAGATTTGAGGTGGGATCTTTTCTCCGAAAAAGTCCGAGCGTTCCACGTTCTAGAAGCTCACGTCGCCGATGTAGATCGCGCCCCGTTTCGCTCCCGCGGTGCCGATGAATTGTACTCGCTGCACGCTCTTGGCCGGGATCATCAGAACCGAGAACGGGCGAGTGATCGGCTGACCGTCGGCAGCATGAAACGAGGCGATCACCATGATCTGGCCCGGGCGCTCAGCGTCGTTGTGCACGTTTCCTTGAACCACGAGCTTCCCATGATCGTCGATCTGCCGGATTTTCTCGACGCGAACAGCAGGTGGCCGCTTTGGAATGGTGCCGCTGCGGACATGGATGCGCGCCGTACTCGCGGTGGGGCGCGGCTGCCGCTCTCGGTCGACGAGTGCAAACGTGCGCGACTCGCCGGCCGGCATCCATAGCGATTGGGGTTTGAGTTGGCTGATGGCGTGTCCTTGGGCATCGCCGAGTTGTCCGGCAAGCGTCACGTACGCGCCTTCAGTTCCGCGGTTTTCGGCATCGACGAGCACAAAGGTAGCGGTTTTGGAAAATGCGCCATCGTCGACGCTGTCGGTTCGCAATTTCGCGTTGGGCACCACGTGAATCCATTCCAAATCGAGGCGCCTTCGCGTCGGCTTTTCGCATCCGAGAATCGCGAACAATGCCGCCACGGCCACCCAGCGGTGTGTCACGGGGGCAACGTACCAGAAGCAAACGCCCGATTCACACGGGCCGTGCGTACTGCTCGATCATTTCGCGCACCTTATCGTGGATATTCAGTGTGGCGATATCGAATCGCCCGAGGGCGTTCGCTAAGGTGGCTACCCGCTCTTCATCGCTGGCCCGTTTGTCGACGATACAGCGCCACACCATTCCACCTGTGCTGCGCACTCTGCATAGCCCACCCCGCATCGCGCCGGTGACCGCAGTTTGCAGCGATTCATAGCTGACCTTAACTCCTAGCTGCTCCGCCGCAGCTTGAAGGTGCTCGAGCATGACAACTGATTTCATTTCCACCTCCCACACTATCAGCGCCGATCCGGCGCGCAACATTTCCGTCCCCGAACCGGACCGGGAGAGATCGCTCCCGTGCACGTGTGGCTCGCGAGGCGGAGGCTGCGCCGTTAAGGGCCCTAAACGACCGGAATGGTTACGCGAAACGCGGCGCCTCCCAAGTCGGATTTGTGCACGGTCACCGTGCCGCGGTGTTGTTCGACGATATTCCGAACGATGGGCAATCCCAACCCCGTGCCTTTGCCGTCGGGTTTCGTGGTGAAAAATGGCTCGAAGATTCGTTCGCGATCGTCGTCGCGTACGCCATGACCCGAGTCCGCCACTTCGAGCTGCACCGCTTCCGCGTTGGGCGTGTGGGCGCGTACTACCACGGTGCCGCCGTTTTCTACCGCGTGAATCGCGTTGGTAATCAAATTGATAAGCACTTGTTCGAGTTGGCCCGCGACCGCCTGAATCGCAGGCAGTTGCGGATCGATCTGGAGCTCTAGCTGGATACCCCCGCGTTCGAGCAGGTGATCGCAAATCGAGACCGAGGACCGTACCACGGCGGCAAGGTCGACCGGTTCGACGTCTCGGCCACTGGGCCGCGCGTATTGCACAAGGTCGCGGGAGAACCGCAAGATTCGCTGGGCACTGGTTCCAATGCGGCGCAATTTTTCAACGTCTGGGGGCTCGGCACCGGCGGCTTCAAGTTTGCGAATTAAGTACTCCGCGTACACGGTGATCGACGTCAGCGGATTGTTAAGTTCGTGGACGATTCCAGCCGCGAGTTCTCCAAGTGTAGCGAGTCGCTCAGCTCGCACGACCTGCTGTTGCAGCAGGTCGATCTTTGACTGATCTTGTCCGACCGCGATCACCGCTTCGACGGGGCCGCCGCTGCGCCCCACGGATGCGATGGACCACACACTCCGCACGGGACCGACTGCGGTGGGAAGCATCACCGTCACTGCCGCGTCGTGCCTCCCCGCTAACGCTGCCGCGAACGCGGTCGTCAGCTGAGCTCGCTGATCCGCGGCGATGAGATCGCGCAGGTCGGTGCCGATGACGAACTCGCGCGTCATGCCGAGCAGGTCGAGAAGTGCTCGATTGCATACTGTGATTCTCCAGTCGCGATCGATGCCCAGGATCAGCGCGTTTGCAGAGTCGAGGAGTCGCGCTTGGTAGTCGCGCAGGCCAATGGCGTCGTTTTGCAGTTGGATGGAGCGCAGCGCGAGGGCCAAACAGTTCGCGAGGGCGATCGTGCCCGGTTCATCGAGTTCGCTCAGGTCCGAGCCGGGCGGGTACCCGACGTCGAGTACGCCATATAATTCGCCGCCGCCGGCGAGGGCGAGGGCGAACCCGGTAGCAACGCCGGTAAAGGGGGAGTCCCAGCGCTCGCGAACGAGGACACGGGCGCTAGCGATGATCGCGCGTTTGAGTTTTGCTCGGTCCACCGCCGCCGGGCTGAGCGTTACCGCTTCGGCATCAACACCATTGCGCAACGTAGCGTTGCTCCCGTAGATGCGCGCGTGCTGGCGACCCCGTGGGTCGAGTGTGCGCACAGCTAGAGCACGGCCTGGCAGGAGCCGGCCCAAAACTCCCAGAGCGCACTCGACGACGCGTTCCTCGGTGGTTGCTGTTGGCAGCGCTTCGGCTAGCTCGCACTGGGCCGCGAGCTGTGCAGCCTCGGTTGTGGGTCGGAGAATCACGCTTTCTCCGAGCGCTTCGACAAATCTCCCAAGTCGCTCAGAGAGGGGACATTGCCGCGTGGGTCCTCGAACTCCAATGCGAGCTCAGGGTCGATCGACACCACCGCAAATTCGCCGGTACGTCGGGCATCCATGGAATATGCCGGTTGCGTTGTGCGAGCCTCGGTTGGGCGCGCCGAGGGCCGAGCCACGCCGGTTGCTCGCTCTAAGTCGATCATTTTCGCAGAGCCGATATAGTCTGTCGTTTCGTATTTCGTCAGGCGTCCGATTTTTTTGACGATGTCTGCCATGCGCTCGGCCTCGGAGAGAATAATTCCGGTGGCGCGCAAGTGAGGAGCACCTTCATGACTTTGGCGTTGTATAAGCTGTGTGTAACCGATAATCGACGTTAGCGGTTGATTGAGTTCGTGTGCAGTCGCTCCGGCCAGTTCTGCTACCAAGGCGTGCTTCTCCGACAACTGCAATCGGTTTTGCGCATCCAGCAAGCTTTGCTCCATCCGAATCCTGTCGCGAAGGTCGGTCAATACACCGACCGTGGCCACTTCTCGTTCGCCTTCGTACACGATCGATGCCGTCATACTGACCGGCACCGCTTCGCCGTTGGCGCTGCGCACTTCTCGCCGCGTAGGTTCGAGTCGGCCCACGCCCCCGAACTCGGGGGATCGCAGCATCGTCATTATCGTGCGCGCGCCGTCCGCTTCGTACAGCTCCCACACGGGTTTGGTCAGCACGTCGCGCGCGCGGAACCCGAACAGGCGCTCGGCGCCTTGATTAAACAGAATGAGTCGCCCGGTAATGTCGGCGGCAACGATGGCGTCTACGGTGGAGTCGATGAGTCGTTCGAGAAACTCCTTGGAGTCGATACTTCCTGGCCGGCGTTCCGCGTCGTAGTGGGCGGGCAAAATGGCGTGTTCCAGTGCGCTCCCAACGTCGCGTCGAGGCGCTCTGATCAGGTTGCGGCAGCGTACCGCCAGCATCGTGGTTGGCGCTGGGAGTCGCAGGATGTCGGTTGCGCCGGCGTCGAGCGCGGCGCTTAAGGTAGCAGCGGCATCGGCTGAAACCACAGCCAGGATCGGGACTTCGGCAAGGGCTGGCGTGTTGCGAAGCGCAGCGACGAGTTTGGCGACCGCGGGCCCGGTCGCAACGATCAGTGCCGGCGGCACCTCTCCCGGGACGATTCCCAGCGCCGGGACAGCGGCATAGTGGTTTGCAACCAACTCCGCTGCTATTTGGTCTCGCTCTTCAGCGCTCCCACCTAGAACCATAACTCGAGGCCGAGTCATTTCTGCCTACCTCAAGCGTAAACAACGTCACTCCCCAGGTCGATGCAAACCGCAATACAGTGTATATCTATATGTATTTAAAGATCTTTTTGCTCCGAATGGCCGCTTTGATCGCGAAAATTCATGGGCCCCGCCGGCCTCGGGGCCCAACTTCGTAGGCGACGAGTGCGGCGGTGTAGACGTCGTTTAGTGGAACGCCGGCGCGTTGCGCGACCTCGGAGCACGATTCGTATTCCGGCGCAGCGGTGACTCGTTGCTCACCGTTGCTCGTTTCCTTCATGGCCACGGCGCCGAAACGGGTTTCGACCAGCACGGTTTGGCGCGCGAGCACTCGGCGTTCGCGTGCGGCGTAGCGAACCCCGATCGTGGTGGTTTCCTTAAAGATTGCTTCGATCACTGCGTCGCGGTGATCGGCCGCTGCAAGCGCGGACAACAGCAGGGCAGGCCGGCCCTTCTTCATGGCAATCGGCGTCCACCACACGTCGAGCGCACCAGCGGCGAACATCGCCTTCGCAGCGTGGGCACATAGCTCCGGGTTCATGTCGTCGATATTTGCTTCGATCTGCCATACGGCTTGTCGTTCGGGCTCGAGCGCGCGAGCCATAACGACGACTCGCACGACGTTGGCTCGATCCTCCAGCTCCATAGTCCCTGCGCCCCAACCGATTGCCAACGCGCGTCCAGACGGGGCCGCAGCCCATTCGGTAACCGCCGACGCGAGGATGGCCGCACCGGTTGGGGTGCACAGCTCGCGCGCAACGCCTCCGTCCATCATAACGCCGCCGCATTGTCGAAGGACCTCGAGCGCAGCGGGGGCCGGGATGGGCATCACTCCGTGCGCGCTCACGACAGAGCCGTGGCCCATGGCCACGCTGGCACAGCTCGCCGATGTGGGGGCCAGGTGATCGAGTGCCGCCGCAGCGCCTACGATGTCGACGATGGAATCGATGGCACCGACTTCGTGAAACGCGACGCGTTCAACGGTCGTTCCGTGGAGTTTGGCTTCCGCCGCTGCGAGGCGGTCGAACGTGTCTAGCGCGCGACGCCGCGTACCTTCCGTGAGCGATGCGGCGAGGATCCGGGATCGGATATCCGCGTAGAGATGGTGCGCGTGGCCGGTGTGACCGCGACCGTGACCGTGACTGTGACCGTGACCGTGACCGTGACCGTGACCGTGACCGTGACTGTGACCGTGCGTATGTTCGTCCCCATCGCTAACGCGAACCGCGACCGCCGCCATACCGTGCTTGACGATGCGAGTCGAGCGGAGCCGGGCGCTGCCGAATCCTTCCGCGGCGGTCCGTGGTGCTTCGATCGCGTCGAGCGCAGCACCGATGACTTCGATCGGGACTCCGAGGTCGATGAAAGCTCCTAGCAGCATGTCGCCCGAGGCACCGCTTGCGCAATCGAAGTGGAGATGCTGACCTTTGGCTAGCGTCACTGTCGACCCCGGTACGCGAGTCGAGCGATTCGCACTGCGGCGACGGCAGCGCCGACGCCGTTGTCGATGTTTACGACCGAGACGCCGGGCGAGCAACCCGCCAACAGCGACCCGAGAGCGACGAGGCCGTCGAGCGACACGCCGTAGCCGACGCTAGTTGGCACCGCGATCAGTGCCCGATCGATGAGTCCACCGAGGACACTCGGCAGCGCCGCTTCCATGCCGGCGACTGCAATAACGACTTCCGTTCGACGAATTTC
This sequence comes from uncultured Kofleriaceae bacterium, assembly GCA_964419605.1. Taxonomy (GTDB): domain Bacteria; phylum Myxococcota_A; class Polyangia; order Haliangiales; family Haliangiaceae; genus JABFXX01. The sequence goes on along the minus strand of CAYQQM010000057.1, from coordinate 11,673 downwards.
GTCAAGCTTTGCGAGTAAGCGATGGATTCCGGCCACGCCAACGTCGCTGATGCGAACCACTGGGGCGCCCAGAAATTCCGCGACCAGCGCAGCTTCTTCTGCGACAGGAAGGTCGCTTGTCCCCGCACACACCACTGCAATCGGGGCGGCTGGTGGCCGGGTTGGCGTTGCCCCCAGCGTCACGATTTGTGCGAGCTCGTGTACGACCGCGTCGGGAACCAGCTGTTGCACGCGCAACGCCTTTTCGGGTTCCACTCGAGTCGCGAGAGCTGCCCGCGGTGCCTCGCGTCCAACGAGTTCGAGCAACGCCGCGGCGATTTGATCGGCAGTCTTGCTTGCACCGTACACGAGTTCCGGGACCCCGGTACGCAACTCGCGGTGGTGATCGACGAGCGTGCTGCCCACCGCGTGCGCAACTTCGGCGTAAGGGAGCGCTCCGATTCGCTCTGCCGCGGCCGTCGGGGCGATGCTGCCGGCGCGAACTTGCTCCAGCAGGGTCAGCAACTGGCTTCGATCCACCGGCGTGTTCTACCGTATTGTAGCGGTGTTGGGGCCATGGACGTACCATCGGACCGCAATGAATCCGTTGCCAGACGTCCACGGTCCCTTGCTCATCGTCCGGCCCCCGGTGCCGGCGACAGTCAACAAAGCTGGGGCCAACTACAAAAGCGAAGTTGCGCACCTGGCGTATTCGCCTCGCCGCGCGTACGACGAATGGCTATCGATCCTCGACGCAATCGTTGCCTGTGGCGGCGACGCGGTGTACCAGTTTGAGGCGGTCGATGACCCGTTTCTTGACCGAGGTGATCTTGCAGTCGATGCCGTTGGCACGATTACTCCGGTCGGGTCACGTGAAGCGCTCGGCAACGTGGCCGACGTAATGACCGGGCGCGTGTTTGCCGCGAACGGACCGTGGGTGGTTCGGGCGGACGATACGCTGCGCGCAGTCATGCCGAACATGCTGGCGCATCGCCAGCCTGAAGCCCCGTATTACCGGGCGCTTCTGGGGGAGATTGCCGGTGCGGCGGGTTTGCAGCTTCAGGTCTTCGACAATCCGCATCGCTGGGAGGGCATGGCAGACGTTGCGGTGGTGGGAAAACGCGTTGTATTCACGTATGCGGTTTCGGGCCACTACGATCGCGACTCGGGACCGAAGAGTTCGCGCAGTTCGCGCGAAGGAGCGGTGTTTGCAGCTGATGTCGTCGGTGTGCCCGGCGAAGCGCGGATCTTTGTCGAACTGGTGTACCCGCACTTTCATGGCGATACGGTGCATTTTTGTGCGCGGCCCATAGGATGCGCCGAGCGGACCTCGGGGGTGTTGGTTCACTACCGCGGCGGGCTGTACGGAAACGGCGCCGACATCGTCGAGGCGCAGCTCGGTCGCGACTCGATCGTCGCAATCGGCGCCGAGGACGCCGTGGAACACTACGCAGCGAATTCGCGTCAAGTGGAAGACGGCTTGCTGGTGCCCGAAGGTGTTTCCCGGGAATTTACCTCCGCCATGGCGCGCTTGGGGCTGTCGATTCACTCGGTGTCGCTGACCGAGCTATTCGGAAAAGCCGGAGGCGGCCCGGCCTGCGCCACGCTGTACCTGCCGCGCAACGCCTTCGTGCCGACCAACTCTCCGCTGCGCTATTCCTCGACTCGCGACCGAGTCTGGGCGCGCCGAGAACGCATCCCGCAAGTGATTCGCGTAGATCCGGGGTATTGGGAGGGAAAGCCTCGAGGCTAGCCGATGGCAAAGCGGCAAACTGACCGGAATAAAGCCCGCCGTCGCACGTCGCCCTCGAATGAGAAAGTCGATCGTTCTCGCAGCCGATGCATCTCAGCTCGCATCGTTGCCGGCTCCGGTCCTCGGGTCACATCCGTCGAGGATGCTCCACTCCGGTCCTCGCCGTCGCTTCGCGATCCGCGCGCCTCGACTGCGATTATCGACCGACTTTCTCATTCGAGGACCCTTAGCCCTCTTTTGCGTACTGGTCCAGCGCGGCCAGAGCTGCGGCAAGGTCAGGGCGCTCGGTGAGCACAGGCAGCATAGGGTCGCGGTCCCATGCGGCAATTCGTTCCGCTGCGTTGCGGATGTGAAACTGCTTGGGATCCAAGTCGGTCGTAACTTCGTCCCATCGCAGCGGCATCGACACCGGGGCACCCGCGATCGGACGCACGCTGTACGGGGCGACGAGCAGCTGGCCGTGCGCATTTTGCCCCCAATCGAGGTACACGCGGCCGCCGCGCGCGGCTGGGTTACGCGCCGTTGTGGCCATGTCGGGATGCTGGCGCTCGACGAGCGATCCGAGGAGATGCGCCAGGGTGCGCGCTTGCTCGAACGTACAGGTACCTCCCAGCGGAATCAGGACGTGGAGACCGGTCTGGCCCGACGTCTTGACGTAGTTCGGCAGGTGGGCGGCATCGCACAGGCGATGAATCGCAAGGGCCAACGGCACGACGTGTTCCCGCGGCGCGTTTTTGGGATCGAGGTCGACGATGGTCCAGTCGGGTCGCTCAAGATTCGCAATTCGCGATGCCCATGCGTGAATCGGAATGGAGCCGAGGTTCGCAACAAAGGCCAATCCATCGGCATCATCGATCAGCACGTAGTGAATCTCGCGCTGGCTGTGTTCGCTCCACAGCGTGGTCGTGCGCAACCACGGCGGCGTCCAGTCGGGCATGCTCTTTTGGTAGAACATGTCGCCGTCGATGCCGTCGGGATAGCGCGTCAGCACGGTGGGGCGATCTTTGAGGTACGGCAGCAGCGCGGGCGAGATGGCGCGGTAGTAGTCGATCAGCTCTCCCTTGGTGACGGCGTCGGTTCCACCGGGGGCCTGTTCGGCGCGCCAGAACACCTTGTGGAGCCGCGACAATCGCAACTCACGCACCTGCGAGTCGACCTCCAGTGGGCTCGATACGTCCGGCTCGTGGCGCTCAGGAGCTAGTCCCGGATCATTCTCCAAGGGGCCGGTGGTGCGCAGCGGCATGCCGCACTCCATCGCGGTTTTATCGGGTCGCAACCGCACAAACACGGGAAACCGCAACGACGAATTCTCTCGCCATTCGCGATAGCGAACCTGGACGACTACCTCCGGTTTGATCCACCGCGCGTCGCGGCTGCCCTCCGGGCGCGGAAAGCTGGGCTTCCAAGCGGGCTTCGCGTCGAGCTCGGCTTTGAGTTGGGACAGTTGCGGATCGGTAAACCCCGATCCAACTTTGCCGGCCCAGCGCCAGCGTTGGTCGTCCCACACGCACAGGTGAAGTGCGCCAATGCCACTGCGCGAGCCTTTCGGCGGCGTGTACCCGCACACGGCAAAGTCGGCTTCCGGATCGGCTTTCATTTTCAGCCAGTCGCGCGACCGAGTCGATCGGTATGGCGAGTCCGCGCGCTTGGCGACTACTCCCTCGAGGCCGCGTGCGACGACCTGCTGTAGCAGCGCCTCCCCGTGGGTCGCAATATGCTCGCCGTATCGCAGCGGGCCGATGGTCGGCACGATGCGCTGCAGCAACGATTTTCGCACCAGCAGGGGGAGGCCGCGCAGGTCGTAGCCGGCGGCGCCCAGCAGATCGAAAATGACGTAAGACACAGGGTCGGTGAGCGCAGCTCGCTGGACTTCCGAGGTGCGGTGAAGCTGGCCGCGCGAGGCTAGTTGGGAGAAATCGGGTTTGCCCTCGTCGTCGAGCTTCACCACTTCGCCGTCGAGCACCAGGCCGGCAATGGGCAACGCGCGCAGTGAACTCGTGAGCTCGGGATAGCGGTCGGTGCAATCTTGCCCCGAGCGGTAGCGCAGTGCGGCCTGTCCAGCGCCGCCAAATGCGATCATGCGGTAGCCGTCGTATTTGAGCTCGAAGACCCAATCGCTCGACGAAAATGGCGCCTCCGCCACGTGGCATAACATCGGCTCAAACCCTCCCGGCGGGAGTGTTCGCTTCGGCGCGCCCAGATCCGCGAGTTCAGCCACAAGTGCGCGGTGATTCGGAGCACCGGCCTCGAGCTCGCCGATCGTGAGTCCAGAAAGTACGGAGACCTCGGCAAGCGGCGTTTGCTCGGCGAGGAATGTCTCCGCGGCGGAATCGCGCTTCTTGATCAGCAGCCAGTCGTTTGAGCCGCGGCCGGAATTCTTGCCCCGCTTGCCTTTACCCGTGTGGACGAGGGTGAACGCGCCGCGCAGTTTGTAGCCGTAGAGCTCGAATTTGATTTCGCCGTCGATCAGCCCCTGAGCGGGGTCTACGAGGGGCCGGAACCAACCGCGGTCCCAGGCAATCATCGGGCCTGCGCCGTAGTTTCCTTTGGGAATCACGGCCTCAAAATGCACGTATTCGAGCGGATGATTCTCCACCTTGACCGCAAGCCGCTTGGTGTCGGGATCCATGGTGGGCGGTTTGGGCACCGCCCACGAGCACAACACGCCGTCGATTTCGAGTCGCAGGTCCCAATGCATCCGCGTGGCGTCGTGTTGGTGAACCACGAACATCCGCGGCCCCTTGGCCCCAGTCGGCGGAGTGCTGGCCATCGGTTCAGGGGTGGAGCCACCGGTGCGCTTGGCCCGATAGGCGGTGAGCCCGTCGTCCTTGCGACCCGAAATAGGACCCTTCGACACGCTAGGGTACAATTACCCGTATGCCGGCTCGTTCCATAGGGACCGCTACCATTTCGTTCGGTCTCGTTTCCATCCCGACCAAGTTGTATACGACCAACGAATCGGGGTCCGACATTCACTTCAACATGCTGCACGACGCCGACGGTGCGCGCCTGAAGCAGCAATACGTGTGCACGCAGTGCAACGAGGTCGTCGACCGCGACCACACCGTGAAGGGGTACGAGCATGCCAAAGGTCAATACGTTGTGTTGACCAGTGAGGAAATCAAGGCACTCGATGCGGTAGCGAGCCAAACCATTGCGCTGGAGGAATTTGTCCCGGCCAGTGCGGTCGATCCGCTGTTCGTCGAAAAGAGCTATTATTTGGGTCCCGACAAAGGCGGCGAGCGCGCATACAAGCTAATTCGCGACGCGATGGTGGAGACGGGTCTGGTGGGTATCGCGTCGTATGCGGCGCGCGGCAAGCAATACATCGTTTGCCTTCGGCCGTTTCACGAAGGGTTGATCATCCACCAGCTTCGCTACGCTCAGGAGATCAAGCCGTGGACTGAAGTGCCGATGCCCGATTTCCCCGAGCTCAAGCCGGCCGAAATCGGCCTCGCCAAACAGATCATCCAGCAGATTCAACATGAGACTTGGAATCCCGAGACCTACAAAGACGAAGTCCAGGCGCGGATGCGGGACCTCATCGCGAAGAAGGTCGAAGGCCAAGAAATTACCGTTCAGGCCGAGGCGCCCGCCGGAAAAGTGATCGACCTGATGGCCGCGCTCAAAGCGAGTCTGGGCATGACGGGGCAGGGCGACGACCGCAAACCGCCCATGGCGGCCGAACCGAAGTCCGACGCGGCGGAGCAAGCGACGTCGAGCAAAAAGGCGGCGAAGAAAAAGTAGGGTCGCATGCCTGAGCTTCCCGACGTTACGGTTTACGTCGAGCGGCTGCGCGCGTTGACCCAAGGCCAGCCCCTGGTGGCAATCCGCCTGGCTAGCCCGTTTGTGCTGCGCACGGTAACTCCAGCGCCGCGCGAGTTCATTGGCGCCCGAGTGGAGACCGTCGAACGGTTGGGCAAGCGAATCGCAATCGGCGCGGCGGGTGAGCTCTACTTGGTCATTCACCTGATGATTGCAGGTCGGTTGCGGTGGAAACCGCCACAGGCCAAATTGCCGGGCAAGCTTGCGCTCGCCGGGTTCGATTTCCCCAATGGCACGTTGGTGTTTACCGAAGCGAGCGGCAAGAAGCGAGCGTCGCTGCATTTGCTCGCAGGTCGGGCTGGGCTCGCGGACTTCGATCGCGGCGGTCTCGACGTATTCGCCGCCACGCAAGCGGACTTTGCCGCCCGCCTGCGCAGCGAGCGCCACACCATCAAACGCGCGCTGACCGATCCGACGCTGTTCGACGGCATCGGCAACGCCTACTCCGACGAGATTTTACATGCCGCCAAGTTGTCGCCGTTTCGGATGACGCACTCGATCACCGACGACGAAGTAGCCGCTCTGCACCGCGCTTGCACCACTCAGCTTGCGATGTGGATCGAGCGCTTGCGGGCCGAGGTTGGCGACGGCTTTCCCGACAAAGTTACGGCGTTTCGCCCGGAGATGGCGGTACACGGCAAGTATGGGCAGCCCTGTCCGGTGTGTGGCACCCGCGTGCAGCGCATCGTCTACGCCGACAACGAAGCCAACTACTGTCCGACCTGCCAGACCGAAGGCCGCCTGCTTGCCGACCGGTCGTTATCGCGGCTATTGAAACAGGATTGGCCCAAAACTCTCGAGGAGCTGGAAGAGCGCCGCCGGGCCAGCCCAGCGTCCGCGAAGAAGTAAGTCGACCGGCTATCCGCTTGGTAGAATGTCTACGTCATCCAGACGATAGGCGTTGAATCCTTTCAGGACGACAAACCGCCGATCTAGGCGCACCTCATCGACCTCTCCGAGGCGGTGCTTATTCGGGTCGTTCTTGCGGACCACAAAATAGCGTCCAAGTACCTTACCAAGCGCATCAACGGGAATGTTCTTGAGGTCTTGTTCACTTAGGGGCATGCCGGCGTCAGCACGCGTGGGCCGCGCGACTGTCGGTTGTTCTGGACGGCGCACGTCAGCACGAGGTTGCGGTTCGAGTTTCGGCCGCTCTAGACGCGGCAGATCGGCATAAGTCAATTTTGCAGGAGCGAAGTTGCCGCCACCCATGAACCCCCCGACTGCAGAGCTCAAGTAATTGATAGCGCCCAGGAGTTGCTGGCGAAATTTCGTAGCTTGGTCCGGAACGCCCTCAATGTTCTGATTGTCCCTAATGCCCTCAATGTACGACTCGGCCACCTGAGCTCGGATCACCTGCTCGTCGCCATCGTTCCCAGCCAAAATGAGATCTAACAATTTCTTCCGGACCGCACTTTCGCGACCCCACTGCTTCATTGCGTTTGGCCCGGCGGCAGTAATGTACTGGTACAACTTTTCGCCAATCGGTCGCCCAGTTTCATGGAGAGTGTTTTTTAGCTCTTGATGTTCCTTCGTGCCCAGGAAAAACATATCAAGCAATTTCGCCGAGGCATTAAAATCGGGGCGGCACTCGTCGAGCAGGCGAATCATTGCCTCGGTGGTTGTTACTTCCATTCCTTTGACGCGTTCGGCGCGAGCGGTCAGACGCTGCTCCTGAATCGAGATCAACTCTTTTCTAAGAAATAGTTCTCTGTGCGTCGCCGTAGCGGTACCCGATGAGCCTGATTTACGCGGATAATCCTTCGCATAGCGCTCGTTGATAACGCGCGTTTCGTCCGCGGTAAGCTCAAACGCCGACAGCACGGCCTTCAGCTGGTCTTTGTGCGGCCCGCCGGGCAGGTCTTTGAATGCCAGCAGTGGGTCGCTCTCACCACCTGCCAGGGCGGGGAAGCGAGTCTTGGGGGTACCGCCGCTCGCGCGAACGGCGCGGTCCTTTAGATCGTAGGCGAAATCCTTCGCGTCGAACCAGAGGTTTTTGCCCTGCTTTTGCCACGTGGCGAGGACGGCGCGAATCTCGCCGGGGTCCATTTTCGGCCGCAACACGTAGAGCAGGCCCAGCGTCGCGCCCGAGGCGATGAGTCCGTGCAACGCTTCCTTCTTCTGGACATCCGGAAGCTCTGCCTGAAGCAGCATTTGAATTTGATTCGCGAGCTCAGGCGCGATCATCACCGCATTGGTTCCAAAGGCCACGACATTTGCCGCGGTGGCTGCGCGCAGTAGTCCTTGGTCGCCAGCCACGGTAGCCGCCTGCGCGGCTTGGGCACCCGGGGGGAGGCCCGCCGCACTTTCTGCAAGGCTCCCTGCAGCGCGCGTCAGTGTCTTGGTGAGGGCGGCAGCTCCGAGGCCACTCGCCGCCACATTGACCGCATCTGCAGCGACGGCGCTACCGCTCACGACGTCGGTGGTCAGATCGTTGTAGAGATACAAGATACCGCCGACGACGGCGACAGCGCAAAACCCAAGTCCGGCCAAGCCAAACGCCCCGCCACCCAGAGCGACGGCGGCACCACCGATGATACCGCGCGTAACCAGCGCCTTGAACCCGAACCCGGCCCCGATCAGCGCGAGGCCATCTGGCAAACTCGGCATCAGCGACGATCCGGTCCGCTTCGCAAGGGGTTCTCCATGGGTGTGAATGGAAAACGAATCGGCGAGTTGACCCTTGGGCAGCGTGTCGGGCAGCGCAAGTTGAATCACGCCTTTGGGATACTCGTTGGCGTCGGCAAGCTTTTGCAGCGCAAGCTGCGGACTGCTGGCCCTGAACGTGCGGTGCACGTGGTTGTCGAAATGCGGAGTTAGGTCGACGACGACATAATTCGACGGATCGCTCTTGTCGACCCCCATGTAGAGGGCGAGCGGAACGGGACCCTCTGCCCCTTCGGCAAACAGAAGGGCTCGAACTTGGGCGGGATCCTTGAGTCCGTTCAGCGCACCGCGAAGGGCGTCAAACCGTTCGAGATAGGTTTCGTGACTCGCGGCGATGTCTTTCGCTTGGTTTGGCAGAAGGTGTGCCGCGAGTTCCGCCTTGAGCCACCCGGCGTACTTCTGACTGTTTCGCAGTTCGTCGAGCGACGCGGGTGCAAACTGCTGGAGCAGAGACGTGCGATAATCGTGTTCGTCTTTGAAAACCCGAATGCGTTGAGGCGCGAGCGGGTGTTCGATGCCCGAACCTTCGTGGAACTGGGCGAATACTTGGTATTCCCCTGCCTTGGACGGCACAAAATCGAGTGTCCCCGTGGTCGAGTCGTGCTCGAACACGGTTTTGCCCGAGGCGTCTTTGATCGCAAATCGGATGTGGGAAAGTGCCGGCGCCATCCAGCCCGGTCGTCCCGCGTGGCTCAGCGGACTGAAATTCGGTCCTACATCAACGTAAACGCGATCATTGACGGCTACGTAGGGCCTCTGATCGGTCGCCTGGTTGCTAGCCTGAACAAACAGGTCAACCAGTTCCTGCTTGCGGAACGGCACTGGAGGATAGGCGAGGGGTTGCTCAAACCGGAATGGATCGGGCAACACCCACGAGGGCGTGGCGGCTCCGGGAGCCTTGGCGGGAGGTTGGCGCGCCGGCATGGGTACTACCCGGCGGGTGGTACCACAAAACGCGGGATTCGGATCAAAAGAATGGACCCGGGCGGGTAGGTAGATACCTTGCGGGATGCGACGGCGGAGGATACATCGTCGCTATGCCCGATCTACAACCGAACCAGGATCAGGCCGCGTTTTGGAACGACGAGGCGGGCCGTCGGTGGGTAACGATGAACCGCGAGCTCGACGCCCGGCTCGAACCGCTGGGGGTTGCGGTCATGGATCGACTCGGGTTGGCACCTGGCGCGCGCGTGATCGATGTGGGTTGTGGCGGTGGGGCGACGTCGATAAGGTCCTCGCCGCTACATGGATCGTCGTCGCCCGCTGAGGCGCTGGGGCAGCCCTGGTGCCGCTTCTATGGCAACCGCATGACGCCATCGACTCGGGAGAGTCCCCGATAGATTTCATCGACGGAGAGCGTTGCGCCCACAGACGTCAATGTCAGGATCTCGCCGCCACCGGCAAATCTGCTGGTCCACGAGCCATCCGCGTTTCGGGTATGACTCTCGATGAGAGGCTCGCGGAAAGATATGAGCACGTATTCCCGGAGTGTATCGATGGTCCGGTAGTGCTCGAACTTCTTGCCGCGGTCGTACGCTTCCGTGGTCGGGGATAGTACTTCGACGATGAGCCTTGGATTGGTGATGGTCCGCTGAGAGTCAGTGGCTCGTTCTAGTTTTCCGCATACCACCGCTACGTCGGGATAGGTACCGAGTCCGCTTTTCGTCACGAGGTGCAAGTCGGAGTTGAATGAGCGACAGTCGCCGCCGCGGAGTTGGGTGCCCAGCGCATTGCTGACCGCTGTCGCCAGGGCTGCATGTTCCGGGGTTCCGCCCGCCATCGCGAAAACCTCACCCGCGAGGAACTCGTGTTTCTCATCGCTGGCTTCTTCGGCGTTTGCGTATTCCGCAAACGACAGATTCGGCCTTGGCAGCGCCGGCGCCATGCTTCGACTGTAACCCAAGATGAGCACTTCGGCAGCAGATAGCTTTGCAGTGCGGACTTAGCGAGTACTGCAGTGCTTTCTGATCCAGTTGGCCAGCGTCGGTTCGTCCAGTGTACCTGCCGCCAGGCTCAGCATCGTATGGATCGCGTCCACCTGATCGGCGCGCAGGCGCTTGCCATTGATCAAGAGGAAAAGGCCGATCGCTAGGAGCGCCGCACGCTTGTTACCATCAACGAAAGCGTGATTCTTGGCGATGCCGTATCCATACGCTGCTGCCAGGGCTGCCAGGTCGGCGGACTTGTCGTACTGCCATTGATTTAGCGGTCGCGCCAGTGCCGAGTCGAGCAGACCCTCATCGCGAAGGCCGCTTGCACCGCCAAACATAGCAAGGCTTTCGTGGTGCAGCTGTAACAGCGCGCGTTTGTCGATCCACTTCGGTTGGCGCTTCACTTCGCCAGTACCTTAAACGCCTCCTTGTATTCCTTCATGAACGCCCGGCCCGCTTCGACCTGCGCTTCCACCTGCGGGTCATAGGGTGTCAGCAAGTAGCCGTCCGGAGTTTCGACGACATGTAGTTTATCGCCTCGCGAGACCTTCATGCGGGCAAGCATCTCTTTGGGGATTACGACACCCGTGGAGGTGCCGACAGCGGTCAATTTGAGAGCGGCCATGGGAGTGTCTCCGTATATGTATAGGCATAATAATACGGGGTTCAAGCGGTTTCAAGGCGCGGTGCAAGCATGTATAAGTAATTTAAATTTCAGGATTAATAATGGTGTTCAGTCGATTTCCGAATCAACATCTCAGGTTTAGTCGACCGAGTCTCGCATCAGTACCAGCTCTTCGGCGGTTGTCGGGTGAAGCGCAAACGTCCGATCGAAATCGGCTTTGGTCGCGCGCATCGCGACGGCGATGGCTGCGGTCTGGATGATTTCGGGCGCATCGGGGCCGACCATGTGAACGCCGAGTACCCGGTCGGTGGCGCGATCGACCACGAGTTTGATCATCACCCGCTCGTCGCGCCCGGTCAGCGAGTGGCGCATCGGTCGGAACCGCGTGCGGTAGATCGCGACATCGTAGCGGGCCTTTGCCGCAGGTTCTGTCAGTCCCACCGACGCCGCGGGAGGCTGAGCAAATACCGCTGTGGGAATCCCGTCGTGGTGGATCGCGGTTGGCCGCCCCGCGAACAGCGTGTCGACAACCGCGACGGCCTCGCGGATCGCAACAGGTGTTAGAGCGACGCGTTGCGTGACGTCTCCGACCGCGTAGATGTGCGGGACGTTCGTGCGCGAAAATTCGTCGACGATGATCCCACCCTGATCGTTGAGCGCAACCCCTGCCTGTTCAAGCCCGAGTTCTGCAGTTCTGGGAGCGCGGCCGATGGCAGCCATGGCGAGATCGTGACCCGTAGGATCTGCGCCCCGGAGGAAGTCCCCTTGGGGGGCGCCTTCGACGACGGCAACGCCGTGCGCCGTGAGCCCCCGAGTCACATCCTCGATCACGTCGGGATCGAAGCCGCGCAAGACGCCGCCGCGGTGCATCAGCGTGGTCTTCACGCCGAAGC
>CAYQQM010000056.1:0-32436 GCA_964419605.1 uncultured Kofleriaceae bacterium | reverse complement strand
GATTACGTCAACGTCAACGAATCAAGACTATTGATGTTTTTCCTTAACTTACCGGATTGGTACTAGAGCACCGAACAGGTTGAAATGTCGTCGTGAGACGCGACGTTGCTAGCGACCTGCGAACCGGACCACCAGGTTCCTGGACTTTCCGCGTAACCTATAGGGGTGTCGCACGACATCCTGCAGGCTCCGATGTGTGGCCGCCTCGAAGCCGATGACGAGACCATCGGGAGCTACAAATTGAAGACCTAGTGTCATCCAGCGCTCAAGGTCAAACGTGGCTCTTGACATCACGGCGTCGTAGGCGTGGTGCGAATGGTTCTCCAATCTCTCGGAGCATGCCTTGAAATTCGGAAGCGTCAGCTCGCGGGCGGCTGTGCACAGATATGCGTGTTTCTTGTGGATAGGTTCTAGAGCGACAAACGAAGTACTGGGTAAGCAGATTGCGGCCACGATGACAGGAAACCCACCGCCAGATCCGACGTCGAGTACTCTCCCTGGTGTAGGCAAGTGTGGGACCACGTGCAAGCTGTCTTCAACGTGCTCTTCCAACTCTTCCCGGGACGTGGCCCCGGACAGATTGATCCGCTGGTTCCATTTTTCGAATAAGTCCAAGAAGTTACTTAGCTTATTTTCTTGTTGGGAATGAATCTTTAGCCGATCTAGGAGGTCTCGGGGCAACATGAATCATACTCAGTTTTCGTTTGACCAATACCGCCTCCTCGCAAGTGGCGGCGCGGACAGGAGTTCGTTACGATTTAGCGTTGGGTGATAGAGGACGCTAGCACGCTGTGTCCAAACAAAGTTTGCTCTTGGTCGATGGCGATACTCGCAGCTTGCGAGTACTCGAGGTTTCGCTTCGCAAGTCGGGATTCGCCGTAACACCGACGGAGTCGACCGAGGCCGCGCTCGCCTTGCTCAATCAGCACGTCCCTGACCTCGTCATTTCGGAAACGACATTTCCAACCGGCCCTGATGGTTTTTCGCTGCGCGAGCGAGTTCGCGCGATCGCAGGGTTGGCCGAAGTTCCGTTTGTGTTTCTCACTGCCGAAACGACCCTCGAGAGCAAGATACGCGGGCTTGAGCTCGGGGTCGACGACTACTTGACCAAGCCGATCTACATCAAGGAGGTCGTCGCTCGCATCAACATCCTGTTGCACAAGCGTCAACGCGCGCAGTTTGACAAACACAAAGACGGCACACAGTTCTCGGGACACCTCGCCGACATGCCCGTGGTTGACGTGATCCAGACAATTGAAGTGAGCCGAAAGTCCGGCGTTATTCATTTTGTTGGCGGTCATCAGCGCGTTGCGGCCATTTACTTTCGCGATGGCAAAGTGATCGACGCCGAGGCCGGAACGCTGCAAGGCGAAGATGCAGTCTATCGGCTGTTGACGTGGACGGAGGGCGAATTCGAAGTGGTATTTCGGACGGTTCGCCGTCGCGAGGTCATCTCGATTGGTTCGCAGGGACTTCTGATGGAGGGAATGCGGCGACTCGACGAATGGACGAGGTTGCAAGAACAGTTGCCGCCGCTCACCCATCGCTTTGAAGTAGATACGAAGGCGCTGGCGGGACGACTCGACGATGTTCCCGACGACAACAACCAAATCTTGCGATTGTTCGACGGAAACCGCTCCTTGCTCGACGTGATCTATGCGTCGAATGTTGGCGACCTCGAATGCCTTCAAGCTATTTCAAGCCTTTATTTCGAAGGCTTGTTGATTGAACGAGCGACCAAGAGCGAAGCGCCGCGGCCAGCCACCCGAGCGATAGAACATCATGGCGCGACCCTAGCAAGTGCTGTGATGTCGCAGACCGAGTTAGGTTCGTTCACTTCGACGGTCGATGACGTTGCGGCCGCATCACCCCCTGCTGCTGATCCGCGCCATGACAACAAGACAGAGGCTGTGAACACCGAGTCAGCCGAAAGCGCAGGAGCACTGCGACTCATCGAAGAAGCGGTGGCAGCGGCTCAAGCTCATGAGTCCCCGCCGGTCGAGTTTCCAGCTCCGCACGCTGCAGATCGGAAAGCCGGTCGCAATGGCGCCGCCGAGACTCCACCGAAATCGGCCGAGGAAGCATCGATACCACCTGAACCGCCGTTGATCGAAGTGGTCGCTGCGCCAACCGCCGAATCACGGAACCCACTACCCATAACTCCCTCCGTCGCTGCTGCGATCGCACGCGTTCCTCTTGCCGTTCGACAAGTCGATCCTAGAATCGCGACGGCTCGGGTTGCCGTCGAGCGAATTGCATCCCGCGAGCGGAAATCGAGTTCTTCACCAGAGAGCTCGAAGCTCCCCGAATCAGCGTCCTCAAATCGTCCGCCCTCCGAGACCTCCGGCGCGAGTCCCGTTGCCCCGCTTGACGGGGTGCCCGCTGCCCCGCTTCAGACCGACGACTCCGCCGGGTTGCGGATGATTGGCTCGCTTGGCCGGGAGCGAGCCACCGCGGTAGGCGAGGTTTCGCATCGCCAGCCACCTTCTCGATCGGTGCCCCCGGAACGCGAGCTCCTTACGATCTTGCCTCGCCGAGTTTCCCGAATGCATGAGGTCGCTACCGTAAGGACTGCCGAAACGCCGGGTTCGGGTCAGGAACGGTCCCCATCAGAGTCTCGCCCTGAAACTCCACGGATCCCAGTCGTTGAAGGGGTCCGCCGCAAAGCGGGCCCCGGACCGATGGTAGTTGCCGCGATCATTTTGGCCGGTTGCTTGTTAGGTGTGGCCATGACGGTGCACTGGGGCAGCGCGTCTCGACAACGCGGCGCCTTGGTTTTAGACGCCGCGATGCCAACCTATGGTGGCGTACTGTCCGATGCTCCGCCGTCGCTCGTCGTGCAACCGGCGCACGTGGGTAGTGATTCGCCAGTTGCACGAGTCGATGCTGCCAGCACAGTGGGTCAACCAGATGCTGTGGCACAACCCGCCGAGGCCCCCCAGCCTGGTTCGAATTCGCTGTCCGTGGAAGCTGCGGTTCCGCCAGCGCCCCCGGATGCCAAGGTGGTAGCGGAAGAAAAGGTGAACGAAGCGCGCCGACTGTTCGAGGCTGCACTCAACGCGCTCGAAGTGGGCGATGCGAACAAGGCCGCGGCGTTGGCAATCGCTTCTTTGAAGCTGCGAAAGACTGCCCGCACATACCTCGTGCATTCTCGGGCCATGAATCAGCTGGGGCAGCTGGATGCGGCGCTTGATTCCGTGGAATCCGCCCTGCAAATCGTTCCTGCGTATGGGCCGGCCTGGGAACTGCGCGGCAGGATATTGTGGGCAGCGGGCCGCCGGCCCGAAGCTCGGTTGGCTCTTCGTCGATATTTGGAGCTCGATCCAACGGGGCGCGGTGCGGATGCGGCGCGGCAAATGCTCAGCGAGCCATGAGAGTTTTGGGCATCGAGAGTTCGTGCGATGAAACGGCAGCTGCCATCGTCGACGACGGCCGGATCGTTCGGTCGGAAATCGTTGCTTCGCAGAACGAGGTCCACGCGCGGTATGGCGGCGTGGTGCCCGAACTCGCGTCGAGAGCGCATATCCTAAATATCGTGCCGGTCGTGAAAGCGGCGCTCGATCAAGCGGCGTGCGACCTGGATGACATCGACGGAATCGCCGTTACCAATGCTCCAGGATTAGTCGGTGCCCTGCTGGTTGGGTTGCAAACGGCAAAGGCAATCGCGTGGGTGGCCGAATTGCCGTTGGTGGGCGTGCATCATTTGGAAGGGCATCTGAGCGCGATTGCTCTCGAGCCTGAATCCCCCCCTGTTCCACACCTTGCGCTAATTGTTTCGGGGGGACACACATCGCTAGTTCGCGTCGATGAGCGGCGGGCGCTGTTCGAACTTGGCGCGACGCGTGATGACGCAGCAGGGGAAGCATTTGACAAAGGCGCGAAGCTACTTGGTCTTGGATATCCAGGCGGCGCAGTGATCGACGCGATAGCAAAGACGGGAGATCCAAAAGCGATTGCGTTTCCGCGCGCGATGACGGCCGAAAGCCACGGCGATGACTTTTCATTTAGTGGCCTGAAGACGTTTTTACTTCACCACGTGCGCGCTCACGGAATTCCCGAAGGCAGGCAACTGGCGGATCTTTGTGCGAGCTATCAATCCGCGATCGTCGAAGTTCTCGTTCGAAAAACTCGGCGCGTCGCCCGACGCCTTCGCCTCGAGCACGTTCAGATTTGCGGCGGCGTTGCCGCAAACTCGACGCTGCGCGATGCGATGCGTCGCGCCGGCGCCGAGGACGGTTTCCGTGTGTACGTCCCATCCCCTGCTCGGTGCACCGACAATGCGGCCATGATCGCGGTAGCGGGTTATCACCGACTGATGCAAGGAGAGCGCTCCGGTCTCGATCTCGATGTACAACCTTCTGCACCGCTGGTCCGAGAACCATCCCGGGCCTGATTCTGCCCCCATCGCTATGGCGTCCGATGATCACGTTCCCCTACCTGCCGATGCACTCGGTCCGTTCCCCGATGCGCGGGTGCTGCTCGCGCGTTACGGGCTACGCGCAAACAAACGGTACAGCCAGAATTTTCTCATCTCTGACCGAGCATTGCGCGCGATCGCCGATGCCACGGTGGGAGCAGATGATGATTGGATCGTCGAGATCGGTGCCGGTCTTGGCACATTGACCTCTCGTCTCGCGGAACGAGTAACCGCGGGAAAGGTAATCGCGGTCGAAACCGATCCGCAGATGATTCGGGTGTTGCGCGCGGAACTCGGTAGCGTCGACAATCTCGAGATCGAGCCCACCGACATTTTGCGCTACGACATGCGCATGGTGGCAAAGTGGCGCGGCGAAGCGATTGTAGTGTGCGGGAATCTACCGTACCAAATTGCGTCGCAAATCCTGTTCCGTATTCTCGAAGCTCGCACGGTGATCCGCCATGCGGTGGTCATGATTCAGAAAGAAATGGCCGACCGCATCGTTGCTAAACCGGGAACTAAACAATATGGCGCGCTCGGGGTGATGTTGCGCACGTATGCCGATGCTTCCACTGTTATCAAGGTCAGTGCCGGAAGCTTTGTTCCTGCACCGCAGGTCGACTCGACGGTGCTAAAACTTGTGCCGCTCCCTACCCCGCGAACACCAATCGCTGATCCGACTCACTACTCTAACGTTGTCCATGCTGCGTTCGGTCAACGGCGCAAGACGCTCCGCAACGCCCTTCGAGCCGTTTGGCCCGACGATCAAGTCGATGCGGCACTGTCGTCGTGTGCGATCGACGGTCAGCGTCGCGGCGAAACTCTCGATATCCCAGAATTTGGTCGCCTTGCGGCTGCGTTGCCCAACGGGACGCGGTAACCCTGGGTTCGGATCGGATACGTGCCGGAGTTACCCGAAGTTGAAACCGTGCGCAGGACGCTGGCGTCCGTTGTAGGCCAGCGAATCGGTAGAGTATGGGACAGCGGAAAGGGTTTGCACATGGGTCGCCCCGCGCCGCGGCAGCGACTGCGCGGGCTCAAGGGCTCTACGATTCACAGCCTGCGTCGTCGGGGGAAGTACCTCCTACTGGACACGGATCGTTCAAAGTCGTTGCTCGTGCATCTGGGGATGACGGGCAGGCTATTGCTCGCTAACTCGGAAACTGCGCGACCCAAGCATACTCATATGGTGTTGCAACTCGGTGCCCGAAGCGAACTGCGATTTGTCGATGCTCGTCGGTTCGGACTCATCGATGTGGTGGAACGCGAAAGCGATCACAGCGCGCTGTCATCGCTGGGGCCCGACCCGCTGGTCGACGGCGTGGACGCGGAGCGGTTGCATCGGGTTGCCCGCAACAAACGGACGACGCTCAAAGCGTTTGTGCTCGATCAGCGCGTGCTCGCCGGCATCGGCAATATCTATGCATCTGAAGCGCTATGGCGGGCGCGGCTTCGTCCCTCGCGGCAGGCTGGCGAACTTAGCGTCGGGGCTGCGCGCAAGTTAGCTGCCGCGATCACCCTTGTCCTGGACAATGCCCTGAACAAGGGTGGGACCAGCCTGCGCGACTTCGTGAATGCGGCAGGAGTTCAAGGCGAAAACGCTGACTATTTGTGGGTCTACGGTCGAGACGGCGAACCATGCCTGCGCTGCAAGGCGCGAATTGCGCGTGTGGTGCTCCACGGCCGCGCGACGTTTTATTGCCCAGCGTGCCAAGCCTAAGCGCGCGTTGAAAGTCCTGGTTCTCCAGAGGTTCGTGGTAGTGTGCGGTGCCGCATCGTAGGTCCGCGCGAGCTATGTTCGACGAGCACACCGACGAGGACCTCATGGTGATGTACCAACGCGGTGAGGTGCGCGCGTTTGAGGTACTTTTGGTGCGGCACCGCCGTCCCGTCTTTAACTTCGTGCTGCGATTGGTGGGCGACAAGTCGACCGCGGAAGACCTGCTTCAAGAGGCGTTTTTGCGGATCATCAAAGGAGCTACCGCGTACAAGCGGCAGGCCAAGTTTACCACCTGGCTCTACACGATCGCCCGGAACCTCTGCATCGACCAGTCGCGGCGGCGCAAACATCGCAACCACGCCTCGTTGGATGCGCCACTGGACCGCCAGGAAGATCAGGGCAGCCTGCTCGATGTCGTGGCGGGCCCGGACCCCGGTGGCGATCGCCACAGCGCGAACAAACAACTTGCCGACCGCATGCACCGCGCGATTGCCTCCCTCCCGGAGGATCAGCGAGAAGTGTTCTTGATGCGCGAAGTTCTCGATATGCCGTTTAAGCAAATTGCCGAAGTCGTGGGCATCCCTGAAAATACGGTCAAGAGTCGGATGCGCTATGCGCTGGAGAAACTCCAGTTGTTGCTCGACGAATACAAAGGGGAGGTGCGCGGGCCGAGGAGCCGGCCGCAGGGCGAAGGCCTGAGCCGATGATGATTCGGCTCAGTAGTGCTAGATTCGAGGGCCGCCGGGGTGGATTTACTTCGCTGCGGCGGCGAGTTTTCCACCTAACTTGGTGAACTGCTCTAAGCCATCGGGCTTCAGATCGTAAGTCGGAGCCAGTTTGTCGTGGCACTTGTTACACGACTTAATGTTGTGCTCCTTGTTGAAGGCTTTCATCGCCTGCTTCGCCGCCGCTTGGCCGCCTTTGGCGCATGCCTCCTTGATGAGCTCGGTCTTTAGCTCTTTGTGGTGACACGGAGCGCCCGCTGCAGGGTCACCGGCGGATGCTGTAAACGTAGACAGCGACAACGCGACAAAGGCAGCAACCGATGTAAGAATGGCAAGCTTTTTCATGGAGTTCCTTGTTTGACGTCCAATCGGTGGAAATATTGAAGCCACGAAGTCTGCCCGGACGGTCACCGAAGCTCAAGTCCCATGGCGAGCGCCGCCGAAACCGTGTCGGGTGCCCGATTTACAGCGGAAATCGCGCATATAGCCGAGGCACCCGCGCGATAAATGCTCGGAACGTGCTCGGGCCTGATTCCGCCAATCGCGACAACGGGCGTCGATCCGGCTACACCTACAGCTCTGCGCAGGCCACTAAGTCCTTGTTCTGGCTCGTGATTTTTCTTGGTCGTGGTGGCGAAGATCGGGCCGAAGCCGAGGTAGTCGGCCCCCCCGGCAACCGCCAGCTCGACTTGGACCACATTGTGAGTGCTAACCCCGATGATCCAGTCGTGGCGGTACGTTCGCGCCTCCAGCAAGGGCACATCCTGCTGACCGAGATGGACTCCGTCGGCGCGGGATGCGACCGCGATATCGATCCGATCATTTACGATCAGCATAGCTCCGAACTCATCGCACACCCGGCGTGCCATCGCTGCGATGCGCAGCACCTCGGACGCTCCTGCAGGCTTGACTCGTACCTGGAGAAATCGAGCCCTCCCTGGCCCCACCAGCATTCGCGCGAGGTTCTCATCGTCCCGATCCAACACAGCGTAAAAGCCTGACATCGTCATCGCATTTGCAGTTCGATCTTCTCGAGTTCTCGCGCCTTGTCGCGGAGTTGTGCAGCTCGTTCGAACTCGAGATTCGCGGCTGCTTGCCGCATATCTCGTCGCAGATTTTCAATCGTGGCGCGCAGACCGTTTAGATCGGCAATATTCGACATGTCGATCGCAGCCGCCGGCCCGGTGCGCTGTCCCTTTTTGGGAAGGGGTGCAGCCACTTGAATGTCCAGGATTTTCCTGTGCGGCGCCGTGGGCGTAATGTTGTGCGCACGATTATGCGCGTCCTGTAGTTCGCGACGGCGCCGAGTCGTTCCTACCGCTTCGCGAATCGAGTCGGTTTGTTTGTCTGCATACAGCAGCACTTTTCCATCTATGTGGCGAGCCGCACGCCCGATCGTCTGAATCAGGCTGCGCTCGGACCGCAAAAAGCCCTCTTTGTCAGCGTCGAGAATTCCAACGAGAGACACCTCGGGAATGTCGAGGCCTTCCCGAAGCAAGTTAATGCCGACCAACACGTCGAACTCGCCGCGCCGCAAGTCGCGAATAATCTCGATTCGCTCGAGGGTATCGACATCCGAATGCAGGTAGCGGACTTTGACGCCGATCTCGCGATAATACTCCGTAAGATCTTCCGCCATCCGCTTGGTCAACGTAGTGACAAGAACTTTGTCGCCGTGCGCAGTGCGAGAGCGAATTTCGGCAAGTAAGTCGTCTACCTGGTGGGCGACTGGACGAACTTCCACGATCGGATCGAGGAGGCCAGTGGGCCGGATAATTTGCTCAACGACGATTCCCTTTGCCTGACCCAGTTCCCACTCAGCCGGCGTTGCAGATACATAAACCGTTTGCTTCGCGCGCGCGCGCCATTCATCGAATCGCAACGGCCGATTGTCGAGGGCGCTGGGCAATCGAAATCCAAACTCCACGAGCGTTTCTTTGCGCGAGCGATCGCCTGCGTACATGGCGCCGATCTGCGGCACGGTTTGATGCGATTCGTCGATGATGAGCAAGTAGTCCTCGGGGAAGTAGTCCATCAGCGTTGGCGGCGCTTCTCCTGGGCTGCGGCCTGTGAGATGCCGCGAATAATTCTCAATACCGGGGCAAAATCCCATTTGTTCGATCGATTCGAGATCGTACATCGTGCGCTGTTCGAGTCGCTGGCGTTCCAATAGCTTCGCCGAGCGCGAAAATTCTTCGAGTTGCGCCTTGAGCTCGAGCCGAATCGACTCGCATGCCCGCCGCATCGTCTCGGCGGGGGTCGCGTAGTGCGATGCGGGGAACACCACGACGCGATCGGTCCGGCGCTTGCTCTTGCCGCGAAGCGCGTCAATTTCCGAGATCGACTCGACCTGTTCTCCAAACCACTCGATCCGAACCGCCGTATCGGCTTCATACGCAGGGAAGATTTCAACGGTGTCGCCACGGACCCGAAAGGTTCCGCGATGAAAATCCAGGTCGTTTCGCTCGTATTGCAGTTCCACGAGCCGCCGCAACACCGAATCGCGCCCAAGGTTGTCGCCAACGCGTAGATCGCAGGTCATGGATTCATACGTGCTCCGCGAACCAATTCCGTAGATGCACGATACCGAGGCCACAATAATTACGTCGCGGCGAGAAAGCAGCGCAAACGTCGCGGCATGGCGCATGCGGTCGATCTCTTCGTTGATGATCGAATCTTTTTCGATGAACGTATCCGTAGTAGGTACGTACGCTTCGGGCTGGTAGTAGTCGTAGTAGCTAACAAAATAGTGCACTGCATTGTCGGGAAACAGCTCTTTAAATTCCCCGTAGAGCTGTGCCGCGAGTACCTTGTTGTGAGCGATGATCAGCGTTGGGCGTTGCACTTCCGCAATGACGTTCGCCATGGTGAACGTCTTTCCTGACCCGGTGATGCCAAGCAGCACCTGTGCTTCATCGCCCCGATGCAGCCCCTGAACGAGCTCCGCAATCGCCTTCGGCTGATCGCCTCCGGGTGAATACGGCCGGCGTAACGCAAATTGGGCGGTCACGGTCGTAGTGTAGGCGCTGCCGTTGCGAATGCACGGTACATCACTCGCCAAATCGGCAGCCCATTCTCCTCCGCATTCTGCTCGCGCCACGAACGTACCCCGTACGGATTGCCAGAGCGCCAAAACGTCCATTCGCCGGCAGCATTGGTAAAACGGGGTTCAAACGCGGCCATGGCGTCAAGCGCGATCTCCCACACATCGGTCTGAACGAACAACTCCGCTCCCGGGGCGAGCACGGTTGCCAATGCCATCGCGAGTTGGGCGTCGACCATTCGACGATCTCGATGTCTTCGCTTGAACCACGGATCAGGAAAATTGATGAATGCGCGATGAACCTTTGCCCCGTCCAGCACGGTATGCAAATGCAGCTGCGCATGACAGAACACCGCGCACACCGGTAGCTGCTCCGCGGCAGCGCGCTGGTTAACCAGTCTGACCAGGTCTTCGCGAATCTCCAGACCGATGTACGCCCGATTCGGCTCGATGGCGGCGCGTTCGAATAGGAATTGCGCATCGGCACAGCCGATTTCGAGTTCCACTTCGCGGCCAGGCGGAATCACCGGAATTTGCCCTCGGAACTCAGCGAAAAACGCTCCCCGCGGATCGACGTGCTGGCGAATCCGCATCTAATACCTCATGTCAGTGGTTTTGGCAGGTTCCGGTCGCTGAGGCGCGCCGAGCGGGAGGCGCCCCCGCCGAGCGGGGCCGCCAGATTTAGGGTCTGATGACACGAGAGTTCAGCCCTCTCCGTTGGGGAGCTCACTTGGGAACGTTCTGCCAGTCTTCGAGAAACTTCTTGAGCCCGATATCGGTCAGCGGGTGCTTGGCGAGCATCATCAGCACGGAGAACGGACACGTCGATACGTGCGCGCCGAGACGTGCAGCTTGTTGGACGTGCATCGGGCTCCGAACCGACGCAACAAGAATCTCCGTCGGGTAGTAATAGGCATCGTAGATTTCTTTGATCTCAGAGATCAACTGCATCCCATCGGTCGATATGTCGTCCAGGCGCCCGACAAACGGTGAAATGTAGGTCGCCCCAGCCTTAGCCGCCAATAGCGCCTGTGTCGCCGAGAAGCACAGGGTGACGTTCACCTTGATGCCTTCCGATACGCAGGTTCGGACCGCCTTGAGGCCCTCCGGGATGAGTGGAATCTTGACGACGATGTTGGGCCGCAATTTCGCGAGCTCTCGCGCTTCCGCCATGATTTCTTCGTGCTTGAGAGCCGTTACCTCAGCAGAAACCGGACCCTTTACGATGTCGCAGATCTCCAGCAGCACATCTTTGAACTTGCGTTTTGCCTTAGCCACCAGGGACGGGTTCGTGGTCACCCCGTCTACGAGCCCCATGGCGGCGGCCTCGCGAATTTCGTGGATGTCTGCGGTGTCGATGAAGAACTTCATGGGGCTTGCACCATACCGCGTCCCCGACGTAGCGTCAGCTCTCTGTTGGAACCAACCTCTGCACCCCGTATCGGAACTGTCGACGTACCCCAGCGCATCGACCGAGAGCGCTACTTTCATGCGCTTTCATTCCTAGAACTCTCCAGCGCTTTTGCTGGCCCCCCCAAACCTAGCGCGTTGGCAAAGTGGGCAGCATTGGCTCCTCCCGGTGCGATCGGCCTCCAGGCCCCCTTTGTTTTCACCCACCGCACTCCACCCTCTACGTCGGCACCGCTGTGGCCCCATGACGCAGGCACCGGCGACTTTCGCATAAGTCCTCTGGCCGGTGAATCGGTCTCCCGTTTCCTCGACATAGCCATCCAGCTGCGAGCGCGATCGATCGTGTTTCGAAGTCCCGAAATGTTCTCTCCTTCGGCGGCCAACCGCGATTCCCTCCGAAGGTTTTTTAGCGAGGTTGTCCCGGCGGAACTCGGCCCGTTCGAACGGGTCTGGCTCCCTGGGGGGCTATGGGAAGTGCGGACCGCAGTGACGCTCGCGAAAGAACTGGGAGTCACACCTGCGTTTGATCCCACCGTGCGCGCGCCGCAGGAGCCGCCAGAGGTGCATTGCGATCTCGATGTCCCAGCTCTGTACTTCCGGATCGAAAACGCAGGCCGAGCGGGGCCGATGCGCCAAGAGCTTATCGAGGAAATCGCAGACCTGGCTGAAAGTTATGCCGACCGCGAGCTGACGATTGCGTTTGCGTCGGCGGAACGATGGGCAGATGCTCGCCATCTCACGAAGATGCTCAGGTTGGAATCGTCCGGGCCGACCGACTCCACCGATGCAGAGGAATTAGAAGACGAACGTTGAGCTAGGCGTTGGCAACGACCCCGGCTTTTTAGGTAGCTCCTCTGCGTTGGCCGCAGACTTTCGCTCGACCGTTTGAAGTATTGCGTGCGGTTTGGACGCTACTGCAGTGGTCTTCTGTGCGCGCTTTTCGTTTGCCTTCTCGTTCCGCGCGGCGGGACGCGCCGTCATCGCCTGATTTCTCATTCAAATCCCCCGAAAACTCGGTCCTGCTGACCAAAGAACTCTACGGATCCGCCACTTGGGCTGTCAATGTTGTCCTTCGATTCCTTTACTTCCCCCGAGGAATCCCTTATAGTGACTCGCTACTTTCCTTGGAGTTACAGATATTTATGGACGCCACGGCAGGTTTGGAGATCGCGCAGTCGGTCGGGTCCGTATGGGAGAGCGGTACCGACATTGTCGCATTTACCGTGTTCGGCGCTCCTACGGCCGACCGAGGGTTCAAGCTCGCCGATAAATGGGTCGGCGGCGCTTTGTCCGATATGGCGACAGCCGAGCGGTTTGAGGGAAAGCTTGGTCAATCCCTTACGCTGTATACAGCCGGAAAAGTTGCTGTCAAACGCGTCGTCGTGGTTGGCGGCGGCCCCCGCGATGAATTTTCAAACTCCCATATTCGAGATGTCACAGCGGCGGTCGTGCAGATTGCGAATAAGTCTTCTGCAGCGAGCGTTGTATTTATCGTTCCAAGTCTCAACGCCAGCCGAGAGCCTGCGCTGCTCCAAATGGCAACCGAAGGCGTCCTTCTCGGCAGCTATCGCTTCGCGAAATACCTAACAGAGGACGATGCGAAGCGCGCGCCTACCCTGAAGCGATTTGCTCTAGCCCGCGATGTCAACGGATCCAAGCCCTCGGCGAGTCAGGCCAAGGCGTTTCAAGCCGCAACGGAACGCGGCAAGATCGTAGCGGCTGCCGTAAACCACGCCCGCGATCTAGTGAACGAGCCCGCGGCAGCTGTGACGCCCACTGCACTGGCTCGGGAAGCCCAAGCGCTCGCCAAGAAGCATTCTTCGATCACCGTCTCCGTATTCGACGCCAAAAAGTGCGCTGGCTTTGGCATGGGTATGTTCCTCGCGGTGGGACAAGGGTCCGAAGAAGAACCGCGTTTTATCCACATCACCTACAAGCCGACAAAGAAGCCAAAAAAGAAGCTTTGCTTCATCGGTAAGGGCATCACATTCGACTCAGGTGGATACTCGCTCAAGCCGTCGAATGCCATGGAGGACATGAAGATCGACATGGCAGGGGCAGCTGCCGTGATCTCTGCGATGGACGCCATTGCGCAACTTTCGTCGCCGCACGAGGTGCATGCAGTTGCTGCCTGCTGCGAGAATTTGGTCTCGGGGCGCGCCTACAAACTCGGGGACATTTTGAAATCGATGGATGGCACAACCGTCGAGATCAATAACACCGATGCAGAGGGCCGACTGACCTTGGGCGACGCGATTACCTACGCTCGCACCAACATTGCACCCGATGAAATGTTCGATTTTGCAACGCTGACTGGGGCATGCATGGTTGCGCTCGGTCCGTACACCGCCGGGGTCATGTCGGACAACGAACGCCTGGTTCGCGACTGGCTAGCCACCGCGCAAAGTACCGGCGAAGACATGTGGCGGTTACCCCTAAATTCCCGCCTTCGAGAGCAACTGAAATCTCCCGTCGCCGACCTTCGCAATACCGGGGAGCGGTTCGGCGGCGCCATTACCGCGGGCCTATTCCTCAAAACCTTTGCCAAAGATACCCCGTGGGTGCACGTAGACCTCGCAGGACCGGCATCGGCATCCGCCGCCAAGCCATCCCAACCCAAAGGCGGAACCGGGTTTGCGGTTGCATCGATCGTGGAATACGCTACCCGCAGGGCCTAGTTCCTGAAAAATACTTAGTAAGTTCAGGCATTTGAGTCTAGAGATGATTTGACAGCCCCCGATCGGACTGCTACGGTTACGCGAGCGAGGTCGTCACTTGGAAAAGCTGCACTTTTCGGTGGGAGACAAAGCAGTGTATCCGGTTCACGGCGTTGCGGAAGTGATCGGACTCGAGCAGCGCTCGATTGGTGGGGCACCCACCGCGGTATATATCCTTCGGATCATCGAGACAGGGATGAAGATCATGGTGCCGACCACGAACGCAGAAGCGGTCGGGCTGCGGGACCTCATCACCTCGAAGGAGGTGAAAGAAGTCATGTCGATCCTCAGGTCCCGCGACATTCCCCGAGACACGCAAACGTGGAACCGCCGCTATCGAGAGTACATGGAGAAGATCAAGACTGGATCTGTATTTGAAATTGCGGAGGTGCTTCACGACCTCAGCATGTTGCGCACGGTTAAAGAGTTGTCCTTTGGCGAGCGCAAGATGCTCGATACGGCTCGCGGACTACTAGTAAAGGAACTCGCCCTGGCAAAGGGCGTATCGGAAGCGCAAATCGGTACTGAACTCGAGTCGATCTTCGCACCCGCTGCGGCCTAAAGCGCTGAACAGGTAACCTTTAGGCGCGATGTCCGATCCATCGCCGATCGCTTCGTTATGCTCGGTCGCGTTACCGCTAGTCGAACGCTGAACGTAATGGTAGGTAGACTTCCTATCTATCAGTGATGCAGGAGCGAAAACCTGTTGAAAACCCAGTCGCTGAGGGCATTTCGGCGGATCCAATGGCCGGCGAAAAGCTACGCGCCGCGGCCCGCAGAAGTCCGGAGAAGGCGACCGCCATTCGCGATCTGGTGATCAGTGCCAGTAAGCCAGCTCCTATTGTTAATGATCTCATATATTTCAAGGTTGGATCGAATTTCCCGGCAGGGTATCGCGGAGCGGTTGTCGACAGCGCCGGCCAGCGGGCCATGCACCGGTCGGGCTGGGTAGAGTTTGCGGTCGAAGACGGAGCCGGGAATCCGGTGTTTTCGGGACCCGGCGAGGACGGGCAGGTTGGAGTGCAGCTGGACAAGCCGGGCATGTACAGCGTGTTTGCGCAGGTGCATGAAGGCCACGGGATCAGCGCCAACGAATATCCTGTGCAGCCTCGGCGGATTTGGGTCTACCCGAACGAAAACGCGATTCGCGATGAATTGCTCGCGCGCTACTCGGTCGCAATTCCAATTGCGGAGCTGCGGGCGAGGTTGGATCCGCTCCAGCTGGCGAACGATGTTTGGGCCCAGTTCGCGCCAGTCCCAGTCGAACCGACGCCGCGAAGCACGTCCCCTTGGGGTGGACCGACGGCTGAGCAGCAGAGTCGCATCGATCACATCGCAGTGAAGTTGGCGCGGTCGTTTGAGATTCAAACCGATGTTGCGCTGCCCGCAATGCTCGAGTTCAGCAAGGACACCGCGCCGGTCCGGTTTTCATTGGCCCCGGCGCACAACTTTCGCAACCCGTATACCGCTCGCAAACCTAGCTATCACTGGTACGCGCTCGTTCACAATCCAGGTCATCGCAATGCGCGGACGCTCGGCAAGGAGTTCGGCCAGTTTGCGGGGCAGCGCGCCATCAACTTGAACGAAGAAGCGCGCAACGCCGGTGTCCCTGAGACGATTACGGATCCGAGCACAGCGGTTCCCGTGCGGTTTCAACTGCCGGATATCTATCGAATCATTTGTTTCGAGTATGAAGACGGCCGCCCTCAGTACGGTCCCGCATCGAAGGATGATACCTCGAATCGTTGGATCTACCGCGTGATGCATCACGCGCCGGTGACGGTTCTCGACGCCAAGGCATATGCTGAGGCGCAACAGGCGCCGGAAAAAGACCAGGAGCGCCGCGAACGAGCCGCTGAAAGTCGTTCCCAGTATCTGGATCGCGTTTCAGAACTCTCCGATAGGTTTTTGGGCACTCCGACGCCCCTGCGAGCGATTCATATCGAGAACAAAACAGGCGTCGTCACCAGGCTGCTGCTGTATTTCGGCATCGACAAAAGCAACCCCAACAACTACCTGCTCGTCGATTTGACACGACACCTTGACAGTCAAGGCAATGACAATCCGCATGTATCGAGGACCTTCAACGGCAGTCCGCACGCGGCCATCCAAGAGCTGGCCAACTTCTGCGACTACCCCGAGGGTGTAATTCAGGTGTCGCTACCTGGCCAAGTGAATGGTTCGCGGCTCGGCGCATTCAACGCACATTCTATTCCCACCCAGGGAGCGCCGTGGGCCAAGCGCCTTGGCATGGCGATTCTCCCGGGCTGGTCCGTTGGCCTTGGATTGGCCGGCGGATCGGTTTCTCTGTGGCTATTGCGTACGACGCGCGTGATCGGTCCAGCGGCCGCGGCGTTCGGTGGGGGAGCCTTGGGAGCGATCGGCGTTCCGGTGCTGGCTGCAGGCGTTTTGGGCTTTGGCCTACTCGCCATCAACGATGGCATCAAAGATGTCAAAAACCTCACTGCGATCGCACTTGATGTAGGCAACCTCGCCGCGTGTTTGCTCGGCGTAGCCGTGATGCCAGGCGCGTTTTCTCGCGTGGCCTTGACCCGCGTCGGCGGGGCGGAGGGAGCCTCGGCTGGAGGGCCCGCGTCGTCGTTCCCTGCGAGCGCAACCGCTGGGTCGATCGGTGCCAACCAGGAGCTGTTGTTTTGGGCCAATGCGACCAACCTCGGCGCGGCAGCCGCGGACTCAGGTGTTCTAATCGCTCCTCAGATTGTCGAGCAGATTCAGGCCTTATCGCAGTCTGGACTTTCGGAGGCGGAGAAGCAGGCGGCGACGCAGTCCCTTATCACGTCGGGAGTGGCGCTGGGGCTAATCATCTTGGTGGGGCCACGGCAAAATTACGCCGAGGCGCGAGCGGTGATAACCCAACGGTTGGGGAAGATCGCCGGCTGGGCCAAGGGAGCGCGCGGGCGTCGTTCCAGAGAAGACGAGATTTGGGCGCAACTCCCGGCGATGGCCGGCGGCAGTCCGCTGAACTTCGAAGACCTTATCCCGTTCCGCGGCCTCCAGGACGGGCCTCATAAGGAGCAGCTCCGCAAGGTCTTAGCCTCGATGGATCCGGCCCTGACTGAGCGCGACATCGCCGCGATCAACGAAACCTTCCATCGCATGGAAGCGTGGGGAGCTTCGGCCGACAATGACTTTCTCATCAATCACCTAACTTCGATTCAGACGAGCCGGACCCAGAGACACCTTCGCCTGATGGGGATGGCAACGATCGATAGCATTGATCCATTGTCCCGCATCGTGCCGCTATGGGCCCGGGACTTTGAGCTGACAACCCACCTGCTCGCAGTTGCGCCGAAGCACAGTTTCGCATTTACGCAGCTCGTCCAGCAGCTGCATGCCTTGCGCTCTAGCGGCGACGCGCTGGAACAAAAGCTCCGGTTGTATCTTCAGGCCCGGCTCGACAGCGTTGGCAATGACGTGGCGAAGCGCGACGGACTGCGCGCTGACGTCGAGTTGATCCAAACCCTTCTTGGGACGATTTCGGATGTAGAGGTGTACCGAAACCTTTGGGCAGTCACGGCAGAAGCTGCGAAAGCGCTTCGTAGTCCACTCGATCAGCGGACTCACCACGGATCTTCGGTCGCAATACCCCCGGCCCGGCCGCCGGAGACCCCATCCGCGCAGGGAAAATTCGAGCCGCAGATCGGTCGGCCGGACTCTCGATCGAATCGCGCTGCCAAAGATCCGGACTTCGGCCAGCGCCGCGAGCGCATCGGGCCCTCGTCTCCGATCCTCTATCACGACGGCAGCCTGGCTCAACTTGGACACGTTGTAAGCCGTCGCGATTCGACATGGGTGGACACCCTGTTCGACCGTCCTCTCGGATCGACACAGAGCCCCTGGAGGTATCTCCAAGATTCAGGCGGTGTTCAGTTTCAGTTTGCGCATGAGCAGGAAGGCCTCGTATTTCTTCGATCGCTAGACGGGAATCGATGGATCGTCGTGGGGCGGAATGAGTTCACGGCCCAGTTTGGGCTCGTGGCGCGCCCCGAAGGAAGTCCCCTTGGGGGGCGGCCTTCGCCAACCGTTCCCCCGGTGGTAGCCATGCATCCGCCGTCGCTGCTCGATATCTTGCCGATTCTGGGCGAAGAAATCATCGCCCCGCTGCCCGGCCGCACGCTAGGCTCGATCCACTACCCTGGATGGGTGTACCGAGTCGAAGGATACGAAGGAGTAAACTACCGCTTGCGAAGCCTTACTGACGTTGCCGATCAACGCACGGTATCGATCGAGGAACTGCAACGGTTTCTGCGTTGGCAACCACCTAGACACCTTCAGCACCACGGCAATGGGGAATTCAATGCAGAAGATCTCCATCATATCTACCACCAGGTGATGGCCGAAAATCACAACAGGTTCTTGCTCGATACAAAAAAGAGTCTGTCAAATCTCGCGATTTCACAGGCTGACCTCGAGAACTTGCTAGAAGAAGTCCGCCGACGAATCGCGGCGAGCGAAGCGCGATGGAAATATCGCGCGCGAGATCCGGATCAATCGCTCGAGGAAATGGAGCGGCGCGAGCAGCTGGTTGAGTTGCGCGACGCGTTGGAAGTCCGGTCTCATCGGCATCAGCCGCCAGTTGAAGCAGAGCCACCGTTTGAAGCGGCGCCGCCAGTCGTTGATCTGAGTCCAGTCGAATGGATGCTTAGTGCGATCCGAGATGCCTATCATGGTTATGCTAGTGCGGACGACCTCGGCAATCTTCTGCAAGCGATGCGTGAGCAGAAACAAGGGATGGCGGCTCGGGGATATAGGTACGCCAACGGGGTTCCGAGCGAGGTCTTCCAAGTAAACTATGTGCTCGGAATCGTGGACCAAGAGCTGGCGAAACTCGCCAATAAGATTCACTACTTGAAAACGCGTAAGCCGCTAACCGCCGCTCAGGTAAAAGACGCGGCCGGCAAGCCACTTACGGCGTTCGTTCGGGGCGAAGAACTACCTGTCGACCAACGAGCAATCACGGATGGCAAGGTTCATCTCTTGGTCGGAGGAAACCCGTATCGGTTCGAGGAGGTCCAACCCGTCTACGAAGATTGGGTCCCGCCACCGCCGATACTAGCGCCTTAGGGCCCTCACTCGGGGGCCCTTAAAGCGCGGCTGCAAACAGATCGGTCTGCGGCTTTGGGATGCGAGTGTCGCCGATGAGATCGTGGACGTAGGGATGCGGCCACGACCGTCTCGCCTCCTCGGGCAATCGGCCGTGTCGCTCGGCATAAGCGCGCAGCCATTTGCGCGTGGCTGCATTGGAATATCCACCACCGGAAATCGGGCCAAGCTCGGGTTCGTAGCGGCTCCGGATCATGTTCCAACGGTCGTCGCGGATCACTTTGGCGACTACAGAAGCTGCCGCCACCGCGGCGTGGTGATCTTCGGCGTGGTCGACCGAGACAAACTGAACGTAGCGCTGCGCGAGCGCTGCAAACATGCGCTTACCATCGGCGATGATCTTGTCGCATGATGGGGCATGGGCGATCAGCCGAATGGCTATCTCTCGCTCCAGTACGTTGAGCTCGTTTCGAGCCACGCGCGCATCGATCTCCGTGTGTTCGATTTCGATCGCCATCACGAATTGTGCTCGGGAGTGCACTTCGCGTGCAAGTTCGGTGCGGATGCAGTGCGCTTCGGCGCCGGCTCCGTACGACTTCGAATCGCGCAGGCCTTTACGAGTTAGCGCTGCCGCGGCGCGGGAATCGAGTGCGACCGCTGCCATCACCATGGGGCCGACCGCGGGTCCGCGCCCCGCTTCATCGATACCGAGCGTTAGTCGATTCGGAAATCGCTTCGGGGCCGCCACCGATGCATCCTAAAAATCTCAGATTCAGCAGTCAATCGCCGAGTGGTTCGGCGAGCCGCTTTGACGCAATTTCCAGCGCTTTTCCAACCCCAACTTCCAAATCGAGGGACTGCACCTCGGTCACGGATTGCCAATGCGCGATGCGATCGGCAATTGTGGTTAGTGCGTCGTTCGCTGCGTGGGCGAGGGGATCTCCCAGTTCTCTATCGATATTTGGCGCCGAGCGATACAACGCATGATAGATGGCGTCCTCCGCCAATTCGAGCCGAGGGACGTCGTTGCGAAAAAACGACTCGACATATCCACCATCGAGATATCCTCGGAGGTACGCGTGGGATCGGTCGAACACGCGCGCTAAAGCGAGGCCGATTTGGTCGCCGGCGACCCGTTCCATATCTCCCACTACGTCGATGCCGAGTACGGTGGCGAGCGATCGTGCCGCCTGATCCGTCGTACGGGCTAGGGAATGAAGCTCTGTGGCAACGCGCCGACGGCCCTCGACGATTGCAGCTTCGAACCCGGAAGCCAACAACGCAATGACGTACTCGCGGTCTGCGATGGTTGCGGAGTGCGACGCAAACGGCAGCCGCCGCGGCCGGACCAGATCGAGGACTTCTCTCGCAGCACGGCGATAGAGCAGAACCAGCGCTTCGGATAGGTTTCGGCGCGCGGCCAGTACCTCGGAATTGGCGAAGCCTTGTGCGGAAGCTCGGAGTTGGTCCTGGGCTTGCCGCGCCGCATTCTCGGCACTGCGAGCCAACGTTTGCGCGGTACGGAGCTCCGCTTCAGCAAGCGAAATGACGTTCTGCAGAACGTATGCGCACGCGGCTCGCTTTAGCGCTCGAGCCTGACCAAAAAACCGCTGTTCCAGTGCGTTGGCCAGCGCTGGCCAGTTTCCACTAGGGCGAGCTGCGTCGTTGCGCCAGGCCAGCGCTTCGCGCGCAGAAACTGGAATAATCGCCTCGACGCTGTCACCGAGTTGCCCGGCGATGAATGCACATACTTCGGCTTGTTCGCCAGGCGTAAGTTGGTCGGCCTTGTTTAGTACTCCGAGCACGCGCTTGCCTTGCGATCGGATCGACTGCAACGCTTGTTTCTCGCTGGCTTTGCCGCCTTGGGCCGCCGTAAACACCCACACGACTGCGTCCGCTCGAGCGATAAACCCGCGCGCCGTCTGCTCGTGTTCCCGCTCGATCGAATTGAGGCCAGGGGTGTCAACGATATTCAGCTTTTCGAGCTGGGGTATTGGGACCAAGATCTCGACCCGGTCAATGCTTCGAGCCGCCTGGGGCGACAGGGAGCTCAGTCGCTGCATCAGCGCATCCCACGACAGCTCGCTGGCCGTGCCATCGAGTGCGATGATACGCCCGCCGCGCTCCCGCCCGTATCGAACGACGTTGATCGTCGCTGTCGTTGGGGCAATGCCTGTAGGTGCGACCTCGGCACCGATAAATGCGTTCACCAGGGTGGACTTTCCACTCGAGAATTCTCCCATGACGGTGACCAGCAGCGGTTGGTCCAGTCCGCTAGCCGCCCTCGATACGTCGGCGACCAAGTGGCCAAGCTCGCGTCGGCTGGCGACGACACGACCCACAAAATCGGCTAGCGGGGCGATGTCTTCACTCGCGGTGCCAGCAAGCCGCTCAAACCCGAGTTCGCGCTCTCGGGCAACGCGCAACAGAGTCCGAGCAGGCTGGTGCTCGGGCGCCATGCGAAGCGCGACCAGCGCTTCTGCAGCCGCGCGGCTGGGATCCTCAGCGAGTGCAAGCTTTGCCAAATTCACCTGTGCATCCACATCGCCCCGGGCCGCTGCGAGCTCGAATAATGCGCGGGCCACTTCGGGCTGCTCCCCGGCAAACGCCATGCCGCGAGCGACGATCGCCCGCACATGATTTGGGTCCTTGGCAAGGAGGTCCGAGCTCCATTGTTGGCCTCGGAGCGTGTCTCCAGCCGCAATCGCGGTATCCACGGCCTCTTCCAGTGCTGCAGCACCCGGGTCCAGCGCAACGACCCGATCGTGGCAGGATAACGCGGCCTCCAAATTGCCGCTGATGCGGTGAGCTCGGGCGGCTCGGGCATAAAGTTCGGGCCGCCGGGCCTCCAGTTGGAGAGCATCGAGATAGAAACCCAGCGCACGATCAGGGGCGCCGTCGTTCAAGGCGGCATCGCCTTGAGCTATCAGAATGTCCACCCGGAGAACGCCGCCAAGCGGCGTTCGGTCGGACTCGGTCAGCCTGTGAGCAATCGCCAATTGCTCGCTCGCATGAGAGGGTCTGTTCTCCACGAGCGCTAGACGCCCTACAGCGTAATACGCCAACGCAGGAGGGTCGCTCTGTGCGACAGCGCGATCTAGGTGGCGCCGCGCTTCGTCGTATTGTTGACCGTCGGAAACCAGAGCCTCTCCGAGTGCGGCCCGCGCCTCGATGTCGTCCCCATCTTCTGCGACCGCTTTGCGCAGTTCGCGGATCGCTTTGTCGAAGTCGCCACGCCTCCGCCATGCGATGCCAAGTCCGCGATACGCGTCGCCGAGAATCGCTCGATCGCCGCGTGCATCTGCCACCGCGCGCGCGAGCGGTGAAACAGCGAGCTCAAACTTGCCAAGTCCGATGAGTGCCAATCCAGACCCGACCAGTGCTGCAGGGTCGTCGTGTCGGATCGCCAATGCCCGTTCGTAGGCATCGTAAGCGCGCTGCGGATCCCGAGTGGTAAGGCGTGCATCGCCGAGCGCGATTAGCGCTTGGCCATGACTCGGCTGAACGGCAAGCAATGCTTCGAGGACTTCGATCGCCCCCTGGACGTCGCGCGACTCCAATAAGCCGCGCGCTTGATGGAGCTGGTTGCGATAGTCATCGGTAACGAGCTCGGAGGCGAGATCTCCAAGACGGCGCTCAAACCGCGACCACAGCGACATGACCTATTTTGCCGTTTTGCGCTGGAAAAAGCTCAGAAATGCGCTTTGGGCTTCCGCGGAGGCCAATCGTTCAGAAAATCGCGCGACCTCCAGAGCGATTCGATCGGCGATGCAACCGCGGTCCTCTCCGCGGATCAGTTCCCGCGTGGCGCGAAGCGCGTCTTTGGGCTGATCCGCGAGTGCTTTGGCCTTTTGTTTTGCAATGACGAGTAGCTCCGGCGCAGGAACGACGGCGTTGACCAGGTGGAGTGCTGCAGCGCGCTCCGCCTCAACACTCGTTCCCAAAAGCAGCATTTCGGTGGCGATCGGTAGCCCAACGCGTTTGGGCAGGAGCAGACTCGAACCAGCCTCGGGCACGAGGCCTAACGACACGAACGGCATCGCCAACCGTGCTGTTGGACTCGCGTACACCAGGTCGCAATGCAGCAACATCGTCGTGCCGATGCCGATGGCCGCTCCGTGGACCGCTGCGACGATGGGCCGCGTCGACCGCAATAGTCCTTCAAAAAAATGGGCTTGCGGAAGAGTGGACCCACCTGAGTTGGCTGAACCGGTCGCTCGAACAAAGTCGTGCAGGTCGTTGCCGGCACAGAACGTCTCTCCGGCACTTGCGATCACTACGGCGCGGATCTCCGGGTCTGGATCTAGCAGCGCATCGCCAAGAGCGCGGTACATTTCGCCCGTAAGTGCATTCTTCTTGTGTGGGCGATTGATGGTGGCGATTAGAACCCCATCCTCCTTCTCCAACACGATATCGCTCATGGTGCCCTAAGGGACTGTAACAGAATATGTTGATCGGCTGCGGCTTCGCATCCCGGGCATCTCGCGGTTTACGTCCTCTCTTCCTTGGTCGCCGTACCGACGGGTACGGTGACCCTTGGAAATCCCTGACGAGGGACTCGGTCGGTCGCTCCGGGCGCGCTCGCGATCTGCTCCGGGCTGCTGTGCCTCGCTCGACAACATATTTTGTTACAGTCCCTTAGTTATCCGTTGGTTCGGCGTCTTCGGGAACCCAAATCGCTTCGCGAAGTTGCCGGATCGCGGCCGTCGCGGCTCGAACCTGCGCGATCTGAGCGGTGGTCGAGGTGCGCAACGCGTCGATGTTTTCTGATGCGCTGCGGCGTTCGAGCATCGTGCGGTCAAGGATCTCGCTAATCCCTTTGTAAAGGGTATTGCCAGCGTTCGAAACGAATTCGGATAGGCGCTTGCCAAAATCCTCGATGCATTTGTCGAAGTGCGGTTTCATTGCTTCTGCGGCTCCCAGGACGGCAGCCGGAACCTTTTCTTTGGCTTGAACTCGGATATCTCCCGCGATCTTCGACTTGAGCACGATAGCCAAGATCGGAGCGGCAAGGGTCAACAATCCACCAGCGAGGGCGTTGACGAACAGCATGACCGTGGTTCCGAGCGCTCCAACTGCATAAATTCCCACGTCGTATTTGAACGAATCGACCGTGATGTTTACCGCGGTATCACTGGGTCCGAGTCGATCGGCGAGAACGGCCGCTGCGGCCGCCACGTTTTCGTTGGTAATCGCAATCACTTCCTCGGCCAAATGCTCCAACATCGCCGTGAGTTTTGCACCTTCGATCTCTGCCCACGCTTTGAACCGGTCCTCGATGAACGCTGGAAGATAAAGTTTCACTTCATCTGCGTCGACGGCGTCGATCTGCGTCGGCAGCGCCTGGACAAACGACTTCGCAAACGCTTCCAAATCAAGCGCGACCTGGTTCTTGATCGATTCTGCGTCGGCGTCGATGCGTATGTGTAGCTCGTCTAACTTGCGTTTGCTGGTATCGAGGTGCTCTCGCACCGCAGCGATTCGATTCTCCAGCTGACCGATGTCCATGTCGTACGACCGCATGCGCACGCCCAGGTTGTTTTCGAGGTAGCTTGCGGTTCGCGCGGCGTCCGCCGCGGCGTTGTCGAGAATAACTTGGGCGCGATCGCGGGAGAGGAATCGCTCGAGGTACTGCAGCAGCTCTGGCATTCCGCTGTTGGGGTCGCGTGTTTTGGCCCAATCTTTCGCCGACAACGGGAACACCACTGGATCCGGCGTAATCGTAGCCAGGCCCCGTTTCACATACTCGATGACAGCGCTGCGCTCCTCCGGCGACAAGAGGTCCATCTTGCCCAACACGAAGATCACGCGGTCCCTGGCGCTGTCGAGGACCCGAGATCGAAGGAATTCGCGCTCGCTGTCTTTGAGCGCTTGGCCGGCATCGAGCAAAAACACCACGGCATCGGCGCGAGGCACGTATCCGTAGGTGACTTCTGCGCGCTGGTCGTTCAGGTCGTTCACCCCTGGCGTGTCGACGAGCACAATATTGTTTGCGAGCAGTTCGCTGGGAAACCCCAATTCGACAAACGCTACGTCGTTAGCATGCCCGCCAGCGACGGTGACCCAATCGCGTAGCTGCGCGGGCTCGAGGTACTTGCTTTCGCCCGAGGTAAGCACGACGCGTGCGGTCATGTTGTGCGCGAAAACGACGTGGTTGATCGAGGCCGTTGTTGGAGTAATTCCGGTTGGCAGTACGTCCTGACCGAGCAGCGCGTTCACAAACGATGACTTGCCGTGATTGAACTCGCCGAGTACCACGAGGTGAAAGCGCTCGGACTCCAGCTTGGGGATTCGCGTCGTTCGGATATCTCGCGCGAGGGTACTCATGCCTACGGATTCGGCGACCTCCGCCAACTGGGTGAAACGCACGATAAGTTCGCGCTTGGCGGCCTTGTGGTGTTCAAGCAAGATCATAGGACCCTTAAAGCACGCTGATGAGGTCGGCGACTTGTTTGTCGACGTCCGACATGGTGGGGCGGCCGGTGCTCTCCTGACCACTCAGTTGTGCGTAAAGCGCGGACCCTGCGAATAGGCGCAGCGCGTGGATCCGTTTGGGGACGTTTGGGTGAGAGCGGAACAGCTCGGCGAAGCGGCCAATGCCTTTCCCAACGCCCCCGCGAAGTCCCTGACGAGGGACATCAGGTGCGGCTCGAACGTACTCATTGGCAGCCTGGTCGTCCACTCCGAGTTCCAGTCTGACAAGCGCTGCAAGAGCTTTGTCGAGATCTCGAACCGCTAGGAGGGCGGCTCGGTCACAGGTGACCTCTGCCCTGCGGGACCACGCCTGCAACGTTAAGATCGCCGGCTGAACCGCCCACCGAACAAAAAAGGCGGTCGAATGTTTGAGGTAGTGGAGCGCGGTGACGTAGAGGATGTGACCGTTTTGAATGTGAGCGAGCTCGTGCGCGATCGCGGCAACGAGTTCATGGTCTTGAAGCGTTTCAGCAAGTTCCAGATTTACGATCAGGTGGGGCGCGTCCTCCGTTCCGAGAATCTGGACTTTGATCGTTGGCGTGGGAGCCGCAAACACCACCGGAATCGGAATGCTCAGCGCTGCCGCCGCGACCTTTGCGGCTCGGTACACCCGCGGGTACTGCTGGTCGTTGACCTTTTGCGCCACCGAGAGCAGCTCAGTACGCGCAACGTCCCGCCACAATCGCGTGGTCGCTTCGAGCGCGATCGTTACCGGGCGGGCCAATTGAAGAGTGCGGCGGAACGTACGTTCGCCCGAGAATGCGTACGCGGCACCAGCACGGGCGCTTTGTTCCATGGCACCGCGCCGCGCCGCCAGCCAGCGTGTGAAGTCAAAATCGACGCCTACCGACATTGCGTGGTTATAGCGTGCACCAGGCGCTGGGCGGTTACCAGGCGACTACAATTGCTTGGACGCTTTCTCGTACCACGGGCTCTTGGAGTCGACCATGTCCTTGATTTGTCGGAATTTTTCCTTTGCTTCAGAGGGGTTATCTTGTAGGTCCCTCATGGCTTCGGCGTAGAGTTTTGCGGCAGCGCTTTCGAGCTTCTGACGCACAACCATAACGTTCGAATCGCTGGTGGCCCCCACCCGTTCGGCCGCCTGGACCGCCACGCGAGCGTCGATGAGCTTATCCGCCGCGATGTACGCAACCGCTGCTTTGGGAGCGATTTGCTTCATGCGCTCGGTAAGCACTTCGTCGAAGGCGCCACCCAGCGACTGATCGTACTTGGTTGCCGATCGAAGATAGACAAACGCAGAGACCGCATTGTTGTTCGTCATGCCCTGGACGTAGGCTTTGCCAAACGAGAGGTAGCTTGCGGCTTTGCTATCGAGGGTACGCCTTGTCGAGCCATCTGCGCTTCGAGCATATGTCCGCAACGCGTCCGCAGCTTCGCTGAACTTTCCAGCGCGGTAGAGTGAATTGGCTTTGTCTTCTGCGGCCTCGAGGTCGCCAGCAGCTCGTTTGGACTTTTTATCGCCCCTACCCCGGGATGGCCTGACCTTGGTTTCAACAACCGCATCGATTGGTGCGGCCGTAGGCGCCGCGATGGCCTGCGGTACAACTTCAGGCGCTTCCTTTTGGGCACCCCGAGGAACGGCGGCCTTGGGCTGGACCGCTTCGCTGGTGGTGGCAACGGTTTTCTGGCTTGTGGGAACGTTCGGTGCGGTTGATGTGGCCTGTGTCGGCGGCGGCGTTGCGGCCGTGGCTTGCTTTGGCGTTGCGGCCGCGACCATCGGCGCGGATGGTTTCGCGCCGGAGGTCCCTGCGGTCCCGGTCGTTTTGGGCGCAATAGTCCCTGCGGCGCCGGCGGCCTTGAGGTCTGAAACCGGAAGCGTGAATCGCGGCCGCTCAGGTTGAGCGGCCGGCTTTTGGGCCTGGGCAGGAGCCGACTCGCGGGTCGCTGCGAAGGCGACCGCAGCGAGCGCTACCGCTGCGGCGGCAGCGACCACGAAGTATTTCGTGCGCGACGAAGTCTGCGGGGAAGGTGCCGTAGCTTTCGCCGTCGCCCCGAAGGAAGTCCCCTTCAGGGGTGACTCGGTGGGACTGATGCTTTGCGGGGGAAGGATCGCGCGGTCGGCGACCTGCGCGTCCATTCCTAGAAGAGTCGGCGAATGCGGGCCGAGCGCGAGCGGGCGTGTAGGCAACCGTGGAAGGCGCGTGTCGGCCATTTGGATCAGCGCTTTGGGCCCAAGTGGCGCAACCGGGTCCCCGATGGTCGGCTGCAATTCAAGAGGCGGATCTGAACCGGGTGACAGCCCCCCGTCGAGTGCTGCAGGCTCTTGCAACATCGGTGCGAGAGGCGGGCGCCGGCCGGAGATGGTCGACACATCGGACTCGAGGTCAGTCAAAGCGCAATCGAAGCGGAGCACGGTCGTTCCAACCTCGACAACATCGCCATTGACGAGCTGGAACGGGTTGTTTCTCAAGTCGCCGTTGACGAGTGTGCCGTTGCCAGAACCGCGGTCGGCAATGATCCACCAGCCATCTTCATTTCTCACGTCAAAATGTTTGCGCGATACAGCGATGTCCGTAAGGACAACATCGCAATCGAGGCTTCGACCAATCGTAAAAGCTTTGCCGCTGTGAATTTCAGACGTAAGGCCCAAGTCGGGACCCTTCGTTACGACCAACGTTGCGATGGCAACTCCAACTCCCTGGCCGCGGTGGCGGTCTGCTGACCCGAGCGATTGAAGCTTCTTCGAAACCTTGTGCTGTTCTCGGGTTGTGCTCCCGTCATCCCACTGCGGATCGATGGTCGTTTTTTCGTCTTCGTCCGCTAGCGGTTTCGGTACGACATGTGCCGACACGCGCTGCAGTGGGGGAAGTCCAGCCATCTCCAATGATTGTACGGTTGAGCTCTTCTCGGAGCAATGACAGTCTTCGCCTGTATCCTACGGTTCAGCAGATATGCATCCTAGTAAAATCATTGGCATTGGCGTCAACTACCGCCTCCACGCCCGGGAGATGGGTAAACCGATACCGGCCGAGCCCCTCATGTTTCTCAAACCGCCTTCCTCGGTGATTGGCGACGGGGAAGCGATTCAGCGCCCCCCGGGATTCGAAAAAGTCGAATACGAGGGCGAACTTGGGGTTGTGATTGCGGCGCGCACGCGTCGGATTCCTCGCTCGCGCGCGTTGGAAGCGGTTGCCGGCTACACCTGTGTAAACGACGTCACGGTGCGCGACCTTCAGCAGCGCGATGGCCAGTGGGCACGGGCCAAGGGGTTCGACACGTTTTGTCCGATCGGACCGCGCGTTGTCCCCGGCCTTGATCCAACGAACTTGCGGATTATCACGCGCCTCAATGGTCAGGTTCGTCAGGACGCGTCGACCTCCGATATGATCTTCGACGTGGCGACGCTGGTGGCATTCTGCAGCGACCACATGACGCTTGAAGCTGGCGACGTGATCTCCACGGGAACGCCTTGGGGCGTTGGCAATCTCACTCCTGGCGACGTCGTTGAGGTCGAAATTGAAGGCATCGGCACGCTGCGCAATCCGGTGACGGCGGTGCCGTGACCATACTTCCGCGCGATGCTCTCGTCGTGGGGCTGGGCGGGAATCTGGGAGATGTTCGCTCTACGTTCGAGCTGGCCCGAGCGGAGCTTGGGCGCCTTGGACCACTTCGCTCGGCACCATTGTATCGCTCGAGGGCAATCGGCCCAACGCAGCCGGACTTTCTCAACACCGCGGTCTGCATCACATGCGCCGACCAGTCCCCGCACGAACTGTTAGACGCAGTATTGGGCATAGAACGGCGGCTGGGTCGGGACCGACGCGGGGAACAGCGATGGGGCGCTCGGCCGATTGACCTCGATATTCTGCTTTGGGGGGACCGCGCGATCGATACGCCAACGCTCGAGGTACCTCATCCGCGCGCAGTCCAGCGGCGATTTGTAATCGAGCCGCTGAGCGCATTGTTTGGCAGCGATCTCGTCATTGAAGGGCGGACGCTGGCGGAGCTCGAGAAGGAAGTGGCGGCTCAGCAGGTGGAGTTGATCGCCCGCGTATGGTGATCGTATCAGTTGCAATCGCTGTCCGACGCAGACCACCATCGCCGAACTCGCTCGATCGTCGAGGTTCGCTGTAATCCTGATGGAAGCGTATCGATGAATACGCGGCCGTAGGCCCGGGTAACGATGCGATGATCGAGAATCGCAACGATTCCACGATCGTCGCTGCGTCGGATGAGTCGTCCGAACCCCTGCTTGAGTGCAAGCGCTGCTTGCGGCAGTTGCAGCGAGTGGAACGGATCGATTCCTTGTTCTACTGCGGCTGCCATGCGGGCTGCGACGAGTGGGTCGGTGTGCACTGCGAACGGTAGCTTGTCGATGACGACCAGACACAGCGCGTCGCCGGGAACGTCGACTCCCTCCCAAAACGAGGCGGTTCCAAGAAGGATCGCACCCGGGGTCGCGCGGAACCGATCGATGAGGCTGGCGCGGGGAGCGTCGCCTTGCACCAGGGTTGGATACGGGGCGGCGGCAAGTCGCGCGGTCGCATCGCGCATCGCCCGATGTGACGTGAACAGCAGAAATGCGCGACCGCCCGTGATGGCCAGAAGTTCGAGTGTTCGAACCGCTGCGGCCGCGGCAAAGCGATCATCGTGTACAGGAGGAAGGTCGCGCGGCACGTACAGCATCGCCTGTCGGGAGTAGTCAAACGGCGATTCGACGATGAGCTCGTCGGCTAGTTCTTCGAGCCCAAACCGAGCGCGGTGGTACGAAAAGTCGGCAGCAGCGGCTGCGGACTGCGCATCCAGTCGATCGGCGACCGCGGTGGCAAGCGTGGCGGAGGTAAAGATCGCGGTCGGAGCCGCAGCCACGACGTGCCGGCGGATGAGATCGGACACGTCGATGGGCGATGCGCTTATCGACGTGCCGGTCGGTAGGGTTTCTCCCCAATAGACCTGACTCTTGTCGCGTTGCTCTGCGATTGCAGCCAGATCGTCGCGCAGTGCGCGTGCGCGGCGCGCCACACCGGCCAGATTCGCTCGTGGAGCAGCATCGACGACATCCTCGGCAGTAGCGGGCGATGGCTCCGCCTCGGACTCGGCGACCCGAGCGAGTTCTTCCAGAGCGGTATCGAGTTGGAACCATGCGTTTTGAAGCTCGGTCCGTTCGAACAAGCCGGTGGGTAGTGGCACCCGAGGCTCGGCATTCAGCGATGCATCGAGGTTGCGGCGGACGAGCGCGAACAACGCAATGCCGGCCCGCTCGGCGTTGCGAATCATTTCGGTCGATGCGGATCCGGACCACAGCGGCATGTGCGTAAGGGCTGACTTAGCGTCTCGAATCAGCGACGCTAGCTTGTACGTCGATACCCGTGCACCGAAGTGTTC
Source organism: uncultured Kofleriaceae bacterium (assembly GCA_964419605.1). Taxonomy (GTDB): domain Bacteria; phylum Myxococcota_A; class Polyangia; order Haliangiales; family Haliangiaceae; genus JABFXX01. The sequence goes on along the minus strand of CAYQQM010000056.1, from coordinate 1,520 downwards.
CGTTGCTACATCTTCGAGTTGGTGAGCTTCGTCGAAGACGACTGCGTCATGATCCGGGATCACGCGAGCGCCCGGAAACGCCGCGCGCAGCGCTCGGTCGGCAAAATACAAATGGTGGTTGACCAGAATCAGGTCGGCCTTTTCTGCGTGCCGTCGAGCCTGCGTGATGAAGCAGCGTTCGAAGTACGGGCATCGCGGGCCCAATCTGCTCTCCGGTGTGGTCGTTACGTCACCCCAAAGAGTCGCGTCTTCGCTGAGCCATTCCACTTCCGCGCGATCCCCAGTTGCGGAGTATTCGCTCCAGTCCAGGAGATCGGAGAGCTGTGGTTGGGATTCGCGCCGCGACGATACCTCCGCAATGCGGCGCCGACACACATAGTTTGAAACGCCTTTGAGCACAGCGAAGCTAAATGGTCGGGAGAGGACTGTGCGCAATAGCGGAATATCTTGGCGAGCAATTTGGTCTTGCAGTGTGCGCGTTCCCGTCGAAACCACGATGCGTTTCCCGGATTGGAGTGCGGGGATGAGGTACGCGAGGGTTTTTCCAGTTCCAGTTCCAGCTTCGACCAGGAGCGGCCTAGCTTCTTCCAGCGCTCGCGCTACTGCCTCAGCCATCTGGCGTTGTTGGGGACGATCTTCGTAGTGCGGGATCGCTCCCGAGAGGGCCCCACCAGGGGCCAATAAGCTCATTTCCTCGAGGCCTTTTCTGTATGGCCACTGGTACCGAAACGGCGAGCAAGTTCGGCTTCCACGTCCGCAAACGCGATGTGGCGTGCGGTGAGCCCGACCATCATGTGAAACAACAAATCGGCCGCTTCGTGGATCACCTTGGCTTCGTTGCCTGCTTCGAGCAGCTCAGCGGCAAGCTCGCCCTGCTCTTCTTGGATCTTTGCGACGATTTTCGACATCCCGCCTTCCAGAAGTGATTTGGTGTAACTGGCTTTTGCGGTCGCTGTATCGCGGCGAGTGATAAGCGTACGCTCGAGTCGTTCAAAAATCGCGAGCGCCGGCAATCCCTCATCCTCCGCTGCATTGTCTACGCGGAAGAAACACGTCGGCTTGCCAGTGTGACAGGCTGGGCCGGCGGGGCGGGCCAGTGCGAGGAGCGTATCGGCATCGCAGTCGAATCGGAGTTCCACCAGCGCAAGAGTATTTCCGGAGGTCTCGCCTTTTTTCCACAGCTGGCTTCGCGATCGCGACCAGAAGTGAAGAACGCGAGTTTCCCGCGTAAGCCGCAGTGCCTCTGCATTCATCCACGCCACCATCAGGACGTGGCCGCGGTCGGCGTCTTGCACCACGCACGGGACCAAAGCATTCGGATCACTCGAAACGGCTCCACCAGTTGTGAACACAGGCTCCATGGATGTGGCTTACCGTATTATCAAACCAAGCGGGGAAGTCGTTGCAGCGGAGCTAGTACCTCATGTCAGTGGTTTTGATCGATTGAAGAGGCGGCAATTTTTCAGCGGGTACGAGCAGCACAATTGACCTTGGTTGGCCAGGGACACGGCTGATCAGGC
>CAYQQM010000055.1:0-32796 GCA_964419605.1 uncultured Kofleriaceae bacterium | reverse complement strand
CTCGGCGCGCCTCGGCGACCGGAACCTGCCAAAACCACTGACATGAGGTACTAGTACCTCTGCTCGAGTTTGCTACCTTCGCGTATTTGTTGTTGATTGGCTCGCCCTCTGCCAGGATCGACAGCGTGGTAGACTCAGGCGATGGGCGCTTATGCGGCTCGATGGGCTGTCGACTTTGTCGAGTACCTTCGCTTCGAGCAGGAAGCGGCTGAGCGTCACGAGCTCATCGACGGTGAGATCGTCGCCATGGCGGGTGCAACACGTCGACACAACCTATTGTGCGGCCGATTGCACGACGTACTCCGAAAGCCGCTCGGCGCTGGGCCATGTATCCTTGAGCGCTCCGATCAACGGCTGGCCGTTGAATCCGAGGGCAAGGGATGGGTCGGCTACTACCCTGACCTTGCGATCTACTGCAGCGATGAGGTGCACCCCCAAGATCGCGAAACAAGAGTCAACCCAACGCTGCTAGTAGAAGTGACGAGCAAGACCACCGAAAAAAAGGATCGCGGAGTCAAACTGGAAGACTATCTTCAGGTATCGACTCTTGAGGAATACCTGATCGTCTCTCACGAACGACGTGAGCTCGAATTGTGGACTCGAAGCGAGCAGGGCTGGGGCCGCTTGCTCGCTACCGAGGGCGTGGTGAACCTAAAGTGCGGCGCCGTCATCGATGTCGAGAGTCTTTATTTGGATTTGCCACTTTGATCTGGAGTCGGAGTCGGGTTGTGGGTCTTGCGATTCATCCTGGACGCCCTACCGCTCGCGGTTCGCAGCTGATCGCGATCGCGCCATCGACAACGTCGACACGAGCCGTCCCGCCAGACATCAGCTTGCCAAACAGGATCTCGTTGGCCAATGGCGTTTTCAGAGTCGTTTGAACCAGCCGCGCCATCGGACGTGCTCCCATCGCCTTGTCATAACCGTGCTCCACGAACCAAGCCACGGCAGCCGGGCTGACCTCCAGGTCGACATGTTTCTCGCCGAGTTGACCATCCAGCTCACTAAGAAACTTCTGAGCAACTTTGCGGATCGCCTCCACTGGCAGCGCATCGAACAGAACCGTGGCGTCGAGGCGATTGCGAAATTCGGGTGTAAACGCGCGTTCGATCGCCTTTTTCGCGTTTCTACTGTCCGCGACCGAATCGCCGAATCCGATCGATCCGGCTGCCATCTCCCGACTCCCTGCATTGGATGACATGATCAGTACGACGTTGCGGAAGTCACTCTTGCGCCCGTTGTTGTCGGTCAGTGTTGCGTGGTCCATCACCTGCAGCAGGATGTTGAACAGGTCGGGGTGAGCTTTCTCGATTTCGTCGAGAAGGATCACGCTGTACGGATGCTTGTTGACAGCGTCGGTGAGCTGACCACCCTGGTCGAACCCGACGTATCCTGGCGGTGCTCCGATCAATCGCGATACGGTGTGCTTCTCCATGTATTCCGACATGTCAAAGCGAACAAACTCTATGCCCATCACGTTGGCAAGCTGCTTGGCGAGCTCCGTTTTGCCTACCCCTGTGGGGCCCGCGAACAAAAAACAACCCGTGGGCTTGTTGGGATTTCCCAGCCCGGCGCGGGACAGCTTGATCGCGGCTGCCAGAGCGTCGATTGCCGCGTCCTGACCGTAGATCAGCCGCTTGAGTTCGACCTCGAGGTTAGCGAGTTTGGTCTTATCGGCGGAAGATACCGACCGGGTCGGAATCCGAGCGATCTTCGCCACGACCTCTTCGATCAGCACCGGCAAGATCTCGGCCGGCCGATCTTGTGGCTTCATCAAGCGAATCTTGGCGCCGGCTTCGTCGATCACGTCGATTGCTTTGTCTGGTAGGTGCGAACCCGAAATGTGTCGCGCACTGAGTTCCGCAGCGGCTGAAATCGCTGCGTCGGTAAACTTCACTCCATGGTGATCTTCGTAGCGCGAACGCAGGCCCTTAAGAATCTCGATCGCTTCCGGCACGGTCGGCTCCCCTACATCGATCCGCTGGAATCGCCGCGACAACGCGCGATCGCGCTCGAACGCCTGACGGTAGTCTTTAAACGTCGTTGAACCAATGCAGCGTAGCTCTCCGTTGGACAACGGTGGCTTCAAGATGTTGGCCGCGTCCATAGTGCCACCGCTCGTCGCTCCCGCACCGATAATGTTGTGAATCTCGTCGATAAATAAGATCGACTTTGGATCCTCGACGAGCACTTTCATAACCGCTTTGAGTCGCTCCTCAAAATCGCCGCGATAACGAGTTCCCGCAAGCACTGCGGTCATGTCGAGCGAATAGACTTTGCAGTTCGAAAGCAGCTCCGGAACATTGCCCTCAACGATCCGGAGCGCCAAGCCCTCGGCCAAAGCAGTCTTCCCTACCCCCGGCTCGCCGATTAGCAAGGGATTGTTCTTGCGGCGACGCGACAGAACTTGAATCATGCGGTCAAGCTCCTCGACACGCCCGACCAACGGATCGATCTTACCGTCTCTCGCACGCTGGGTCAGGTCGATGCAGAAGCTCTCAAGCGGATTGGCGGTTCGGGGATCCTCGCCGTTGTCGTCCTCTACACCCGACGAACGTCGCGGTACCACCGACGCTCCGGCACCCACCTTTGCCACCCCGTGCGAAATGTAGTTGATGACGTCGAACCGGGTAATGTTTTGCTGCTCGAGCAGGTAAACCGCGTGCGAATCGCGCTCGCGAAACATTGAGGCCAGCACGTTGCCGGTGCTCATCTGTGATCGGCCTGCAGCCTGAACGTGCATCGCGGCGCGCTGCAACACGCGCTGAAATGCTAGCGTCTGATCGGGCCCCGATTCCTCTCCCTCGGGAAGCTGATCGACTTGTTCATCGAGAAACCGTTCAAGGTCGCCGCGCAGTCGATCGACATCGCCGCCGCACTTGGAAACGATATCCGCCCCACTTGGGTCGTCGAGAATCGACAGCAGCAAGTGTTCAAGCGTTAAGTATTCGTGGCGACGCCCGCGCACATCGTCCACCGCGCGTTGAAGAGTTGCCTGGAGCTCTGGCGACAGCATCCCCTACATTGTACGTCGTTCCGGCCGGCAAGGTACTGCCCAGGTGGCCAGCTCTACCGGCCCGATTCCAGTCCTTTCGCGCTATTCCCCGGTCGGTTCGACAGAAAGCTGGAGCGGAAACTGCTGCGCCTTCGCCAGCGCCATCGTTTTGGTCACCTTGGTCTCCGCAACCTCGAACGTGTACACGCCGGCGATCCCCACTCCGTGATTGTGAACCTGAGTCATGATGGCGACCGCGTCTCCCTCGTCCTTGTGAAACACGGACTGCAGCACCCAGACGACAAATTCTCGGGTCGTATAGTCGTCGTTGTGAAGCAACACCTTATACATCGGCGGCTTTTTGGTCCGGGTTCGTTCGTCGAGGACCAGTCCTGTCTGCCGCTCGCCTGCGCTGCGCGGTGTGGACGGCTTACGGTCTTCAGCCATTGAGCAATTGTACGAACAATGCAGGGCTTGGGAAGCGAAGCTCTCGAGAATAGGTACAATTCGCGCCATGGCGGCTAGCAATGCGACGGTTGCGTGGGTCGAGGACCAGTTTCGGGCATCCATCGTGCCGACCCTGGTCGAGTACATCAAGATCCCGAATAAGTCGGCGGGCTTCGACCCCCGATGGCGAGAGAACGGCCACATGGAGCGGGCCACGGCCCTCCTGGCAGGCTGGGCAAACCAACACCTTCCCAGCGGAGCCACGTTGGAGGTGGTGCGGCTCGGCAATCGCACACCCGTGATCTTTATCGATATCCCGGGAACGCCGGGCGGCGCGAACGACACTGTACTGCTGTACGGGCATCTCGACAAACAGCCAGAGATGACCGGATGGCGAAACGGCTTGGGGCCGTGGACGCCGGTGATCGAAGGCGACAAGCTCTACGGCCGCGGCGCTGCCGATGATGGCTATGCCATCTTCGCATCGCTAACGGCGGTCAATGCAGTGCGCAAGGACAACCGGCCACATGCGCGCTGCGTGGTGCTGATCGAAGCCTGCGAAGAGTCGGGAAGCTTCGACTTGCCCGCCTACATCGATCATCTAGGGCCCCGCATCGGCGAGCTGTCGCTCGTGGTGTGCCTCGATTCCGGCTGTGCCAACTACGACCAGCTGTGGTCGACAACGTCGCTGCGCGGCAATATCGTTGGCGACCTCGAAGTCTCACTCCTCACAGAAGGCGTGCATTCAGGCGACAGCACCGGCATTGTGGCAGCAAGTGAACGCGTGATCCGGCAGCTCCTCGATCGCCTCGAAGACTCTTCGACCGGAGCCATAAAGCTGCAAATCCTATCCACGGAGATCCCGAAAGCGCGCGTGGTGCAGGCCGAGCAAACCGCGCGCGTCCTCGGCGACGCAGTTTGGGACCACTTCCCGTTTCAGCCCGGTGCCGTCCCGGTATCGAAGGATCCGGTGGAACTGCTGCTCAATCGCACCTGGCGGCCCGGACTTGCGATCACCGGCGCCGATGGTTGGCCGTCGATCGGCAACGCAGGCAATGTGCTTCGTCCGTCGACCAAGCTCAAGCTATCGATCCGGATCCCGCCTGGGGTCGACTCTGATCGCGCCATGGCAGCTGTCAAGTCGGAGCTCGAACGCGACCCGCCCTACGGAGCGGCAGTGGCGTTCTCGAATTACGGTGCGAGTTCCGGTTGGGATGCGCCGGAACTAGCGCCGTGGCTTGAACATGCGCTCGACGCTGGATCTCGCGCTTACTTTGGCAAACCGGCGATGTACATGGGCGAAGGCGGTTCGATTCCGTTCATGTCGATGCTCGGCGAACAATTTCCCAACGCGCAATTTTGTATCACCGGGGTGCTCGGCCCTGGCTCGAACGCACACGGTCCCAACGAGTTCTTGCACATCCCCACCGCGCGCAAGCTCACCCTGTGCATTGCAGATGTGCTCGCGGCGCACGCGACACGCAGCTTATGAGCGCCTGTGATCCGCTTCCATTCGCTTGGCTGAAAATCTCAAGCGCCACGTCGACGGTCCAACGTCGGAGGTTTCCGGCGCGACGGTGCGCGAGGTTTTAGATGCCGTGTTTGCCGCGCATCCCGTACGATCCTCGCACGATTCAGTGAGGCCCCTTGCGCAAGTCGCGTACAGGCCCCCCGCTACCCCATCCGTAACTGGTGAACATCCCACAAGATACGGTTCGGCCGGGATCCTGCAATAGCCGAGCGCCGGAGGAACTACTATGAAGCGTTTGCCTTCTCTTTTCGCCGTCGTGACCAGCATCGGCCTGTTTGGCGGATGCACCAGCTCCGGCACTACGGAGCAGTACGTTAACTGCTTCGACACAGGCCACGGCGTCAAGTGCGTGGCAATGAGCGAGATCCGAAATGCAGTCGACGCGGATGGTGACGGTAGGCCCGACCCATTGGTGTGCGCTAACGGCGGTGGGTCGGGGGGAACGTCGCAGTCCAGCGACTCAGGACCCTCGGCGGATGACAACGACACCTCCGAATCGAGCGACGCCCCGCTAGGGACCGCGAAGCGAAGCAAAGGCGGCGACTCGGAGAGCGATGCTAGCGGTGAATCCGATAGCGGTGAAAGCGATTCGCGCAGCGGTTGTGGTGCATCCAACAGCGATGCCGACGGAGACGGAGTAGCCAATGGTCAGGACTGCGGCTGCGTCGACCCCGACGGTGACGGTACGCCGCCTACGCCGATGCCGCCCGTGGAAACGCCTCCCACGCCGGTTCCGCCTGGGACAACTCCACCCGGACAAGGCCCCCTGCTCTGATCCTCCTGCTCTGACCCGTTGGTTGCCCCGGATACGGGCAACGCGCTATCCTGGTCTCGTTGATCGCTGTCGGTCGTGAACTACCTCGTGGGACCGCAGCGATCGCTTTCGTTTCGGCCGCGCTATGTGCCGTCGGCTGCAAGTCCCGAGACCGCCCGCTCTTCGAGCGGATCTACGGGCTCGACGAGATCCCGAAATTTGAGCTCACACTGTCCGCCGAGGCCCGTTCCGCGTTGGCCGCAAGCCCCCGCGAATGGGTGAAAGGCGGTTTCTCGTACCGCGACACGCGGTTCGACGCAGTCGGGATCCGGCTCAAGGGGCATCGCAGCCTGCGGCGCCTTGGCTCATCGCCGTCGTTCAAGATCCAGCTCGATCGGTTCGGAAAACACGACCTCGCTGGGCAACGCACGATCACCCTCAACAACATGGTCGAAGACCCATCGATGATGCGAGAGGTACTGGCGTATCGGCTCTACCGCGCGCTCGGAGTCGCCGCGCCCAGCGCCGGGTTTGCCGAAGTTGTCGTCAACGGCGAGCACGAGGGGCTCTATGCCGTGATCGAGTCGATCGACAAACGCTTCCTGCGCTCTCGGTTCCCCGACGCTTCCGGGCCGATCTACGAGGGCGAGTGGGGCTGTGACGTAACCCCCGACGACGTCGAAGGGTTCGACCGAGACGGTGGGCCGAAGGATCGCGAGGCGCTGGCCCAGTTCGCGCGCGTCGCCGCGGCTGACGCCACTTCGCTATTCGGGCCGAAGTCGCCGCTCGATATGCCGGCATTCCTGCGCTTCCTCGCCGTGGACATGTTTGTCGGCAACTTCGACGGCTATCGCCACGGTCACAACTATCGGCTCTACTTCGAACCCAGCCGCAGCAAATGGTATTTCATGCCGTGGGGCCTCGATCGCACGTTCGTCAAGAACCTCTCGATCTACGATAGCCAAGGCTACCTCGCCCAGCGGTGCTTTACCGACGCCGGCTGCCGCGCGGACTACGCGCGAACAATGCGCGAAGTCATCGCCGAGTTTCGACGACTCTCGCTCGAACGCGGTATCGATGTGATCACCGCAGTCACCGCTTCGGCGGCCGCTCGCGACCCGGACTACAGCCGCAAACCCTCCCTGACCCAACGGGCGCGCACCGAGTTACGGGAATTTTTTCGCGACCGACCGAGTGAAGTCGAGCGCGAGCTGCGCTGCCTCGGTCCGGACGGCAAAGAACTCGACCGCGATGGCGACGGCTACGCGTGCCTCGACTGCGACGATGCAAATCCAGCCATCCACCCAGGCGCAGCCGAAACCTGCGACGGCATTGACACCGACTGCAATCGACTCATCGACGATGCGCCCGCATGCGCGTGCCAACGCGTCGACGCGGCCGGCCTGCCGATCTCGCTGTGCGACCTTCCCATGACCTATGCCAACGCCGAGCGGTTCTGCGCTGCGCGCGGCGAGCGATTGGTCCGGATCGACGACGAGCCGCACGCGCGAGCCATCCATATGGCCGCGCGAAATCTCCGACGCGACAAATGGTGGATCGATCTGGATGATCGCACCGCAGAGGGACAGTTCACGGTCGGCGGAGCCGCGCCCACGTTTACGTTCTGGGCCAAGGGCGAACCCAATAACGCTGGCTGCAATCAGGACTGCGCGGTTATCGACGATAATGACGACGGGCGCTGGGCTGATACCCACTGCCTCGAGCACCGACCGTTTGTGTGCGGCCCCATCAGGCCGTGATGCGGTTTCATGCCTCCAGCCGGCCTAGTAATAGCCCTCGGCTTGCATGGATTTGATCAGGCGCTCGCCGTTGCCGGGAATGCGTTGGTTGCGCCAGCGATCGAGCGTTGGGCGCCACATGTTCTGCCGGGTCCGGGTACGCTCGCCATACTCGGCCCGGGCGTCGCCCCAGCGAGCGCTCTCCGCCAGGAATGCCTTCTCGACGAATGTCGCGAGTCGATCGAGGCGCTGCTTGTTAGCAGCTTCGGACAACGCCCCATTGGGCCCCAGGTGAAGGTTGACGCGCTGCACGAGCAGCTGTTTGAACGCAGGACTCTTGCGCGCTGCCTGCCAGATCCTAGCGGTTGCGGTTCGATCCGTGGATCCAGCTTTGAAGGGGGGCAATACTCGAGCACCGTAGATATCCGGCGTTGGGTCGCCGGGACCTTGGCAGCGACCGTCCCAAACCTCATCGGCATCCCAAATGAAAAACCGAACGGGGCCGGGCGGATTATTGCGGTTCCCCGCATACCAGTTGTTGCCCGGCCAGTCCGTGCGCCCGGCAAACCAGTTGAGCACGATGTAGTCGATGAAGTGCTCGACGTCGAGGTATCGCTTGAGCTCCTCGTAGTTCGCCGCAACGCTCATGTCTTTTCCTACCAGTGTCGTGGTGAGGTATTGCCACCGCGCGGGGTCGCCATCTACAACGCCACCGTGATTGATCGAGAACCATTCGGACTTCTTGCCGCCTAGGTACGACGCTAGGAAACTGTCGTCAGGTCGCTCCATCGCATTGTATAGTCCGAAGTACAGACCATTGATGTACAGGTGGACGAAGGTGCCGCGCCCCCCGCTTCCGCTCATCGCGATTTGCGCGTCGTGCATCCATTGGTCTTCGACGTAGGTCGAATCATCCGGATTGCACCAGGCGCTGATCGAGCGATTGGTTCCGGCCCGCAGTATCAGCGAATCGAACTCCTTGGTCGCAGAATCGCCCGATAACGGGGCTCCTTGCATCAAGCAGGATCGAAGCTTGCCGGGGCCGTAGTCCTTTTTGAATAGCAGCTTAAATGAGCGCTTTACCAGGACGTGGGTATGCGGACGAATCGCCGCATCGATTTGGAACTGCCACGATGGCTTTCCCGGAACAATCATCTCTACCGATGTCGCCCGCTCCCACATGCTGTTTTTTCCGCTGCCGCCAGCATCGTAGATTCGAGCGCCGCCAAACATGTCATCGTGGTCCATCGCGATGGAGATTGTCGGTATGTCGGTCAGGCCCCTGCGCAGTTCCTCGGCGACGGGCTGCACCACTTTGGAATCCATCGCATAATCGAGAGTGACTGGATCCGGTTCATCCCGGATTTGCAACAGTGGGTAACCCGTGGGGGACGCAGGTTGCGCCAGCACACCGTCTAAAAAGATGTAGGTGTAGGTCGCGACCGTACTGGCCATCTTGCCGACCGCCAGAGTTCGCGCGCGCAGCACGGTGGTTTTCGGAATGCGCACAGTGACCGGGCTAGGGCCGCGCATGCCGTTTGTTTCCGTGGGAACACTGCCGTCGAGCGTATAAGCGATTTCAGCGCCGGCTGACGCCGGATCTGAGGCATCTGCAGCCAGCGTGACTTCGAACGGCTCGTCGTAGAAGCCGCGATCGCGGTTGACCTTGGGGCGCGCCAACTGGCCGATCTGAGGCCGCACTTCATTGGAGCCGCACTCCGCACCCGTCTCAGTCCCCGGTCCGTCCGTAGCTCCGTCCGCGGGCCGGTCAGTTCCACTGACGGCATTGCAGGATACAAGCGAAGCCAGCAGCGCGAGCGGCGCTAAAACACACGTGCAAATCCGCGAAACGTCGTCGAGCACTTGCACTGGAAGCTAACACGCCGTCGCGCCCAAACCACCGAGAAAACTCATCGCGCCCTCGCAGATGTGCGATGCCTCACAATGTACCCATCCGGGCCTCACTCAAACAGTGTAGTTAGTTCCCAAAATCGGGACCATCGCCCTCGTACTTCACATTGTCCTCAGCGAATTTTTTCATCCCCCGCTCCGGTCGAATGACCAGCTCATCGGGTCCGCTCCAGTTCGGCAACGTATCATCGCGCCAGCGCGTCCCTTGTACTTCACGCAAGAAGCAATCGATGAGCTGCTGATCTGTGATCGTTGTATCCGGAGAGACCGCAACGTTCTCTACCGTCACTTCGCCGTTGGTGATGCGATTGGTGAAGGTGAGCTTTACCTTGCTGTTGCGATGAACCCGACTTAGACCGCCGGTGTAACATTTGGCCGCATTCCGCGTCAGCACTGCGGGCTGGAGGTCGTAGAACCGATGAAAAAATTCATCGCTGGCGGGATCGACCTTGCCGGCCTGCTCACTCACGGCGACAGCTTGCGCGGCGATCGCGGCGAGTTCACGCCTGCGCACGACATCCGGAACGGTCTCAGCGACGCTCGGAGCAGGGCCCGTTGCTGCCGCTTCCTGCACCAAATCTGCTTGAACGGGTGATCGGATCTGAAGCCACAACGCGATCAGTAGCCCAACGATCACGGCCCCCGCTACCGCCAGCAGGATTCCGAGCTTCCGCGCCGCGACCGGGTCACCCATCGACTAGAGCGGCCACTGATCCGTGGTGTAGATGGTGTATTCGCCGCTGCCAGTGATCTCAGGGCCGGTACCCAATTCAGGTTTGAGTAAGTAGACCGCCTTACCGTCGGCGGAGAACAGTTCGAGCTCGCCTTCGCATAGGAGGCCGCCGCCTTGGCTCACTTTTACGATCGAACGCGCCGACGGATCCGTGAGGTATGCGTATTCCTTAATCGGGTCGCCATCTTCATTAAGCTTTTGCGTAACCTTGAATTGGTACTGTTGTGTAACCGGCGGCGGGGTACAATCGTTCGACTCGATTGAGGTCGTAAAGGTCCAGGTCCCATACGGGAAACAGCCTGACCCGTCTGGGTTCGGCTTCGCAGTTGCATCCAGTGCAAACGTCCCCGATGTTTTCAGAATCGCCCCGCACGTCCGGCCGTTAGGATTTCCAGCATCTGGCCCTCCTGTTTGCCCGGGGGGAGTATCCCCACTACACCCCGCAAGCCCAACGAGGCCCCCAGTGACAGCCCAAACTAACGATACGGTCGCAAGTCGCATAAGCTCTCCTTCACCGCAAAGGCACGCAATGACAATGCCAAGAAACAAGGCACGTGGTTCCGCGGAGTTAGCTCTGGCCCCTGGGGCTAGAGACCTCGATTCTTCGCCCGCAACCCTCACTTTACCCCATTTTTTTCCGAAGCTGCCTCGATTCCGCAGAATCGACCTGAGCATCGCCGTAGCGTTGGCGCTCATCGTCGGCTGCGGCAAAGGTGACTCGCAGGTTCCGGCCGCCTCGGCCCCCGGGTCCGGAACCGCAACCAGCCCCCCTGTCCCGGCCGGTTCGGGGAGCGCAACCGGGTCAGGCGGCAGTGCTGAGAGCGCCAACGACTACGTCCCGGCAGAGTTCAAAGCCGGCATGTCGCGGTGGAAGGATACCGGGGTCTACCTCGATGGTAAGCCGATTGGATTCATCCAGTTCGGCGAGCTGCCGGTCGCGCTAAAGCCGACATGGATCAAAGACAAAGTATCCGTCGATAAGCCCGCCGACTGCCCAATTGAAAAATGTCCGGGCTGGAAGTGGTCGCGCCATCGCACGTACAAATTTACGGACTACCTTAACGCGATCGGAGTGGATATCCCCTCGATCAAGATGCTTCACGTGTACGGCCCCAAGCTGTCGGAAACCATCGCGGTCACGGGCCGCGACTTGATGAGCAAAGCTGCAGCCGACTTTACGTTCCGATTTGGCGCGTTGGTCTCGGGCAAGACGATTCCCCACGTGCCGCCGAACTTCGGCAACGGCAGAAGTCCCGACAAAATGACCTCGGTCATGATCTACATCACGAAAAAGCCGCCGATCATCACGCGAGACGGCATCGAGCTCGATGGAGTTCCCCAGACCGGCGTGCCCTATTACGGCGAGCCGTTGCGCGGGGGGGTGCGTATCTATCTAGATGACCACCTGGTCGCGATTATCAAGCGCCAAGAACTCGATACAAAGAAAGCTACGCAGCGCGCTGACGGTGAACTCTACTGGAGTTTCGCCGACTTCCTGCGCGGCAATGCCGTCGACACCGGGAAGGTCGTTGAAGGCTGGATCATCCGAGATGATCGGCGCGCCGAGTCGATTTCGTGGCCGGACCTATCGAAGATGGAGTTCTCGGCCGGCAGCAAAGCCCGGGGGGGGGTGTTGCTCGGCGACAAAGCGCTCCGGGCAAACGCCATCGCCCTCCACACCCGTCACATCTCAAAGGATGAGCTGCCGGTCATCGATCCGGAGGAGGAGTAGGACCGTACATGTACGGGGAAATCCGCCTTGCAGGGGGACTCGCAGCCCCCGGCAGCGGGAACTAAACCCCCATGTTTCATTTGTGTAAGGTCTTTAAAATTCAATAGGTTGGGCATCGACTGATCTGGAATATGCCTTGCAGCTTAGATTCGCATCAACAAGGCAACCTCCGGGGCTCAATCAATATGACCACATCAAAACTCAACCTCGCGATGTTCTCCACGGGCCTCGCCCTACTTCCGTCTCTCGCGGACGCAGGGAATGCCCGACTACCGCAACAAACCAAGATGATCGCGTCGAGTCCGACCGACTTTGCCCCGATCACCGCACCGGGGGCAGCCCCAGGCCGACTGCGCCGCACAGATGAAGAGCAGCCCGGTCAGGAAATGGCGCACCTGGCACTGTTTGGTGACGGTGTGAACGGCTTGTTCTTCTCGATGAGCACAGACCTCGTCGATCCAGCCGCACCTACCGTGAGCCACAAGCCGAATAACCGCATTCAGCTCGCGCTCGTGCCATTTGCTCTGGTCAAAAACGCTGATGGCGCGATCGCAGCGCAGCCAAACTTCGCCGGAGTGACTGCCACTGGGATTACCAATACGGCACAGACCGGTGGCGCCCGGTTCGTGACCAATAACAACGGCAACGAATACCGCAACGCCAATCACCCATCAGCGTATGCAATTGCCGACGGCAAAGCAATTTGCGCGGAATACAATTACCAGCCGAACGGCACCAACGACACCAAGCGCTACATGCAGTGCTTTGACACGGCCGGCAAGACCGTGATGGCGCAAACGCAGATCTACGCCAAGAACAACGATGACTGCTCGATGAACCAAGACAAGTCATCGACGTGGGTCATCGGCTCCAAGACCGACGGTGGTGACGTTGTCACTCGCGCGGTGGCATGGCGCGGCTGTAACGGCAACGGTACCGACGATGGCTGGGCTCAAGGGTTCTCGTTAACGTCCAAGGTCGATGCGGCAGGAAAAGTCACCTCGGTGACGTTCAAGCAAACCAGCGACGTCTCGCTATGCCCGCGCGAAGAACGGTCCCACGGCTTTTGCTCTACGGCCGCCGCGGATGAAAACACGGCAGTCTGCTCATGGACCGAAGGCAATACGCAGCCACAGCGCGACGGCGTTTGGCTCGCTGCCATCGATTTGACCAAGACTGGCGCCGCCTCGATCTTGTGGAAAAAGCAGATCGACGGCCGGAAAGACCTCAAAGGCATTGGTCGTACCTACGCCATGCGAGCCATGCACGACCGCTTGATGTCCATCGACCCGGCGACCAAAAAGCTCGTCGCGACCGACAACATCATCTGGCGCTCGGGCGACCTGCGCGGCAACAACAACGGCAACAACAAAGGTGGCACGTACTACGGCAATAACCTCGCGCTTATTAAAGCCGACAAAGCCGGCATGTCGTACGTCATTCCGAAAACGGATATGGCCAGCAAGCTGCTAGGGCTGGACGGAACTCACCTCGGGATGACGTCCGCTCTGTTTGGAACCACCGACGCGCCCAAGGTCGGACTGGCGTTTTTGAGCGGTTCACACACCGGCGGTGGCTACGCGTCCCAAATCCGCGTCGTGACGGTGGATGCCGCGACGCAGGCAATCACGGACGATGGAACGATTTCCGGCGCACCGTACGACCGCCACCTCTATCCCAACTACCTCGGCAACAACCCCGGAAATCAGGGGCGCAACTACTCCGACCTGAAGTTCGTGAAGAACCCGTTTGCTACCGGGGCCGGCAGCGAAGACGCTTGGCTCTTGGTGGCGGCGACGACGGGCAAGCCGCCCGAGGAAGTTCCGTCGGCGGAATGCCCCGACTGCGCAAAGAGAAAACTGGCTGCATACGTGACGGTGGTGCCGGTCGTCGAGACCCCGTCCACGGGTGATACCAATCCTCCGGGTGGCAACAACCCGGATACCGGCGAGGGGCCTGGAACCGGCGGAGGCTCCGGTGTCTCTGGTGGTGGCTGCTCGACCCACGGCGGTGCCGGCGGCGTATTCGGCCTTCTCCTGATCGGTCTCGCCGCAATTCGGCGCCGCCGCTAGTCGTCCCCTTACCTCCAAACCGTAACCCAAAGGTGAATCTCATGCGGCCCTTCCTACTCGCCTCGACGATTGGTCTGATTGGCTGTATCGGCCAGCTCGAAACCGGATCCGGAACCAATCCGAACCCCAACGGGGAAAACTCGATCGCAAAGAAGATGTTTGAGCAAAGCGTCTTCCCCATCCTACGCAACCCGGGCTCAGATGCCGACTGCTCGGAGTGCCACGACGAAAAGGCACCCTCGGGAAACTTAACCGGCTTCGTCGCCTCGGGCGTGTCTAACTCGTACGCCACGGTTACCAGCTTCCAGGCTGTGGTAGGCAACTTCACCCCAGCCACGGCGCAGATCTTGACGAAGATCGAGGCGACGCACGAGGGTCGCAAGTATACCGCTGACCAAAAGGCCAAGATCACCGAATGGCTTGCCCAGGAAGTGGCCGAACGCGCAGGCGGAACGGCACCTCCGCCGGGCGATGCAACCGGCAAGACAGTAACGGCAAGGTTGGTCAATGAGTTCTCAGGCTGCATGGACATCGCAGACTACACGGCAGCGGGAATGTCGACCGCATGGAACAACATGACCGCCGACGGCAGCGCATGCAAAACCTGCCATGCCACCGGCGCGTACGGCATGATCGTTAGTGGGCTTGCCGAAACCGCGCCCCAGGGCGGCCCACCGGGAATGTTCACCACGATTAGTACCAACAAGTACTTCATGGTCCAGTGGTTCACAGTGGATCTCGCCACCGGCACCCCCAAGGTCGTGATCAACCAAAAGTCATTCGAAGGCGTATCGAAGGGATTGGCTCCCCACGCGCAACACCCGAGATTCAACGCGTTGAATAACCCAGGCATGACCGCGCTGAAGAAGTTCTACGACGCGACGATGCAAAAGGTCGAAGCAAAGACCTGCGGGCCGACGAAACTAAACCCGCCCGCCTGACCAAGCTGAGCTAGCCAAAACGGCGCCCGACTCGGGCGCTTTTTTTTATCCAGCGACGATAGCGCAAGGTCATTTGCGGTGAGGCGAGGCGGCGAGGAGCGAGGAGCGGAGTGTACAAACAGTACTCGAGCACCGGAGCGACGAAGCCAACGAAGGATCACCGCAAATGAACTGCGCTAAGGGCGCTTTTTTTTTCATCCGGCGCTACAGTAATACGCTTACATGACGAAACTTGTCACAGGGGACGGCCGCACACACATCCAGTCGCACCTGATGCGAGAGTCGCTTCAGGATCGCAGTGTGCTCATCAACACGGAGAGCGCGCGCGATCGGCAGATTTTTCCGGATGTATCCATGGTGTCGATTGGTGGCCAAAGCATCTTCGACCGCGGCAAAGACGCGATCTTGCCGCTAGTCGCCGAGCTCGCCGAGGTAAAGAAACGGCATAAGATCGTGATAGGCGTCGGTGGCGGGACCCGGGTGCGCCACACCGTTTCTGTAGCGCTCGATCTGGGATTGCCGACCGGAGGGGTCGCCCAGCTGGTTGGCGCCATGGAGGAACTCAACGCCATCCTACTAAACGCCCTGCTCGCTCCCCACGGTTCGATGCCCATGCAGCGCGACCATTTCTGGGACCTGCCACTGTATTTCGATGCAGGGATTACCCCGATCGCGATTTCTGTGCCGCCGTTTCACTTTTGGGAACCGCCTCCGCTCGACGGAGCAATTCCGATGCACGGCTCGGACTTCGGCATGTTTCAGATGGCCGAAGTGTTGGGGATGAAGCAAGCGATCTACGTCAAAGACGAAGATGGTCTGTACACCAAGGACCCCAAGAAGCACCGCGACGCCACCTTGATCCCCGAGATTGCGCTTTCGGAGCTCTTAAAGATCATGCCAGCTGAGAACATCCTCGACGAGGAGTTGTATCGAACGTGGGCCCAGGCCAAGAACGTCACGCGCATCGTGATCGTCAACGGCCTAAAGCCGGGGCAGCTTACCCGCGCACTGGCGGGGGAGTCCGTCGGCACAGTCATTACCAAGGATCCTTCCTTCGGGGCGCCATCGTGAAGGAGCGCCAGATTATCCCATCAGCGCTTGCCGGATCGACCCTTACGGGGGCATCGGCCGCAGCCGGAAACTATCAGCCCATCGCCGTCATGCCTGAAGTCCGCGTCGTAAAACTCGGCGGCCAGTCCGTGATGGATCGCGGGCGAACTGCGGTATTCCCGATCCTCGATGAAATCATCGAAGCGCGTCGAGCGGGTATTCAAGTTGTAGTTCTTGCGGGCGGCGGCACCCGAGCGCGGCACATTTACTCCATCGCGAGCGAACTCGAAATGCCGACAGGAGTGATCGCCACTCTGGGGAAATACATTCCCATGCAGAACGCGCGCATGCTGCAAATGCTGCTCGCCAAGCACGGGGGCCTGTACATTCTCCCCGACGACTTTGAAAAGCTGCCGCTGTACTTGCAGCTTGGCTGCATTCCGGTGATGAGCGGCATGCCGCCGTTTGGGTACTGGGAAAAGCATGAACAGGGCAGTCGGATTCCGCCGCATCGAACCGACGCCGGCGTGTTCCTTTCGTGTGAGTTTCTCGGCGTGCGCCGCGCGATTTTCATCAAGGACGAAGATGGGCTGTACACAAACGACCCTAAAAAGTCGCCAAACGCAACGCGGATCAGCCGCATCACCGCGGCAGAGCTGGTCGAGCGCAACCTCCCCGACCTCGTCGTGGAGCGCGTCGTGATCGATTACCTCCCACGCGCTCGCTGGTGCAAAGAACTGCAGATCGTCAATGGCCTTGTCCCAGGCCAAGTTCTCGCAGCGCTACGAGGAGAGGATGTCGGAACGATCATCACGGCCTAACTGGATCGTAGCGGTGATCGGGTGCGGCACAGCAACCCTCAGCTGCCGCGGCGTAACCAAGCCCCAGGCCGATCCTTCAGCCGTAAAGGCGGCTGCGGCTCAGGTCGCCAAGAACAGCCCGGTCCCAGCCGCGGTTCCGGCGTGCTCGGGACCCGAGCTGACCGCCCCGGTCACCATGACCTTCAGAACGCTGCAACTACTAGCCGGCCACACGCTAAACCCGAATACCAACGAAACGCGGGACTGGGTGAATCCAACCGCGCTCGATTCCACCGCTGCGCAGACTCTAGTGAACGCCAACGCGGGCACTACCGAGAAACGACAAGCAGCCGCCGAGCTCCTCAGCGCTTCGAGCTGGATCGTGTATCGGGTCGATCTCGTCAATGCGCCGATGGCACTCGGCGTAAAAGAACTCAAGACCGGAACGCTGACCGGGCGAGTCATTCGCTACGAACGCCAGTCAGGTCGCCCAACCTGTGCAACGCTGTGGGCGGTCCAGAACTCACGCGAAAAAACCGACTGGGCGATATCGGCCAGCAATAAACCCTACATCGATCCCGCGGTCGCGAACATCCTTCGCGAAGACCTGGCCACCCAATACCTCGCACACGTGCAGCGAGGCGCGCCTAACGCCAAGCCATGAAAATCTTTGAGAAGAGCGCGAGGCCTTGCGAGGGGGTTATAATCATGTACATTGATGTACATAGTGCCAACAAGCGCAAAAAGACCATGGAGCGTCACGGCGTTACGGTCCAATCTAGCGGCGGCGCTCGATGCCACCGCCGAAGGACCTCAGTTCGTCGAAACAGATGGGCGCCTTCGGGCCGTCCTCGTTAGCGCTCTCGAATGGCGAGAATTATCAGAGCGAGTGCAGAAGAAAAGGGCCATCCAAGCCATGTGGAATGCTCTTGACCGACTCCGCGTCGCTTCGACCGACGATACGGCGAGCGAGGACTTGCCACGAATAAACTGGCTCGACCCGTTCGCACACAATCGGTGAACTACCTGCTCGACACCAACGTATTGTCGGAGTGGTCCAAGCCGGAACCGCGTGCCAACGTGATTCGCTGGCTTCGAGGGCTCGACAACCTCCATGTGGCGGGAATGACCTTGCTCGAAATTCGTTATGGTCTGCTCTTCACCAAGAGTCGCTACAAAGAGGAATGGTTCAAGGCTATTCGACCCGCTCTGACCGTGGTGGGCGCATGGGACAGCCTGTTCGAAGACGCCGCCGAACTGTTGGAACGCTCCAAAAAGCGCGGTGTAAGCGCATCGCCCGCCGACATGGTCATCGCCGCGACAGCGCGGAAACACGGCTATGTGCTGGCTACGCGTAACACGAAAGATTTTTCGAAATGCGGTGTCGACCTGTTCAATCCATTCCAGACAGAACGCTGAGACTTTTCAGTTTCGTTCCCCGTAGAAGTGGCCGAGCGATTCCAGCCGTCGGTGCTCCGGAGTCTAGACGCGATCCATCTGGCCGCCGCTCAAGTCATCCGGTCCCATGTTATCGGCTTTGTCGCGTACGATGCCGATTGGATGCCGATTGATCGATGCGGCGAACGCACTGGGCCTCCAAGTCGCAAGCCCAGGGACGAGATCTAGCGCAAAATGAATTCAGCAAGGTATTTCCACAGAGCCTCTTCAAACTCGTTTGGAGGAATCCCCTGGGTCGCTCTCCACTGGAGGCAATACACATCGTCGATGTACACGTGGTAGACGACTTTTTCTTGTCCACCTTGTACAAGCTGATACTTTCGAAACGTAACGGTGGCAAGTTGCCCGCTGCTAGGACGGGGAAACACGCGCTCGACCGTTGTCTGCGTTGCGCCGCGCGCCAGCAAATCTTGAGCTGCGACACCCGCGCGGTACGCTGCCAACCGCGGCAGTGCCCCGGCACCCACGAATAGTCTGGGGGCAATAAATGCCGCGAGCAAACCATAGTCGCCCTTCTTCGCGGCCCGTATTGCATTCGCGAGCGTAGCAAGCGGCAGATCCCACACACCGGCAAGCACCTCCATACGTCCCCTAAAACGGTCCAGAGTACGCCGAGTTTCGGCATCCTGTGCTGCCGACAACGGCCCAAAGCCTGCCTGCGACGCGCCCGACGGCATCGCAAACGCCAGCATCGACTGTCGATCCTGCGCGACACGTAGCTCGCAGGCGTTGCCAAACCGTCCAACGTCGTCATTGGGGGCGGGCATCCACTCGCGAACGGTGGCGCCATTGTACCTGACGACGGGGGCTTGGCTCTCCACGGGCGCACCTTGTCTGAAACATCCGCGACCGTCAAGCATCGCATCACCGCGAACCCCGACGAGACTGCGTCCGAAAATATCTGTGTACGATTCGTGCACGACCTACATCCGCGCAGATCCGCAACCAAACGGATTCATTCGTCGCCGGCGTGCGCACGAATGCAACCCACAATGGGATTTTCCTCACTGACAAACTTGCTCAGCGACTCGCTCCCGGCAGCAACATCGGGTGTCACAAAACGAAGACTGGGGCGCGCACCGACGTGTCGTCCGACGTGCGAAGCGAAATGACGCCACGTGAGCTTCCCTTGCGGTGCCGCTTCTCTTAGCGTGGTTTAGCGTGGGGCGTCGTCGTCGTCGCATATCAGCTCTCGCGCTCTTGCTTGCGCTGTTCCTGGTTGCGCTGACGGTTGCGCTGGCCTATCGCGGCTACAGCTTCTACAGACTACCGCTCCAAGATCGCGTCGAACATCCCGAATTCCGCGCGCTGCGCCCGAGCGGACTTTGGGGCAATGGCTACGGGTGGGTGGCAGCGCTGCTTATCGTCCTCAATCTGTCGTACTTGATCCGCCGCCGCTTTGGCGGTGCGTGGCTCGGCCCGATGCGGGCATGGCTCGACGTGCACGTGTTCACCGGTATGCTCGCAGCTTCGCTCGTTTCATTTCACTCGGCGTTTCAACTGCGAACCCCGATCGCCACGATCAGTGCCGCAAGCCTCGGCGTTGTCGTGCTCACCGGTCTCGTCGGGCGCTTCCTGTACGCACTTGCGCCGCAAGACGCGCGCGGCCGACTCCGCGACGCACTCGAGGTCATCGACCGGGAAATCCCCGGTATCGGCGAGCAACAAAGCGCGGCTATCGGAACGATTCCGGCGCCGCGCGTGCCACAGAACGCATCACTGCTGCGGAGCCTCGTCGCAATTCCGAGCTGGCGCCGCGCCGGGCGAAGACGCCGCAAAGCGATTCGCGCGCTATTGCCGGCGCGAAAACTGCTGTCGCGAGAACAGCGCACCGCCGCCGCTGAACTAACGCAAGCAGCGGTAGAGGAAGCGCGAGCTGAGGGCGTCGCCGCAATACTGCGCACGTGGCGCGGACTGCACCGCTTTTTCGCGCTGCTCATGCTCGCCGCCGTGCTGCTCCACGGAGGCATTGCCTGGTACTACGGCTACCGCTGGATTTTTGCATGAGATACCGGATCGTCGCCGTCGTCGTACTGTTCCTGCTCGCGCGCGAGACCCATGCGCAGTTGCTGTCGCCAGGTCCGCTACACCAAGGGCACGCAAACATCGATTCAGATAACGATTGCAATAAGTGTCACGCCTCTGGCAACAAAGTCGTCGGCGACCTCTGCCTTGGCTGTCACAAAGACCTCGCCTCCATGCTCACTGCCGGGAGAGGGCTGCACGGGCGCCAGTACAAGGGCAAAGCGTGTGAGGACTGCCATGTCGAACACCTGGGCCGCACCGCCAAGCTGGTGCGCTGGCCTGGCGGCGCGATGGAAAAACTCGATCACTCGCAGACCGGCTACAAACTCGAGGGCGGACACATCAAGCCGAAGTGCCTCGACTGCCACAAGAAGAGGTCAACCATCGGCACGCCGCAGTTCGCAAACACGAACACGACGTGTGTGTCGTGTCATAAAGATCCGCATGCCGGGAAATTTACGGCGGAATGCACGAAGTGCCACGGCGTAACCGATTGGAAGGCCTTCGAGCGCAAGGCGTTCGATCATGCGCTTGCGCGATTTCAGCTAACGGGAAAGCACATTCAGGTGGCGTGCGAAAAATGCCACACGGGCACGCCGCCGACGTGGAAGCCGGTTGCGTTCGCCACGTGCGAGTCGTGCCACAAGGATCCGCACGCCGGCGCGTTTAAGCCCAAAGCGTGTACGACCTGCCACGACACCAACAGCTGGGAAGCGGCGGCCGATGCAATCCGCAAGAACCACCCGGGGTTATCGCTGGCTTCCGGCCACGCAAACGTCGCGTGCAAAACCTGTCACGACCGGGGCAATGACAAGCCGCCCTCGAAAGGCAAAAAGTGCGAAAACTGCCATAAGCCGATTCATATCGCCAAATTCGGCAACCGATGCGAGTCGTGCCACGCCTCGATTCGCTGGGTCGGATTGCCCGAATCGATTGGTCGCGATGCCCACGATAAAACGCGCTATCCGCTGGTGGGGAAGCACGAACGCGTCGCCTGCGAATCGTGTCATCCTAAGTCAACGCCGATTGCGAAGCGGTTCCGAGGCATCGCTTTCGATGCCTGTAGCCGTTGTCACGTCGACAAACACGCCGGGGAGTTCAAGACTCGAAATAACGGCGAATGCGCGCAGTGCCACACCGTCAACGGCTTCACACCGACGCTGTTCGGTATCGCGCAACACCAAAGCACCGGTTTTGCGCTGGACGGCAAGCACGCGGCGACGCCGTGCGGCGGCTGCCATCCGGGCGCCCCGAAGGAAGTCGCCTTGGGGGGCGCTAAGCCACGACTGGCGTGGAAGGTCGCCGCAAAACTGTGCGCGGACTGTCACGCGAATCCGCACGGAGCACAATTCGAAAAGGAAATGGCGCAAGGTGGTTGCGCGAAGTGCCATACCACGCTCGACTGGCGCCAACCTCACATCGATCATTCGACGTGGCCGCTCGTAGGCGCACACACGCGGACAACGTGTGCGGGGTGCCACGGCGCGCAGGTCAAGGGTGCGCAGCCGGCCGCGTATCGCGGCGTCCCGCGCGACTGCGAGGGCTGCCACACCGACATCCACGCGCGGCAGTTCACGGAAACCAAGCCGGTCAAGCGGTGCAGCGAATGCCACGATGCAGTGACATTCAAGATGGCAGCGAACTTTGATCACGCGAAGACGCGGTACCCGCTCGAAGGCAAACACGTGCAGGTCCCGTGCGGCAACTGCCACCTCGCGACCGAGCTGCGCGATGGCAAGACCGCGGTGAAGTGGCGGCTCGGATACACCGAGTGCCGCGATTGCCATGCGAATCCACATCGGGAGGGACCATGACCACGCGTGCGTCGCGCTGGATCATGCGATGGGTCGTTGCGATCGCCCTATTTGCAAGCGCTGGCGCAGCCGCCAAGCCGAGGGGGAAGACCCGGGCGAAGCAGCGGCACTCGGTACCCGCAAAACCGACGCCGATGCAGCCGGCCGGCGCGACCGCCGACGCTCCAACTCCCGTCGGGTCCGGACAACCACCTGCGCCCCCACCAGCGCCGTCACGCCTGCCGGGATCGCCGAGCGCGAAAGACGCAACCAGTGCGGCACCTGCGCGCGCCCCGAAACTAGTCCCCTTGGGGGGCACATCGGCCGCGCCCGCGGGATCCGCCACCGCGGGATCTCCGTTGCTAGGCCCCACGCCGAGCGATGGATCCAAGCCGAGCACTGCCCCTGTCGTGGCCCCTGTCGAGCCTCCACGCAAAGCGCCGAAACTGGCGATGCGACCGCGCGCGTCATCGGCGCACGGCGGTTTTATTGATCGAATGGACTGCAGCGCGTGCCACACGGCAACCGGCTGGGAGGTCGGAATCCAAGCCGGTAAGAGCGGCTTCGATCACGATCTCACCGGATTTCCGCTGCGCGGCGCACATCGGCAGAGCGACTGCAGTCGCTGCCACAACGCCGCCGGCAAACCCGCAACGGTGTGCGAGGGCTGCCATGCCGACCCACACCAGGGGCGCACCACCGGGACCTGCGCGGAGTGCCATACCGCAACGGCATGGCGCGACACCAACGCACTGGAGCGGCACCGCAGCACGCGCATGCCCTTGACCGGTCGTCACGCCACCATCGACTGCGTCGCGTGCCATCGCCGCCAGAGCGAGCGTCAGTACAGCGCCACGCCCACGGACTGTTACGCCTGCCATCGCGCCGAATACCACGGCAATGTGCACCCCACGCACGACGGTACCGGCGGCCAACCGATGTTCCCGCGCGAGTGCGGCATGTGCCACCAGACGTCGGGTTGGTCGCCAGCCTTGCGCGATCCATCAGCATCCGTATTCTCCGCGCTTAGCAGTGGTGCCCACGACGCGTTCTTCGTCCTGTCGACGGGCAGCCACCGCGGCGCTGAGTGCGGCGCGTGCCATTTTGATCCGCGGCGCAACCGGCTGGTCCGCTGCGACGGCTGTCACAGCGACGTTGCGCTCCGCGACCAGCACCAAACGGCGATCCAAACGCGTACTGCGACCGCTTGCCTGTTCTGCCACCCGCGAGGAGCAAGGCGATGAAGCTTGCTGCGGCAGTGATCGCCGCGCTCACGGCGACCTTTGGAAGTCCCTGGCGCGGGCCGCCCCGCATCGCGTGGGCCGATCGGGTGACTGTCAAGGTAGTCGAGATCGCCGGCGACGTAGCGTACATCGCGCCGGGCGCGTCGGCTGGGCTCAAACCGGAAACAAGAGTCGCGTTCGGTTCGTTCACCGGGACGATTCTCGAGGTCACCGCGACCAACGCGTCGGTCAAACTCGACGGCCGCTCGCTGACAGTCGGCCAAAGTGGCAGCGTCGACGTGACACCCGGTCAATCCTCCGGAAGGGCCGCCGCAGCTCCGTTGCGCGCAGAAACGCGCGCGGGTGGCTGGCCCGAAGTCATCACACCGGCGCAAGTCCAGAACGTTCGGCGTGTACCGCTGGGTGCAACCGGGCGTGGTAACACTCGGCTGCGCGCAACCCTGATTGCCGGAAGTTACGCTGCAGCGTCGCGCAGCAACCGCAGCATCGACGGCGAAATGCGCGTGATCGCCTCGTGGGATGCGCTCGCGGATCGACCGCTAGCGATCGATGTCGACGCAAGTGGCCGCGCGTTTACGGCGGGCTACGATAGCCGGCTGCACGTGCCGTTCTTCGTTCGCACGGCCCAACTGCGCTATGGCTCCGCCACAGACCCGAGGTTTGCGCTCGGCCGGCTCCGCTACGCGGCAGCGTCGATCGGCATGCTCGACGGCGCCCGCGGATCGATCCAACTCGGTTCCATCCGCGTCGGAGCGTTTGGCGGCATCGTTCCGGACCCCGTCAGCGGCAAGCCGGACACCAGCGCATCGCGATTCGGTGTGGAAGCGGCATACGATGCTCCCGCGACTGCGTGGCAACCCCGCATCGCGGTGGTGGCAAGCGGTTCGACATGGAGAGGCTCGGTGGACGAACGGCGATTGCTGGTCGACGCGAGTGCGGGGTATGCTGGCACTGCACTGTCCGCTTGGGCGGAAGCACAATCGTTTGCCTCGAACAATCCGTGGGGAGCCCGCGCGGTTGATCTCACCGGTGCTGGCGCCTCGGCGCAGTGGCGCCGCCGCGAGACGCGCATCGGCGCTACTGTCGACTTCCTTCGGCCTGAACGGTCGTTGCGCCTCGCTTCGCTGCTACCCCCGGAGTGGCTCTGTACCCGGGCCGCGGTGGCAGGTAATGGAAGCGGCGAGAACTGCGAAAACGGGGACTATACGGTCACTGGAACTCTGTCGGCAGGAACCCGGCTCGGGCCCGTTACCGTGGATGGCTACGGCGCGATCGGTCGTTCCCACCTGATTTCGACCTCGTTCGATCGTTCGGGGTACCTGCATAGCGAGATTGCGATTGCCCAGCACCGCGTCATCCTCGGAGCATCTGCGGGCAAGGCGAGCTTTCTCAGCTGGAACTCCGTCGAAGGTGGTCTAGGGACCCACATCGTGTCACCACTGGATATCGCGGTGCGATACCGCGGCGAAATCCTCGATTATGTCGGCTCAACGGCGCCATTCTTTCAGCATTCGCTCATCGCCGACGCGTGGTATTCTGTAAGGGCTACCTTGGACTTGAAGGTATCTGCGCTCGGGACGACGGGCCTTGACCGGAACACGATCGCGCTGCTCACGACCTTGGTATGGCGACCCCTACCCTAATACTCACTCGCTTCGCGTTTGCGCTGAGCGTGCTCGCATTCGCGGGTTGTTTTGAGTCGCACTCAAACACAGCAACGGTCGTGCGAAGCCGCGATTGCTACACCTGCCACCGATCTGAATACGAAGAAACCGGTCGTACAGACGGCCGGTATGCGTCGGCGCCGAATCACAGCGCGCTTGCGACCGACGGGAAACCAAGATGCAGCACCGACTGCGCGGTCTGTCACACGACCGAAATTTGGCGCAACGAACTTGGCGGGTGCCGACACCCCGACGATGCGTTTCCGCTTACCACCCGCAGCCCAACCGATCGGTCCCCGAGTCCGCACTTCGGTATGGCCTGTACCGACTGCCATAGCCCAGCAATCGGTAAGGCGCTCGGAGTATCGTCGGCCGACGGTAAAAACACTGACTGCACGTCGTGTCACCCCAGCTCGCAGACGGATCCCACCCACCAAGGCGCTGTCGGCGGCCCCATGAGCAAGATCCCAGGGCAGCCGTATGTTTACTCTAGGACGGACCATCGGTTTTGCCTCGACTGTCACCCCGATGGTTTGGTCCACGGCCACGGCCCCACCAACCCGTTCCGCCTCCCGCACCACAACGCGACCTGCGCGAAATGCCACGACAGCGCATCGGGTCTCGGTCATACCGACGGAGCGGACACGCTTTGCGTATCAAGCGGCTGTCACGATGGCAATGGCGTAGACCGCGCGCACTGCGCCGGTACCGCCGGCGGCCAGAAACACCATCCCACCTGCCTCAACAGCGGCTGCCACCCCGACGGCAGGAAGCACGACGGCCCAGAAACCTGCCCCTAGGGTCCCTAGTGCTCCGACCGCCCATTTCTGACCCGCCGTGCGCGCGAACCATCGCCGATCGCATCGTTGCCGGTCGTTGCGTTCCCGCCAGGAGCGCTGCCTCCCTGCGCCTCGCGCTCGGCGCGCCTCGCACGCCGGGCGGGATCACAAACGGGCGGTCGGAGCACTAGTCCAATGAATACCTCTCTGTTGGTTCTCGCAATTCTACTGCTCGCAGTTGGGATCCCGTACATTTGGTGGACACGGCTGGATGCGCACAAACAACATCGCGCTGCAAAGGTCCATGCTGATATCGCCTCGCTCGGCGACGAACTCGTTCCGGTATCGATTCATCCCGAAATCGATCTCGACAATTGTATTGGTTCCGGAGCTTGCGTGCGCGCGTGTCCCGAGGAAGAAGTGCTCGCGATCACCGATGGCCGGGCGCGATTAATCAATCCAATGAGCTGTATCGGCCATTCGGCCTGCGCAGCCGCGTGCCCCGTCGGCGCGATCAAGCTCGTGTTTGGGACCGCCACCCGCGGCGTCGAATTGCCGAAGTTAACACCATTGTTTGAAACCAGCCAGCCTGGAGTTTACGTGGTTGGCGAACTCGGGGGCATGGGCCTCATTCGCAACGCGGTCGAACAGGGGCGCCAAGCAGCCGTCGCAATCGTGAACTCGAAACGACGTGCCCGCCCCGGCGAGCTCGACGCGATCGTCATTGGGGCCGGCCCCTCCGGCATCTCGTGCGCGCTCGCGCTGATCGCGCACGGCCTGGACGTCTTGATTGTGGAGCAAGATAAATACGGCGGCACAATCGCCCACTATCCACGCGCAAAAGTCGTGATGACGGGCTCGTTTGAGCTTGCCGGCTACGGCACCGTCCGCGCCCGCACCATGAGCAAGGAGCGCTTGCTCGAGCTGTGGACGGACATTCGAGGCCGCACGCAACTACCCGTGCGCGAAGGCATTCGGGTCGAAGAGATTCACCCCGATCGCGGTGCGTGGCGCGTTCAATCCGCGGGGTGGAGCGACCGCACAGCCAACGTCGTACTAGCACTCGGCCGCCGCGGTGCGCCGAAAACACTCGGCGTCCCGGGAGAAGAGCTACCGAAAGTCGTTTACCGCATCATTGAGCCGGAAGTATTCGCAGGCAAACGCATGCTGGTGGTCGGCGGCGGCAACGCAGCAGCCGATTGCGCGATCGCACTCGCAGAACAAGGCAACTGCGCGAGCGTCGCGCTTAGTTATCGACGCGAGCAGCTCGCGCGACTACGTGGCTCCGTAAGGGAACAACTCGATGAACGAATCGCCGAAGGAGCCATCCTACCTCTGCTCGGTACCGAAGTGATGTCGATCGCCCCCCAGCACGTGGCCCTCCAGGGCCGCGGCGGCGTACAGCGGGTCGCGAACGACCACGTCGTGGTCCAGATCGGAGGTACAGCCCCCTCCCAGCTGCTTCGGTCAATCGGCATTGAACTCGTGGAAAAGCGAGGCGAAGCTTGAGTTACGCGATTTGGGGTGGCGCGGCGTCACACGGCGACGATTTCGACAAGGTGCTCAATACCGACAAGGTCGGCCGCGTTGCGCGTGTACAGCCGAGCGCGTGGGCGAGCGCGGTGGCTGCGATGAGGAGATCGATGACTCGCGAGCGTGGTTGGCGCCCCTTGGCGACTACTGCTGCCGCGAGTTGCGATGCGCCGTCCTCGCGTGTCGGCTATCGTCCTTGCCTGTCAGCACAGGGGTATCCCGCGATTTCGCAATCGCGTGGCCCGATTTCGCGGCCGCAGGAACCACGCCAGCACCGCTACGCCAAGGAATAGTGGCCCTCGAGCGCCTCTCTGTCCCGCGGAGCAACAGCCGCCTGAATCCGACGCCAAACATACGTTCCTGCCACCACCGACGTCTGAACATACGAATCCCTGTGGGCAGGTGGCTGGTTCGTTGATCTGACAAGCCGTCACACAATGCTTGCCGTCGCCGGTATTCGCGCAATCCCAGCTCTTACAGGCCTGATCGTATGAGCACGCGTCGCCTAGCTGTGCGGTAGGCGGATCCCAAAAGCATCGGCCCGCCTCGCACTTCTGCTCGAATGCGCACTGCGATGCATCTGCACATGGCTGGCCCTTGGTCACGGTAACCGGAATAGAGCTGGCCGAGATGCCGAGATCGTCCGAAGCGACCACCTCGATATCGATCACGCCATCGGGTACCGTCGTGGGAACCGGCAAGGCGTACTCGCTGCGATGAGTCTCCGGATCCCCCTGCCCGTCTCGACCAAACGCGGCTCCGGGAACAACGCTCCACCGGCTGCCATTGAGAAACAGCTCGACGGTGGCCACACCACGCTGCGCCCCCGCCGTTGCGTACACCATGGCACCATCGGTGAGGCTGCCAGCTGCTGGACTCGAGATGACGACCTGCGGTGGCGTAGTGATGGGCGTACCCGCGCCAAACGTCGCTAGCAACAGGCGATGCGAGTTTTGCGTGGGGCTGCAGCGACACGCGCGAGCTGTGGTCTCGCCACACCGCGCGTGTTGATCGCGAAAGAAACGCTGACCGCCGCAGTCCTCGCGATACGTCATCACGTCGCGACACGCCGACGTACCATCGGTAAAAGCGAATTCGTGATCGAGCCCATAGGCATGCGCGCTTTCCTGCGCCGCGGTCCAACAGATGTCTCGCTCCCGGGCGGCTAAGCTGCCGCCATGGTGGTTCGCGAACGTGAACGACAATACGTTGCTTTGTGGGGAACAGTCTGAGGCGATCGGAGCTACACCCAGATTATCGATAGGACGCGCAATGTCGCCGGGTCGGCCCGCAATGATCGCTTCGTTGTACACTTGCCCCTCGGGGCGGACGTCAGAGACCGTAATCGCAAAAGGGGAGTAGACCTCTTTCACGCACTTCACAACTTGTGACCAAGCAAAGTCAGCCGCAACCCCAGAGTCTCCTAGCCCGTTCTGAAACTCGCCAACGCGATATGTGCCAGGTGGCGGTATCGATGTCTGGTGAGCACTCGCATCATTGGAGGCTCCACCGTAAATGTCACAGCCTCCACTGCAGCGGTTCAAATACAGAAATGGCGCGGCGGAACGCGCGGCCCCCACCGGTGGGTTCGCTGCCGACGGCGGGATCTCTACGACAGCGCGAACGCGCGGCGAGGCATGGGCGGGAACTGCGCTCAACGCAGTGCCGAGAGTACTCGCCACAAGTGCGGCAACAAACGAGGGGCTCTCGAATCGCATCGCCGAGGGACCTTCGGGTCTAGAGGCCTTCGCGGCGCCTGCGCCGCAGCAACCGCACCACCACCATTGCGGCGATGCTTCCATGAAACCACAGCGCAGCACCGCTACTGCGATCTACCTGGCAACAGCCACCTCCCTCGGGACGAAGGCAAATCCCGTTGACATCGTCGGTTGGAACACAGTCGAATCCACCGGGGCAGGCATCGCCGGAACCCAAGATGCAGGTCTGTGTGCAGACGTCGCCGGATCCATCACCAGCGCACAGCCCGGTGACGCAGAACTCATTGTACGAACACGTGGCGCCCAGCTCGCCCGCCGGGGCATCCCAATAGCATTTTCCAGCATCGCAGTTTTGCCCCATCAAACAGGTGTCCGCCGTTGCGCACGGGCTGCCTTTGATCGCGGTCACCGTTGCTGATTCAGTCTGCCCGCCAAGGTCGTCGAAGGCCTTTGCGACGATGTCGAGCACGCTGTCGGGAACGCGCTGAGGAATCGGGATCGTATACGTAGCCTCGCCCTGTCCGCTAGGACCGAAGGGGGCGCCCGCCACCTGCGCCCATTTTCGGCCGTTCAGCCACAGCTCAACGCGAGCGATGCCCCGCTGGGATTTTGCTTTGATTTGAACCACTTGGCCTGGAGACAACATCGCACCCTGGCCGGGGAACACGACCGACACCGACGGAGGGGCCGTGAGCGGCGTCCCCTCGCCGAATAAACTCAGCAATTTCTGGTGGGAGTTCTGGTTGCCTGGACACAGGCACGGCCGGGCCGCGTTTTCGCCGCACAGCGCGGCTTTGTTGCGAAAGAACTTTTGGCCGCCGCAATCCGTGCGATAGGTCATCGGATCGTTGCACGCCGACTGACCGTCGACAAATTGAAATTCGTGATCCAACCCAAAATTGTGCGCAGCCTCCTGGGCCGCGGTCCAACAGATACCAAAGACCCGATTATTGATCGCCTGATGGTTTGCGAACGCAAACGCGATCGCGTTGTCGTAGGCGTTGCAATCGAGGTGCACGGGTGCAATGCCGAGGATCTCGTTTGAAAACCCGAGATCTGTGGGCCGACCGGCGATCATGAGTTCGGTATAGGTTTGAGTAGGTGGCGGCTGCTGGTCGGTCATCGCGACGTTAAACGGCGAATACACCTCTTTTAGGCACTGGACGACTTGGCCCCATTCGGCATCGGCAGCGGCGCCTATCTGCCCCGCCGAGTTGGAAAACTCGGTCAACACGCTGGTCCCGGGCTGGATCATGGTCGACAGGTGATTGCGCGCGTCGTTGTGATCGCTTTGCGTCACCATGCAGCCGCCGGAACAGCGATTGAGGTAGATCACCCCGGACACCGCCCCGGCGGGGGCTGCGAACCCTTCGGTCGGTGTCACCACCATGACGCGGCTGGTGCCGAGCCGAGCGCCCGCCGAGTAAGGGCGAAGTCGATCGCTCCGCGTGGGGGCGGCGGATGCGCCAGCGGAAACCACGCCAAGCGCGATCGCGACCGCGCCCAGCCGCGTAAACGTGCGAACCATGGTAGTTGACTATCCTACTACGGCAGCCCAACCGCGCGAAACCCTAGCAACATGGCAAGCAGCTCTTGCTTGTCGAGCGGGGCTGGGGTAGCAAACCCGGGCTTTTTCTGGAGAATTCCCGTGCTCACCGATCTATCCAAAGTCCGCAATATCGGCATCTCGGCCCACATCGACAGTGGCAAGACGACGCTGACCGAGCGCATCCTCTATTACACCAACCGAATCCATCAGATTCACGAGGTAAAAGGCAAAGACGGCGTCGGCGCCAAAATGGACTCGATGGAGCTCGAGCGCGAGCGCGGCATCACGATCCAATCGGCGGCAACGTTTTGCCAGTGGCCGCCGCCAGCGACCTCCAAGACGGTCATGGCCGTTCCGGGGTCGCCGATCAAAAGCACACATTGGGTGAACATCATCGATACGCCGGGCCACGTCGACTTTACAATCGAAGTTGAGCGCTCGCTCCGAGTTCTCGACGGCGCCATCATGGTGCTGTGCGGAGTCGCCGGCGTGCAGTCGCAAAGCTACACGGTAGACCGGCAGATGCGGCGCTACAAAGTGCCTCGCATCGCGTTCATCAACAAGCTCGATCGCACGGGCGCAAACCCGTACAAAGTCCGCGACCAGCTGCGCGACAAGCTCAAGCTACACCCCGTGCTGATCCAGATGCCGATTGGCCTCGAAGACAAGCTCGAAGGCGTCGTCGACCTGATCGAGATGCAAGCGTTTACGTTTTACGGTGACAACGGCGAGACGATCGAACGCGGCCCTATCCCAGCCGATCTGATCGACAAAGCCACCGAGTTGCGTGCCGAGATGCTCGACCACTTGTCGCTGGTGTCGGACGAGCTGACCGAGGCAATGCTCGAGGACAAAGTTACGCCGGAAGTCATTCGAGCGGCGCTGCGCAAAGCGACGATCGCGCTCAAGTGCACGCCGGTCATGCTCGGCTCAGCGCTTGGCAATCGAGCGGTCCAGCTACTGCTCGACGGCGTATGCGCATACCTGCCCGATCCGCGCGAAGTCGAGAACGTCGCGCTCAATCTTTCAAAAGATGAAGAGCCAGTTGTCCTCGAGTCAAACCCGGACAAATCGCTCGTCATGCTGGCGTTTAAGCTGGAGGACGGGCGCTACGGCCAGTTGACGTACATCCGCGTCTACCAGGGCAAGGTGAAGAAAGACGATTTCATCGTCAACAGCCGCAACGGAAAGAAGGTGAAGGTCGGACGCCTGGTGCGCATGCATGCAGACGACCGTGAAGACATCACTGATGCGGGAGCCGGCGACATCTGCGCTGTGTTCGGCGTGGAATGCAACTCGGGCGATACGTTCACGGATGGGTCGGTGAACTTCGCGATGACGTCGATGTTCGTCCCCAAGCCGGTGATCTCGGTTGCCGTCCGGCCCAAGGATTCGGGCGCTGAAATGAACATGTCCAAGGCACTGCAGCGATTCACGCGTGAAGATCCCACGTTCCAGTGCTGGGTAGACCCAGAGTCGAATGAAACCATCGTCGCCGGCATGGGCGAGCTCCACCTCGACGTTTACATCGAGCGCATGAAGCGCGAGTACAAAGCGGAGGTCGTAACCTCGCCGCCCGTCGTCGCGTATCGCGAAACCATCACCCGCAAAACCGACTACGTGTACACCCACAAGAAGCAGACCGGTGGCTCGGGCCAATACGGAAAGGTTGGCGGCTATTGTGAACCGTTCGAGGGCGACTTCGAATTTATCGACGAGATCAAGGGCGGCGCGATCCCGCGCGAATTTATCCCGTCGTGCGAAAAAGGCTTCAAATCGATGTTGGCAAAGTCGCCGCGCATCGGCGTGCCCGTCGTCGGCGTTCGCGTCGTTATTAACGACGGTGCCTCGCACGCGGTCGACTCCAGCGACATCGCCTTCCAAGAGGCCGCTCGCGGAGCATTCCGCGACTTTTTCCCACGCGCCAGCCCGAAAATTCTCGAGCCGATCATGAAGCTCTCGATCGAGGGACCGGCCGAATTCTCTGGCAACATCCTAGGCCTGATCATGCAGCGCCGCGGCATCGTGATGGGCTCGACCGAAGAAGACGGCAACACCCGCGTCGACGCGGAAGTTCCCCTCGCCGAGATGTTTGGGTTCTCGACTCCGCTGCGCTCCGCCACCCAGGGCAAAGCCGAGTTCACAATGGAGTTCGCAAAATACGCAGAAGTACCGAACAACATCTCGGAGGAGCTCCTCGCCAAGGCCAAGAAGGCCAAGGAAGAAGCGACCAAAAAGTAACGCTTCGAGGGGCCTTAGTTAGTTAGTTAGTTCAGCCCACCGCAAGTTCGTGACCACCCGGGCCACCGATCCATCCCGGCTGTCTTC
>CAYQQM010000054.1:0-33116 GCA_964419605.1 uncultured Kofleriaceae bacterium | reverse complement strand
GAAGTCCCCGACGGGGGGGAAGTCCCCGACGGGGGGGAAGTCCCCGACGGGGGGGGAGTCCCCGACGGGGGGCGCGGCCGGGAGTATCGAAAGCGTGGCTTCGCCACTGGACCAATTTTGCCGCTGGAATCCTGCTTGTGGGACAGTCAACCATAGCAACCGCTGAGGACGCAGAAGCAAAGACCGCCAAGCCTTCCCCTGAGCCTTCGAACGTTGGCGACTTGGTATCCCTTAGCGGGAGTGCTGCGCATCCCGGCAAAGCCGGGATTATCGATCCACCTCCGAGGGTAGCCGCATCAGGCTTTTTCGCCGAAGGCGGCCTCGGGGCCGTAACGTTCTTGCCCTCCAGCTCGCGAAGTGCCGCAGTTGGGCCAGCGCTGTCGCTGCGGCTGGGGTACGACCTGTGGTCCTGGCTGTCGATCGGACTATTCGTCGCTGCGTCCAGCCACGAGGCTACGGTGCCTCCGCCACCCGCTGGTGAGTGGTTTCAATTGTACCGCGGAGGGGCCGATGGGCGACTGGGGTTTCGGCTGGAACGCATCGCGCTGTTCGTCGAAGGCGGCGCCGGCGTAGCGCTAGTTTCGTCCAACATCCTCGAGAAAGCGATGATCCTCGACCCCGGCGAAAAATACTCGATCGCGTTTCACGCAGGAGGAGGCATTGAATACCAACTCGAGAATCGCCACTACGCGGTCGGCCTTGGCGTCAATGCATTCCTGGCTCCGCAGTTTGCTCCACCTTCTGGCGCAATGAAGGCGCTCGATTCGCGCCTCTACCTTCGCTACACGTACGGCGGCTAGAGCTAGACCAGAACCTCGCCGCAGAGGTTTTGGATGGGTTTTGACTACAGGGTCACGCCCGGACCTAGCTATTATTCGTTTTCAAAACCGGCAAGGGGCCACGACACGAGCGTTGGACGAACGGTGGACTTCATACCGTCGCGCTCGATGAGGATCTCTGGGCTCATGCCGGGCCGCGTGTGAAGGATGCGCTGCCGCAGGTCCTCCAGACTGCGCACCGGTGCACCGTCGATCGCGAGTACGTGATCGCCCGCGCGCAAATCCGCCGCGGCTGCCGGGGTGTTAGGCAGCACACGATCGATGTCGCCGTACCCATCGTGGTACCCGTAACGAATGCCCAGAAACCCATACTCCGGCCGCACGTCCAGAGTCTGAGGCCTCGGGCTTACGAGCTGATAACTGCAAGTTCGCGCCGACATCGAGTCGGCAACTTGCATCGCCATCAACGTTGTCGCAAGCGCGAGACCAGAAGCGACCCCAGCCATCGTACAGACGACCGCGACGGTTCCAAGTCCGCGCCCCCGTTCGTTGGGCAGTAGTGCCTCGCGGCGAAGCGTTGAGGCGGCTTGTTCGGAGCATTCAGGTGACGGCGTATCAGCAGACATCCACGTGCCTCGCTTTCAAGTCCTTACTACCAGTATAAGCCAAGGGCCTGCGAATGCCATTGAGAAATGAACGAAAAGTCGTGCACCGCGCTGCCCCGCGTTTCGATCAACGCGGAGCGTCGTGTTAGGTTCCGACCACCGGTGACACCGGAACCCCGACGCCCACGCCGCTGGCTCCTTGCCATTGGCATCGCGGTCCTTCTCGTCCCAAGTACCGTATTTGTCTATCTGCGCGCTCAGGTTCAAGGGCCGGCGCTTGGCGACAAGATCGCATCGCTCCTCAATCGCCGAATGCGCGGCCGGATCGAGATCGGCTCGGTCGAATGGCCGACCAGCGCCCTAAAGTCCGTCATTACAGGGGGCTGGGTTCCCATCGTGATTCGGGACGTCAAAGTTTGGGACGACTGTGTCATGTCGGCGGAGGCCGGAGGCGCCACTCCCGATCAGCTGCGAATCGGTAGTCCCAGCGACGACTGCACCCCCGATGACCAGCCCGACACATCCGCGGAACCCAAGCGCAAGCCACGAAAATTGCTTCTAAATACTCCGCTGCTCACGGCGGAGATCGACATTCAGACGCTACTTTTCGGGGCGCACAATTTTTCGTTCCGCAACGTGTGGGTTCACGGAGGCGACGTGCTGCTCGAGCAGACCCGCGAGCCCTACCCGCTCCACGCGTACGATCGCACGATCGTAAGCATCGTCACGGCATTCTACCCCCGCATGACGGCAGGGTTTCGCGCCGGAATTTTCGCCGATACCGCACCGCCGATCTTCGACCTTCAGGACATGCACGGTGAACGCCTGAATGTGACAGTCCACATGGGACCCTACAGGGTAGGCCCGGGCGCATCGGGCTTCCGGTTAACAGCTCGCGTCGAAGATGTCAGCACGGAAACGACATCTGGCAGTCCGGTGCGCAACTACCTCCATATCGACCCCAAGGACCCACTCGTTGCGAAATTTCACGTCAATTTGGCGTTGCGCGGCGGTCGGAGTCGAATTCGCATCTTCGATGAGGGACCGCACGGCTCGTTTAAACTGCCGACAAAACGCGGCGAATCGTGGGCTGAAAGTCGGACCGCCAAATACAGCCTGGATTTGTCTCACATCGCGCTGAATCGGCTGGCGCAAATGCCAGAAAATGGAGCAGCAAACAGCGTCGCGAATACCCTTGTGCTCGATCTGGCAGCGCGCACCATCCCGTGCGGTGAAACCGGCGGCAGCGCGCGGCCCGATCAGGGTGCCGAACTGCACCTTTCGGGCGAGCTAACCAACTACTGGGACCGCTTGTTCGATGGCCGTTGGGACCTCGCACTCGACGTTGCCAACGCGGGCCCTACGTTGCGCAGCTGCATCAAGCCGCAATTGGGAGGTGACAACCTCAGCGGTCGGATCACCCTGACCGGGCCGTTTATTGCCCCGCCAAAGGTAAAGCTCGACCTGCACGGGCTCGACTACGACTTGGCGCTGTCAAAGACTGCGGAGCCGCTGCGGCTCACGCTGGCCGAAGTACACGGCGAGATCGATTTGGTCAACGACCAGGGTTCGATCGAAAAAACCAAAGCCCTGCTTCAAGGCGGCAAGGAGCCAGGTGAAGTGATGCTGAGCTCGACGTTTGGGCTCACGCCATACAATGCTCGAGCCAAGGTCGATGTCGTGAAACCGATCGACATCGGCCGGTTTTTGCCTCGACGCGTTGCCTCGTCCGTGGGGCGATTTCTGGGCGGTCGGCTGACGGCTGTCGGCGATGTCGACCACGGCTTTGCCCTCGAAGATTTTGACCTTACCCTTGGCCCTTCGCCGAACGATAAACTCGTTCAGGTCAATCGGGGGCGAATCTTCACCGACAACGCGTTTGACACGATTGGGATTCAGCGCGTCAACGTTCGGGCGGGCAAGAGCTCCGCGCTATTCGACGGGTCTGTCGATATGGTGACGCAGCAAGTGAACGTACGCATCGACGGAAATTTTCCCGACCTCGCTGCATGGCTGCGGCGATTCGGCTTGCCGCAATTGGCAACGTCGGCCGGCGGTGGCCAAATCGTGATCACGGGTCCACTGAAGTCGCCCACTGTTGCCGTACGCTTGAATCTCGGCGGCGTACCCTGTACGGACAATCTCGCGATTGATGCCCGGATCAAAGACCAAACCGCAACCATCACCCGCGTTAGCTCGACGGGGCTGGGCGGACATCTCGAAGGTAGCGGGGTCGTTTCGTTGGGTGGCGCCGCCCAGGTCATCGAGCGGTTCCACCTTCGCGGCAGCAAGCTCGAAGCAAGCCGCCTGTGTGGGCTAGCGGGAATCGCCAAAGGTGCGCTTGACGTGGTCGAACTCGACGTCAAACGCACGGTCATTCGTCCCGACAGGCCGCCGCTCGAATGGTTGAGCCAAGTCAGTGCCCTCATCAAAGCCGACCACTTGTCGATCGTGGCCGACGCGTTCTCAAAGGTTTCCCTGTGCATCAACCGTCCGAGCGATCCGCGATGCGGAATGGGGGCGCACGTTGCAGCGGACGTTCCCGAGCGCTGCGCCGATGCCGCCCTCCGTGGCGGCGCGTGCGTTGTCGCAAACGCTGAGCGCGATCGCGGTGGCCGGCTTGCGTCCACGATCATCGACATTCCCGCGCAGCGTACGGGGCGGGTAACAACGCCAAGACATCTAGGCGGCACCATCGATATCGACAGTCTTCCGCTGAAGCTCGGCAACGACGTGCTAGGAGCGCTGTTTTCGACGACGTTGCACCTCCAGGGTAGTGGCAGCGCTCCACAAGCGGAGGGCACCATGTGGCTAATTCGCAGCTGGATCAAGAATGCGTTCGTCGGCGACAGTCAGCTGCAAGTCGCGGCGATCGATGTTGAAAACATGCCGAGCCTGTTCATCCGCGGCAGCATGCTCGCAGGCCAAGTCGGCATTGTCGCGACCATCGGCACGGCTCCGCCCTACCCGGTCGACATTTCAGTGACCGGACGGCGCATCGAAGTCGATCGCTTCATGGATCTTTCGCGCACGCTTGGGCTCGGAGTGCCGCTACAGGTCTGGGCGTCTGGAACCGTAACGTTTCGCACCGAACTGGCGCCATCAGCCGGCCGCCCAGCGCCAACTCAAGCGTGGGTCGAACTGACGGAACTGCAGGGCATCGTCGACTTGCGCATGCGGGATGGTCGACTCTCTCCGCTTCGCTTTCGGGTGCGCAGCCGCACCGACCAATACGCCCTATCTCTCCGCGCCACGCCGCAAACGATCGAACTGGCGTGCCGCGATACGAAGTCAAAAACCGGAAAGCGACCATGTCCGGCAGTACTCGAAACACCGGCGGGTGTGATCACGATCGCGGGTGGCGCGACAGCATCCCGTATGGATCTCCACGCAAAGGGCAGCCTTGCGTTGGCGAACCTCCTACCCGTTGTATCGGACCGCTTCGATGAAATCAGCGGCAATCTCGACCTCGATGCGACCGTAACTGGCACGTTCTCTCAACCGAGCTACGAAGCCGGACTAACAATTAGCTCACCGATTAACGTTCGGCCAAGCGGGGTGGACACTACCCTTCAGATCGCGAGTGGAGGCCAAATCAAGATCAACGACGGCACGGTCGGCATCAACCAATTCACGATCACAGTCAAGGAGGAGCGGGGAACGGAACGCGGCCATCTAAACGTCAAAGGCACTATTCGCTTGGGATCTGGACTGACCCCCGCTTCTTGGGGCGTGCTTCTCGACGGCAAATTGGCCGGAAAAATGTTGTTGGCACTCGCGCCGAACGCGCTCGCACAAGCCAGCGGCCTAGCCCGCATCGACGGTGCGCTGTCGTTATTCGGTCGAGGCGCGCTTCCGCAAGTCACCGGCACGCTCACCTTTGACCCTGATCCGGCTGAAAAGCATCGCTCCGCGTTCACCGTAAGCTTGCGAGGGGCGCGCAAGGAGGTCGCACTTCTCGGGGGCAGCATCGATATTTCAACCACGGTCTCTGGCGAGCACCGAAGTTATTCCCTGCGCGTTGATGAGAATCCCATTACCGCATCTATCGATGGAGAAGGCCGCGTAGAGAATATTCGTGGCGCCGCCGTGCTACGAGATGGAAAGCCGCAGTCCGCTGAGATCCAGCTCGATGCGGAAAACGTTCCATTTCGCATTCCGGGAACACTCGATCTCATTGTATCGGCCCGAGATATTTCCCTCGAGCTACCGAACGCGATTTCGCCATGGGTGGTCCGCGGCAATATCTCGATCGTAAACGGAAGTTATCAACGCAACTTTGAGCTCACGGAGGTAATTCGCCCTGAAGTACCCTCGGTGACGTTGGCGCGTCCGTTTTGGGACGAGTATCCCGCTATTGGCAACGCGGACTTGGGCCTAACCCTGGATGTGCGGAAGTTTGCAGTTGCGAACAACATCGCGCAGATCGACCTGGAGGGGCCGCGGATCTTGATTTCCGGCTCACCACGCGACCTCCGTTTGTCTGGGTCGATTCGCGTTCAACGAGGGGAGTTCCAGATTCCGGGAACGCGCGCGCGATTTACGCGCACTGCCGGTTCGATCGACTTCGCGGAAAACGAAAAGGCAACAAACCCGAGGCTCGATGTTCAGGGCGACGCCGACTACCTCGACCTGACCGGGCAGCTGCACGTCATCACGCTCAATATCGTTGGCACCCTCGAGCAACCGCAATGGGACCTAAAAACCTCTACCGGGTACAATAAGTCTCAGACGCTCGCGCTCTTGTTTCTCGGACGCAACCCCGAACAGCTTCGGAGGACTCTTGGCGACCAATCGCCAGGAGCAAGTCCGGCGCAGATCGCATCCGCGACGAATCCTTCGCAAGGCTTCGCGGACCAAATCGTCAAAGATCTCGCTGGTCAGTGGGTATCTGACTTGCTCGGCGACAAGTTAACCAAACTATCGCGTCTCGATGTTCTGCGCTTCGAAATCGGCTTTGGCAGCGTCGGCATCCACGCCGAGAAGAAGGTCGCAGAAAACATCAAGTTTATCGGTGAGGGCGAGCAGACCATTCGGGGAACGACGATCAGTGTGATTGGCGAGCTAAAGACCCCTTGGCACTTTCTGCGGGTGCTCGCGGACGATCGGATTACAGTGCAAGGCGTGTATCTGGACAAGAAGTTCTACGATCCCGCAGAACAGGATATTTCCGACCTACGAGGCCAGCTGGTGTACCGGCTATTCATCCCCTAAAGGGCCGCTCAAACAAGCGCAAATAGATGATCTTACTATGGATTAATGTAACCGATCGCGAGATGGTTGACCTCGACCTAAACCCTACCGTTGAGTTGAACGGCACCGTAGACCTCGACCCTCCCACCGTAGGCGCGGGCGCTCGACTTCAGAACGTCAAAGCGCAACGTTCACGGTGGGGTCATCGTCGTCCGTCGCCGTCAAGCTCAACGGTGGAGTCAAGGTCGACGTCAACCAAGATGAGCGGCGCCATTCAATCTTCGTTTCTGAGTGGAAGTGCCCCAAGGGCTCGCCAATAAAAAACAGCAATGCGCGCCCTCGTTTTCATCGCCCTGGTCGCAGTGAATGCCGGGGCCCAACCCGCTCCGGCTCCCACCTCGACTCCGACTCCGACTCCGACTCCGACTCCGGCTCCGACTCCGACTCCAGCTCCGACTCCAGCTCCGACTCCGATTCCGACTCCAGCTCCGACTCCGACTCCAGCTCCGACTCCGACTCCGGCTCCCGCCGCGTGGAGACCCACGCGGGCAGATCGAGCCACTTGTTTGGCGGTCGACACCACCCCGGGTGCGCTCCTCGAAGCCCCGCACGTTTCACAGGAACTCACTGCGCCGATTCCATGGACCGAATTTGCAGTCGAGGGCGACCTGCTGGATTCCCCTCGGACCGTTCACGCACTCCTCCAACCGACCATGCAGGCGCGCCGCACCACACTGACGAACGCGACGTGGATAGACATCGCCGCCATGGCGGCCCGCTTTGGCTACCAACTCGTGGGCCATCGCGCCGTGGATCTGACTTCGGGAAAACGCCTCGTGCTTCAGCTCGCGCCGTTGCCGATCGTGCGCAGCATCAAAACCCGGTTCCCGACACGCCTGGCTGATCTTTTTGGCAGGGCGCTCGAAGACGAGGTGCGGCGCCGCGTGCGCTTGCGCCCTGGCTCGTACCTACCGTGGGAGCCGATTCGCCGCCAATGTGCAGTTGCCGACGATCGCCAGCGGATCGAAGAGTACCTCTACGACGAGGGCTATGCCGATGCCACCGTAAAGATGACTACCGCGTTGCAGCGAACAAACGCGACTCTGATTATCGAAATCGATCTCGGAAAACAGTATCGCACGGGGACGATTGCGATCGCGA
Source organism: uncultured Kofleriaceae bacterium (assembly GCA_964419605.1). Taxonomy (GTDB): domain Bacteria; phylum Myxococcota_A; class Polyangia; order Haliangiales; family Haliangiaceae; genus JABFXX01. Next base: position 25,378 of record CAYQQM010000054.1, on the reverse strand, counting down.
AACCCGTTGGCGGCGAACCACTAGCGATTTCCGATGCAGAAATTCGAGCCACGTTCCGGCACAACGATGTCTGTCTTCCAGTGCTGCCAACCTGCTTTTCAACTGCGCATTTTACCCGAACCCAACATCAGGAAGACGTACAACGGCTTCGCGAATTATTTCACCGCCGCGGCTACCCTGCTGTTCGGGTTCAATCGAGTTTTGATCCAAAGACATCGTTCGATCGCCGCACCCATACGGTTAATTTCACGCTAACGATCGACCAGCGACGGCTTGTCGATGTTCAATTTGAGGGTGCGGATCGCGATCAATTCCCAGCCGAGGAACTGCGCAAGTACCTAACGTTCGACTCGGCCGGAAGCAGCGATGACGTCGAAGTCGCTAGCTCTGCGGCTGCGCTTACTGCTTACTTGCAGGCCCGCGGCTTCTTCGACGCTCGGGTAACGGTCGAGCGACAACGCGGTCCCGAGTACGACAAGATCGCCTTCCGCATCGACCAAGGCCCCCACCGAGACGTTCAAAGCGTTCGTTTTTCAGGCAATCATGCCATCTCGAGCGCGGCACTCGGAGAGCTCGTCGCCACGAAAGCGGCCGGGTTTCGAGGAACTTTGCTGGGAACGAACACGGCAGCGACTGCGGAACAGCTCGCAGTTGATGTTGCGCGGATCAAAGATGCATACCGCCGCATCGGCTACCGAGACACACGGGTCGTAGCGCGGGCGGCAAGCGAACCGCAGGCACTCGACAGCCCGGCTCTCACTGCGGCCCTCGTACTTGCAGAGCGCGGTGACGGCGTCCACGTTGAATACGCGATCAGCGAGGGAGAACCAACGGTATTGTCTCAGATCGCGATTGACCTTCCGACTGGATCGGCCGAGCAGCAAGCAGCGCTGTGCGCGGAGCTATTGCGAGAGCTCGCATCCGAGCTCCACCAACCCCTGCTTGCTTCCGCGAAGCCAAACGGATCGCAACCCTGCTCCGCAACCACCGGGATCCGATTTCGAGAAGACGATGTCGCCGCTACTCGGGAGCGATTACGCGAATTCTTGTTTCGGACCGGACGACCGCGGGCTACAGTGGGGTTCGAGGCCAAGCCGCTTGGCGCCCAGGAGATGAGTGCACTCTACACAGTGCGCTCGATCGATCCCGTACGAGTCGGAAAAATCGTTGTACGCGGTGCGTTCCGAACCTCGGAGGACGTGATTTTTGGTGAACTCCCGCTTCGCGAAGGAGACTTGCTGACAAGCGATGCTCTGGCCGAAGGCGCACGGCGGTTGCGCAACACCGGGCTATTCAATGCGGTAAACATCGACCTCCCGGACCTATGCGGCGGTCAAGGCGCAAACCAGTCGGTTTGCCAAGCGAACTCCCTCGTCGTCAACGCCGTCGTTCGGGTCGAAGAACGCTTCGACAATCGGATCCAAATCGACCTCCAAGGCGGCTACTCGAGCTACAACTCGGGACCCTTCGCAGGCATCGCATGGCGACAGGGCAATCTGTTCGGTCGCGGCATCGCTTTCCGAGCGGCTGTGACTGCGGGAACGAGGATCATCGACGTTGAGTCGACGCTCCGATTCCCCCCCTGGCTCGTACGTCCCTATCTGCCCCTCGATTTCCGGACCGAAGTTACCGGGTTGGTCAAGCAACAGGTCACCCCTCGCTTTGGCTTGCTAAAAACCGAAGGCGTGAGTGTGGCGCTCGCCAAACCGTGGCTCCGCCAGCGGTCGCCTGGGTCGGAGGCTCGTGCCATAACTCTAGGTATTCAATACGATTTTAGACTCCGAACCCGGGAGGTAGACGCATTGCGACCGATCGGTGCGAACCTCGATACTTCGCGGGTCGCAGTCGGAACGCGAACCGGCTCGGTGGGGGTTCGGCTCGACTGGGAACAGCGCGTGGACCGACGCGGCAACCTCGCCCCACTATCGCCTGAATCGGGACATCGCCTCGAGTTGTCGGCGTCGCTCGCCCACCCATACCTCTACGGTCAGGATGCGTTCGTTAAGGTCTCAGCAAGCGGTTCGAAGTTTGTGTTGGTTGGCGACAACCTGGTGCTTCGCGCCGACCTTCGCTACGATCAAGGGATCCCGCTCGGAGGCGCCGTTCTACTGCCCGAAGTTGAACGTTTTTTTGCGGGCGGCGACTCCACAGTCCGAGGCTACCGCGACGATCGGCTCGCGACCGAGCTGATCGAGGTCCCCGTTCCGCCGATCGGCAACCTGTCGCAGATTCGAATTGTCCCCGCCGGGGGCAATATTCGCGTGCTTGGCAGCCTCGATGCACAACTGCGCATTTGGAACATCCTGGCCGGAGCGTTGTTCGCCGACGCTGGAATGATCTCGAACGACTGGAGCACCGTGGACGTCAAGGACGTCCGCCCTGGCGTTGGTACCGGATTGCGCCTGCTTACGCCGTTTGGAATCGGCGCGTTTGAGTACGCGATCCCGTTACGTCCGAACCTCGGCGATGAGCCAAGGGGCAGAATCCACTTCTACTTCGCCGCTCGCGCGCAATTTTAGCAAGAGAGCCCTCGGTTCTGCGCCAAGATGAGCTATAAGCGCGGGCATGGGACGCGGAGACAATCGACGAACGTGGAAAATGCGCCGCAAGAAGCGCCAGACCAAGCTCAAAGTTCGGACCAAGCGAAACATCGCCAGTGCCAAGGCCGCCAAAAAACCGGCAGCACCGACCAAGAAAAAATGACTGCAGCCCCGCTCGCCTAGTTACCCCTTCGTGGGGTGGCGCGGCTAGTGAGCCGCGCTACTCGGCGCTGAGGTCGACCATGAGTTCGTTGCCCAACGCCTCCAGGTCGGTCTGAACATCGGAAAGAGCGATGTGCGGGGGGACCAGCAACTGGGCTCGAGCAACGAACATCGCCTCACCGGACATGGGGGCGCTGCGCACGTTCGACTCAAGTTCCTCGACGTTGACACCGCGGGCAGCAAGGCGACGGCAAACGTCCCGCACGATTCCGGGCCGGTCGGTCCCCGTCACAGCAAGTCGCATCCGCATCCCCGGAGAGGTGGTGGCGGCGGAGGAAATCGCTCGGGCCGTGACGACGAAGCCGGTGGTCTCAAGCTCGCGAAGCGCCGCTATCAGCCCATCCGAATGTGCGACGTCCACGGTGACAACGACAATTCCGGCGAATTGTCCCGCCAGGCGAGCGAGTCTGCTTTCTTCCCAATTTCCTCCCGCCTCGGCGATTCGCTTGGCCAGCGATTCAACCAAACCGGTTCGATCCCGTCCTACCACGGTCAAGAGCAACGTCGAGCGCATGGGGTTAGCTTGCCACACGATAGAGTGATACGGTGCCATCAACGTGGCCGTTGAGCGCGTGCCCAGTCAACCGATGATGCCGGGTTGGCAACGAGCGTTCGTTCTTGCCACGTGCGCACTGATCGGCGGTGCCGTAGCATACGCCGCGTGCGACTGGGGCGGCTGGCCGCGGGTGACACTCCTACCAGCCACCGGCCAGATCACAGTGCGCCCACCTCCGGGCGCGCTCTCGATCCCTTTCCTCGGCATCGTCGCATGGGGCGTTGGCGGCGGAGCGTGCGGGGTCGTCGTCGGTGCGCTGCTGTGCCATCGATCCATGTTCGGCCGGCGCCGATGGTCCGACCGTTCGCTGCAGCTATTCGGTGCCTGGGCGATCACCGCCGTTTTGTTAGTCGGCAGCTATTACACGTGGAACCTCTGGCCTTGGTGAGACTCCGCTTCGGGCATGTGCTAGAACGCTGCCATTCGGGAGCCATAGCCAAGCGGTAAGGCAGTGGTCTGCAAAACCACCATTCCCCAGTTCAAATCTGGGTGGCTCCTCCAATCATGAATCTACTCGACGAGTGTTTTGTTGCGAACCGAGCATGGGCGTCCGCGGCGGTAACGCGAGATCCTGAGTTTTTTTCTCGACTCGAAGCTCTGCAAAATCCGGACTTGTTGTGGATCGGGTGCTCGGACAGCCGCCTGCCTCCGAACGAGATCATCGGCCGCAAACCGGGCGAGCTGTTTGTGCACCGCAACGTCGCTAACTTGGTGGAGCACACCGACGTGAATTGCCTCTCCGTCCTGCAGTACGCGGTCGACGTTTTGCAGGTGAAGCACGTGATCGTCTGTGGTCACTACGGTTGCGGCGGAGTTCGCGCCGCCATGGGAACACAGCCGCTCGGCCTGATCGATAATTGGCTTCGCCACATTCGCGACGTATGGCAATGGAACCGAACGGAGCTAGCCGCGATCGAAGATCCAAATAAGCGCTTCGATCGCCTCGCGGAGCTCAACGTGGAGGCACAAGTCGCTAATGTTTGTCACACAACGATCGTCCAAGATGCTTGGCGCCGCGGCCAAGTCTTGACCGTTCACGGATGGATCTACTCGCTCAACAACGGCCTGCTGCGCGACCTCGGAATGGTGGTCGAGTCGGCCGATCAGATTCCCCCCGAATACAGGCTTTACTAGGACCTGTCGGGAAAATGGGGGCATCGGGGTATCGGGTGCATCGCGGACGAGGTGGTTCAATACTTACCGACATTGGCCTCCAGAGGTCGTTTTTTGAGACGACGTCGACAAAGACGCGATTTCATCCTACGATTGGGATCCCATGAAACAACTATTCCCCGTTAGCCTCAGCGTTTTTTTGGCCAATTGCGTCGTTGCTTCAACTCCCGTGCAAGCACCGACAACGCCGCCTCCTATGGAGGGCTATCAATCCTCAGGCAAGATCCAGTGCGAAGGCAACGACTCGGCGACCCATGCAAATGTCACAATCTCTGATCCAGAAGTGGGAATTGTCGTGGCCGGAAACTGCTCGTTAACCATCGAAAACTGCCAAGTACATGCAAAGACGGCTATTCAAGCCAGTGGAAATGGCTCTGTCACTCTCAAGAATTGCGAGATCACCGGAGCAACTGCGTTTGACATTGGTGGTAACGGTCACGTGTCCATTCAAGGAAGTCGAGTCCACGGTCGCGTGATCAAAGTCGGCAATGGCCGAGTCGAGGATCTCGGCAGCAATACATGGAAGTAAGTGGAGTCATCTACTGTAGCTAAGTAGCTCACCGTTTCCGCTGTCACATCGATCAAAGTCGAGCTAGAACGGCGGTGGGCTGCGGAATTCGACGTGACGGCCGCTGGTTGGGTGATGGAAATCGATTCGCTCTGCGTGGAGCAGCAACGGCCCCCCAACGCGGCCGTAGAGGCGGTCGCCGACGATCGGAGCGGACAAGCCGTTGGGGTGGGCGCAATGGACGCGCAGCTGATGCGTGCGGCCGGTTTCTGGGAATAGGTGGACACGCGTCGTGCGGGACTCACGCCCGATCACCTGCCATCGGGTGCGCGCCGGCTTGCCCAGCGCGTTGTCAACGATCTGACGCGGCCGATCGTCGAGGTCGACGCGAAGCGGCAACTCGATCACGCCGGCGTCCTGCTCCACAATGCCCTCGACGATCGCGACGTACTGCTTGCCAACCGAGCGGGCCGCGAACTGCCTCTGCACGGCGCGGTAACTGTCGAGATCGAGGCAAGCGACAAGCGCACCACCGACGTCAAGATCGAGGCGGTGGACAACGAGCGGCCCCACCGCCTCGGGAAAGCGCCGGCGAAGTCGGGTTTGCACACTGTCGGTGGCGTTTGCACCGCGGCCGGGAACCGAGAGCAGGCCCGGCGGTTTGTCGACCACGACAAGCGCATCATCGAGTGCCAAGAACCGAACCTCGCCGTGCGGATTGGGCGGCGCAGTGAGCGGCCTTGGCGGCGCAACCGGAAGGCCTTGTAGCAACGTCGGCATGAGCGGCGCACATTTGCGTGCGCAGGCCGGGTAGAAGCCACCATCAACGCGGCCGCCGGTGGCCGGAGGGGGGCCCCACCACTGCTCCGCTAACGCCACGGGACGCAAGCCATGTGCATGCGCAGCGGCGAGCAACTTGGGCGCGGCGCAATCGCCGGCACCGGTGGGCGGTTCCCCGGGAGCGAACAACGCGCGAAGCGGCATGCGGATCCCCGATGGGCCAGGAACTCGGATCTGGTCGTGAAGCAATCGCTGGAGGTTACGCGAGGCCCGCGCCCGCAACAGCACGAGCGCGCGAAGCCGGCGGCGCCAACGCGTAACGGCTACCTCGCTCTCGGCGCTGCGTTTGGCTTGGAATGCAAGCAGGCGGCGACGCAAGGCGGCGTCGGCTCGCGACTGTTGATCCAACTCATGCGTCCGCTGGGCGCTTGCCCCTGCATCCCGCTCGGCTCGCCGCTGCGCTCGCCGCTGTGTCAGCGCGGCTGCGAGCGCATCGCGCTCTTCGATGTGGCTACGCCGCAACTCCGCCGACCAAGAGGCTAGGTCGACCGACTCAAGCCATTGGATCGCTGTAGTAAGGCGATGCAACGCAGGCTCGGCAGCGACCAACAAGGTAGCCTGTCGCTTCTCGTCAAAAACCGGCGGCGCCCAACCTTCGAATCGCCAGCGGCCGTCGAAGCTACCGGAAAATGCGCGCAGGTATCCCAGACGACCGCGGGGATCGGCCACAACCAACACACCGATCATCTTGCCGGCGTTCGAGAGCTGGTCTCGCAATGGCTCACTGCACCGCCGCAGATGATCCATTGCCACCCGAGCGATCGGATGAGGGCCATGCGGATCCATCGGGCTAGGCATGACCGTTGGTGGCGCAGGCCATTCATCCCCCTCAAGCCACGTCACGAGCCGATCCACGGCCGAACTTTACACCGACTGAGGCGGGGTGCAGGTGGCATGAACAAAACTCACTCCGAGGTCGAAGCCGCTCCATCTCGTCGGGAAAGGCCGACATGCAGCGGACATTGCAACCCGCCGACCCCGCCTTCAACGGGAATTCGAGGACGCAATGGCGGAGGAACTGCAAGCAACGCGTTCTAAAGCCGCCTGCGAGAAACCGATCTGATGCACAAGAAGGTTTTCATACCGATCAAGCGGAACAGCGACGCGGCAAAGCACTAGAAGACGAAAGATTTGATACGGCGGACTTCCACAAACGCGCCAAGTCTATGAGCACCCCAAAAGAGATCGGAGAGCTAGAAAAGCTCATCCGAGCACGCGTGCCGGCGCAAGTCGTCTGATCTGAGATTCGCTACCTGCCCTACCAACGCGCGCGTCAATCTTCAGCGATGATCGTCCGCGCCGAAGCTGGAATCGCCCGCTTTTTCGGAGGACCCGAGTACCATTTCTTCGAAATCCACAAGAACACGGGCGTAGCTAGGAAGATTGACGAGTACGTTCCAACCAAAACGCCAATGTTCATCGCAAATGCGAAGTTCTTCACGAGTCCCGTGCCGAAGATGTTCATGATGAGCGTCGTCGCGAATACCGTAGACGAAGTGAGAATCGTACGCACGAGCATCTCATTGATCGAGATGTCGACGATGCGCTCGATTTTCTTGTCTTTGAGTTTGATCTGATTTTCGCGGATGCGGTCGAACACGATTACTGTGTCGTTTACCGAGAAGCCCATCACGGTAAGCAGGCCGGCCACTGAGGTCAGCGACACTTCGGTCCACGTGATTGCGAAAACGCCGATCACCATGATCGCGTCGTGGATCGTCGCGAATGCCGCTCCAGGTGCGTACCGAATGTCGAACCGGAACGCCAGGTACAGCATGATGAGGAAGATCGCGTAGACGATCGACTTGGCGGCGTCGTTGCGCAGCTTGTCTCCCGCCTTGGCACCCACGCCGTAACTCTTCTGAACTACCGCATCGATGCCCGGAATCGCGGCTTCGATCGTATTTTTGTACTTGCGATCGAGACCGGCCATTGCAAAGACAGCGTTAAATTCGCCCGTTCCCTCGTCGGCGTGGGTGTACTGTTGATCCTCTGCCGGCAGCCAAGGTTTTAGCTCCAGACCGGCCTGCTGAAATACGCTTGAATCGGCAACTGATTTCCAAGTGAGAACCTTCTTGGTGCGGACGTGCAGCTGATCGCCCGACCACGTTGCCTTGATGATGTCGTGATCCTTAAATGCCTCCAAAAACGCCGAACGCGCCTTGGCTTCGACGTCGGGGCGCAACGCGGAAAATTCCGGCGATCGGACGATGATTCCTTCGATCGGTCGCCCCGCGTCGTCTTCACCCGACGAGATCTCCGAAACCTCGATGCCGCTCTCCGACTTCTCAAGCGCCTCTCGAATCTTTCCAAGATCCGCTCGAACAAACTCGCCGCCGAGCGCAGACAGTTTGCCCGTAAGTTCCGTTTTCTCTGCCTCTGATCCAGCTGCGGTGATCTTTGCATGGAGCTCGTCAAAGGATGCCGCCTTCGCCTTGTCGCGAAACGCAAAGATGATTTCCGTGCCACCCTTAAAGTCGACCGTCCAGTTCATGTACTCGCCGCGGACCGCCTTGTTAACAAACAGGGCTCCCACGCAGATCGACATGAGCAGGATCGACATGATCACCCAGACTCGAAACTTTGCGACAAACGCAAAGTTGTTCCCAGGTGGCAACAAGTAGCGAAACTTGTGCTTGTGGGTTGGCGCGGCAGGCTCAAGTGGCGGAGTCGTAGGTTCGTTCATCGTTGGTTCTCGGGTTCTCGCGCCTAGATGGAGATGGTAACGAGCTGACCCTTCTTGCGGGCAACGCTCCAGTCAAAAAGAATGCGAGTGACCCAAATATTCGTGGTCAACGTCGTAAACACGCCCACGAGCAGCATGACTGCAAATCCCTTGATGGGCCCTGAACCATATTGCAGTAACACCCACCCGGCTGCCGCTGTGGTCAGCTGACCATCTAAGATTGCTGAAAACGCTCTCGAAAACCCTAGATCGATCGCGCCGCGCACCGATTTGCCGAGGTTTAACTCATCGCGTATCCGCTCGTAGATCAAGATGTTGCCATCCACCTCCATGCCGATCGACAGAACGATCGCCGCAATGCCAGGCAGCGTGAGGGTGGCGCCAAACACCGCCATGATGGCCAGCGTCAACAAGATGTGAAACACGACGGCGAACACCGCGATCCATCCCGACCAGCGATAAATCCCAACCATAATCACAATGACCAGGGCAATTCCGAGTGCAAACGACAGCTTAGTCTTGTCGATTGCATCGCGCCCCAGCGTGGGACCGACATCGTCGTACGACGCCTGGCGAAGCGGCGCCGGCAGCGAGCCGGTTTTAAGCACGGCGACCAGATCGTTGGCCTCGCGCTCCTGAATCGCTCCGTCGGTCGATCCGCCCCCCATCGTAATCTGGGCCCGACCGCCGCGGATCGCGCTCTGAATGGTGGGGGCCGATTTGACTTTGTCGTCGAGGATCGTCGCAAACTTCATCCCGACAATCTGCGAAGTGACCTCGCCGAAAATCCGTCCACCGAATCGATTAAAATCGAGCAGAACGACCGCGCGATTGGTATTTGGATCGTGGCTCGCCATCGCGCTCGAAATCGCCGAACCGGTCAACCGAACCGCGCGCTCCAGATAATAGGTACGCCAAAACTTGTATTTGCTTCTGCCATCTGGGTGGTCGCGCTCTTCAAACCCGAGCTGGCGATCATCCGGAATCTTGTACTTGGGATCTTTTTCCACGAGCCCCACGATCCCAAGGAGTTTGTCACCATAGATGTAACGCTCGATCAGCTCGCGCCCAGTCACCAAGACCGTGACCTTATCTCCCTCGATCTTCTTCGGATCCTGAGGCTTGGAATGCTTCGCCGCCCACGCGCGGGGAACCAGTTCCTCGCGGTCGTACGCCTGCAGGTAATAGTCGGTGTGCTGCGTACCCGTCTCCTCCGGCCGCCACTGGTCCACGTCTGCCGTGATTCCCAATTGCAACGCCACCGGGTCGGTTACAACTCCGCGCTTGAAGTTCGAACCGTCGCCGTACACCGCATTCACCAGGTTTTGCACGTAGATCGACCCGCTATGATTGCCCGAGGTGACACACCCCGTGGGCGGAGGATTGGTACAGTCGTCGACCACCTTCATCTCGAGCTTGGCGGTACGTGCGATGAGCTCCTCGGTGTCTCGCACCGCCTGCGATTTGGGATCCCCCGGCAACTCGACGATGATGTCGTCGCCCTTCTCCACCACGGTGGGCTCGGCAACCCCTTTTTCGTTAATTCGGTCGCGAATGGTAGCAACCGCATTGGTGAGAGCAGACTTCTTGATGCCGTCTGCGTAGCTCGACGACACAAAGAAACACAGCGCCTTAGGTCCATCATCGGCGCTGCAGCCGCGCCACTCGATGATCTTTTCGGTCTCGTTGTAGTCGCTTTCGATTTTCGACTTCAACTCGTTCTGTTTTGTGGCATCGTCGAGAAGCACCGTGATCGCGCCAACCGGAATTGCGGGGTTGGCCCCGTCGGCTGGACGTGCGCCAGGAGTTTTGACCACGCCCTTGATCTTGTCATCGGAAAGGCGAGCCTCAAGGTCTCGCTTGATCTCAGACGCCTTGTCCTCGACCGCCTTGTCGAGGTCGATGTTGTAAACGATGCGTTTGCCGCCCTGTAGGTCGAGTCCCAAGTTGATCTGACTGCCGAACAGCTTATTGAGGGGCCACGCCGTTGGTAGTGACCCCTGCGGAGCAAAGGTCGGTGCCAATGTTGCCACACACAAAACAACCATCCCGATCAGCGCGAGCGTCCGCCATTTCAGACTGCGATCCATGAAGCCACCCCGTGACGACGAAACTTACGTTCTTGTCGATGAAAAAGGTTACGCAGCGCTTCTTGCGACGGTTTCTGGAATTTTTCCGTCCCACTTCGCGTCGACATACGACCGCGGAATGCGAACGCGGACTTTTTCCTGAAGTTCCAACACCAAGGTCCCGTCATCCGAAACGCCGGTGATCTTTCCGATCACCCCTCCGCGCGTCAGGACTTCGTCGCCTTTGCCGAGCTTGGCAAGAACCGCAGCGTGCTCGCGCTGCTTCTTGACCTGCGGACGGATCAGGATGAAGTAAAAAATCCCGAACAACACGAGCATCATCACGATTGGCGACATGGCTTGCATGGCGGTACCCTTCCGAAAACCGAGGGTTTGTACCCCCCTTCCGCCAAGCAGGTCAAGCTCGCGTACCATCGGCTAGGATGCGATCGCGAATCCCTCGGACGAACTGGGCGTAGTGCGTGAGGTTGTGCAAGGTGGCCAAGCGCGCGTACAGGATTTCCTTAGCGAGGTACAGGTGGCGGAGGTACGCCCGCGAATGCGCCCGGCAGGTCGAACAGGAACACGCGGCGTCAACTGGACCAAAATCCAAGCGATTACTAGCATTTGGAACGTTGATGCGCGGACCGTCTTGCACGAACAAGTAGCCGTTCCGCGCGTTGCGAGTTGGCATCACACAGTCGAACATATCGATTCCAGCGGCGATGCCGTGCCTCAGGTCGTCGGGGGTGCCCACCCCCATAAGGTAGCGCGGCCGCTGCTCCGGAAGGCGATGAGCCACTTCATCGAGAATTCGATAGGTGTCGGAGATCGCTTCGCCGACCGCGAGCCCACCGAGCGCATACCCATCGAAGTCGATCGCCGTGATCTCGCCGATGTGGCGCAAGCGGCGCTCGGTGTTGGTTCCGCCCTGAGCGATGCCAAATACCGCCTGGCCGGGGGCGTGAGGCGCGCGCCAACTTCGCTGTGCCCACTCGGTCGTCCGCCGCAGCGCAAGTTCTTGCACTGCGTCATCGGCATCCCCGGGCGGGCATTGGTCAAACGCCATCGCGATGTCCGAGCCCAAAATGCGCTGGATATTCATCGCGACTTCCGGTGTAAAACGATGCGCCGAGCCATCGAGGTGCGACCGAAACGTCACTCCGTCGTCATCGATCTCCACCCCGGGCGTTGGTCCGTCGCGCCCTTCGGCCGTATCTCCAATCGGCTCGCCGCGACGCCCCAGCGAAAACACCTGAAAGCCGCCGGAGTCGGTCAAGATTGGGCGTTGCCATGCCGCGAATCGGTGCAGCCCTCCTGCCGCCGCAATAACCTCCATCCCAGGGCGCAAATACAAGTGATACGTGTTGCCGAGGATAATCTTGGCGTCGAGCGGCGGGGTCTGAAGTTCGTCCGCTGTAAGCGCTTTTACGGTGCCCGCAGTGCCCACCGGCATGAACACCGGCGTCTCGATGTCGCCGCGCGGGGTGTGAAGGACTCCCGCCCGGGCGTGCCCAAGCGTAGCGATCAGCTCGAAGGAAAACCCAGGCGTCGGAAGGTCGAACAACACACCGCGCTTATATCTCAGCGCGAACCCGGATCGCGACGGACGAGCATAGCGTCGCCATAGGAGTAGAAGCGATAGCGCTCCGCGACTGCGTGACGGTATGCCGCGAGTATTCGTTCCGTGCCGGCAAAAGCGCATACCAGCATGAGCAAAGTTGACTCGGGCAAATGAAAATTCGTGATCAATTGATCGACGATAAAGGAGTGGCCGCTTCCTGGATAGATAAACAAATCGGTAGTCCCGCTTCCTGCAGCACCGCGCGATGCCTCGAGCGCTCGCAGCGCGGTCGTGCCGAGCGCGACAATCGGACGGCCCGACTGGAGCAGGTTCGCAGTCGGCTCCGAGATCGCGTACCGTTCGCGATGCATGCGGTGAACGCGGATATCGTCGACCCGGATCGGCTCGAAGGTCCCGTATCCAACATGCAACGTGACCGATGTCAGCGCGATTCCGCGCGAAACCAGGCGATCGACAACTTCCGGCGTCATATGCAGACCGGCCGTGGGCGCGGCCACAGCGCCGGGGTGCTTCGCAAACATCGTCTGGTACCGATCGCGATCAACAGTGTCGCTATCGCGGTGAATATAGCGTGGCAATGGCACGCGGCCGAGTCGATTGAGCAGCCCGTCGACATCGCCCGGTATCGCTACGGCCACCGAGGGGAGCGCCTCTTCTCCATCGCGCTCGCGCACCACGACGAACGCGGTTTGGTCGTCGACTAAGATTTCCTGGCCAGCACGCAGCGGACGCCGCGACCGCGCCAAGCACCGCCATACCGTTGTCCCCGTCGGCGCAGCAGCCTCCGGTTCTGGCTCCAGAAGCAGCAGCTCCACCCGCCCGCCAGTTGGCTTGGTGCCAACTACGCGTGCCGGGATTACCCGAGTATCGTTCGCGACCACGACCGCATCCCGCGGCAACAGCTCGACGATGTCGGCAAACACGCAATCTCGAAAGCCGGCTGGAGCCACGTCCAGAAGCCGAGACCGGTCGCGAACCGTTGCGGGGTGTTGCGCGATGAGCTCATCGGGCAGTTCAAACGAATAGTCGGAACGGGCGAACATGGCGGACCGGACAATGCCGGATGGGGAGTACCACTACTACGAAGAGGTTGCCGCGTCTGCCACCGCGGTTGCCCACAACGCTTTTGAAACACCCGAACTGGAGTCAACCAATTCGCACAGTCTGAAATAGGGTCAGGCCCTGTGAAGCGCTGGGTGGCCGCCCCACGTGGGGATCCGTCGCCAACCCCCCGTTACGCAGTAGTGGTTCGCGCGTCCCTGCGCTACCGTCTTGTGTGTGCGGGTTTACCCCGGAATCGCAGTCTTGCTTTTGGCGAAGGTGGCGGTTAGTGCTCCCGTGGCCCACGTCGAAGCGGATATCGATGGCGACGGGACGCGGGACAGAGTGACCGTCGAAGCCAATGGTGAACTCGCGATCGACGGGACCAAGCACGCCACGTTTACGTTGCTGCCCGGTTTGATTCGCGCAGCGATCTCCACCGCGGAGGTTCGCAACGTGCGGACGATCCTTGTCGTCGGTGCCTCGGGCGCACAAGAGCTGTCGGTCGTGCTGGTTTATCGCGGCGGTAGCTGGCAAGAGTTGTTGCGCGAGCGAACAGGGCCCGCAGATGCCGATAGCGATTACGCGATCGCACTCGGGATCAACGCGACCGGCGTGTATCGCTACCAGATCCGAACGGGGCTGCGGCGCTGCGACGGCAAGCCCAGTTATCTGTTCGCCGAAGGCTGGGACGGACAACGGTTTCGGCGCCTGTCCAAGATCCCAACCTGGGTCCCGGAAACCACGCCGGCGATTCCGGCGCGACTGGACCCAACCGACTCCCCTGCTCCGCTGATCTACCAGGCTCGGGCTGCATCGCATCAGCCGAGCGCGGCCGATGCCGGAGCTCTTGCGCCTCCGACGGAGCTGACCGACGCGAAAGCGGACACGTTTTGGCGCGAGGAGTTTGCCGGTAGCGGTGGGGAGGGTCAATTCTTTACGTTTGAACCGCTGGTCGCTGAAGCGCGCGCCCGTCGCATCCGCATCGTGCCAGCAATCTCGAAAGCGCCATCGCCGCGCGTTTTCAATCGTCCACGCCGGATCGCGATCGTCGGCGCATCCGGCGCGTGGCGCATCGAACTGCCGGACGCAGCAACGGTCCCCGGAACCGCGGCCTACGTTGCGGACATTCCGGTGCCGATCGAAGGTTGCGTCACAGTGATTCTCGAGTCGACGTACGGCCCGGCAAATGGCACGACAGCGATCGCCGAACTCGGCGTGTTTTCAGAAGGCGAGCCAGGCGGCGGCGAGGCCATGTTGGCGCGCGCCGTCGCCGCGGGCGCGAACGGCGCCAATCGCGCGTCGCGAGCACTGGCACAGCGCGGCGCCACCGCCGCCGCCGCGATCGAGCAGCAGCTTCGGCTCGAAAAAGATGTCCAGGCCAAGCGCCGTTTGGCGCACGCTCTCATCGCGATCAACGATCGCAATTCCGGCCCACTCATCGCACGCGCAATTGCGAACGGCTCGGTTCACGAGATCGATCTGCGGGATGCGACTGCAGCTCTCGCGGCGATGGGTCTAACAGAAGAGCTCCAGGAATTGGTGTCTCGCGACGACGTTGCGATCGAAGCCCGGGTGCACGCACTTGGTGCATTGGCCAAGATCCCCGAGTTCGTGCGCTGCAACTCATCCGCCGGAAACGCAACGCAGCCTCTGGGCAATAAAGGAATCTGCGATGTCGTCGGTGTCGGGCCACCCGAACTTCGGCGCAGGGTCGTGGAAGTTGCTTCAGCAATGCCGGCGGCTACGCTTCTCGCAGCCGTTCGCGCCACAAATAGACCAACAGCTGCGGCAGACTTGTGGCGCTCCGCAATCCACCGAGCTTCTGCATCGGAATCAGAACGACCTGCCGTGATCGCAGCCATGGTAACCGGACTAGCCACCGCGCGCGACTACGAAGTCCAATCTCGGCTCGTCGCTGGCATCGCTGCCCTGGGGGATCGAAACGCATTGCGTTCCCTGCAAGAATTTTTCCGACAAGGGTCCAACCCTGCGACCCGCGCCGCATTTGAACAGGTCGCCGCACGCGCGATGGAGCAACACCGGCATTCGGATTCAGAGGAGCTATTGCTGTGGCTGCTGCGCGAATCCGACCCCGGAGTCCGTGCCGCTGCGCTTGGCGCGCTGCGCATCGAACCGCACGACAAGCTGCCTCATCGCGTCGGTGTGACGAGCGCAATCGAGACTGCACTCGCGAGCGACACATGGCCGGAAGTCCGAGCGCGCGCTGCACAAGCGCTAGGCACGTTCTGCGCTCGCCCACAGCAAGCGCACGCACTGATCACCTCCTTCGGCCGAGACCCGGAGGCCTCGGTTCGCGAGGCTGCCATTACCGCGCTCGTCCAGTGCAAAGCGGCTGGCACCGGGCCGTTCCTCGTCCGCGCCTGGAGCGACAACGCATTGCCAATTGCACTTCGGATCAAGGCGATAGAACTTGCGGTCGAATACGCGGATGCTGCGACCACAATGCGGCTCATCCGCGCATTCGACGAATGGCAACGCGCGGCGATCGAATCCTCGACTGTTGCTGCACTGGCGCAAGCCGGCGCCTATGCGATCGGCCGCCTTGCCGCGCCAGAAGCTGAGGCCACACTCGAACGAGCCTTGAGAGACGACTCTCTTCCTGAGATCGTGGCCGCAGCTGCCCTTGGACTCGGAGCCATGGGTCCGAAATGTCACGCCTCCACCAGGAGCCGACTGAAGTCGCTTGCGCGCTCCGGGGATCCGCAGATCCGCGTAGCCGCAGGTCGCGCTGCGTTGCAATGCGGAACGCCGCCCTAGCTGCCGCCGATCCAACGAATGTCGCCAAACCGCTTCGGCTCGATTTTTTATCGATGGATAACCCGGTTGGTACGTCAGTCCATCTGCCGCAGGGCGCCTCGCAATTCCTCATGCGTAGGGTCAATTTCGAGCCCCCGCTGCCACATCGCTTTCGCCTTCGCAGCGTCGCCCAACTCTAGATGGGTTCGGCCCAAGGCCCAATACACGTCGGCCTTGGAAATCCCAGTGTCGGCATCCAGGTTCTGGAGCACCAAAGACTGATAGATGCGGCGCGCGTTCTCCCAGTCCGCGTTGGCGGCGTACAGACGACCAAGCGCCGCCATCGTCGCGATGTCCGTCGGATGGATCCCTTGTGCTTCTTCGTAGGCGGCGAGCGCGGCTGCCTGGTCTCCGCGCGCTTCATGCGCGCTCCCCTGGCGGAATCGAAACGTTGCCACATCTTTCATTCTCCGCGCCGCCATGGCGTCGGAAGCGAGCCGGCCGTACATCGCGGCTGCTTCGTCAAACCGACTAAGTCCAGCGTGGATGTCTGCTATCAGGGAGAGCACGCGCACATCGTCGCGTGTAACCTGCATGGCCGCGGCAAGCGCGGACAACGCGGCTTCACTGCGTCCGGTCGTTCGCTCTACCTCAGCTATCTCAATCAAAAGCCCAAGTCGCGCCTCTGCTCCGGTTTCCGGCGGCAGGGTCTCTAGGCGTCGCCGCAGCATGTCGACCAGCAGATCATGCTCGCCGCGTTGCCGCGCAATCCGCTCGAGTGCGGCGATGGACGGTGCGTGATTCGCATCGTGCTGCATTGCGAGGTAAAAATATCGCACGGCATCGCGATCTTCGTCGTTGGTGTCAGCTCCGGCTTCGAGGGCCGCGCTTCCTAGACAGAAGTAGAGATCCGCCGCGTCGCGTCCCTTCGGATGGAGGTGCAACGCTTGATGCGCCGCGACCCTGCACTTGCTCCAGTCGCCCACTTGCGAATAAATGGCGGCGATCCGGATCCATGCTGGGACGCAGCCGGGATCGCGGCTCGTAAGGGCCTCAAGAATCTCGGTGGCTGCCTCGGGATTCACCAGCTTGCCGGCCCAGACGTCCGCGGCGCGAACCAACAGTTCCGTCCGAGCCGCCGGTTCTCCATTGGCGTCCGCGAGCTCGGCTCGTCGCTTCAGCAAGTCGATCCGTTCGTGATGACGGTTGGCCGCATCGAGTAGGCGCTCAAGCTCGTCAAACGCGCGCGGCGACGTTGCATCTACATCGAGCGCCGAATACCACGCGGAAATCGCATCATCGATCGAACCTTGCTTGGTTTCCGCGGTCTGGGCCATCTCCTCGTAGATCGAGAGCTTGTCGCGCGGCGTCAGCGCTACATCGAGACGTCGAGCTTGAATATCCGCAACCGCAAGCCAGTCAGCCGCTCGCGCGAATGCTGTCTGCAGCTGAAGCAACGCGCCCGCATCGCTAGGATCGAGGTCGACGACCATTTGCCAGGCGGCAATCGCGCGAGAACTGTCAGTTTCCAGCTGGGCAATTTCAACGCGCACCCGCTTCTCGTCGTCGACAGAAGTAGCCAACTCGGCGGCTCGATCGAGAACCTCAATGAGCTGAATCCGATCGTCGGGAATTGAGCTGCTGCGATAAATCCGCGCCAGCTCCGCGAGAGCGCGACCGTCGGTAGGATCTTCGTTCGCCACCGTGCGCCACGCCGCGATGGCTCCGAACCGGTCCCCGGCTCGTTCATTGAGCTCGGCAACTTCGGCAAACGCCGCACGGCGCGCGCTTGGCTCCGAGGCAAAATTGCCGCGTTGGCGCAACGCATCGGCGAGCGCCGACCAAGCTTCCGCCCGCCGCAATAGACCGATCAGCGAATCGAGTGCTGCAATCGCCTCTGGGTCGATTTCAAGCGCGGCGCGGTAGGTGGCGATTGCTGCTTCGTGGTCACCGAGGTGCTGACGCTGGAGGTCGCCCAGAAACGTCAACAGCGCCACTTGCGCTTCAGGTCCGCGGTTCGGAGCTGATGCGTCGACGGCAATCGCCGTAACGCGTCGCTCGATATCTCTCCACTGACTGGGCTGCGTAACAAGTCGGACGATCTGCGACTGAGCTTCAACGGATCCTGGATCCGTTGCCAGCCACCGAAGCGAGACCTCGAGTGCTCGGCCAGGATCATCCAGCTCGGTTGCGTAATACATAGCAATCCGCTGTAGCAATTCAGAGCGGTCGACGAAATCTGCAGCTGCCGCTACGCGAACTTCCAGAACCGCGATCAACGAAACCGTATCGCCGTCCTGCTCAAACAACGGCTCCAGAACATCGGCGATTGCCCCGCGATCAGCCGCATCGTCGACCGCACCGAGCAATCGCATCAGGGCCGAGCGCGCCGCCGGATGCGCTGGCAAAAGACCCAATACATCTCGATAGCCTCGGATCGCGTCGCGGGGAGATGCTAGCCTCGTTTCGAGCAGCTCAGCTCGACGAAACATGTACTCGGCTGCGTGCCCGTCGTTGTCCGCCAGCTCGGCCTGCCGCGCGAGCACCGTCGCCAGCCGAGCCGAATCGCCGTTTTGAGTCAACACCCGCTCCAACGACGCGAGCGGTTCGCGCGGTTCCGGACCGCAAGAAGCTCGCTCGTATGCCGCTGCGGCTCGATCCAGTTCGTTCCGCCGTTCCTCTGCGATGCGGCCGAGATGCATCGCGTAGGTCTGAGCGACTCCGGGAGAAAGACTCTGGCGCTGCAAGCGCTCGTCCAAAATCGAGGCCAGCGCGCCCCACGGCGCAGGAACGATCATCTCAGCCAGCCGCACCAATGACGCAACGAGCTCGACTCGCTCGGGATCATCGGCGAGCGCCCGCCCCCAAACCGCAAATGCGGCTGCTGGATCGCAAGCCACATGCTCGTACATCTCCGCCAACGCTTCCCAATCCGCGCTCCTCATCGCAGGTTCGCGATCGACCACGCCCAGGCGCCGCTCGTACACTCGGCGCAATCCTTCCACGTTGCGCTCTGCAACATAGACCGGCTCGAGATATGCGCTCGCCGAATCGACCAGGTCATCGCGCTTCATCAACCGCTCAAGCGCGATTCGCGCAGGCTCTAGCGATGGCATCAGTTGCAACAAGTCGCCGTAGCGCTTGACCGCGTCCGGCAGATCCGCAAGTTCCACCTCGTTGAGTTTGGCGGCCCGAAGCGCAAAGGCGGCGCGCCCGCTGAGGTCGACGGCCAAAGCCGCCCGCCTGTCGATGACCTCGATTAACTCCGCCCACTGCTGGGTCTGGGTGTAGATTCGGTCGAGGCTCGTGAGGGCAACTCGATCGCTTGCGTCCTCGGCCAACGCAGCAACGAGGTGTCGTGTCGCTGCTTCAGCGTCGTCGAGCTGGGTTTCGTACACTTCCGCCGCCGAATGGTGAATCGCCGGGCAAGCGCTCGAATCGCTGCATACCTCCAGTTTGCGCTCGAGCATCGCCACCAAACTGCGCGCATCCCCACGGTTGCGGAATAATCGGGATAGAGCGTCGATCGCAGCATGGTCTGTGCCATCGACATCGAGAACGCGTTGATAGCCTGCGATGGCGTGGTCCGGGTCGGGCAACGCATCCTCATAGAGCGCCGCCGCTCGGTGCAGCAAGATCAGCCGAACGCTCGTATCACCGATGAGGTCCGCCCGCCTCTCGATGACCTGGGCCAGTTCCGTGAAAATTGCGGCTGCCCCCCTCTCCAGGGAATGCCCATGCTCGCCGAGTTGAGCCGCGCCCCCAATGGAGTGCGAGGTTGCATCGCGACCTTCGAGTTCCAGTAGCCGATCGAGTGCTGCCAATGCTGGCAAATCATCGGGAACGGCGGCATCTACATTCCTCCACGCCTCAATGGCGCGAACGCGATCGCCCCGCCACACTTCGTGAATCTCGGCAGCTCGGGCCCAGAGTGCCCCCACCAGGGGGTACGCCGTACGATCAAGCGGATCCCGGGAGTGCGACAACTCGCGCGCTGCGTCCTCAAGTAGGTGTGCGACCGTATCCCACGCACCCATCATCTCGGTGAGTGACAGTAGCTTCGCGAGCGACACTTGATCCGAAACGTCGATACGCCAAGCCCGCTTTAGCGCGGCAAACGCCACATCGAGCGCTCCGCCGCGGTCTACATGGATCGCGGCGATTTCATGCAGAGCGGCCCTCCGTGCGAGGGGATCGCGAACGAACTCAAGCTTGGCGTCGAGGATCGCAACGAGTTTTTGCCATTCGTCGCCGGTTCGATAAATCTGTTCAAGAAGCTCAATGAGTCGCTCGCGATGCTCGTCGTGGACGATCAGGTTCTCGAGAGCCCGAACTGCCCGGTCGCCGAGAGCCGGGCTGGAAAGGACCCCGCAGTAGTGCTCGATTGCGGCACCGACGTTATCAAGTGGGCCTTCGCAGATCGCGCCCAAGCTCAATCGCAACTCGAATGCCTCATGGGGATCCGTGCTCCACGCGATCCGCATTTCGAACAATTCAGCCAGGCGCCGCCACTGCCCCACCTGCCGATACAATCGCTCCAGGTGCGCGAATGCATCGCGAAACCGCAACTCGCCTTCGGGACTTCGATCGCCCTGAGCCAGGTCTAGCGCGCTTTGCCATGCGACGGCGGCAGCCGCGGGATCGTACAGATGTTCTTCGAGGGCACGAGCGCGCCGAACGAGAACCTCGAGGCGAAGCGCTTTAGAATCGGCTCGGGTCGCAAGGTCACCGCAGACGGCGGCGAAGTCGTGCCAACGCCCAATCCTGCCGGCCAAGTCCTCGAGCCGGACAACGAGCTCACGCACGTTGGGGTCTGCCTCTGCACCCTCGATCCGCAGCGCGCGCCCGTACGCCGACACCGCGCCTTCAAGGTCACCCAAATCACTCTCGCAAATCGAGGCGAGCGCCAGGGCAACTTGACGCACATCCGCAGGCTCGCCGCCGAGCTGCTCCAGGTAGGCCTTGTAGAGCTGTGCCACGAGGGCCTTGCTATCGGCCCGCTTCGTCAGTCGATCGAGCGTATCCCGAGCGGGGTCTAGCTCTAGAGCACGCCTCCAGGCCTGCATCGCGTGCTCCGGCGCATCAACTAGCTCGGCATACACGTGGCCGAGTTTTTCTAGCGCCGCAACTGCGGCTTGATGGTTGTGCGGCGTAGCGGTGACCGCAGCGTCCACCTGACGATGCACGATCTCCACAAGAGCGAGATGTCGCTTTTCGCGGCTGTACAAATTCTCGAGCGCTGCGACAGCCGGACCTACGTCGGAACCGCCAGCTTCTACGAGAGCGCGGTTATACAACTCGATCGCTAGCCGAAGGTCGCCAATACGCTCCTCGGCGATCCGCGCCATCTCCAAGCGCTTGGCATGGCGTTCAGCAGAGGCCAGCCCAACCGCTTCTTGATCGAGTAGCGCGATGAGCTCACGCCATTGCCGACGCTTTGCATACGTTGCTTTTAACTGGCTGACCTCATCGCGATTCGCTCCGGTTTTTGGGCCCAACAGCGCAACGTCCATATTGGACCGAATTCGAACCGCACGCGGATGTGTGGGGTCCTGTTCGAGGACTCGCTGAATCGCGCGCCCCGCGCCCTCGGGGTCATGCAAAGGGCCGAGCGCAAGATCGGCCAACGCAAGCCATGCTGCTGCTCGATCGCGGCTGGCCAAAGCGATTTGAGCGCGCTCCTTTAACAGGCGGGCAAGGTCCTTCCAGCGCTGGGCGCGCCTCAGCAACCTGCCCAGGTGGAACCCCGCCTTTGTATGGCTGCGATCGAGCTCAAGCGCCTGGCGCAGCCATCGCTCAGCCTCGGGGGCATCCGGCAAGAACCGCAGGTAGTATTCCGCCGCCGATACATAGAGCCCCGTTGCGAGGCTTCGATCCGTAGCAGCCGCTGCTTCATGGGCATATTTCCTAGCGAATTGACTCCAGTTGGCCTCGGCTAGTTCGAGATCCGACAACGCGTCGAGTGCTGCGGCATCACCGCTTCGCCGTTCCAAAGCGCTGGCCAGTGCCTGCCTCGCCCGGGCGACATCGAGCAATTCGGCGTTCAGCAAAATTGCCTTTTCGACGAAGAGGTCCGCTTGGTGCTGGATATCCTCGGTTGCGGCCAGCTCGAGCTCAAGCAGCCGCACAACCGCATCGGGGCGTCCACGAGCGGAGAGCTGACCACGGGTCGCTGCCAACAACGCAGCACGCACATCCGCAGGCGTATTGCCAATTGTCTGCGCTGTCGCCTCATACAACTGCGCGTCATCGGGGTCGAGCTCAAGCGCAGCGAGAAGAGATGGCAAATCGGCCATGCGTCCGGATCCTGATGGTAGCGATCGGAGATACCCCCTTGCAATTGCGTCGGCGAATTGATTTGCTCAGACGTTCACTCCGGTTTTAGGGGTGTTCCAAGCATTGGCCTGTGTCGTCGAGAAGCTCGCTTACTTATCTACGCCCCTATCGCGTTGCGCTGGCTTGCGGGGTAGGGATGCTGCTCGTCACCAACCTCAGCTTCCTGGGAGTGGCCGCCTATCTTCGGCGCTCCATTGAGGCTCTCAAGGCGGGCAGCACCGATGTGCGGCGCGAAGCCGCCCTGCTCGCAGTATTTGCGATTTTGACCGCCATCACGCGCATCTGGTCGCGAACCTGGATCTTCAACGCGGCTCGCGCGGCCGAGTACGATCTGCGCAGCGACCTGTTCCATCATGCCCTGCGACTCTCGCCGGCATATTACCGAGATCACCCCACTGGTGACGTCATGTCGAGGCTCACCAACGACGTTCAAGTCGTTCGGGCGATGTGGGGAGCGGGGCTCGTGCATCTGGCCAACTCCGTCACATCGTTTGCGACCGTCCTCACCTACATGGTCCTGATCGATCCGATCGTCGCAACCCTTGCGATCATCCCATATCCATTGATTTTTTGGGTCGGACAAGCACTTTCCAAGCGGATCTTTCGCACCATGCGCGAGGTTCAGGGCGAGCTCGGCGGACTTTCGTCGAGAATCCAGGAAGACCTTGGCGGCATTCAGGTGATCAAGACCTACGGTCTGGAGAACCTTCGCCGCACTGGATTCGTCGCAACATCGCGTCGGCTGTTTGACAAGAACATGGACGCCGCCGGAGTCAGAATTCAACTCGGTCCCCTGCTCAATGGACTCGCCTCGACTGGGGTTGCCATCATGATTCTCGCCGGAGGCGCGGCGGTGATTCACGGCGACATGAACGTTGGCGACTACACTGCCCTGTCCGCCCTACTGGGCCGCCTTGTATGGCCAACGTTGACGTTGGGGTTCATGTTGGCGCTAGTTCAGCGCGGTCGCGCATCGTGGTTGCGGCTGACGCAACTCCAAGATACCCAGCCCGAAATCGTCGATGGCCACGGCGATGCTCTGCCCATGCGCGCTGACCCGGCCCAGCTCTCCGTGCGCCATCTCACGATCGCGATCGGCGATCGCCGGCTCCTCCATGATGTGAGCTTCGAGTTGGCCCCAAACACCGTCACTGCAATCGTTGGACGAACCGGATCGGGCAAGACCACGATCGTGGAGGCGTTGTGCCGTTTGATCAGCGTTCCGTCGGACACGATTTTCATCGACGGGCACGACATCACGACCCTCCCATTGGCATCGCTTCGTGCCCAGATTGGATATGCCCCGCAGGAAGCGTTCTTGTTTTCCACGACCATCGCAGACAACGTCGCGATGGGCTTCGGCGCCGGTGCGGCGATCCCTGCGGCACGACGCGCCGAACTCGAGCGCGTTGGAGCCGCCAGTGCTATCGCAAACATCGCCGCGGATCCACGTATTGCAGACGCCGCTCGATCTGCCGGGTTAGAACGAGACCTCGCCGCAATGCCCGACCATCTGGCCACCGTGGTAGGTGAACGCGGCATTACGCTGTCGGGTGGACAGCGCCAACGCGTGGCGCTGGCGCGAGCGCTGGCTGCTTCACCGCGTTTGCTGATCCTCGACGACTCTTTATCGTCCGTGGATGCGGAAACCGAGCGAGTCATTCTCTCCCACCTTCGCCAGGTCATCACCGGACGCACCGCGGTCCTTATCTCGCACCGCGTCGCGGCGATCAAAGACGCCGATCAGATTCTCGTTGTCGACCAGGGCAAGATCGTTGAGCGAGGCACCCACGCCGAACTGATCGACCTGCAGGGTGTCTACAGCGATCTCTACCGAACGCAAATCAACGGCGGCCTTGCCCTCCGGGATGCAGGATGACAGCTAGCCCTGCCGACCGTCCGAGTCAGAATCGTGGCAGCCGCGGACTCGAGGCCGAGCTGGTGCTCGGCAAGGCATACGACCTGCGACTCATACGTCGGATCCTCGCCTACGTTCGACCCCACGTCGCGATGCTTGGCGCGTCGCTGGTGTTCATGATCGCAGGCATCGGCTTCGACCTAGCGCAGCCGTACCTGATAATGTATTCCCTGCAACATCACATCCTTGCCGGCAACACCGGCGCGTTGCCCTACGACGCGATGTTGTACATGGGGCTCGTCCTGGGGCAGGGCGCTATGGCCTACGGAGAACAATGGTTCCTCCAGCTAACCGGGCAACGCACGATGCACGACCTGCGAGTTGCCATCTTCGATCACGTACTGGCACAGCGCGCCGCATTTTTTGACCGAATTCCAGTAGGGCGGCTGATGACTCGGATGACAAACGACATCGAGAGTCTCAACGAGATGTTTTCGCAAGGTGCGATTACCCTAATCGCCGACGCTGTGAAAGCGGTAGGAATCATCGCGGTCATGTTGTCGATCGACGTCCAGTTATCGCTGATGACGTTTGCAACACTGCCCCTTGTTTTCGTCCTTGTAGAGTTTGCCCGTCGCGCGATGCGAACGTCGTTCCGCCAAATTCGGGTACGCCTAGCGGCGATGAACGCTTTCGCTCAAGAGCACCTGTTTGGCATTCGCGTTGTCCAACTCCTAGGCCGCGAAACGGCCGCCCTGCGGGAATACAACGAGATTAACGCCGGGCACCGCGACGCCTACTTGTTGCAGATCCGAGCCGACGCGGCGATGTATGCACTCGTTGAAGCGATCGGATACATCGCGATTGGTCTATCGATCTGGTTTGCCGCAGGCCATAGGGTCAGCGACGCTGTCACCATCGGTGTCGTCGTCGCTTTCGTCGAGTACATCAACAAATTCTTTATCCCGATTCGCGATCTCTCGGCCAAATATGCGGTGATGCAGGGAGCGATGGCCGCCAGTGAGCGCATCTTTCAATTGCTGGACACAGATGAATTCGACGGCGCTAGCGCGCCGCCGACAGCGGTGCCTCCCCCCCCTGCCTCGCCGGCCCCGAGCGCGATTGAGCTTGCCGATGTCCATTTTCAGTACGGCGCCCCCCAAGGGGACTTCCTTCGGGGCGCCCCCCAAGGGGACTTCCTTCG
>CAYQQM010000053.1:0-33232 GCA_964419605.1 uncultured Kofleriaceae bacterium | reverse complement strand
TGCTCCGGGCTGCTGTGCCTCGCTCGACGACTTATTATCCGGCGGGCCCTAACCCCTTGACAAACACCCGGTTTCGCCGCTAATACCGCGCCCGTTTTAAGGGTCCGTAGCTCAGATGGATAGAGCGCCGGGCTTCGAACCCGTAGGTCGGGCGTTCGAGTCGCCCCGGACTCACTAAACCCTGAAAACTAAAGAGACTCTTGTTACCGGGGGCATAGCTCAATGGTAGAGCATCGGACTCTTAATCCGCTGGTTGAAGGTTCAAGTCCTTCTGCCCTCACTTCGTTCGGTCACCGCGTCGCTTCCGCGCCGCTGCGTCGCTTTCGCGCCGCCATGTCCTTTTCCGTCCCGCCGCCCAGCGCCTTCGGCGCCACGGCGGGTAGCAAGTCCTTCTGCCCTCACTTCGTTCGGTCACCGCGTCGCTTCCGCGCCGCTGCGTCGCTTTCGCGCCGCCATGTCCTTTTCCGTCCCGCCGCCCAGCGCCTTCGGCGCCACGGCGGGTACGTTTTATGGCTATCGTTCTTCCCGAACGGGAAGAACGATATGCCGGAGAAGCCATTCTTCCCGATCGGTAATGATCAGAAACTGATGCGATTTTTCTTACCGATCGGGACTGAAACGTCTGACTCCTATATTATCTTCCCGATCGGGAAGTCCGATGGCAGATCAGACGAAAATAGGCCCAGCACGAGTTAAGACCTCAATAGAACTAGGGAATGTAATACGCAAGGCTCGAAAGAGAACGGAACTCGATCAAGAAACGACCGCAGGCCTCATTGGCGTAGGGCCGCGCTTTCTTAGCGAGGTGGAAAGAGGAAAGCCCAGCACGCGCCTCGGACTGGTTCTCAAAGTCCTCGAGCGACTCGGTCTTGAAGTTTGGATTTCGCCTCGTGGATGGAAGCCGTGAGCATCCACTTGGAAGTTCGCTACGGACAGCAACCCGTAGGAACACTACGGGCAGACGAGTCCAATCGCTTCTACTTCCGCTATTCGCAAGAATGGCTTGGCGCCAAAGACGCTTTCCCCATTTCCATCTCCTTGCCGCTCGGAACCGACGAGGAAGTTGGCGGTGGCGCCCATTCGTTTTTCGCCAACCTCCTCCCTGAAGGGCTGGTTCGACAAGCTGTATGCCGTGGCCTCGGCATATCGGAGAACAATGACGTCGCCCTACTCGCCCTGATACGAACCAGCGTGGTGAACCCGCTGCAGGATGTTCCGCGCCTCATCGAATGGCAAACGTTCAACGCTGCCACTGGCAATGCCGACGGCCACGGGAAGAACCTATCGATCCTCTATGACGACGGAGGACCTCGACTTGCCCCCTTTTACGACCTGGTCTCGACTCGAGAATACGGAAATCTCGACCGCATGTTGGCAATGGAGGTAGGGGGCCGACGCAACGCGGATGAGCTTGGATTCGAACAGTGGGCTGCGCTCGCCATTGAACTCGAGATGAGAGATCGCGTGGTGTTCGACATAGTCGGGCGCACGCTCGAGAAGGTTGCCGAGAGCCTCCCGGAATGGACAGGCGAATACCGCGACAAGTACGGAGCCTCGCCGATACTGCAAACGCTGCCCGGAAGGATCGAAAAACAGCTGCGTCGCTTACGTCGAGCGATCGAGAAGCCGCCAAAGGCGGCGAAAGACTTTTAATCTCGGCTCGGAATCCGAATTCGAACTTTGCGGCGAATCGGAAGGTTCCAGGCCTTGGCTTTGTCGGCGAACGTAGATTTGGGCATGCCGATGGACGCAGCGGCTGCGCGCACCGTTCCGTGCTTGAGCAACGCCTGCTCCATCGCGCTGCGCAGCGCCACGC
The DNA here is from genome assembly GCA_964419605.1 of uncultured Kofleriaceae bacterium. Lineage (GTDB taxonomy): Bacteria > Myxococcota_A > Polyangia > Haliangiales > Haliangiaceae > JABFXX01. The sequence goes on along the minus strand of CAYQQM010000053.1, from coordinate 31,416 downwards.
GATATGGCGACGCACCGTGTGCCAGGGCCGCAAGCATGGGGGTTCCGATGCTTCCGTATGCCTGGCCTAGATTTGGGAAAAAATCGAGCGGACCGAGTTCGTCGCCGCCGAGCGCAACGGCTCGCGCCACCGCACCGCGCAACTCGCGCACGTTGCCGGGCCAATGGTAGCCGGCTAATGCATCCCAGCCCTCAGGGGTCACGTGTTTGTTGCCGTGTTCGGGCGCAAACTCTAGCAACATGGCATCGACCAACTCTCCGAGGTCGCTCATCCGTTCCCGCAGCGGTGGCAGCGAAAGCACCACGGTCGCCAACCGGTGGTACACGTCGGTGCGTAACCGCGCCGTCTCGGTGCCGAGTCCGTCGAGCTGATTGGTGGCCGCAACGATTCGCACGTCGACGCTGCGCTCGGACTGTCCCCCAACCCGCCTCACGCTTCGCGTCTCGAGTACTCGCAACAGATGCGGCTGCAGCTCGAGCGGCAGCTCGCCGATTTCGTCGAGAAATAACGTCCCTCGGTCCGCCTGAACGAAGTAGCCATCCCGGCTGTCCCCCGCTCCGGTGAACGAACCTTTTTCGTGGCCAAACAACTCCGTAGCCACCAGTTCGCGCGGTATCGCGCCGCAGTTCACCGGGACAAACGGGCCACCGCGACGCCGCGAATGTTCATGGATCAGTCGCGCCAACAAGTCCTTCCCCGTTCCGGTCTCCCCGAGAATCAAGATCGAACACTCGGTCTGCGCCGCCCGCCGCGCGTGATCGAGTGCCGTGCGCAGAGTCGGATCGCATCCGCGAATGAGTTCCACGGCGCACCGCGCTTCGCGGCTAAACGCCGCCAATGCAATGAGCGTTGTCCGACCCACTACGAGGTGCGAGCCGGCGCGCAGCTCCGCCACCTCGACCCGATTGCCGTCGATGTAGGTTCCGTTGCGCGAGCTGCAGTCGCGCACGATCACTGCGCCACCCGGCCGCCGCTCCAGCACGCAGTGGCGACCCGATACATACGAATCGCCGATAGCTACATCGCAATTCTCGTTCGCCCCCACCACCCATCGACGGCGAACATTGTCATCGAGCCCATACTCCTCGCCAGTCGCCGTTCGCCGCAGCCCCACCACCAATCCAGCACTCGGCGGCACCGGAGTCAGCACTTGGGTGTGGTGATTGGCAAACGAAGACTCCCTGTCGCGCTGCATCGTGTCGTGCGTATCGGCCATTCGACTCCAAGGTTGCGCGAATTGTGCCGTCGTAACGTACTGTAATCACGTGGCACTTTGTCCGGAGTGTCCGGAGTTCGGTCGGACCACGGACAGAGATTCGGCCAAACGGCAACCCGGTGATCGCGGTCGATAGTCCCGGCTCTGCCGGGGCGCGCAGCACTCCCGGCAAGGGAGTGCGGAGGTAGATCGATCGTGGCCCCAGAGTCTTCGACCTCAGCAACTCACCCGCTAGGGGCGCATGGGTGCCCGTTTTCGCGGTAGTACTACCGCGAATTGACGGAACCATATTCGCGAATTCACGCAGCCTCGCTCAGAACATTTGTATAGTTATTTGCAATCGCTTGATAATTTGACCAGAAACGCCGACGAGAAGGTCCGTTCAAAAATTGGAGCACGCGGTGGCCATCGCGTTGTCGGATACGCCGATCGCTATACCTCCAAGGAGCCCGACAGGTCGGCAAAGTACGCTGGCGCGGGAGCGCGAGCGCTTGAATGCCCCGCAGCTTTGCACTGCATGCGGTGCTTGCTGCTTGGAGCACTTTACGCGAATGAAAACAGGGGTCGCACGGGTCTGCGCGGAATCGGATTGGTCGCGTTGGCGACGAGCGCTGCCCTTGTCCAGCCCCGCTCCGCCTCGACGGAACCGGTCCCAACAGAACCGGCAGCCCAAGCTCCGGCGGCGGAAGTCGCTACAAAACCAACCGTGAGCCGCTTCCCGCGAAGCGTCATCGACCGCCCGTTTTCGTATCCGCAGGGCCTGGCTGGAGTCGGGTTTGACGTAGCGACCGCCGCAACGAATTCTCGCTTGTTCAACCCAGCCACGCTGCGCGTGCTGGCGGGCTACGGCATCACCGATAAACTCGAGATCGGCTTTGGCCGCTACGCGTTTGCATCCAGCGACGCGAGCGACGGGAGCATGGACGCAAATATCGGCTACCAGTTGGTAGACGGCGCTGCGGGCGGCAGGCTGACGGTGTACGGACGCGTTCAAACCGGCTACAGCCTCGCACGCGACGGGATGCTCCCGCTCCAGCTCGGGTTCCAAGTCGGGTACTTGGTCACGCCAAAAATTGCGGTGTTTACTCCAGGCCAACAGCTGTCGCTCGCCATTGCGGGCGACCCCAAGCCTATTGCGTTGAGTGTGCCGATATCGGCGGGCGTCCAGGCGGCGGAGATCGTCTGGGTTCAACTCGACGCATGGATCGCCGATCTGAACATCTCGCACTCGGCAAACGCGTTCATCGTCGCCGATTCAACCCCTCTCGCGTTCTCAAGCACCATCAACGTCATGCCTGCACTCGACGTGATCCTGGGCATCAACGTGAATCTCACGCCTCCGACGGTGACCCGGGGCGCAGTCACCATGTCTCCACACATTGCCGATACCATCGAGCTGTTGGTCGGCGCGCGCTACTACATCGGCAACCTGTATCGATAGCGTGGCAGCGCAGCGCAGCGTTGCCCACGTTCGACTGCGCAATTCATGGAAGATCGATCACCGAGACCGGCGCATCGCCATCACCCGCCGAACAAAAACTGTTTGATATCTTATATTTGAGGCTTCTATCGAAGCTCGAAATGGCACTGTAGAGATGATGATCCCAAAAAGGAAGCGCTTTATGGATATCGCTCTACATCAATAAGATTGTCTTCCCCGTCCTCCGCCTCGCATCATCGAGAGTCTTTTCGGCGTTGTTTCATGAGCTCCTGTGCTCGTCGCTGCACGGCGCCCAAATCAACAGTAGCTTCTTCAGGAACTGGACGCTTGACGGCTGGCCCGTCCGCCTGTTCGAGTTTCGGCGCCAAAGGAGAGAAGGCGCCGTCGAACAGGACGCGTAGCGACCTGAGGACTCGCACGTCATTGGGGTCGCGGCTGGCGCTGAGATCACGCAAAACGCTCAGGGTTGGAAACAGGGGCGCAAGTTCAACCGCCGCCGTAATGCGCGGGTCGATAGGCCTGTCTGCCGCCGCGCGGACGTTCATATAGTTTCTCCAATAATCGACCGCACGACCACCTAGCTTTTTGTCAGGCTCACCTGGCTTTTCGTTGTTAGGTTTGAGGAATCCACCATCACGTGACGACATGAAATAGGCGCGTTGACCTGGCGTCAGGTCGCCAAGGAACTTGGCACCGGCTTCATTGCTGCGAAACAAGAGTGCAGGCTCTGTCCACGTGCGTGTCCCATCGCCAATGACAACCTCTTTGATGTCGGGTTCGTACATGGCGTTGCTGATGGGGCTTCCATTCGAATCGACTCGATTCTTGAGGTCGCTTTCGGCGATGAGCTCGCGCGCGCACACCACGGCGAGGAGCTCCTCAGCCCGGTCGAGCGGGAGCATCAGCATCACGCCAGACACCTGTTCGTCACGTCGCTCTAACAGAGTAGCAACCGTTCCGACATGCGTGGGCGTGCCGCGAAACACGGTGCTGGCGACCTCACCGACGCTGTAGTCGTGGAGGGTCGCGTCCTTCACATGTTTGCCGTCCACGACTTCGCTTTGAGCATTCAAGCCAAGCTCGCGATAGTTATCGCTGATGAGCGAGAGGTAGCCAAAGACAGGTACATACGGGAGGCCACGCTCCTCGACCTTCTTCTGAAGGTCCCTGACGACTTTGGTGAAACGCGCCCGATCGATCTCGCTCAGCCGCGCTTGCTGGTCGGCCGGAAGCCGGGCGATGGGGTCCCATGGCTTGTGCTCAGTTGCCGGCGCTGTATTTCCGCCCGACGCGTTGCCGGTTGATGTGGCCAGAAACCGCGGTTGTACGGCAGGAGATGCGGCCGACGCCGTTGTGGTCAGCGCGTTTTCGGCCGGAAACAGCGCGTTTTCTGCGAACGCAAACGTCGCCTGGCCCGCCGCAGGCAAAGCGAAGTACGTCCGCATCACTCGGCCCAGTGCATTAGCCAGGTTGTCCAACCGCGCCGCAGCGGCTACATCTTGCGCCCCTCCCGCCGTTGGCAACGGAGATATCGCCTTCGTCGCAGCCGCACTCGCTGCTGGAACGACATCTCGCCCTCCGGTCGAGGCAACCGGTCCTCCAGCGGGTTCATCGACATGCCTGAACGTGGCTTCGATGTCATTGGGGTTGCGAACGGTCGGGCTTGCCTTGCCGAAAACGTTCCGGACAGAGCGCAGCAACGGCGCTGCGCGCGCTGTAGCCGGCGCCACCCACATGGACAGCCAGTGGTCGAAGGAGTGCTTCGCCGCCGCTACGTCGAGATTAAACGCGTCCTCAACAAATTGGTTGAAGCGGCCCTGGGACACCGATCCGAACGTTCCGGTGGCAGGTATGGCCACAAATGGCGCGATCTTACTCCACAGGTAATCCGCCGTTGCCTTAGATTCCAGGGAAACCGTGCCGGCAAAGCGGCGTCCTACCACGAAGAAGGCCACCGTAATGGTTGTGGCTATGGCCGCTGCCGTCGTTTCGTCGCCGACCGACATGCCCTGCCAAGCAGTCTCCAGGCGGCGCTGAGTAAGACTTTTGTCGTGGCCATCGTGGCCGGAAGCTGCTGACTCAGCCTCGGCGGGAAACGTTCCCCTCGAATGGATGAGCCTAGCGGCCAGAGTGGGCAACGGAAGCAGAGCCGAGGCAACCAGTGAACCCGGAGTGGCTTGTACAGGGGGCTGTTTGTCGTGGATTTGCGTCGTTCCATGAGCCAGCCGCTCTGGAGGAACCACCACCGCCTGGGGACTACTTTCGCCCATCGCCAGCATCCTACGTTTGCGCAGAGCGTAGGAGTAGGAAAAACGTGCGCAATGTGAGTGATCAGGAGCGGAGCGTGACCTAGATTACGAACCTAGCAGATCTTTCCAGCCCATCGTTCGTCGAGAAATTCCTCGAATGGGAAAGACTTCTATGCCACCCAGCCTTCGTCGCTCGCGATCGCAAGATTACTTAGATATTTAACGCTTGCAGCATCCCCCCCTTTCGGGACCGAGGAGATCCGATCGATGCCCCGCTGCCAGCCAGCAGCTCGATGCATGTGTAATATTTACTCAATGAATTTAGCCATTTATAAGATGGCATATCTCGGTTGATTCCTGTGATGCTCCGAGATAGCATCAAAGGCATCATGCGAACGACTACCACCCTGGACGATGATGTTGCGGCAAAGGTTACGGCCGAAGCCCGACGTACCGGGCGTTCGTTCAAGGACGCGCTCAACGACCTCATTCGGCGAGGGCTTACGGCCAAGCAAGCGGAGAAACCGCGCGCGCGATTTGTGGTCACCGCGCGCGACCTCGGAACGCGAGACGGTATTGCGCTCGACAATATCGGTGAATTGCTCGAACAAGTGGAGGGTCCGCTCCATCGATGATCATTCTCGATGCAAACGTACTGCTCTACGCGTACCACGCAGGCACGCCCGAGCATCCGCGAGCAAAGGCTTGGTTCGAGCAACTGCTGAACAGCCCGGAGGCCGTGCGCTTGCCATGGATCACGATTCACGCGTTTCTGAGAATCGGCACCAATCGTAGAGCATTTCGCCAGCCGTTCACGATCCAGGAAGCGCGCGGCCACGTCGATAGTTGGCTTCGACTACCGAACGTAGCGATCCTCGAGCCCTCGGAGCTGTATTGGCCCACGCTGCGCGATGTGTTGGTGACCGCTCAGGTTTCGGGCCCTCTCGTAACCGATGCGGCATTAGCGGCGCTGGCCATCGAGCACGGAGCGATCCTCGCAACCACGGACCGCGACTTTGCTCGCTTCCCCGGGCTCAAGTTGCAGAATCCGCTCGCGTGATGTCAGCCAAAAAAAACGGGACGTGCGTCTACTCGAGCAGCCCGGCTTGGCACAGGCGCTCGGCGGGTGACCGCACCCGCGCTCTTTGGCATCCTGGGCCATCGCGGACGAGCAAGCTGCGCGCGCATGTTGCTGCTACTCATCTACTCCCGTCTCCGCCTCGCGCTTTATTTAGAGGTCGAGCTAACCGCGCCAGCCCTACCGAAACAACGCGTCCAGATCGCGCGCGCCATGCAGGATTCGGATGATTTCTACGCCGCCATGCAGAGTCGCAGCGCGGTAAAAGATGATGTGCTTGGGAAAATGCGAGACTGCCCAGGCGCGCACGTTTCTTGCCGCTCGGAATGCTCGCGAGCGTCCGAGCTCGGGATTGCGTGCCAATTTCTGTGCGGTTTGCTCCACTGATCTTACGAAGCGATCGGCGAGATCGACATCGCCCACCTCATCGGCATAAAAGTCCCACTGTGCAACAAGGTCAGCCTGGGCCGCAGGGGCAAAGACAATCTTACCCACGGGAGCGGCGGCTACGAGCGCTACGTGTCCTTAGCTCGGCAAAGATCTGTGTTGCAGGAAGACCCTCGCCGAGATCGAGTTCCGAAATGCCTTCGAGGATTTTTTCTTCCAAGCGCTTTTTCGACGAAACTACAAAGCGCGGAGTGCGATGCTCTTGATCCTGTTTTAGGCGACGCAGAGCGGCGCGAATGACCTCGCTAGCCGACTGGTAGAGTCCGCTCTTTACTTCTTGCTCGACGAATCGTTCCAGTTCTTTCGTAATTGAAATGTTCATGCCCTTTTGCAAGGATACACCATAACAGAATATGCGCATATACTGTTATCGAGAGCATAAGGGGACGTGCGTCTACTCGAGCAGCCCGGCTTGGCACAGGCGGTCTGCCGCAGCGCGAACCGACGCGAACGGCAGCGCCGATCGCTCGGCAATGTCGACCAGCGAGTGATCGCCGTCGGACAGCGTCAGCACCCACAGCATCGCAAGTGTGAAGTCGGGAATATCAGTTCCGCCCGTGGCCCGATAGAGGCCTCGCGCACCGAGCTGAGGTTCGCCGTACGGAGCCAAATTCTTGTACGTGCGGTTGGCTTCCAGCACGTCGACGATGCCGCACATCACGTCGAGCGATTCGGCGAGTCGCTCGGCCGAAACAAAGCTGAGGTCATCGGCGGAGGTGTGATACTCGGGGAACTCGCCGTGCCGGCCGCGCATCAAGCTGCCCACCGGGGCGCGAAATCCGGGTGAATTGTACTGGCGCTCGTCGTAGCCGTACGGAAAGAAGTCGATTAGCGAGTCGCCGCGCTTGCGATCGCGCAACACCAGACCTGCTGCGCGATCGACCGCCGCGGCCCCGCCGATCGTGCGCTTGTATGTGAACGGCGAAGCGTCGCCAAGACAGGTCATGGTCAGGCCGGCGTGAATTCGCGGCACAACGTCTCGGTTGCGCGCAAGCCATGCGATCGCTCCGATCGTGCCCGGTGCAAAGATGAAGCGATACGTCCACCGTCGCTGCGGTCGGCTCGCAAGTTCGCGCGCCAGCGCTGCGGCGACGGCGATCGACGACAGGTTGTCGTTGCACAGCGACGGGTGACACACGTGGGTCGAGATGAGGACTTCGGACGATTCGATGCCGGGTAGCACGAGCTCGCCGTAACTGAGGTGGCCCGGGGCGAGGGTAGCGTCGATACAAACGTCGTATTCGTCGTCGACCATCGCGTCGAGAGCGCGCTGCGACAGGCAAAATCCCCACGTCTCGGAGTAATACGACGTGCGATAGGGGATCCAATCCGGTCGATCGGGAAGTGTGAACAACCGCGGTCGCAGTTCGGCAAGCGTCATGCGGGCGCGCACTGGAACGCTGTAGTTGACGACGTGAAGGTTCGACGCGCGAAAGTCGACCACGCGTGTGCCGTCGCGCCGCGCGATCCACGCGTCGCGAATATTCCACTCGTTCGGCACGGCCCAGTCGAGCACTTGGGTCCCGGTCGCCACTTCGCTGCGCTGCAATGGCTGCGGAAGATGCTTCTCGATTACCGCAAGCGTCTGCCGGACACCGTCGCCGGTGATGCTGCGGCAAATCGGATAGAGTTCGCGCACTAGCTCGTACATCCGTATGCTCTCGGAAGCGGGGTCAGGCATCGCACGCCCCAGCGTCGAGATCGGGATACGAGGCGTCGCGATGCGAGATCACCGCCGGCAGAGCGGGCCACGCGATGCCGATCTGCGGATCATTCCAGCGCAACCCGCGGGCCAGGTCGGCCAGATACGGCGTCCCCATGCGGTACGAGACCTCGGTATCGTCGGCAAGCGTGAGAAAGCCGTGAGCCAAGCCGGCGGGAATGTACAGCTGAGCGCCTGAAGCGGGCGTGAGCTCGACGCCCAGCCACTGCAAACGCGTCGGTGAATCTCGCCGAAGGTCGACCACCACGTCGAGAATTGCGCCGGCCGTGCAACAAACAATCTTCACTTCGCCGTGGGGCGCAGCCTGATAGTGCATGCCGCGGAGCGTGTGTTTTGCGCGGTTCCACGACACGTTGCCTTGTGGGAAATGGGTATGCAACCCCGCGGCGGCGAGCTCGGCTTCGCAAAAGCTGCGGGCAAAGAAGCCCCGCTCATCGTGATGCCGCTCGGGCTCGATTCGAAACACCCCAGGCAGAGGCTGTTCGACAAATCGCATTCTGCAAGCATAAGGAGTTTTTTGGGTTTAGTTTGTGTAGGAAGCTACGAAGTCGATGGAGCATTGGCCGTAAACGCGGTATGAAATTGGTCCAACCATGATCGGGACCCAGGTCGGCCAGTTCCAGGTGATCAAGTTGCTCGGCGAGGGCGGCATGGGCTCGGTGTATTTGGCCGAACACGTCGTTCTCAAAAAGCTGCGCGCACTCAAAGTGTTGCGTCCCGAATGGACGCAAAACCAAAATTTCTTGCAGCGCTTCATCAATGAAGCGCGCGCCGCCGCGTCGCTCGAGCATCGCAACATCATCCCCGTCCACGATTTCGGCACGCTCGCCGATGGCCACTCGTGGTTCATGGTCATGGACTACCTCGATGGCTCCACGCTGAACCAGTTCTTGTCGGCGAATCAGACGCCGCCGCCGCTTCACGTTTGCTTGCAAATTCTGGCGCAGATCGCCAACGGCCTCACGGCAGCGCATCGCGGCGGCATCATTCACCGCGATCTCAAGCCCGACAACATCTTTCTAGTCTCGCGCGATCCGAACCCGTATCACGTCGTCATTCTCGATTTTGGCGTGGCCAAGCTCAGCGAACAGCTGCCGAGCGGCGCTCTAACCCGCACCAGCGCCGTCGTCGGCACGCCCGCGTACACCGCGGCTGAGCAGCTGCGCGGCGGCGAGCTCGACGCGCGCGTCGACATCTTTTCCCTCGGCGTCATCGCGTACCAGATGGTAACGGGCGGATGGCTGCCGTTCCAAAACACCGCGTCGCGCAATGAGTACTACCAGCTGACCGCGGCCGAACTCTACCACCGGCAAATGACCCAAACGCCGGTCGATCCGCGAACCCACGTCCCCGATCTTCCGGAAGGCTGGGCCACGACGATTTTGGCGGCGTTGCACCGCGACTGCGACCAACGACCGGCGGATCTGCACGCGTTTGCCATCGCACTGGCTCAGGCCACGCCCGGAAACGCGTTTCAACCCAATGGCATGGTGGTGATTGAAAGCTGGGCCCGTGAGATTCTGCAGACCGACGTCTCTCGCGCAACGATTCTCTCGCCCACGGGGTTAACCCCGATTGTTCGCAGCAGCGCCGTCCCAATCGTTCCTGTCACGGCACAGGGGCCGGTGCCCCTGCCCGTTCCTGCCTCACCATCTGGATCCGTAGCCGCAGTCGCGCACGCGCCGACGACGCCGGCCGGACCAGTAGTGACTCCCAACTCCGCCCGCTACAAGCTTGGCGCCAAACTCGGCACAGGCGGCATGGCCGAAGTCTTTGTTGGAACTGCCAGCGGCGCCGAGGGATTTACTCGCACGGTTGCGATCAAGCGCGTGCTTCCCGGCTTGTCCGAGGTACCTGCGTTCGCGACGATGTTTGTGCAAGAAGCCCGCATCGCGTGCCGGCTCTCACACCCAAACATTGTCACCGTGTTCGATTTCGATCGCGATACGGAAGGCCGTCTGTTTCTCGCCATGGAGCTCGTCGAGGGCAAGGACCTGGCAGCGCTGCTTGCTTCGGGGCCGGTTCCAACCTCAGTGGCGATCTTCCTCACGATCGAGATGCTTCGCGGCCTCGGCTACGCTCACGACCTGCCCAATCCAGAGGGGGGCACGCGCGGCGTGGTACACCGCGATGTCTCGCCGCAGAACGTGCTGTTGTCGTGGGAAGGTGCTGTGAAGGTGTCCGACTTTGGACTTGCCAAAGCGCGCGATGCCAGCTCCGCAGCCAGCGGGACCGTGAAAGGCAAAGTCGCGTGGATGTCGCCCGAACAAGCGAATGCCGAACCACTCGATGGCCGCACCGATTTGTGGGCCGTGGGCGTCCTATTGTGGGAGCTGCTGGCCGGGGAATCGCTGTTTAAGGGCACGTTCACCGAGGTTATCGCTCAAGTGCTGTTCCGCGACATCCCGATGCCGCGCGGCGCACCCGCCGACGTCGTTGCCGTACTCAAGAAACTGCTCACGCGACCACTCGCGAACCGCTACGCCACGGCCGAAGACGCCATCCTTGATCTCGCCACGTGCCGCGACTGTCCGCGCGATGGCCGCAGCGAGCTCATGCGCCTGTTGGCCGAGAGATTCCCACGTGAAGCGCACACACAAATGGCGATGCAGACGCCGCGGCGCATAAGTCCGAGGCCTAGTACCGGCCCGCCGCCGAGCACTGCATCCGGAGCAGCCAGTGAAACGTTCAACCTCGGCAGCTCGCAGCGCCGTTGGGTGTGGCCGGTGCTGACCAGCGCTGCCATAGCGGTTTCGATCGCCAGTTTTGCTGTGGTCACGCAAAAGCCTCGGGCGAGCGGAACCGCAGTAGCGATGCACGATGCAGCGGTCCCTCCTCCCCCACCGCTGCGACCGGATTCGGCGATTGCTGCGGTCCACGACGCAGCCGTTGCCTCAGACGCTGCACCGGTCGTGGCCCGCGATGCGGGGGACGTCGTCGCAAAAGATGCAGCGACCGACTCGAAACCCGACAGCGATAGCAAGCAGGCCGATAAACGACCTCGGCCCAAGCCGTCGCGACCTGATCCCAAGCCGGTTCCGCGCGAAAAGGGCGATCTCGATGTTACCGTGCTCCGCACCTACGCTGAGGTCTACGTCGACTCCGTTCATGTCGGCACCACTCCGGTGCACGTAAAACTTCCCGTCGGGCCACACCGCATCACGCTGGTCAACAAAGACATCAAACAACGGATCTCCATGAATGTGGTCATTACGACCTCAGACCCCGTCACGATCGAGAAACCCTGGTGATCAAGAAACGACTGATGCATGTAACCTCCCTGGGTGCCGCCGCTGCGGCCATCGCAACGCCTACGCCCGCGAACGCTCGCGACCAATCGGCCGCGGTGGTCGTCTACGGGTCCGCCAAGTCCCTGCAGCTCGACGTTGTGGCCTCAACCGTTGCGCAGACCTTGCGGGCTGCGTCGTGGACAGTGCCCGATTTCTCGTTTACGCCCGCTGAGCGCCAGGCCATTGTCGCTTGCACTTCCTTGGACCGACCTTGGCCCTGTGTCGCAGCCACCGCGCGCGACAAGAGCGTCGATCGCCTAGTGGTGGTGAACGTAGAACCAGATAAGGCCAGCGAAGGTCTGGTGCTCACCGGCCAGGTCTTGGTCGCCAGTGACAGCGTTCCTTCGACCGACCGCGGTTGGTGCCCCAAGTGCACCAACGCTACCCTGGTTACGTCTGCCGGAGAGCTCGCCAATCTCATGCTTCAGCACTCGGCTGCACGCCAACCTGCGGCAGACACCTCCCCCACCAGCACGAAAGCCAACCAACTCGATGCATCTCAACGCCTGGCTCCGGCACAAACGGCACCCGCATTATCCGGGGAGCCAGAATCGCCATCGAGGGTCGTTCCCACGCTCGTCATCGGCGCCGGCGCCACTGCCTTCGCCATCGGGACGTATTTGTCCTTCGCCGCCAACTCTTCCGACTCAGGTCAACAAAACCAATACATCTACAGTGGCCCGGGTATCGCCCTTGCGGTCGCTGGGGGTGCAGCGATCGGCGCCGGACTGTACCTGCTGCTTCGCAACGCCCAACCCACCTCTTCGCCCACTCTGACCGCCACCACGAGTGGCGCTGTCGCGGGCTGGACGACCACGTTCTAAACTTCCCCGGGATGCCGACATGAACCAACTTGCAGTCGTCCTCAGTGTTTTATCCGCAGGAATCATCGCCTGCACTACCGCAAACCCCGACCATATCCAGCCTGGCGAATGCAGATCCGCCGTCGATTGCGCCGCGCCACTCTCCATCTGCGAACTGCCGAGCGGTGTCCGCATTGGCACGTGCGTGCAATGCACTGCGATGGACAGCGCCGCATGCACCGGAACCACACCTACGTGCGGAACCGACAACATGTGCCGTGGTTGCACCTCGCACAGCGAATGCGCATCGAACGCGTGTCTGCCCAATGGTTCCTGTGGCGCAAGCGCTGACGTTGCGTACGTAACCCCAACCGGTGGCGGGACTGACTGCAGTCAATCCGCACCGTGCTCCTCAGTAAAAGTCGCGCTCGCTACCCACAGAAACTTCGTGAAACTTTCGGGGTCGCTCCCTGAAGGCGTCGCGATTACCAACCAAAATGTCACGATTCTCGCCGACCCAGGTACGAAGCTTTCTGCGGGCACGGGGTACATGTTCGACTTCGTCGGCAGTTCTCAGGTCACCATTTTCGATCTAGAGATCAGCAGCCCGAACGCTCTGGGACTTCGCCTGTCAACGAGCGGAACCGCGGTGTCGCTCCGGCGCGTGACGCTCAGAGACATGCACTCAGCCATCGACATGTCCGGAGGAACGCTCAATATTTCGCAATCGACGGTTCGCAATAACGACGATGGGATCACGGGCTTTGGCGGCACCATCAACATTTCGGAGTCGACGTTCGCAGACAACGATCGAGGCATGTATGTCGCCGGCGGCACCCTCAACATCTCCAGGTCGACAATTCGCAACAATAAAACAACCGGGGTGTTCATGGCGGACTCCACCGCATTCCACATCGTCAACAACTTCATTCACCACAACGGGACTCCCGCATCATCGGAGGTCGGCGGAGTGCGGGCCCTACCAATCGGCAAAAGTACGCTGGAGTTCAATACGATTGTGTTCAATTCGGCCACCGCCGCGGGAGCAGGAGGTGTCGCCTGTTCTGATTCCGCATTCGTCGCTCGCAATAACCTGATCTACGGCAACACCAGCGCGACCGCCGGCACGTGCATGTTTGATCCGTTGCCCAGCAATACCGACCCCAAATTCGCCAACCCTGCGGAAAATGACTATCAACTCACCGCCAACACGCCTACGACGATCCGCGACGCAGCGATTTGCAACGGAAACACCATCGACTTCAGCGCCGATCCCCGTCCGCAGGGTGCAATGTGCGACGTGGGCGCGGACGAATACAAACCGTAAATGTCGGCAACCGAGCCTGCACCCGGCACCTCAACCCCGTGCGGACGCTTCACTCCGCTTTTTTAGTGAGACTCCGTTAATGCAGTAGCGCAATCCGGAAGGCTCGGGCCCGTCCGGGAATACGTGGCCCAGATGCGCATCACAAACAGCACAGGTCACTTCGACGCGGCGCATGCCGTGGCTCAGATCCGCGTGGTATCCGATGACATTGTCAGCCGTGGGCTGCGTGAAGCTCGGCCAGCCCGTGCCGCTGTCGAATTTTTCCCCGGAATCGAACAGCTCCGTATCGCAGCACGCGCATGCATACCGGCCGGGCGAAAACAGCGTACACATCGATGAACTATGAGCGCGTTCTGTACCTTTCGCGCGCATCACGCGAAACTCCTCTTCCGTCAGAACGTTCCTCCACTCGTCGTCTGACTTCTCCACTCGCCGAGGTGGTCTTGGAGCCGTCCCGGTTGCGCGGTCGATCACCGTTTTCCAAGTCGGAACGCTTCCCGCTGTCGTCATCGTTCTACCTCCACGCTCTTCACATTGGTGGGCATGCCAGCACTCATTCGATCGTCCAATCCGGTCGAACGTAATGACACGTGTAGCCATCCGGGTAGCGCTGCAAGTAGTCCTGATGCTCAGGCTCCGCCTGCCAAAATGCACCCGCAGGCGCAAGTTGCGTCACTACCCTCCCCGGCCACTTCCCCGAGCGTTCGACGTCTTTCATCGTTTGCTCCGCAATCGCCCGCTGTTCCGGGGAAGTGTAGAAAATCGCCGAACGGTATGACGCACCACGATCATTGCCCTGGGCGTTCATCGTGGAGGGATCGTGAATCTGGAAAAAGAACGCAAGCAGCTTTCGATAACTCAGCTTCGCAGGGTCGAATACCACTTCGATCGCTTCGGCATGTGTGCCGTGGTTGCGATACGTCGCGTTCTGAACGTCCCCGCCTGCATAGCCTACGCGGGTGGAAATGACGCCATCCAACTTTCGAATGAGCTCCTGCATGCCCCAGAAGCAGCCTCCCGCCAGGAAAGCAGTTTCGTGCTGGTGCGTATTCTCAAGCATCACGAGGCACCTCGTTCATAGCCATAGCTTCGGCGCGACCGCCACATGATCAAGCAAAATCTACACCCTCGTGCGGGCCCGCGCCGCTATGAAAGCAATCGTTCCAGCGAAACCACGACCCGACTCGTGACCAGCGCGACGATAGAATCGACCTGATTCTCTGGGATTTCCAGTTGTTCCGAAAGTTCGCGCCGGATGTTTGCCCCAAGTGCGTCGCGCGCGGCCGTCAACCACCGCGCGGCGGTTGCGCGGCAGCACAGCGTTTTGCGTTTGCATGAAAAGCCCACGACCTGTTCGTCGCCACACGTCTGGCACCGTGCGCTAACCACGCCGTAGGCCAAGATGCCGCAGCGCTCGTACTTGTCGAATTCATCTCGAACATGACCCGGATAACCGCGCCCACTCGCGCTCCGTGCTTCGGCTTGGGCAAACAGCGTCGCCTTGTGCTCGCACACCACCCGGTGCAACACGGTCGCCTCCGGTCGCACAACCATCCCGTTTGAACAACAACAAAATTCGCCTCGAAACCGGCGGGTCAGGGGTGCCAGCTCTGGCTTCGGTCGACGCTAGTTCCGACGCGGACCTCACGATTTTTTCGGCTTGCATCCGTTTGAACTCCACCGTAGGTTCAAGCATTAAGGCTGGGGGGATCCGCCCTACCTATCCTTGGGAAATTCTTGATGTCAGCAGTAGGTGTACGCACATGGATTTCTCCGGTTGGATGTGACCAGCCGTCGACGGCAAGCCAAGCGCAGCACACAGAGCAAGCACATCCCCCGGTAATGGAGTGCGTTCCCACAGCTCAGCAAGTCGCAAAGATGTTCCCCACTGCCGGCCGTTGGGGCGAATGCGCAGGAGTTTGGAACGCCGCGAACCGCGGCTCAGAACCATCAGCGCAGAGGGCTCGCTCAGACGGAGAACTTGGTTCGCAGTTGTCCCCGGGCATCAAAATCCAACCCTTCGGCACATATCTAGTCGTCGACGATGTAGCCGGGTCTAAAAGAAATCAGGCAGGGATCGAAACGATCAGCCAAGTGGCATACGACAAGCTCGAGAGAACTTGGCGCGCGTTACACGATGGTTCGGGGAAGGTCCGCTTTAATCGCCACCTGACCATATGGCAGCGCGCGAAACTCCTACAAGCCTTCGCAACGTTGCTCCAGCAAGCCGGTGCCGGCCGCGAACTGGCCATGCGCGCCGTATGGGAGGGGTACCCGACCCGGATTAATGCCGGCCTGGGCGCTCTCGTCCGCGTCGATCTGGCACACGCCAAAGGATACGATCTGGGCGCGATTCAACCTTGGCAAGACGTCTTCATTCCTCTGTATCGCGACCTAGAAGTTGTCTATGACACGTTCGACGACGGTTATGCAGTCGAGAAAGACCACCATATAGTCGGGCACGAGCTGGGTCACGGCATCGATTCGGACCACCTGCCGGAGAGACGGGCAGCGCCCCATCCGCAATACGACAATTCAGACGAGGCGCACGTGATTACTACATCGGAGAATCCGCTACATGATGCAGACAATACCCCGCGGCGCGCAACGTGGGGCATTGCATACTGGATCAACCTGCCGCTTGACGAACCCGATCGAGAGACGCTCCGTTCGGTTGCCCGCGCAGAGAATGTCGGCTCCGCCTCGAAACCACTCCGGGCACTTTGTGAAAGGCTACTTGCGCTAGGGCAGGATCCCGAGATCAGCCCAATTGGGCGCCAACTTTGCCTTCGCGGTGCCCTCCATTTGTTGTCTCGGTTCAGCCTTCTGCAGTTCGGGGACGAAGTCCTGGAGCAAAACGCTCCCGACTTTGTAACGGTCTACGAGCACAAGTTCATGAATCGCGATAGCCCCGTGCCGAACTTCCGTAGCTTCGGGTTGGCCGAAATGGTTCTTGAACTGCAACGACTCAAACGAGCGGGTGCCGAACATACGCGAACGGAAGGCGAGCATGATGCGTTCTGGCGATCACTGGATCGACTCAACGAGGTTCTGGAGATCCTAACCTTTGATCTAGAATCGCTCACCAAGGGGTACCTCGCAGATAAAGACTTTCAGCGTTTGTATCGGCCAGAGGTTGAGCGCGCTCTGCAATAGACCGCAGTCAGTCCGGGGAACCCGACCGGAAGTGTTCGGTATTGCGACGTACCCCGCCGCGATCCTCAGAGTTGCGACCTCGCGATGGAAGCCCCCCAGAGCTCGATTCAGTAGCCACTTCGACCACACCGCGACGCGCGGGCTATGCAGCTCGCGAGGAGATCTGACGACAATAATTAGTTTGAAGTGATCGGTACCGCGATCGACTCAACAAGCTGGATGCGTGCAAAGCGGGATAACCAATACGTGCCCCGCGGGAAAATCGCCTCCATACCCGCCAGCCACATCTTGCGCGCTGCACGGTAGGCTTCGATGAAAACTCGATTGCGCCGCAACGCTTGGCACCGCGACCATTCACTTCGAGCCGACCCGCGCGGCCGTAATCCGCGCCTGGGCTCCTGACTCGTCGGCGACTCCCGCCACGACTGTCGTAGTACGCCTCGTCGCCCCAGCACGAAGCGCCCATCCTCCGCCGGCTTTCGCGCAACCTCCGCCTCTGTTCGTGCCACGGACTCCCTGAGTTCGTTGAGAAACTGTTCGACATCGCCGATTCGTTGTGTGTCCTTCGGGACCTGGAACGTGTGCTCCACGTGTTCGGGCATCTCTCCCGTTTCGCGAAAGAACTTCTCAGGTCGGCGGACCTTCACCAGCCGGCCGCAAAGCAGCGCCTCCAAGCCGTTGACCCCGGGCCAGTCCGCCACGCGCTCCACCAGGCCATCCTTTACCGGGTTGGTAGCCGCGTACGTCAGCTTGTCGAGGATATCGTTCCGATCTACCAATTCGACCAGGCTCGGCTCCTCGGTCGAGAAGAAGTTCTCCCACCGACCGCGCAGTGCATTCATGCTCCGCGCCAGCATGCTGTGAAAATGCTGCATGAACTCGATCACGTG
This sequence comes from uncultured Kofleriaceae bacterium, assembly GCA_964419605.1. Taxonomy (GTDB): domain Bacteria; phylum Myxococcota_A; class Polyangia; order Haliangiales; family Haliangiaceae; genus JABFXX01. The sequence continues at coordinate 13,796 of CAYQQM010000053.1, read as the reverse complement.
ACCCTGGCGGTCATAGATGATCGTGTGGTGATGGTTACTCATGACCGACGGCAGCACGACCGTGATGCCCCACCGATTCGCCGCTTCGATCAGGCAATACAGGAACCTGTGATTGGACTGCGAGTCCGGACGCAACAAGAACATGCGTTGCGAACAACGGCGCGTCACCATGTAGAAACGGTCCGGGAGAATCATTCGAGGCGCGGTCATCGCAGTGACTCGAGCACAAGCACAATCCTTGCCACCGTAACTGCTTGAATACACGAGTCCGCCTGTCCGAAACGGCCGGCTTTCGTTCACCGTCGCCGGACTCCGGACATAGCTTCGGACGAATCAGGGACCTCGCTATCCGTGGATCGCGTTGCTTCCGGTTCGGTCCCCGGGTCCCCGCAATATTTGAATGACCCACTGAGACACCGACATCGAACCGGCCACCTTCTTGATCCGTCTAGCAACATCTTCTGGGACACAAATCGTGACTCGTCGGATCGACATGTAGTATGCAGAGCTCAGACGATAAGCATGCGCCCCAATCAGCGGCGTAGGCAATCGGCCGTTAGCGTCGTTCCATTCGCGAGAGTCATCTAAGATAAGGTACGTCAACCTCGATTCTTGCGCTTTGGCCAAACTGCTTCCATGCTGAGTGTAACGTCAGACCATCACGATAGGACGCCCACCATGTCGACCAAAGATCTCGCTAAGCTTTTGACTGAGAACCTCATGCGCGAGATGACGCCTGAGCAGAAAGAAGCACAGCGCCGAAGCTTCGTGTACGGCACGACGAAAATCGAGAACGAGGCCATCACTCGCGAAACGGTAAACCAGGCCGCCGCACAACTTGCTGCACCTGATAAGAAAGATGCCTGAGAACGCCGCGCGAGTGTGAATGTCCAAAGATACTGACCGTCACAGTAAAGCAATCCAAACCGCGGAACATCGGCCGTTGACCGATGAAGAACGTGCGCCGATCGAAGCTGCCAACGGTCTGCGGCAGTTCGATCGCTTGATGGAGCTGGTCGAGGAAAACCTCAAGCAAATCCATGATGGCCGCACGCCCGCCTCCATTAAACCGTCGGTGCTCATGGAACTGAATCGGATCGCCGTCGACAAAATTATTGCGAATCCGGGTGGATATCGCCAGACCCCGATGGAAATCGGGAAGTCAAAGCATCAGCCCCCGCGTTGGGAAGACGTTCCAAGCCACGTGGAAGAGATGTGCGAATACGTCGACAAGAACGGCGGACGATCGGCTATTCACCTCGCGGCGTACCTATTATGGCGAGTCAACTGGATCCATCCGTTTACTGATGGCAACGGGCGCACCGCCCGAGCGGTTTCGTACCTGGTGCTGTGCATACGACTCCGACAACGCCTGCCGGGTGATCGCACAATGCCCGATTTCATCGCCGACGAGAAATCTCCGTACTATTCGGGCCTTGAAGCAGCTGACGCAGCGTATGCAAAGGGGAGGATCGACGTCTCTGTTCTTGAGCGCTACCTCACCGACCTACTAGCCCTGCAGGTGAAGCGTGCAGCGGCGGAACCAATGCAGTCGATTACACCCTCCCCGTCACCGCATCAGATCAAGAAGGACAGCGAAGCGATCGTCAACGCTCTGGGTGAAAATGCGCAGTCTCGCGCGACGAACAAAGCCGCCTGGATCACGGGAATTTTCGGCGTCTTGGCCGCCCTGGTTCTCGCGGGAGTCGCGCTAAGCCGTTGCGGCAAGGAGTCCCGCTGCGTTCTCGGCCGTCAAGAATCGTGCCCTTGCCCAGGCGGCGGATCGGGCGTGCAGACATGCATCAACGACGGGCTTCGTTTCACGGAATGTAAATGCAATCTAAGCGCGTCGCAAGTCAACGAGGCGGCTGTTGAAGCACCCTCGCTCGCTGCGCCAGTACAGGACGCTTCAAGCATCCACGATGTTACCCCAGGTAGCGCAGTTCACCGATGAATGCGATGCGGCGGCGCTTGCGATAGGGCGCGTCGCGGTCAGGGTCGTCGGCGGACTCACCGTTGGCAATCGACATGGATGTCTGATTCGCCGCCACCGCCGTGGCGCCGCTCGGCCGGTGATTGCATCGACCTTCGCCGCCGCTCTCGACGGCCTCGTCCTCATCGTTGACCGGCGGCACGAGTGCACATGCCTTCGCCCGGTCCTTGGAGGCGGCAGCAAACAACCCATGATACCGAATGCTGTGACTTCGCGCCGGGGGGATCAGTGACGCGATGCGACGAAAAAATTCGAGGGGTTCAAAAACCACGTGCGTCTGGCCTGTGAAACCGATCGCCGAGCCGTGATGGTGATCGGGCGGCGGCTACGCTCGGCCATCGCTTGGGCACGACCGCGACACTATCAGGGAAAAAATCTACACCCGCGGGACCCTCGTGCGGGCCCGCGCCGCTATGAAAGCAATCGTTCCAGCGAAACCACGACCCGACTCGTGACCAGCGCGACGATAGAATCGACCTGATTCTCTGGGATTTCCAGTTGTTCCGAAAGTTCGCGCCGGATGTTTGCCCCAAGTGCGTCGCGCGCGGCCGTCAACCACCGCGCGGCGGTTGCGCGGTGGATGTTATAGCGCTCACCGAGTTGGTCGATCGTCCAGCGATCGATCAGGTGGTAGCGCAGCAATGCCCGGTTACGTTCGTCGAGCGCCGCGAGTCCTGCGCGCAGGGCGGCGTCGACAGCCGGGCGGTAGCGCTCGCGCAGCAGCGCCACCTCGGGATCGACCATCGGAGCAAATGCATCGGCAACCTCGTCGTCGAGCGAAACCTCGCGGCGATCTCGTCGCAACAGGCGTGCAAGTATTCGGGCAACGACTACGCGTAGGTAACCCTGAAGGTCGCCTCGCCCGGAGAATGTGGCAATGGCCGCGGCACGAGTGTCCGTGGTGGTAAACAATTGCTCGCGCAGCAGCGAGCGAGCTTCGTCGGCCTGCGATGGCGCTGCCCCCAGGCGGCGGGCCGCAAATTCGACCGCGCGCGCTCCTGCTAGTTCGCAGGCTGCAACCGCCCGAGGGTCGCCGGCAGTTGCTGCAATGGCGAGGTTAATGTCGTGGTGTAGATCGGCCACCGTGGTGAGCTCAGCAGCGTCGGCATGGCGACGAGCAAGTTCGCGAGCGAACACCTCGATCGCCAACCCGATTCCCGACCATGCTTCTGCACCGCGCGCATGAAGGTTGCGCAGCTGATCGACGACTGTCTCATCAGAGACGCGGACATCGGTTGACGAGCCCAACGCAACCCGAAATGCGGCGAGCAATGTGGACGTGTCCAACGCCGCGACAATAACACGCGTTGGCCTCCCCACACCCAGGTCGCGCGGGCATGATGCACGGGATGCCGTGCCCGTCCGCGGACCAAATCCAGCAGCTGGCGGGCCACTCGATTGCGGCGGAGGTGCGAGCCGAGCTGCTCGATCATGCCGCCACGTGCATCGAGTGCCACGCCGCCATCGCTGTTCTCGCGTCGGCTCCTACAGCAACGGCAGCAAGCGCGATCCCTTTCGCGGCGACCGGCCAACTGGGTCGCTACCGGATTGAACGCGAGCTTGGCCGCGGCGCGATGGGGGTCGTTGTGGGCTGACGGCGGCGCTCGCGATCGAGACCGCGCCCGGGCACTTGCGACCGACGCCGAGCGCGATCTGGATGCGACGGTCGCGCTAGCCAAACAGCATCCCAGAATGCGCCGGATGCCGAGCTTGGTTGCCGTAGAGAGACAGCGCATCGCTTCGTGGCGCGACGTGATTGGCCGCTAATCGCTAATCGGCAACTTCGATGCGACTAACTTCGGTGGCGTGCACCTACAGGCATGAGCCAGTTCCATCCTTGCCTCGCCGCGCGTCTACTCGCACTACTTGCGTTTCTGCTCCCACTCGTCGCTGAAGCCGACGTGCAAGTCGACGGTCGGGGGGCGCTCTCCACCAGCATCGCGATCGATGTGCCGACCTATTACGGGATAACGCCCTCCGTTCAGCTGTCGTACAGTTCAGCGGGTGGCCCGGGCCTCGCGGGCACGGGCTGGGCGTTAACGGCTGCGTCGCAAGTTGTGCGCACTTCCGCCACCGGCGGAATCTCTCGACTCGAAGCTTCGGACCGATTCTGGCTCGACGGCGAGGAGCTGGTTTCGTGCGTACAAGACAGTGCTAGCCCGAGCTGCAAGACCGCAGTGACCGCGTTTGGGTCAAGTACCGGATTTTACAGCACCCGTCGCGAGAGTCGGAAACGCATCCAGCGAAGCGCAAACCACTTTACCGTGTGGAATCCCGACGGTACGCGCGAGGACTACGAGTCCGTTGACAACGAAGCATCGTATCAGTTGACCCAGGTCGTCGACCCCTGGGGGCATATGGTGACGTACAGCTGGGCGTGCACCACGGTGTGTGAGCTCAATCTGATCCGCTACGGCTGGAGCCCGTTTGAGCTTGCGGCACCCGGGACCGAAGTCCAATTCTATCGCGAGGTGCGACCCGACCCATGGGTTGGCCGCAATGGGGCTGGTCTACGCGTGCATGGCGAGCGACTGCGCAGCGTCGTTGTGCGCAACCACGGTAGCGTGCTTCGTGCGTATCGCTTTAGTTACCAGACCGGCGCGGATTCGAATGCATCGATCCTGGCTGCCGTGGATCAGGTCGGCCGCGATGCTATCGTCGACGCATCCGGTGTCGTCACCGCGGTGAGTCCACCGCTGCCCGCGCGCCGGTTCCAAACGCCATCGCTATCCGGGCCGGGCTCGTTCAGTCTCGCGGCTGAGAATACGGATCCAACGCTATTTGCGGTAACGACCCCGCTGGCGGCGCCACTGGCACCGCGCTATCCGGCGTGGGCGCCCGAACTCGACGCCGACGCCCAGACCGCACAAGGAAGCGACGCGCCTCTGCCGATGGGGTTCGCGCCCGGCGATTTCGACGGGGACGGTCGAGCTGAAATGTTGACGTGGGCTCTGCACAGGCGTGCTCGGAAATCGCGCTACGCGTGCATCCCGGAAACGGTGCCGCCCCAATTCGCCCCCCCCCACTACCCAGCGGCACGACTGCATCATGCGCGTTCGACGTGAACATCGAACACCTGGCTGAGCGAACCCACGTGTTCGCCATGGATGTATCCGGCGACGGCCGAGACGACGTGGTGCTTGCGCTCGGTACCGAGCTCCGCACGTATTACGCGACCGGAAATGGCAGATTCCAGGAAGGGCCTGTGTCGTGGTGGGCCGAAGGCAAGTGCGCGACCGGCGACGCCGACGGCGACGGCCGCGATGACTTGGTATGCCACGAGAAGACAAACCGGCGAATCGTCACCCGGCGCGCAACCCCCACCGGCTGGTCGGATACGGCTGTATCGACAAACGGCGGTGGGCCGCCAAGCTTGTATGACCACCAGGGGCTAACGATCCATAGTGGCGATGTCGATGGCGATGGCCTATCCGACGTCGTGCTTGCTCGGGCGGAGAACGGGACGAGGGTGGTACTCGGCCGATCGCTCGGAGACGGAACCTACGACTGGAACGAGGAGCAGAACTTTCCTCTCGATGGCGACCTACAAACGGCTGATGTCGACGGCGATGGCAAGCTCGACCTCGTATTCTCCGCGGCGACAGCGTCAGTGCTTCAGCGGGTGTCAACACCGAAGGGCTTCACGCTGAGGTCGGAGGATCAGTTGAAAAGGGAGGTTATTCCGCCAGTGCGAGCATCAATGTCAAAGGTGACCTCTTGCCAGATGGATCCGCGTACGTCAGCCCGACGACGCCACGAAACTTGATAAAAGTTACGCTGTCCACGAAGTTGGGGCTCAAGATCAAGGGTTGGTTTAGCGGTGAAACAACCGTACAACACGGAGACCCGTTATCGATCAGTGTCCGCTCAGGTGAACAGATCTCAAGATTTCGCCAGAGTGCAGACGCATCGACACGAGATAGCGCCGGGCGAGATCCTTCACCGGCAGACCCAAAGCCATGATCGACGCGCTCGCTTGCGAATTCGATGGCTACCCACAGCTCGCAAGCTACGGCGCGAACTCGATCGAGACATTCGTAAACCCGCCGTTGGCTAAGCCAGTTTGGGTTTGAGGCTCCATGCCTTTGACGAATGTGAAGGTGCCTTGGTTGTTGTCCCCGGCAGCAGTGGAGTTGCCGTCCGCAAGCTCCATGCGAATCGTATAGGTACCGTCTGGCACGATTTGTTGGTTGCGATCTCGCAGCGACCACTTGATGGTCAGCGGAGTCGTGTGATTGGCGCGCGTGGCACCGCTTACCGCGTCGGCGTCTGAGGCGCCCGCCTTCTGTCTCCATGCAACCAAGTGAGGGGTCCTAACCCCGCTCCAGCGCTGGATGGTCTTGATGGCGGTGCCATCAGCGCTTTCGATCCACACCGAAACCACGTTGGCCGGCTGATACTCTCCCCCTTTCGCGGTCGTTGTGGCCGTGATCTGGAGTGGGGTGTCCGAAAGCACCGATCCAACTGAACAAGCCGAAACTAAGGGAATAACGAGCAGTTTCCTCATCATCAGGATGCGTATGCAACGATAACGCCTAGCACAACCTATTATCTGCAATTGCCTGAGTCTTTTCCACTGGGGAGCGCTCCCCCACCATGGGGGCTACCAGCGGCAACCACCAGAAATGCACGTGTGCTGGCGCCCTACCTTGGACTACAAAGACGGCGTCTTCATCGGGCGATCGGGTGGCCGTCGACTCGCAGCGACAACAAAAAGTACGGCGGAATGCACGTGCCCTGCCCAGCGGCTGCTTTCGCTTGCGAGCAAACATAATCGTCGCGGCATGGTTGATCCGCTGAACAGGCGGCTAGGCCAGCGGGATGCGAGTGCTCCTGCGCGCAGTGAGAAAACGGCTGACCGCGTGCGAGGCAATGGTTGAACGGCGTAAGGATCGCGATGGTGCCGCACCGACTCCCGGCCGGCAGCGGATCGCAGCCGCCAGAACACATGCCGCCGGGAAATCCCACGCGAGTCGCTTGGCAAACGAGGCCCCCGTCACACGCAATTAGCGGGCGTTTTTCTGCGCGATCTTTGGCCCCATCGGGATGCGAAACCAGGCGCGCCGGTTCACAGGCGTCGCCAACCTGCGGCACTGCGGGGACACACTCTCCCACGGTCCGATCGCCGGGAAGTTCCGAAACCGCTGCACAGCGAGCCTCGTTCGGGCATGTCCACGACGCGAATCCCGGGTCGCCGAGCCCACACGCAGATCCGACGCCGCGATCCAACTCCCCTCGCTCCGCGAACGGTCGCATCGATGCCTCGTTTGCTGGCGTCTCGTGCAGCCATCGCCGACGTCGCGACAGATCGGCAGCGACATGGGGAGAAAATGCAACCGCCACATCGGCCACCTCCGCACCGACCGCGCGCGTGCCGAGCCAATGGAATCCAGCGACCGCCCGGCTTTGATGGCAACCAGCACAACTCAAACCGTCAAGGCGGCGTATGAACGCCTCCGGCGAACGAATCGCGCGATCGCTCGAGTAGGACAACGAAGCAAAGTCCGCCGGCCGAAACAACTGCCGAAACGGACGGTTCGCCAAACGCGCCAGGCCGCGCGGCGTAACCGACAGCGAGCGGGTCGCGAGGAATCGATCCGGAAGCGTTACGATCCCTCGCTCGATTGCGTCGCGCTGCTGCGGATCAGCGAGCCAATCGCGAAGATCGAGCCACCGCTTGCTACCGCGTGGCAGCGTGGCGACCGCAGGCGTGTTTTCTAAGGGTGCGGCAACGAAACTCCGCGCGGCGGAGTCCCAGCGAAATGCGCGCAGCACGTACTCTGCATGGCCTCCCAAGTCCGGCCGAACCGCGGACGGCCAACGAACGCGCTGAAAATTGATCGCGACGCGATGCCATTGCTTCCGATCATCGAGGGCGGACCGTAGCGGTCCACGGGGTTCGAGAAGCGACGCTCCCTGCGGGCTGCTGCCACCGCTCACAGCGCGCTGCCACCAGGAAGCTAGGTACTCGCAGGGTTTCCCGTCGAGTACCGGCAGAAGTTCGATGCTCACCGTGAGTGGCAGCAACGAGGCAAGTGCCGCGCGCCGCTCGGTGGCAGGCAGGCGGTAGCCGAGGCGGTAGATCAAGCGAATTTCCCCACAACCGCGTGAGTGAAACGGACGGCGGTCAAAGCGGGCGGCTATGCCCACCAACCAAAACGCGGCCGCAGGGTGAGAGAGCCAGCCCGAGTCGAACAAGCGATGAGCGTTGCCGGCTATCCCCACGCCACTGTGCTTGTCTGAGCGCCTGGTTTCTTCGACGTCGCTTCGCACGACATTCGCAATCGACAGCCAGAGCGGCAGGCTTCCGAGCGAAGATGACTCCGGTTCTGCCGCCGAATCGACTGCCATCGCGAGCGGGAACGCCGCACCCGCCGCCTCCGCAGCGCGAAGCGCCTCCGCATCCGTCACGGTGACGATCGCGGTGTCATCAGCGTGCGCAGCGATCGTGCTGCCCGTGACCACCGTCACCGTGACAAGAACGCTGAACATGCGCGCCGAGCCCCTCACCTACGTACAAGCACGTAGTTTGCCACATTCCCGACTGTGACAAATTTCGCAAATAATATTAGCCAGTCCGGCGAAACTGATAACTACAGGCCAAATGCGCGCGACACGCCGACATTGAGCTCAAGGATGTGAGCCCGGCGTTGAACGCCGGGAACGATCGCGTCCATTGCATCGAAGCGAACCAGCCAACCCGACCCAACATTCACCGTTGCGGCGAGGCCCACATCGAGCGCGCCGGTAGTGTCTCGCGACGCCGGGCCGCTGGCATGCACAAGCGAGTTCGTTCCCGCGCCGAGCAACAGCCGTATCCCCACCTGACCGCGCTCTAACCCTGCAACAAGATGGGCTCGCCAGCCGACAATCGTTGCGGTCCCAAGGCTTCCGGACAATCGCGTACGAGCGGCCAATCCCGACAATTCGATGCCGAGCCGGCGCTGCCACAGAGCCGCCGCGCGAACTCCCCATGCTGGGCCATTGGCGATCGCGCGATCAGTCTCCGAAATTTCACCCAAGCTTGGAGACCCCGTCACCACCCAGTAGCCGCCCAAACCGCCGACCTCCAGAGTTACCGAAGGGGCAGCAACGGCGGGCAACCTGAGCTTTGGCGGAACCGGCGCAGGGTCCTGCCCACATGCTGCGCCCCCTAAGAGGACTTCCTTCGGGGCGCCAGCGCAGGCCGGACTAGCGGTAACGCGAATCGGCACGCTGGGGAGCGAGACCCCGTCCGCCTCGCAGCGCAGAGCGGTAGTGGATGCATCGGACACGATGGTCGAGGGCGCCGCGCTGCCTCCCACGCTGCACATCATGTTGCCCCCGGCCACGATGCGCGAACCGAGCGCGATGCTAAACGGCGGTTGAATGGCCGTTGGGTCGCGATTCTCGCTCCCTGCGCTAGAAGCGAGCGGCTCGCTCGCCCCGGGTGCAAACACGGCAACACCGATGACATCGAATGCCAACGCGGCCGAAGGAGAACTTTCGAAGCCTTCGCGATCCACAACCGCGATCGTGGCGGTGTAATCGCCCGGCGCAAGCCGATGGATCTCCATCGAGGTGGCAGGAGCGGTCACGTCGGCCGCGGCTACATCTTGCCCATCCGCGGTGCGGACCACGAGGCGATAACGCGCCGCCATCGGGCTGACGTTCCAGTTCGCGGTTACCGTTGCGCCTGCCCCTCCGAGAGCAACAAATCGCTTCGCACCCGAACGCCAGGTCGGCGCTGGAGGCAGCGGCCTAGGCTTTGACGGCAGCTTGCCGGTCAGCACCTTCGATCCCATGCCTGCCGACACCTTCACAGTGGGGCCACGAGGTCGACGCCTGGGATCGATCGCCCGCACGGTCGCGTCTTGCCCCCCGTGATTCGCTACTACGGTTGCCGAGCCTGCATCGACGGTCACCAACGAGTTGCCTTCGACAAGTGCCGCCTCGGCCGACGGTGTGTGAACCATGACGCGGCGCTTCGACATCGCCGCCAGTCGCGCTTCGAGCGCCCCGTTCTCGAGCTCTGCATCGGCAGTCGCGGTTCGCTGAGCAGTGGAACCATGGATAATGACGATGGTGTTTTCGCGCATGAACAACCGCGATTGGTCTCGAAACGTGACCTCCGCGCTGGAGAACGCCCTCGCCCCGAGTCGCCACGACCGGAACAATTCCATGCCGCGCTGGGCGGGGTCCCATTTCGGCTCGGCGGGCTTTCGAACCTCAACCGCCCCCCGAGCCGCAGTCAGCGTAGCCTCCGCAGACCTGTCACTAGCAGGAAGTTTTACGATCGAACCCGGCTTTAGCCGGTGCGGGAGCGAACCGAGTTGCGGGTTGTACTTGTGGACCAAGACATACCGCGACCAGCCTCCCAGCTGCGCTGCGGCAATCGAAACGCAGTCATCGCCTGGCTTTACGACGTAATCATACGTTCCGGGCGAATCGGCGCGCACCGATCGCGCGTGAACTACCACCAGCCAGACAAGAACAAGATACCAGCGGGGCGTCATAGGGCTACTTCGAATAACTCGACTGGCTCCAGCCGGCTAGGGATCCGTTGCACTCCTACGTCGCGAAAATCAAACCGCTCCCCCGCTGCATCGCGAGTTGCCCGCGACACTAAAATCTGAAGCGGCCGAGCCGCCGCCTCGAGCCGTGCTGCGAGGTTTACGGCATCGCCGATGCACGTGTATTCCATGCGCCTCTCCGAGCCAAAATTCCCAACCACGACTTCGCCGGTATGAACGCCGATCGCCAGATAAATCGTAACGCCATGTCGGGCCTGCCACGCTTCGTTAGCGACTTCAAGCCAGCGCTGCATATCGATGGCTGCGGCCACCGCACGCGCACCGTGATCGGCCTGCTCATCGGGAGCGTTCCAAAACGCCATGATGCAGTCGCCGATAAATTTGTCCACGGTGCCACCGTGCCGAAACACGATCTCGGTCAAGATCGTAAACAACTGGTTCATGATCGCCACCACCGACTCGGCGGGATGCTGCTCGACCAGGGTGGTAAACGACGCGACATCGGCAAACAAAACGGTTACTGCGCGGCGCTGGCCGCCGATCGCCAACGAATGCGTGTTGTCGGCGATTTTGTCGACCAGCTGTTTGGGCAGATAGCGACTGAGATCGGTGCGAATCGCAACTTCTCGCCCGAGCTTCTGCTCGCTGGTGGCCAGCGCGGATGCAGCATCGGCCATCGCTCGACCGAGAACTTCCAATTCATCGCCCGTACGCACATCGAGGGGAGCATCGAAGCGACGCTCCGCGAGCTCGCCAGCGTAAACCACGAGCTGCTCAACCGGTTTGGTGAGTCGGCGCGCTAACCACAGCGCGATTGCAGCCGACAATGCCACAGCACAAAGAACCACAGCGAAAACGATTTTTCGCATCGTAACGATCGAAGCAAACGCTCGCGCTACCGGCATCTGCGCGACAACGGCAAAGGGCAACGAGGGCAGCGCTCGAACAGCGCCAACCATCGCGCCCGCGGGTGAATCATAGGTCGAAAATGCTAAGAACTGCGTACCCGCAGGCGTTGCTCCCAATCTCTGGAGCACCGGCGAGCTGGACCGCTCTAGCCCACGCGAACGTTCAGGGTTGCCGCCGGCAATGACGCGGTGGTCGCGGTCGACGACGATCACCGCCCCCATGTCCCCAGCGAACGAGTCCGCAGCGATCTGGGCAACCGCATCGTCGAGAGTCGAGAGCGAAACCGGCGCGTATGCGATCCAGGTCGCGGCGCCGAGACGTATCGCGGCAACGACCGGAAGAAACGTTTGGCCATCCGCGCCGCGATCCGGGCGGCCGAGGGTTGGAACCGCTCCGGTGGCTGGGCGTACATCGGCGGGCAAACGGCTCGGAACCGAGGTCGTAGCCCCCACATCGCGCACCACGTCGACCAGGTCACCTGCCTCATCGTAGATTCCAACTGCGGTCAGCGAATTCGAGGCGGCAACGAGTCGCTTGGTTGCGCTGGTCCTCGCAGCAGCGTCGATGCTATCGTCGCCAAGGGTTCCCGCGATGGACTCCAGTGTGGTGGTGGAATCGCCGACAACCCGATCGAGGTGTTCCGCTACTCCGTCGATGACCGAATACAACAGTTCGCGGTGGGTCGTTTCTAGGGCCGCCTGGTTTACGCCGATCAAAGCGTACCCAACCACCGCTGTGGGCACTGCCGCAAGGAGAACCGTGACGATCGCGAGGCGACGGCGAAATCCATGCGGACGAGACGGTGCCACGTTGCCCCAGCCTACTGCGGTCCAGAGCGACCATCCGAGACCATGCCAACGTTTTTATGGCAAATTTGATGAGCCGGGAAGACATCAATAGTCTTGATTCGTTGACCTTGACGTGATCATTGACTCCACCATTGACCACGACGGCGACGTACGACGATGACCCCACCGACGACCCTTGGAAGTCCCCGACGGGGGATGACCTGTACCTTGACACGCTCGATGGCAACGACGTCACGATCGGCAAAGGTCGAGGGTGGGGTCACGGATTGCCAGATGCGTGCGTAACGGCCGCTGCCATCGACCGGCGCGTGCCAGTTCATGAACTGAAGTGTGGCCTCGAGCACTACACGCGAGTCACGATCACGGTTTTTCCTGCTGCGGTCGCCAGGCGAACCACGTCGTCCACGTCGCTAGTCAGGACCTCGTCACCATCTCGAACCGCTTCAACAAGTGACGCGTCCACGACATCTGCTCGTTTCGCGCCCTGCAACAGGATTCCTGTTCGACGCGCGCGCTCACTGTCCAACGCAACTTCAAAAACACCCCGTAGTAGGCGCGCAAGTTTCGCTTGTGCGGCCGGGCGCCGAAACACCTGCGCGACTACCGTGGTGGTGGTGCGCACCAGTTCACCTTGACGGTTTGCTCGTTCGAGAAACGCTTGAACAACCCGATCGCCATGCTCGTACGCGATGAGCGCTCCAGCATCCAGCATCAGACTCACGCCGCCTTCCTTCCGCGTGCCCTTCTGCTTCGAACCGCGCTTGGCGTGTTTCCGGACAGTTTCGACGTGCGTCGGGCTTTGCGAATCAACGAATCCAAGTCGGTTTCGCTCAACACCCCATGTTCGGTTGCGAACGCATCCAGTGCTTCCCGAAGACTGCGTTGGCGAGCCTTTGTGGCCGCGGCGTCGGCAAGCCAAGCCGACACACTTTCGCCATCCAGCCTCGCCCCACGACGCACCGCCTCCGCGGTGGATTTATCAAACGACACGGAGAATTTTTCGGCCCGCATATCGAAATACTACCATGGTATTCATACGTCGCAAATGCCCCTCACCGCCAAAGCGCTCCGACGGCGTTCTACAAAGCGGCCTCGTAGCTTGGGCGATGACCCTAAATAAGTTGATCGGCTGCGACTTCCCACGGGGATGCGTTCGCCATGGAGAACGGCGCGTCGTCGCAGACGATCGTCGTCGTCGCTGTTTCGAGCCAGCCAGCAGGCATCCGACCTCCTCCCATCGGGGAAGAGCCCGTTCAAGATCAGCGATGGTGTTCGTATCGAGCCTGTTGAGAAGGGTGTGATCCACGACCATGGGTGAACGCAGCAGCAGCGGCAGCGGCAGCAGCAGCGGCAGCAGCGGCAGCAGCAGCAGCAGCTTCGGCAGCGGTAGCAGCACCGGCACCAGCACCAGCACCAGCAGCGGCAGCAGCAGCAGCTTCGGCACAGTCGGTACCGGCTTCCGATGCGGATTCGACATCGGGCGACCGGAACGCGTTTCCCCCGGTGTCGGCTCGAGCGCTGGGGCCGTCGCCCTGGCGCCGCTCTCGCGCACCGTCCCTTGCCGAGCGCATG
>CAYQQM010000052.1:0-33317 GCA_964419605.1 uncultured Kofleriaceae bacterium | reverse complement strand
CTCGGCGCGGCTCGTCGGCCTCAACCGATCATCTTCACTGTGGCGAGGTACTAGAGCGCGATCCGGTACGCTCGGTGAGGCCGGCCGCGAAAGTCGGGCGGCGTGGTTGCATAGGTCTCGTCGGTTACGTTGCCGGAATATTCGAATTTGAATCGCTTGCGGTTGGTCGAAAACCAGATCGCCGTGGAGGTAACGGCCGCAACGTCGCTCAGCAATGCGAGGTGGTCGCGCTGCAAATCGAAGGTGTAGTCCATGCGTTTGGAGTTTGAGAACGTGGGTGGGTCGACGACGGCAAGGTCCCAGCGGCGACCGCTGCGGCGGGCAGCGGCGAGAAATTCGCGAACTTCGGTCTGGACGATTTCGCCATCGAGTCGATTGAGTTCCAGATTCCGACGCGCCCAGTCGCAATACGTCGCGGATAAGTCGACGCTGGTCGTGCGCATTCCCGCGGCCGCCGCATAGACCGAGAACGATCCGGTATACGCGAACAGATTCAGCATGGTCTGGGCGGGTTCGCTCGCGACGCGGGCCCGAGTTTCGCGATGGTCGAGAAATAGCCCGGTGTCGATGTAGTCGGTCAAATTGACTTCGAAGCGATGTCCTGCCTCAACGACGACGCGCGTTTCCCCGGCCTTGGCCAAGCGCTCGTATTGGTGGCCGGACTGACGCTCAGTGAGCCGCTTGCGGTGTTTGACGTGCACTTCTGAGGCGCTCAGTGTGTGTTGGGCGATTGCCGCCAGATCGTCGAGCCACGCCTCATCGGCGGAGTCGATCCGGTAGTCATTGACGACCAACGCTCCAGCATACGAGTCCACCGTAACGGGCAGTTCCGGAATGTCGCGGTCATATACGCGGTAACAAGTGACCGCGCTTCGCTTGGCCCACTTGCCGAGGTGACGCGCGTTTTTGGCCAGGCGGTTTGCGAACATCTCACCGCGAGAATCTAGTGTTGTCACCGTGGGGTCCCCGTGTGGAGTCTTTCACGGAATCTAAAGCATTGCCCGCCGGATGCGAAATGGATTAGGGTTGACGACGTCGGAACACAACTAGACGGTGACCAGCAAAAGGAACGCTATGCTTCGAAACGTCAGTCTCGGATTGGTTTTAGCACTCGCCGCCTGTGGCAGTGCCCGCGTGATTAGCCGCAACCAAAGCGGTGGCGTGATTGAGCTGTCCGGTGATCGCGGAAAAGCGATGGAGCGGGCTGGCGCGGAGATGTCGGCCCATTGCGGTCCGAACAACTTCACGATCGTCCAGGAAGGCGAAGAAGCGATCGGAACCGACACGTTTGCGCGTGAAGATTCGTCGTCGCAGGATTACCGATCGCGCAGCGGTCGCAGGGGCGGAAGCGAACAAACGACAACGGGCCAAGTGAGCACCCGCACAGCCACCGCCTGGAGAGTCCATTACCAGTGCAACGGTGCGGCAGGTCCCGCGCCTACAGGTCCAGCACCAGGAGCGCCCGCTCCAGGAACTCAGCCACCTCCGGCGCCACCCGGGCCGAACAACGCGCCACCACCGCCGGGCTACTAGTACCTCCCCGCAGTGATTTTGCTCGGTTCGGGCCGCCGACTCCATCCCTCGTCAGGGACTTGCCCCTCGTCGGGGACTTCCAAGGGTCGCAAGGGTTCGTCGCCGATCGCATCGTTATGCTCCGTCGCGTTACCGCCAGTCTCGCCAGTAGCGCTTACTCCGCGAGCCTCGCGCTTTTAATTTGTTAGCCATTTTAAGTATTTGTGCTTAGGAGATTGTTGTTGCCTTAAGCGGAACAATTGGCCATGTTCACCATCATGAGTGAACCAGGCGGCCCGCAGGTCAAGCCCCCAGAGCCCATCCAAACCAAAACGGTTGAAGGCTCGGCCCAATCGGATACTGGGTGCTTTCCGGTAGAAAAAAAGGGCCTACAGTGGCTGCTACTAGGAGGACGGGCATATCCAAGTCTAACGCCCGGCCGCGAGGAGAAGCTTCTGCAAATCGCCCCCGGTTGGTATCGAAATTCGAGGGCTGGATTGGGATACGACAGTCCTCCGAAGGGAGAGGTCCAGTCGGCTACGCAACATGGCGCGCCAGCTCGGCTCAAGCCCGGCATTATTATCGTGCGACATGGCCAAAGCGAACACAATATAGCGAATGCATACAACTCAAGTCCAAAAAATGAAGGGTATGTAGAATCCAATCTTACGGAAAAAGGCATTGCACAAGTTCTAACGACGACAAATCTGCTCGCTGAACAGGGGCTCTCCGACGCCAATATTCGAGCTGTTTACGTGTCGACGTTGCCGCGAGCTCAGCAGACCGCTGATGTCTGGCGTGAAGAGCTTCACATATCAGAGGACAAGATTCGTCTGAATTCTAGTATTGTAGATATCGATAAGGGGAAATATGACGGCAAGCCTGAACAAGGGCTTTTCGACAAATTACACGGCAAGAACAATCACAAGGACGGCCGGGAGTACGGGGGCGAAAACAAGACAGATGTTGAAGCGAGAGTGACTCAATTTCTCGAGCAGATCTTACGCGAATGTGACAAGAATTCTAACGTCGTTGTCATTACCCACGGGACACCTTCTGATTTGATGCTGGAGTACTTGCTGGGAGCAGAGCAGAAAAAGCTCGAAACAGGTGGGTTCATGTCGATCTCGTGGGACGATATTTATCGTCACCGCGAGGAGGTGGCGCGCGCTCGAAAGGTCCCGTAGGGCCCTTTACGTTACCGGAGAAATCACCGGTTCCTTGGCTACTGTGCAACCAGCTCGGCGATCTGCGCAGATAACGCGTCGAAGCGAATGCTGCCGACGATCGGGCTACCAGCGCGGCGGCCGGATTTGTCGAATATGAAGGTCGTTGGCAGAGCTTGCGGGTAATTGAATGCGGTAATGATGTCGGAATTGCTGCGCACCACGGGATAGGTCATCTCGTAATCCGATTGGAAATTGAGCAACGTTGAGTCAGGCGGATCATCGGTGAGGATACCGAGGATGAGCACATTGTTGGCTTTGTACTTGTCGTAGAGCTTGGACAGGTCCGGGATTTCTTTCTGGCACGGGTTACACCACGTTGCCCAGAAGTTCACGACCACCACCTTGCCGAGCAAGCCTTCGGCTGAATAGGTCTTGCCGGTCGTATCGACGTATTTCACGTCCGGTAAGCACGAGTCCGCCGAGCGGCGATCGCATGCCGCAGCGGTTTTTGCGCCGACAGAAATCTTGTGCGGCCTGCCGCTGAGCTGAACGAACAAGAACACGATCATGCCGATCGTACCGGCGAGCAGGATGCCGATAAGGGTCTTGGTGCTCATCGAAACCTCAGCAAGGAGGCCTGGAGGTCGTCTGGGGGTACAAATCCGAGCAGCTCGATGACCGTCGAAGCGACGCTTGCGATTCCAGCCGCTTTCGCTCGCTCCGGATCGATTTCATAGCGGTCGCCACGCATTGGATCGTGGATCAAGAATGGCACAGGCGACAGGGTGTGGCTGGTCTTTGCCACCGGCTGGCCATCGGCGCCGCGCATGACCTTGCCCTTCTTGTCGCGCTGGAACATTTCATCCGCGTTGCCATGATCTGCCGTAACCACTAGAATTCCTTGAAGTTCTTCGACAACCTTGAGGAGCCTCGCCAGCTGTAGGTCAACGGTCTCCACAGCGACCACCGTGGCATCGAACGAACCGGTGTGGCCGACCATGTCGCCATTGGCGTAGTTCACCCGGGCAAACCGATGTTTGCCGCTGCGCAGCTCGGCGATGAGGCGGTCGGTGATTTCCGCGGCCTTCATCCATGGCCGCTGGTCGAATGGTACCCGATCCGAAGCGATCTCGATGTAGGTCTCGGTACCGCTGTCGAACATGCCGCTGCGGTTACCGTTCCAAAAGTAGGTCACGTGGCCATACTTCTGGGTTTCGGAGATGGCGAGCTGCGAAATGTGCGCGCCGGCGAGGATCTCCCCCATGGGGCGTTCGATCTCCGGTGGCGATACCAGATAGTTCGCCGGAATGTGAAGGTCGCCGTCGTATTCCATCATGCCGGTGTAGAACACGTTGGGGCGCCGCACCCGGTCGAACTTGTCGAGTGTGGCGTCGTCGAAGGCTCGCGAAATTTCGATCGCGCGGTCGCCGCGAAAGTTGAACATGACGCAGGCGTCGCCGTCTTGCATCGGCGCCGGGGGCGACACGATGAACGGCGGGAGGTCCTGGTCGGTGATGCCTGGCGTCTCGGCCCGCAACGCATTCACGGCTTCCGTCACCGACGCAAAAGACCGCGCATCTGCGAGCACATGCGTGTGCCAGCCGCGCTCGACCATGGCCCAGTCGGCTTCGTAGCGATCCATCGTAATGACCATGCGGCCACCGCCGCTGACAATCCGGGCATCGAGGCCACTGTCGCGCAGCGTCGCCAGGTAGCGCTCCATGCGATCGACATATTCGAGCGCCGATGTCGGTGGCACATCGCGTCCGTCGAGCAACGCATGAACGTAGAGCCGCTTGCACCCGGCGCGCGCGGCCGCGGCCAGCATCGCCTCGAGGTGGTCGAGGTGCGAATGAACATTGCCATCGGAGCACAGCCCAAGAAAATGCACCGCACCGCCTCGAGCGCCTCGTTCAATCACCCCTTTCCACGCTTGGCCCTCGAACAATGCGCCCGACGCAATGGCTCGCCCAACGAGCATGGCGCCTTGCGCATATACTTTGCCGGCGCCTAGCGCGTTGTGACCCACCTCGCTATTTCCCATGTCATCGTCGCTCGGAAGCCCGACGGCTTTGCCGTGGGCGCGCAGCTCGGCGCGCACGCCGGGCACCCACAGCCGATCAAGCGTTGGCGTAGACGCAATCGCAACGGCGTCGGCTTCATCTCGTGCACCGCGTCCGATGCCATCCATGACGACGAGCACAACGGGACCTCGGGGAGCTGCATGCTGGGGGTGTGGACGCATGGGGCGCACCTTAGTACAGCCACCCGAGGACGGCCTAGGACTGGCCTACGAGTTTGTCGACCAACCGCGCCCCGAGCTCAGGAGGTGGATCGGGCTCCGGGAGGCTGCGGTAGATCGCCGCAATGTCCCGCATTGGAGCATCGTCGTTGCCGGGTCCCGTGCCGTACCGCCCGTACGGATTGGGCTTGCGCAAAGAAATTTCGCCGCCAACCGGACCGACGGACCGAATAAAGCCCTTGTGCAATGCGGTTCCCACGCGCGCAGGGCATCGGCACGGGTTCATCGGATCGACGTGTTCGCACCGGGGTGCGAGATAGTCTCCAATCTTCTTACGCGCCCTCGACAACCGGACTTTGTACGCACTTTCGCTGATGCCAAGGCTGTACGCCGCCTGTTCGTCTGGCATCTTGATCACGTGGCACGCCACAAATGCTGCCCGCTCCCCCGTGGGCAAGCAATTGAGAACCGCTGTCATGCACCCCTGCTTTAGTTCCCACAACAAAAGGTCTCGTTGGGGGTCGGTGAGCGAGCGCACAACATCCGTGCGAGTCGCCTCGTTGCGCAAGGTGTCGTCCAGGATGTCGAAATTCACTTCTGGTTGGCGCGGGAGGCGCTCTTCGAGGATCTGATTTGCGATTTTCACCAGCCATGCCAGGACTCCTGGCGGTGCTTGCCGAGGGGCATCGTTGCCGGTGGAATGAGAGCCGATGCTAGTCCCGGCTTCATCGCGTCGCACAGCAGCGGTCTCGAAAATGTCGATGAGATAACGCTCGGTCCGATCGCGATCGAGCGTGAGGCGGAACACAAAATTGTAGAGCACCCTCCAATGCGGCTCGACGAGTTCAGTAGCCCGACTACGGGAAAGCGCCGGCAGCATGTTCCGAGATGGTACACAGGTGGCGCTACATAAATGGGCCCGCGGTCAGATTTTGCGTGGGGCGCAGAGCTAAAGCTGGAAACCCGCTTTTTGTGCGTCGCTGTGAAACATCTGCACCGTTTCGAGCGAGAACTGCGTGAGGTCCTTGCCAACGTTGGTCAGTTTCGCGAGTACATCGTTGGTCACGGTAATGATGTCGCAGCCCACGGATTCCGCGTGAAACACGTTCAAAAGCTCGCGTGGACTTGCCCAAATCAGCTCCGCGCGAGGATGCGTATGAACGAGGGCATGCGCGGCGGCCATCAGGGGAACCGGATCGCGACCCGTATCTGCGATTCGCCCTGCAAACACGGAGACCAAGGCAGGCGTTTTTGGATCGAGATGCGCCACGACGTCTCGTACCTGTTCCAGCGTGAATATCGCGGTGACATTTAGCGAAATGCCGGCCGAGGCTAGAGCGCGAATCAGCTTGTAGGCCGGCTCGCCTCGCGTATTCGTCACAGGAATCTTCACGTTGACGTTGTTGCCCCAACTGGCAATTTCCTTGGCTTGGCGCTCCATCTCTTCAAACTCATCGGAAAACACTTCGAATGAGATCGGACGATCGGGAATCGCGGCCAACACTTCCTTGGCGAAGGCTCGATAGTCCTTCACTCCAGCCTTGCGCATCAGCGTGGGATTGGTCGTGAAGCCTTTGATGAATGGCTGGCGATACATCTCGACCATGCCCTTGACATCGGCGCCATCTGCAAAAATCTTCACTTTCAGGTCGCTAATTCTCATCGAGCAACGTCGTACCATAGTTACTCCCCGGAGAGGTCGCGGCCAGTCTTTGCAGCGGGTCGCTGGAGTTCGATGCGGGCAAGCCCGTGACCAAAAGCGACTGAATTGCGTATCGATTCGGCGCCAAAATCCTCCCCAGCAAACCAACGCGGTCGATTCAGGCTGTATGGAACAATCGAAACCACGCTCTGCGCCGCGCCGTGTTGTATGGCGTGGAGGCGGTTTGCAAATTCACCACCTACAGTGTGATACGTCGTCAGAAGGCAGACCCCGGCATATCCGAGTGCTGCCGCCCCGAGTAGCCATGCGCCCGCGTGTGTGGCGCAATGTCGTATCCACGGCACCACCGCACCTGCGAGTGCTGCGCAGATCAAAGCGATCGGTGCGAAGTACAGCCTAGGGCCCTGCTTAGGCGATGCAAGCAGGGTAACGGCGATCAAGAATGCCCCGACCACCACCCCCCATGCAGCGGCTCTTTGCGATGTAGGCGCGAGGGGATCGATCGCATCGCGGCGCGCCAGCCACCGGGCCCAGCCTCCAAGCAATAGCCACGGGACGAGGAATCTTGTGTACGTTAGCCACGATAGCACCACGCGCAGGGTTTGCTGGAGCGTGCGATCTGCGATGCGATCGACCATCGAACGACTCGCCAGCCCATTGTAACGCAGCGCTTGTCCAGGAGCGTAGTAGAGCGCCAGTCCGCCTACGATCAATCCCGCGAGACCCGCGATCATCCACGGCGAAATACCCTTGCCACGGCGCACAAACCAGACGATCGCAATGGCGATCATCGCTGCGAGGGCCGGTCCAGTATGCTCGTTCGCTATACCGGCACAACCTCCGAGCAGAAACATGGCGATGGTCCACCACCACGGGCGAGCCGTTGGTGTTTCGGCGTGGATTCGATAGGGAATCAGCAGAAGGCCACACAGCACGAATCCAACTAGGTAGTTCCCCATGAACGGGCGGTAAAACAACATCAGCCCAATCTGCGGAAAGGCCATGATCACCATGGCCGTGACAGTGACGTACGTCAGAGCATCTCGAGAACTGGACAACCGGGGGAGCCGCCCGAGCGCGAGCACAGTCAAGATCCAAAACAGGAGCAACTGAATGATCGGGGTCACAATGACGTGAAACGGACCCGGCGTGTAAACCAATAAGGTCCACACCTGGCCGAGGCGCGGGTTATTGTAGAGATAGGTTTCGCGGGCAAAGGTCCAGACGTTTGCCAATGTCAGCGCAAATTCTCGATGCCATTGATAATGGCCCCATCCATCCCCAACGATCGGCTCCCAATGGGCGCACAACGCCAATACCACCCACACCGGGACAACGATCGCACCCCACAGCAGAGCCGGACGATTCATCCGCCGCCAGATCGCGTGGCGGCGATCACAAAGCACTCCGAAGGATGGCATGCAAGCGCCCAATACACGCCCGGTTTCCAGGGCACGTACTGCAGCGATTCCCCGCTCGTCCCTCCGAGGCGCCGAGCCTCGCTGCCAACGTGATAAACGATGATGTCGTAATCCGTATTCGCCAGCTGCTTCGGAAGGGTTAGGACTCGCGATTTGCCTTTGCGGTGGATCTGCGCAATGTAGCTTTCGTATCGCCCCTCGCGCCAGCGCGAAATCAAGATGCGTGGGCGCGGCAGCTCGATACCCGGTCGATCTACGATCACCGCAACATCCAGTTGTTCTAGCTTGGCGGGCTGGAGCCGCGCTCGCAGTCGCTCTGTGGCGGTACGGGCCTCGTGCTGGAGTCCAACCATGTCAAAGCCGTCCACCTTGCCCAACACCAATCCTCCCTGGTGGCCCATCGCAACCTGTCCTTCGATTTTGTACTCGGGAATAAACGCCGCACGTGATAGACCGAGCGGCGCATACCGGTCGGGTGCGTCGAGCGCAAGGCCTGATAGTCCAAGGTAGGTTGTCACCAGATCCCGCTTTCTCGAGTCGCGAAAATCGTCGCCGTACGACCACCACGATTCTTCTACCTGGTCGAACGCTGTGGCGACGTACACAGATCGAGATGGCGCCCTAGCGAGCTCCGCCATTCTGCGTTCGCTGGATTGTGCCAGGCGCGCATACAATGGAACCGTATGGGCTATCGCGTACGCTGACGATGCAACGGCTAATACGACCAGCGAACCCAGCTGGCGCGATGTAAGGACCTCGCTCGCCATGGCAACGACGCTGGCAAGTAGCAGGCTCGCAGAGGCGTAGTAGAATCGTGGTCCAAGCTTTGGCGAAACGAACAGCGTGGCAGCCATCGCAAGTGCGGCTACCATGACCCAACCTGTTCGCCGCATGACTGCCCCGAGAACATCGCTGTGCGGAACTTCACGATTGCTACGAACCATTGCAATAACCGCAATAACCGCGACCAGCCCGAGGAGGGGAGCAACGCCGAGAATGAGATCGCGAATGATTTCGAGGTTGCCGGTAATTCCGCGCTGCAACATCCGTTCGACGAGAGACGTGCGTTGAGCCAACCCGCCGTAGCGTTCGCTTTGCCCGGGCGCCAAGAAAATGGCGGAGAATCCAAGCACAGCACCGACGGCACCTGACCACGCAAAGCTCGCTCCCGCGCGCCGGTGCCGATGGCACCACCAAGCGTAGCTTGCCAAAAAAACACACAACGCGGGCCCGGTGTGCTCGTTGCACATTCCAGCCGCAATCCCGAATCCTCCCCACGCGAAGCACCGCGCGACTCCCTGGCGTGCCGAGCTGTGGGCGAACCGAAGTGGAACGAGAAACCACAACTGGATCGCAAGGCTGTAGATGTAGTTCGCGCAATACGCGCGGCAGAACAGCGTCTTTCCAATTTGAGGTAGAGCGAACCACATGCTGCCGATGACGATCGCCCACAGGGCCAGGTCGCGACCCCGACGCCATGGCCAACGGCCGAGTCCCAGTGCGGCAATGGCGAGCGTCACCGCCAGGTAGGCAATCGGCGTAACGATGACGGAAAAATATTCGAGCTTATACGACAGGTACGCGAGCGGCTGACCAAGCCGAGGATTCGAATGGGTATACTCAAACCACCAATAGTCGAAGAAACGAGCGAGCGTGATCGGCCTAGCCCCCGTATCAACCGCCACATTCCACGCATCGAATGCAAAGGGCTCATGGTGAACGACCCAGCCGATATGGAGTGCCGTCACAGCGACATAAACGATGAATAGGACGCGCAGAATCACTGTATCGCAAATCCCCGACTGCGCATGAGCGCGCTCACATCCGCGTCGCGGCCGCGGAAGTTTCTGAACGCCACATCCGGGGGAACCGAGTTGCCAACGCTAAGCACGAACTCCAGCAGCCGCTTTGCCAGCGCTTTATCGTAGAAACTACCGGCAGCCGCGAACGCCTCGGCCGCATCCGCCGTTAGCGTATCGGCCCAAAGATACGAATAGTAGCCGGCCGAATAGCCCTCGCCCGTAAACAAGTGCCCAAACTGAGTCGGGCGATGCCGCATCACCATCTCTGCCGGCATGCCGAGCTCCTGCATCGCGTGCCGCTCGAACTCCTCTGGATCGATCCCGGCGGCTGGAGCGGTATGGATCTTGAGGTCATAAATCGCGCAGGCCAAATATTCAATTGTCCGAAATCCCTCGTTAAAGTGCTTAGCTCTTTCGATTTTCGCCACCAGCTCACTCGGCATGGGTTTGCCGGTCTGATGGTGAACTGCAAACCGGCTGAGGATCTCTGGCGTCCTTAGCCAATGCTCATTGAGCTGACTGGGAAACTCTACAAAGTCGCGCTTGGTGCTCGTTCCTGCAAGGGTTGGATATCGGACCGCCGAGTTGAGCCCGTGCAGCGCGTGACCAAACTCGTGGAACATGGTCTGTGCGTCGTCCCACGAGATGAGCACCGCTCCACTGGCTTTGACGAAGTTCGAGTTGTTAGAAACGATTGGGGCGATGACTTCGCGGAATCCTTCTTGCGTTCGGTACGCGCTCATCCACGCGCCAGACTCTTTGCCATCGCGCGCATACGGATCGAAGTACCACAGGCCGACATGCGAACCGCCGCGCGAAACCTTGTACACGGTGACATCCGGATGCACGACTGGAACGTCGGTGACCAGGTCGAACGCAAGTCCGTAAAGCTGACCCGCAGCCCACATCATTGCCTCGCGCATCTTGTCGAGCTGCAGGTACTGCTTCACCTCGTCTGCGTCGAGGTCGTATCGCGCCTTGCGAACCTTCTCAGCGTAGAACCGATAGTCCCAAGGTGCGATATTGTCGACGCTGTCAGCGCGTGCGAGCTGTTTCATCGCGGCCACCTCTTCGTGGACGCGCGCTCGCGCCGCCGGCCACACTTTCATGCATAGCGCCAGTGCCGCCTCCGGGGTTTTCGCCATGTTGTCGGCGATGAACCAGTGCGCGTAGCTTTGATATCCGAGGATCTTTGCTTTTTCCTCGCGAAGCGCAAGGATGTTCCGAATCACCGGCTTGTTGTTGTGATCGCCGGGGTTGTCGCCGCGGCTGACCCATAGCCGCCACGCCTTCTCCCGCAGGTCGCGACGGGTCGAGTAGGTCAGGAACGGCTCCATGGCCGAACGCGTGTTGGCGATCACCCAACTGCCGGGCTGCTGCTTTTCTTCCGCGGCTTGCCGGGCCGCTTGCTTCAAACTCTGTGGCAACCCGACGAGGTCCGTTTCGGCGCGCAACACCAGCATTCCACCCTCCTCGTCGGCAAGGAGATTCTGCGAGAATTTGGTGTAGAGAGAGGCGAGCTGGGCATTGATCTGCTTGAGGCGCGCTTTCGCGGTGTCGGCAAGCTCCGCGCCGCGACGAGCGAAATCGAGGTAGAGCGTTTCGACAAGTCGCTCCTGGTCCGGCGCAAGTCCAACCTGGGTTCGCCGCTCGTACACCGTTTTGATCCGGTCGAACAGCGCTTGATTTTGGATGATCTCGTCGCGAAATGCGGCCAAGATCGGGGCCATTTCTTCATCGAGCTTCTGTACCGCTTTGTCGCTCATCGTGCCGCGATAAATGTGGAACAGGCTCGTAACTCGGTTGAACGGACGCCCAGCGTCTTCTAGCGCCGCGATCGTGTTTTCGAAAGTAGGCGCCGCGGTGTTGCCTACGATGGCAGCAATCTCTGCCCTTTTTAGGTCCATCGCTTTGAGAAGCGCGGGTTTGAAGTTGCCGATCCGGATCGCGTCGAAACGCGGAAGCCCTCCATGAGGACCGGTCCAAGGTGACAGTAGCGGATCACTGGCCATGCGATTCCCTTTCGCCAACAAAAATTTTCCTCGACAGGAGGTTAGCAATGCTCCCCACGCAGCGCAGAAAGCGAACGTCCGGCGTAACATGGTCCGTTAGGGTAGCCGATTCGACGGCTCGTTGCGCGTTTCGCCCGCCATGGTTGCGGACGAGGGGGAAGCGGCGCGATCGAACCCTTGTTTATGCGCAATCACGTACAGCGGCCGGCCTTTCACCTCATCGAAGATGCGCGCGATGTATTCGCCTTGAATGCCGTTCGAGATGAGGAGAAGTCCGTTAAAGAACAGCATCACAATTAACAGCGAAGCGTACCCAGGAACTGCGATGCCCCACCACAGTTTCTGAACGACGGTAATGATCAAGTATAAAAAGGCGGCACTAGCGGATAGGGCGCCGATGTAGGTCCATAATTTGAGCGGCGCGGCAGAAAACGAAAATAGCCCGTCGAGCGCAAAGCGCCACAGCTTGATCAGGCTCCAGGTGCTCCGGGTCGCGTTGGCGCGAGGCCTGGCCTGAAATTCAATCGAAGCCACGCGAAACCCGGGCCAAGCAAAAATGCCCTTCAGGAAGCGATGGCGTTCCGGCATTGCATTGATCACGTTGAGGATCTTGCGGTCGAGCAGCCGAAAATCACCCGCGCTGGGAGGAATCTCGACGCTGGTCATCAGCCGCATGACCCTGTAGTACATGCGCGACAACGTCCGCCGCACAATGCCTTCTTCGTCGCGGCGAGAGCGGACTCCCAGCACCATTTCGTATCCTTGGCGCCATTTGGCCACGAACGCGGCGATAAGCTCGGGAGGATGTTGCAAGTCGCAATCGATCGGAATGGCGGCCTGTCCGCTGGCATGCGCGAGTCCAGCCGATAGCGCGACGTCCTTACCGAAATTGCGCGCTAGTCCGATCACTTTCACGCGTGGGTCGTGCGCCGCCGCCGCGGCGAGTACGCCGAGCGTACCGTCGCGAGAACCATCATCGACAAAGATGATCTCGGATGGCTCGCCGATGGCATCGAGCACGCCAGTCAATGCATCAAGAAACGGAGCGATGTTGCGCTCCTCATTAAACGCTGGAACCACGATGGAAATCACTGGTTGGGGCATTCGCAGACGCCCCACACCGTAGCACCAGTTGAGCCGCGGTTTTCCAAAGCTCGCCCTAATGCGGGCCGTGATCGAGCTGGGGCGGGGCCGACCTCGGACCGGCTGCAGGTGCACTCCAGCGCAGGTACGCTAACAATTTGGCCTC
Organism: uncultured Kofleriaceae bacterium; assembly: GCA_964419605.1. GTDB lineage: Bacteria > Myxococcota_A > Polyangia > Haliangiales > Haliangiaceae > JABFXX01. Next base: position 20,247 of record CAYQQM010000052.1, on the reverse strand, counting down.
GCGCCGCACGTGCGCCACCAAGTCGAGAATAAGGCCCGTGGCCACACACATGACCGCGATCCCGCCCAGCGAATAACACAAAATCGCCGTTGGAAATCGACGCACGAGTCCAGTATCGAGGTACTCGGAAAACACGGGGACGCCTAGCACCGCCCCGGTTGCCAGACACACGGCTCCAATCAGCGAAAAAAACAGCAGGGGCCGCTCATTGCGCAACAAATTCATGATCGCAACGAGGATTCGCCAACCGTCGCGAAATGTGCGCAGCTTGCTCGCCGAACCGGGGGGGCGCTCCTTGTAGTTCGTGTCGACTTCCGCAATCGCCATCTTCATTTGCAGCGCGTGTACCGTTAGTTCGGTCTCGATCTCAAATTCGCGTGATGACGACGGAAAACTCTTCACAAATCGCCGCGATAGCACGCGATACCCAGACAACATATCGTCGACAGGGGCGCCGAACAGCTTGGCAACTAATCCGGTCAACACGCGATTGCCCAGGCGATGGCCGGCGCGATAGGCAGCTTGATGCGATTCAATGCGCTTGCCTACCACCATGTCGAGGTGATCCGCGACGAGTTTCTCGATCAACATCGGTGCCATGGCAGCGTCGTAGGTGTCATCGCCATCGACCATCACGTACACGTCGGCATCGATATCTTGAAACATTCGCCGCACGACATTGCCCTTGCCACGCCGGGTTTCGCTGCGAACTTCGGCGCCCGCCGCCGCGGCAACCGCTGCGGTATCGTCCGTCGATCGGTTGTCGAATACATAGATCGCTGCGCTCGGCAGTGCCGCGCGAAAATCGCGAATCACCTTTGCGATAGCAGCAGCCTCGTTGAAGCAAGGAACTAGAACAGCGACATTCATAGAGGTTCGGCGAAGGCCGGGACTATACAGAACTTCACCGCGGGTCTGAACCGATGAAATGCATCTTGGCATCCGATTGCATGTGGCGGGTCAATCTGCAACCCAAATGTAGCGTCGCTATAGCTTCGCAAGCCACTGCGGCAACCTCTCAGCAGGCACGACAGAAATATCGCCCAGAGTTCGAGCATGACGCTCTCGCTGAATTTCATGAAAGTCAACGGCAGCACCGTGTATCGAAGCAGCCCCGTTTCAGGAGTAGGGGAAGTAGCTTCAATCCGCGAACTGCAGCGACCAGCGGCAGATTCATTCACGCCGATCGGCGGCTACGCTTACCCACGAAGCCGGCATTACCGAAAACGTGACGTCAGTCACCACTGAGGCGAGTAACGCAGGCGTTGCGGTGCTAAAAAGAAGGCGTTGTAGCTCTGCAAAACACGCGCTAATCTTAAACCTCGGGACATCCCAGACGGAGCATAGCTGTGTCAATTCTCGACAAGGTACCATTATTAAACTTCATAGACGAACAGCCCGTTGCCCCGGACTACATGCCACAACGAGATAATCCACGTCCTCTGTGTAACGCGTATACTCGAGATGCAATTGAGGCCTTGTTTCAGAAGGCCAATGGTCAACAGCTGTCCGATGGGGAGATTTGGGGCAATTTCGCTGGCGAGGGCCATGGCTGCAACCTTGTTTGGAAAGCGATGGGGTACAAGGGAACACGTTCCGTCCCGTCATCCATCAAGGCGCTTAAGGAGAAGGGAATCGAACCTACGGCGCAGGAAAAAGATTTTTTGAAGATGTGCGGATACTGACTGCGGGCCAGAGGGCGCGGCCACGCAACAAACCTATTCGGAACTTCGCCGATCCGACTTCACTTTCGCCCGGTGGCGCTTATCAGCGACTCGACGGCGCTTTGCCGCTCGGGTCGGGCGCGTTGGTTTGCGCGGAGTGGGTCGATCGAGCGCGGTCCGGACGATCTGTGCGAGCTTTTCCTCTGCGTTGGCGCGATTCTTGACCTGATCGCGCGTGAGCGTGGATGTAACGATCAGCGTTCCGTCGTTGGTCATCCGGTTGCGAAGGCGTTCCAGCAGCCAAGCGCGGTCGCGGTCAGTAAGCGCTACCGAAGTGGCCGGACGCCATCGCAATTCGACTTTGGTAGCGACTTTGTTGACGTTTTGCCCACCCGGACCACCGGAGCAGGAAAATGCGACATCTAGCTCCGCCTCGGGAATCGTAAGGCCCGCGCGAACAACAATTCCCGGGCGCACCCGCCACCCCAGCTAGCTCGCCGCGAGCGATTTCTTGGGGCGTCGCTTGGGCGATGCCTTGCCCGCCTCTTCGTACACGCGAAGCTCGGTTTCAGCCGTGGTCTGAACCGCCTCGAGATACAGCGAGGTCAGGCCGATGTGATCGCCCCGAAGGGCTTCGTAGTATCGCTGACGATCGATCGAGTGAATGATCGAAATCGGATATCCACCTTCCTGCAGCAGCAGGTTCGAAGCGATCCGGATGGTGCGACCCGATTCCTTCGCCCAGGGAAAGATCGCCATGAACTTAGAATGCAGAGACGCCACGCGGTCGATCACGTGCGAACTCTTGGTCGCCGGATCATCGATCCACTCGCCGAGCTTGCGCATTTGCGGAAGGATTTTCTCCGGTGGAGCGATATCGTGGTAGTAGAGCCGATGAAGCGGGTTCTCCTTGCGGAACGGAAGTCCTTTGGCCTTTTCGTCCGGAGCGAGAATCGAGTAGAGATCGCGGATTGTATCGAGCTTGAACGGTTTCTTTTTGTCGGCGGCGTGCTCCGCTGCGAAATTGCAGGCATCATCAAATCGGCGGATTTCCTCGTACGACGGGATCAGGGAGGGGTCGCTAATGATGCTCGGATCGACCGACGCTTTGATTTCGCTGTAACTTAGCACTTCGCCTTCAAGCGCGGCATCGTGATGAATCAGCGAGATCCGAAGCCGATTGTTGAACTCGGTACGCGCAATCGGATTGGCTGATGCAATCGCCTGCCGCCAAGCAGCCACGGTCCGTTCGACCTCGCTATAACGGGCGTCAATATCCTCGGTTTCTTTGTACCTAAGCACGGTTATCCTAGCTTTTTGGGCCTTTTTTGAGCCGGGGGAGTCTACGGGACGCCATCCGGATCGTCAAGCAATGGACCGATCGGCGCGCAGCAATCAACGGGCCAACCATCTGAATTTGACAACACTTCTGCAAACTTGCAGCGACAGGTGGTACCAACGGTGTCGTGCAGCTCGAGCACGAATCCGTGCTGGTTCAGGAGGTCGTAGAATACCTGAACGTACGTTCTGGTATGACCTATGTCGATGGGACTGCGGGTAGGGGTGGACATCTGGAAGCGATCTTGGCCGCCGGGGCCTCCCGGACTATTGGAGTCGACCGCGATCCGCAAGCGATCGACGCAACCTCACATAAACTAAAGTCTTTCGGAAAGCGCGTGGAGCTATTTCCCGGACGGTTCAGCGAGCTGCCGCAACTCCTAGGCAGTGGCGCCCGGGTCGATGGCATCGTTTTGGACCTGGGCATTTCATCGCCACAGGTCGACGATCCGTCGCGGGGCTTCTCCTTTTCCAAAGCTGGTCCCCTCGACATGAGGATGGACCCCACGCAGGGCCCTACTGCACTGGACTTGATTCGCGATCTGACAGTCGAAGAACTGGGGACGATGATTGGAGAGTTCGGCGAGGAGCGCTACGCGCGGCGCATTGCTCGGCAGATTAAACAGGCGGTAGCTCAGGGGCTTTCGACAACGTTGGAGCTCGCGGCGGTGATCGCATCTGGAATTCCCGTTGCCGAGCAACGCCGGTCGAAAATCCATCCCGCAACGCGAACGTTTCAGGCCCTGCGAATCGCCGTCAACCAAGAGCTCGATGAGCTCGCAGCGTTCTTAGCAACGTTTCCCGACCTACTCACGCCTGGCGGGCGATGCGTGATCATCAGCTTTCACTCGCTGGAGGACCGGCTGGTGAAAACCGCTTTCCGGGAACTCGCATGGACAACTTCACTGCCGCCCAACCTTGCGACCGAGGCCGGTGAAAGGATCTCTCCCGTGGTCCACGTGCTGACCAAGAAACCGATAACGAGTAGCCCAGCCGAGCTTGCTTCCAACCCTCGAGCGCGATCGGCAAAATTGCGCGCATGCGAGCGAACGGCCGCCGCCCATGTGGCCGCGCGAGCAACTGCGCGGCCTGCACAGGCGTACAGCGTCGACGAAAAGTAGTTCGATCGAGTCACAAAAAATTGCGTCGCGACGCGCGGAGCGATGTAGTGGTGAAACGCAAATGACGAGCACGAGCTCGCTTTATCGAATGCTGATGCGGGTACGTGGGGCAGCACCAGCTGCACCCCTGGTAATCGCTATGATCGTTGTCGCGGCTACACTTACCGCCGTAGCGGTGATCCGCGTTTCCCGTCAACACGAAGTGCTGCGCGCTGGTTACGAGCTCAAGCAACGCTCGGAGCAGGTACAGCGGTTGCGAGAGGCACAGCGCCAGCTCCAGCTAGAGCGCGCCACGTTAACTGCGCCCGACCGCATTCGACGACTCGCCACAACCCTAGGAATGAAGCCAGTGTCCCCCGACCGAATTCGCATCGTCGATCATGGCCCGCACCGCGACCCACGAGTCGCAGCGCTGCCATGACGGTAGGTCCGGCAACCGCGCTCGGCGTGTCTCGCGGGGCGCAGCTGCGCGCGTACGTAGTAGGAATCGTGCTGTGCGCTGGGCTTCTCGGAGTTGCGATTCGAGCCTGGGCAATGCAGATCAGCGATGGTCAACGCTATCGCGCACTCGCGAAACGCCAACACGCGGCGCGGATCGATAGTCCGCCTGCGCGCGGAGACGTCGTGGATGTCCACGGCAGGCCGCTAGCGGTAAGTGCCAATGCGGACTCGATCTGGGCGAACCCGCGCGAGGTGCGAGATGTAGCCACTACGAGCGAGAAACTTGCAGCGATTCTCCGCACAAATCCGTCCAAGCTCGAAGCGAAACTCGCAGGCGATCAGCGGTTCGTTTGGATCGATCGACACGTCAAACCGGACATCGCGCGCGCGGTGCTGGCGGCGAATCTCGCTGGCGTCGAAGTCGCAAAGGAGCCCCGGCGATGGTACCCGGCGCGCAGCGTTGGCGCTCCCGTCATCGGCCGCGTAGACATTGACGGCAACGGCGTCGATGGAATCGAGCTGGCCATGAACCGGCTGCTAGCCGGAAAGCGGAGCGCTGTTGCCGCGGTTCGCGATGCTCGCGGCCACATGACGCTTGCAGACGGATTGGCCCGCACAGAGCCCGGCGCAAACGTGCGGCTGTCGCTCGACCGCAGTCTGCAGGCCATCGCCGACGCGGCGCTGCAAAGTGGAATAACGACCCACAAAGCCAAAGCGGGGCTGGTCGTGGTGCTGGATGTTGCGACCAGCCGCGTGCTGGCGATCGCCAACTCGCCGAGTTACGACCCCAACGCGGAAGATCCCCGCGGTGCTCGCAACCTCGCGGTTACCGATGCGTTCGAAGCGGGTTCGGTGCTCAAGGTTTTCAGCGTGGCAAGTGCGCTGGAGGCAGGCGTGGTGAAACCGACAACCGGATTTTCCCTCGGCAGTGTTTTTTCGGTTGGCAATCGCCCCATCCGCGATGTGCACCCCGATCCATATCTGACCGTGAGCGGCATCATCAAGCGGTCGTCGAACATCGGCGCCGCCAAAATTGCGCTGCGCCTGGGCAGCGAGCGCTTGTACGAAGGCCTGCGACGGTTCGGATTTGGCGAAAAAACTGGGGTCGAGCTCCCAGGCGAACGGACCGGCGCATTGCGCAACGGATCGAAGTGGCGCGACATCGATCTCGCTCATATCGCGTTTGGCTACGGGCTCACGGTTACGCCGCTTCAACTCGCCGCGGCGCTCGCGGCGGTGGGCAACCGCGGCATGTACCGAGAACCGCGGATCATCGAAGAAGTCACCGATCATAACGGAGTCGTGGTGTACCGAGGTAACGGCGCCGCACACCAGGCAGTATCGGAAAAAACAGCAAGCGCGATGATGGCCATGTTGGCATCGGTATTCGACAAAGATCAGCCCGCTGGCACCGGCGACAATGGCGGAACGGCAAAAGACATCGAAGTTGCCGGCTTTGCTTGCGCAGGCAAGACCGGTACCGCCCACAAGTACGATCCGGAAACAAAGCAGTACTCCAACCGGTACTTGTCGTCGTTTGCGGGCCTAGCCCCAGCAGACCATCCGCGACTCGCCATCATCGTGATGATCGATGAGCCGCGCGGAGGCGACTACTACGGTAGCAAAGTGGCGGCGCCCATATTCGCCACCGTGGCGAGCGAGGCGCTGCGGTACCTGGGGGTCCCTGGGAATCCGCCCCGCGAGTCCACGGAGTCTCCGTCCCGCGCAATCGCAGTGGAAAAGCCCGCAGCGCAGGCGGACGCTCGAGTTTTCTCCGCCGCGGCGATTCCGGACTTCACGGGAATGGGAATGCAGCGCGCTCTCGATGCAGCGGGCGCATTGCGTCTTTCGGTAAGCATTGTGGGATCGGGGCGCGTTTCTGCGCAAGAGCCCCCACCTGGTTCGCCCGCCGCGACCTCCGAGGTAACGCTGTGGTTTTCCGACGAGGCCGCTGCGGGTGCCTTGCCTCGGTGAACAAAATCGGGGAGTCTGCGCGTTCCACCCCGCATGACACTACTCGAACTCATCGATGGCTTGCCCGTTAGCTGCGTCATAGGCGACAGCGCGGTCGGGATCGCGGCCGTACGCGACGACTCGCGCCGCATCGAACCGGGCGATGTGTTTGTTGCTGTGCCCGGCATGCGAAGCGATGGCCACGCGTTTGTTCGCGCAGCGATCGAGCGCGGTGCCCGAGCCGTGGTCGTTGAACGCGCGTTGGAGGCCGAGCAGGTGCGGAGCGAGATGCAGCAGGCCGGCGCACGAGAATTGCCGACGATCGTCGTCGTGCCATCTAGCCTCCGCGCCCTCGGCAGCCTGGTCGCAGCGAGGTACGGCAGGCCGGGGGATGCGATGACCCTGATCGGCATCACCGGAACGAACGGCAAAACGACCACCGCGTACCTGGTCGAAGCAATCCTCCGAGCCGCGGGAAAACACGTAGGCCTAATCAGTACGGTGGAAATGCGGTTCGGGAAGGCGGTTTTGCCAGCGTCGTACACCACGCCAACACCAGAGATTTTGCACGACACGCTCGCGAAGATGTGGGCCGACGGCTGTACGCACGTGGTGATGGAAGTAACCTCGGCCGCGCTCGCTCTCGAACGCGTCGCCGGAATGAAGTTCGCGGTTGCAGCGTTCTCCAACTTAACCCAGGACCATCTCGACGTTCACGGTTCGATGGATGCCTATCGCGCCGCGAAACAGCGCTTGTTCACCAACTTCATGACCTCCGATGGAATCGCCGTCATCAACGTCGACGACTCACAAGGCCAGCAGTTCCTGAACCTGGCACCAACCTCAGTGGCGGTTTCCTGCGACCCCCAACGACCTGCCGCGATCCGCGTGACGCGTGCGTCGTCGACAGTGCGGGGCATTCGCATGACCGTGAACACCCCACGCGGTGAACTGCAACTCGAATCCAAACCGCTCATTGGAAATTACAATGTGCAAAATATCGCCCTGGCCACAGGCATCGCGGAGGTGCTGAAGGTCCCGCCGGCGGCGATCGCGCGCGGGATCGAAAACACCGCGCCGCCGGGCCGCCTGGAGCGAGTTTCTAACTATGCGAATTTGGACATCTTTGTGGACTATGCCCACACCCCCGATGCGCTGCGCAATGTGCTGACCACGCTGCGAGCACTTACTACGCGCCGGTTGATATGCCTGTTTGGCTGCGGCGGTGACCGCGATCCGATCAAGCGCCCCCAAATGGGAGCGGTGGTTGCCGAGCATGCCGATGTAGTGGTTGTGACCAGCGATAATCCACGGACTGAAGATCCGTACGCGATCCTCGACATGATTTTGCCTTCGGTCCCGAAGCCCTTCTTGGTCGATGCAGATCGCAAGGTCGCAATTCAAGCCGCAGTTGTCGAAGCAACACCCGGCGACGTTGTGGTCATCGCGGGCAAGGGGCACGAGGACTATCAGATCATTGCTTCCCCCGAGGGCGGCGCGCGAAAAGTCCACTTCGATGACCGCGAAGAGGCGGCTGCAGCGGCAGCGAATCGCATCCACCGATCGCTCGCCGACGTGGCGCGCGATACAGGTGGGGAAGCCAGGCATGGCGATGGTGCGTCCGCCGATCGGGTGGTGATCGATAGTCGACTTGCGCGGCCGGGCGCCCTGTACGTAGCCATTCGCGGCGACACGCACGATGGTCACTCGTTCGTTGCGAGCGCAATGCGCGCAGGTGCGGTGGGAGTTATGGTCGATCGCGCAGGGCAGCGCAGCGTAGCCCCGCACATCCCAACGATCGTAGTCGACGATACGAGGATCGCTCTGGGCGCCCTGGCACGCGCGCATCGCCGCGCCTGGGCAAGTGCGCACGATTCGCCAGCGCCTGCGAAGAAGGTCGTCGCGATTACCGGGTCCGCCGGCAAAACTACGACCAAAGAATTGACTCGCGCCGCACTCGCGATGGTCGGCCCTACCCACGCTGCACAGGGCTCGTTCAATAACGAAACGGGCGTCCCGCTAACGTTGTTGGCGCTGCGCAGGTTTCACCGATATTGCGTGGTCGAGATGGGAATGCGAGGGGAAGGGCAGATCGAATATCTAACGAAAATCGCCGAGCCAGACGTCGCCGTCGTCGTCAACGCCGGCACCGCCCATATCGAGCTGCTCGGTTCCACCGACGCGATTGCCAAGGCAAAGGGGGAGATTTGGCGGGGCCTCGAAAGTACTGGAACCGTGGTGCGCCCCGTGGGTGATACGCGGCTCGAGCAATGGGCTCGATTTCATGCGCCCAACGCTCGCCACCTCACCTTTGGCCCCGCCCAAGACGGAACGGCCGACGTGGCTCTGCTCGACTATCAGCCGACCGGCGATGGGGCAACGCTAACGATCGGAGCGTTTGGGGAGCGGCGGCAGGTACAGCTCCAGCTTGCGGGGTACCACGCAGCCATCGATGCGTGTGCGGCTGTGGCCGCTGCATGCGCCGCAGGCGCTTCGATCGACCAAGCGCTTGCGGGACTCGCTCGTCAACGCCCGCTGGCGATGCGTGGCGAAATCATCGAGGTGGCGAATCGCAAGGTCATCGTGGATTGCTACAATGCGAATCCCGCATCGATGGCTGCCGCGTTGCATACGCTTGCCGAGCGCTCTACTGGGCAAAAGGCGATTGCCGTACTCGGAGATATGCTTGAGCTCGGTGAACATAGCGAGGCGGCACATCGCGAGATCGGAGCGCTCGCACGTCAACTTGGCATTGCGGTCATCGCGCTGGGAGAGTACGCAAAGCCCGTTGTGGAAGCTGCGGAAATCGACGCCGAGGTAGCGCCATCGCCAGAAGCCGCAGCACAGCGCTTGCTGTCTCACTCCGGCGCGGGCAGTTGGATCCTGCTGAAAGCATCGCGAGGCATGAAACTCGAGCGCGTACTTGAAGCGATGCAAAAGCAAACCGAGCATTGGGGTGGCACCTAGTGCTGTTTCACTTACTATACGGTGCGCTCGGCGACAGGGTGCGCTGGCTTCGGGTTTTTGGCTACCCATCGTCGCGAATTCTCGCTGCGGCAATCACCGCCTTGTTGTTGTCGTTCGTGCTCGGACCTTGGTTCATTGAACGACTGAAAGCGCGACAGATCGGCGAGACGATTCGCAACGACGGCCCGGACACCCACCGAAAAAAGGCCGGCACCCCGACCATGGGCGGATCGCTGATCTTGTTCTGCCTTGCAGTGTCGACTCTGCTTTGGTGCGACCTTCACAACCGGTTTGTGTGGCTCACCCTCACGGTGACGGTCGCATTCGGGATCATCGGATTTGCGGACGATTACGTCAAGGTGGCCAAGCGAAACAAGCGCGGCTTGTCGGGCAAGTTGCGCCTCGCGCTGGAATTTGCGGTCGCCGGAGCGGCGATGGCCTTCCTGTTTTACTCCAATACGATGGCAAGCGACGTACGGCTCCAGATCCAACTGCCGTTTACCGATTTTTATGCCTCTGGTTTTGAACTGCCGGCGTGGCTGTACGTGGCGTTTGGCGCCGTGGTGGTGGTGGGTGCAGCGAATGCCGTCAATTTTACCGATGGGCTCGACGGATTAGCGATCGGTCCCACCATTATGAACGCAGGCACATTCCTGGTATTCGCTTACATCGCTGGAACATCTGCAACGATCATCGTCAAGGGTCAGGAGCAAACCATCGCGCAATACCTGCACGTTGCGCACATCAACGGTACCGAAGAGCTCGCCGTGTACTGCGCCGCGTTGTTCGGGACCGGCATCGGCTTCCTTTGGTACAATACCTATCCGGCCCAGGTGTTTATGGGAGACGTCGGCGCGCTGTCCTTAGGGGCTTCGATCGGCATGCTGGCCGTTCTCACCAAGAATGAACTCGTGCTGCCAATTGTTGGCGGTCTATTCGTGGTCGAAGCGCTTTCGGTGATCATCCAGACCGGCGTATTTAAGGCGACCAAACGGGTCGAAAACGGCAAGGTCGTTGGAACGCGCGTGTTCGCGATGGCGCCGATCCACCACCATTACGAAAAAAAGGGTTGGGACGAACCGAAGATCATCGTGCGATTTTGGCTGATATCGGCTCTGCTGGCGTTGTTCGCGCTGGGAACGCTAAAGATTCGATGATCGAACTGCGCGACAAGACCGTGGTGGTTGTCGGCCTCGCTCTTACGGGCGTCTCCGTCGCCAAATTTTGCGCGCGGCGCGGTGCGCGCGTCGTCGTCACCGACATTCATTCGGCGGACACGCTCGAGAAAACAATCCGCCTCCTCGAAGGCGTTCCGGTGACTTGGCAACTTGGCGGCCACGACGCGGATACCTGGTGCAACGCCGACTTGGTGGTTCTGTCTCCTGGCGTACCACGCCTGCCTGAAATGGCCGCGGCCAGCGCGCGGGGCGTCGAAGTCATTGCAGAGATCGAACTCGCGCATCGGTTTTTTCATCCGCAAGCGAGCGTTATCGCGATTACTGGCACCAATGGGAAATCGACGACCACGGCGCTCACCGGCGTATTGTGTGAGCACTCCGGTCGACCGACATTTTGCGGAGGCAATCTCGGCACCCAGCCGCTGATCGATGCCGTCGATCACCCAGCGAATTCGGCCGGCGGGCTGATCGTGGCCGAGGTTGCAGCGTTCATGCTCGAACACTGCAACACGTTTCGCGCCAAGGTCGGCGTATTGACCAACATCACCGAAGATCATCTCGACCGATTTGGCACGATCGAGCGCTACGCCGAAATGAAGGGGCGCATTTGGGACTACCAGCGGGATGACGACGTCGCGATAGCCAATGCGGCAGACGCGTGGACGATGCGCGAGGCCCATGATGTGCGTTCGACCCTGTACACGTTTGATTCGCGGCTGGGCGCATCGATCGCCGGGCTTGGTGCATGCCTCTCTCCAAATCGGAGCGAGCTGTGCCTGCACCTTGCTGCCGACGGAACCGAACGCTACCCCGTCGATGACCTGGTCATCGTTGGCAACCACAACATGGACAATGCGATGTGCGCCTATCTGGCGGCACGCAGCGTCGGCGTGTCATCGGAGGCCGTCCGGGCTGGCGCCAGAGCCTATCGCCCATTGCCGCACCGCATGGAACTCGTCGGCGATCGAAATAACATCTACTTTTACGATGACAGCAAGGGCACGAACGTGGCGGCCGTCGCCGCCTCGGTCCGCGGATTTCCCCGCCCGCTGGTTCTCATCGCCGGCGGCGTCGACAAGGGAGGCGCGTACACCGACATGCTAGCGGCACTAGATGGCATTTGCAAAGGCATGGTCCTGATCGGCGCGGCCAAATCCCTCATCCGTTACGCCTGCGTGCAGTTCGGCGTTCGGTACCCGGTAATCGATGCCAGCGATATGCACGACGCGGTCGTCCGCGCCATGGAGCTATGCACCCCTGGCGACGCCGTCGTCCTGTCGCCGGCTTGCGCCAGCTACGATATGTTCGACAACTTCGGCCATCGCGGACGCGTTTTCCGCGACGCCGTAGCTTCCGTCGGTGCCAAGCGCCTGTAATGGGTTTGTCGTACCAGCTGGCGGGATTTCGCGATCCGGCGGTAGAAAACTGGCCTCCAGCACGGGCCCGCACGAGGATGGCGAGTCAGATGTTTGCCACGCGCCGCTTTATCGACCGAATCATCGGCCGCCTCCTTGGCCGGATTATCGCCGACCGACTCGCCGGACGAGTAAAGCGGGCCGGACGATCGGCGATCGCCCGCCTCCACGCGAGCATCGCGAAACTGCGCGGCAACGATGCTCAGGACAACCCGCCACCAGCGATGCCCCTGGCGGCTCGGTTGATCGCAGTGCGGCCTCCAAATACACCGGTCCTCGAGCGACCTTATGACCTACTTCTCCTAGGCGCCGTGTTCGGACTGATCGGGCTCGGCACAGTGGAGATCTACTCAGCGACCGCGGCTGAATCGCTCACTCGGTGGGGCGACGGAACGCACTATCTCGCGCGGCAGCTCGGTTACGCCGCTGTGGGGGGTCTCGCGCTGTGGCTAGGGTCTCGCATGGACTACCGGTCGCTGCGCGGCTACAGCTATCCGCTATTGGGGGTCGCCGTGACCTTGCTAGCCATCGCGCTCGCTACGCATCCCCGCAACGGTGCCAAGCGATGGATACCGCTCGGGCCGCTCACCTTTCAACCGGTGGAAATTGCCAAGCTAGCCCTCGTGTCGTACATGGCGTGTTCGCTCGCTCGCAAAGCCGCTCACGTAAAGACTTTTACGATTGGCTTCGTGCCGCATCTGGTGGTGTGCGGAGTCATGATGGTCCTGCTGCTGATGCAGCCCGACCTGGGCTCCTCGGTCGTGCTCGGTGCGACGACGCTCGGCATGCTGTTCATGGCGGGCACGCGGGTGTCGTACATCGCGCTAGCCGTTCTCGGAGCGGCGCCCATCACGTACCACTTGGTCGTCGGTACACCGTGGCGTCTTCAGCGGTTTCTCGCGTACTTTAACCCGGAGGCGTTCAGCGACCGCGAGGGCTACCAGTTCCTGCAAGCGCGACTTGCGATCGGGTCCGGAGGCCTTACCGGCAACGGACTCGGAGCTGGCCACCAAACACTGGGATACATGCCGGAAGCGCACAACGATTTCATTGTTGCAGCGATTGGAGAAGAACTGGGATGGATCGGAATCGCGCTTGTCATTGCGCTATTTATGGTCGTTGTATGGAGGGGAATTCGCGCAGCGCTGGGTGCGCGGGATGTGTTCGGGGGCTATCTAGCATTCGGAATCACTCTGCTATTTGGCGTGCAAGCGCTATTCAATCTAGGGGTCGTGCTTGGCGTCGTCCCAAACAAAGGGATTACCCTGCCGTTGGTTAGCTACGGCGGTAGCTCGCTCGTCGTCGGTATGTTTCTAGTTGGGTTGTTGCTCAACGTGGGGAGACGACCGCAGCGCCAGGAGCAGCGCGAGGCCAAGCAAGGCTCGGTGCGCAAGAGACGAGTTCGCGTGCGCGTTGTGCCGGCATGAACCTTGTGATTGCAGGAGGCGGCACGGGAGGCCATCTATTCCCCGGGGTTGCTGTGGCAGAAGAGTTCCGCGCTCGTGCCGCTGGTGCCGAGGTGACGTTCGTCGGGACCAAGCGCGGCATCGAAGCTCGCGTGTTGCCCGAGCTCGGCTGGCCGCTCGAACTGATCGACGTCAGCGGCCTTAAGACGATGGGTGTGGCCGGATGGATCCGCGGACTGGCTCGGCTGCCGCGAGCGTTATGGCAAGCGCGCCAGATCCTCAAGCGCGTGCGCCCCGATGTTGTCATCGGAGTCGGCGGCTACGCCTCGGGTCCGGTGGTACTCGCGGCGAGAATTCTTGGCATCCCAACAGCGATCTGCGAACAGAACTCGATCCCCGGGTTCACGAACAAGCTGCTCGGCAAGCTGGTTCGTACCGTGTTTCTCACCTTCGACGACAGCCGGCGATTCTTCAATCCGCGAAAAGTGATCATGAGCGGAAACCCCGTGCGCCCCGATTTGGTGCAGAGGTTATCCTCCGGCGGCGCAGAGACTCGCAACGGGCTTGGCGTATTGGTGTGCGGCGGCTCTCAAGGCGCCTCGGCGGTCAACGAGCTCGCATCGCATGCGTTGATTGCGCTGGCGAAAACGTACCGGATGTCGATCGTTCACCAAACAGGCGAACGAGATCTCGAGGCGACCTCTCAGCGATACACCCAGTCCGGCGTGGTCGCACACTGCACCGCTTTTATTAAGGATATGGCCAGCGCCTACCACGATGCCGACGTGGTGATTGGCCGCGCGGGTGCAACCACGGTAGCCGAACTCGCGATCGCTGGTAAGCCCGCGATTTTTATCCCCTATCCGTTCGCAGCCAACAATCATCAGGAGCTCAACGCGCGAGAAATGGTGAGCCGAGGCGCAGCGCTCAGCTATCGCCAATCCGACCTGAGCCCCGACAAGCTCGCCAACGCATTGCAGTCGTTGTTCGACGATTCGAGCAAGCGCGCCGCCATGGCCAGCGCCATGCGCGCACTTGCCAAGCCGGGGGCAGCGGCGACGATCGTCGATTGGTGTTTGGCGCAAACGATTTCTGTGGCATGAGCGACGGCAGCGAGGCAAAGTACCGGTGGCCCTGCATCGTGGCCTTGAAAGTTTCGGTATCGCCTGGAACTCCACCGTAGAAACGAATTGCCGTCTGCCTGCGGCGAGCGAGCCGTGGTATCTACACGCTCGATTTCTCATGTTTCGCAAGCCAGATACCAAGATCCACTTTGTCGGCATCGGCGGCATGGGGATGTGCGGAATCGCCGAAGTGCTGGCTAATATGGGGTACCGCGTATCCGGGTCTGACATGAACGATACCGAGATTACGCGTCATCTCGCTGGTATTGGTTGCGCAGTACACCAGGGCCACCGCGCAGCTAACCTCGGCGAGGCCGATGTGGTCGTGGTTTCTAGCGCGATCAAAGGCTACAACCCCGAGGTGGAAGCTGCGCGAGCCCGGCAAATCCCGGTGATTCCACGCGCCGAAATGCTGGGCGAGCTAATGCGGATGAAGTACGGCATCGCGGTCGCCGGCGCCCACGGCAAGACCACATCGACGACCATGATGCACACCGTGCTTATGGCTGCCGGACTTGACCCCACCGCAGTGATCGGTGGCCGGGTCAACTCGCTCGGCCTGGCAAATGCTCGCTGGGGGCGAAGCGACTACCTCGTTGCCGAAGCCGACGAAAGCGACGGGTCATTTTTGACGCTCACACCAACCCTTGCGATCGTGACCAATGTCGATGCCGAACACCTCGATCACTACGGCACGTTTGACCAAGTAAAAAAGGCGTTCACAGACTTCTGCAATCGCGTGCCATTTTACGGCATGAGCGCGCTGTGCGGCGACAACGCAGGCGTACAGGCGATTTTGCCCAGTCTCACCAAGCGGTTCACTACATTTGGGGTGACCTCGCAAGCCACCTACCGAGCGCGCAACATTCGCCGCGATGGCCTGGTGACTAAGTTCGTTGCCTGGCGGCGCGCCGATGAACTCGGAGAAGTTACGCTTCCGATGCCCGGAGATCACAACGTCCAAAACGCGCTCGGCGTATTGGCGGTCGCCGATTTCCTGGGGATTGATTTCGAAACCTATAGCAAAGCACTGTCTCAGTTCGAGGGCGTTGCGCGGCGGTTCACGGTCCGAGGCGAGGTTGGTGGAATCACGGTTATCGATGATTTTGGCCATCACCCCGCGGAAGTGCGCGCCACCCTGGCCGGCGCCAAACAAAGCTTTGCGGGGCGACGCATTGTCGCGGCATTTCAACCGCACCGCTATACCCGAACGCGCGATCAGTGGAGCGACTTCCCCGCCGCGTTTCACGACGCCGATAAGGTCGTGATCTGCGATATCTTTGCGGCCGGCGAAAAGCCCATCGAAGGCATTACGAGCCAGCGGCTCGTGGAACTCGCGGGGAAGGCCGGGCATCGCGATATCCACTATGTCGCTCGTCGAGAAGATCTCGCGGCGTGGCTCGATCGCCATGCAACATCGGGCGACCTCGTAATCACGCTCGGGGCGGGAAATATCCAGCTCGCTTGCAACGATGTTATCGAACTACTCGAAAAGCGCCTGGGACCTGCAACAAAGAAGAACTTGGTCCGAGTCCAAGAATCGAGTGCCACGGTAGCGCGGTGAACATCGCACACAACGTCGCACTAGCACCGCGAACCACCCTCGGCCTCGGCGGCCCGGCGAGGCACCTGGCATCGGTTTCCACCGTGGATGAGCTCACCGACGTGCTGCGCGATGCGAGCGCTGCGCAGGAGCGCGTGCTGGTTCTCGGCGGGGGCTCGAATCTTGTGATCAGCGACGCGGGTTGGAATGGCCTAGTTCTTGACTTGGCGATGCGCGACATCCACATCGATCTCGAGGGCGATACCGCCGTCGTCTCAGCCGGAGCGGGCGCAACCTGGGACGAGTTTGTTGCACAAATGATCGATGAACACCTCGTGGGAGTCGAGTGCTTATCGGGAATTCCCGGCAGAGTTGGGGCGACACCGATGCAGAACGTCGGCGCGTACGGGCAGGAAGTATCCGACTCTATTACGCGAGTGCGCGCGTACGACCGCCAATTCGGCACAGTAACGGATCTTGCGCCAGCGGAATGCCGCTTCGGCTACCGAACCAGCGCATTCCGAGGCAGCGAGCGCTGGATCATTCTCGAAGTTCAATTTCGCCTGGCGCGGGGGCCGCAATCCACGCCGATCCGCTATCCGGAACTCGCTGGGGCGCTTGGAATTTCGGTCGGAGCCCGCGCCCAGCTGCTCGCGACGCGCGAAGCGGTGATCGCGCTCCGCCGCCGAAAGGGCATGGTTTTCGACCCGAATGATCCAGACTCCCACAGCGCGGGTTCCTTTTTTACCAATCCAATCATCGAGGCGGATGCGATGGAATCTCTGCGGGCGCGATTCGGGAACGTCGCGATTCCGCATTGGCCGATGCCCCAAGATCGGGTGAAATTGAGCGGCGCATGGCTCATCGAGCAAGCCGGCTTCGCCAAAGGCCATCGCTTCGGTAACGTCGGTATTTCGAGCAAGCATTCCTTGGCGTTGATCAATCGGGGAGGAGGAACGACGACTGAGCTACTCGCCTTGGCCGAGCAAATTCAGCAGCAGGTGCTGCAGGTATCGGGGATACGCCTCGACCTTGAGCCGGTCGTTGTGTAGCCGCGGAGCGGCACCGCGGTAGATGCTTGGATTCGCTCGACGGCGACCTAGCCAAGTAGTACGTAAGGATACCATGACGTTTAAAGGGCAACGAGTCGCGGTTGTTATGGGCGGGTTGTCTGCCGAGCGCGACGTTTCGCTGAGCACGGGTGCCGGGGTGATCGCGGCTCTGACTTCGCGCGGTTACAATGTGGCCAGCGTCGATTGGCGCGAGGGCACGAACCTTGCTCGCCTACTCGAAGAGTCCGGAGCCAGCGTGGTCTGGAATGCGCTGCACGGAACCTGGGGCGAAGACGGCGCCGTGCAAGGCTTGTGTTCGTGTTTGCGGCTGCCATGCACCGGATCGGGAATCTTGGCCAGCGCGCTCGCGATGGACAAAGTCATGGCAAAGCAGATCTTTGAGGCAAAGGGAGTTCCCACTCCCCGCTGGCAGTTACTGCCTCACGAAGGCCCCTCTGACGCCAGCGATGCCAGCGACGTAATCAATGCACTGGCTGCGATGCCTCTGCCGTTTGTTGTTAAACCGGCGTACGAAGGCAGCTCCGTTGGAGTGACCATCGTTGAAGACCGTAAGGACACCGCCGCCGCGGTCATCGCGGCGCGGGCATTTCACGGCCCCGTAATCGTCGAAGATTACATCGCTGGCACTGAAGTGTTCGTAGGGATCCTGGAGGATCGCGTCCTCGGCTCGGTGGAAGTTCGACCCGCTACGCGCTTCTACAACTATGAGGCCAAGTACAGCCGCAACGACACGACGTACCTATTGCCGCCAGAATTGCCACGAGCCGTGATCGACCAAGCGGAAGCTCACGCCCTGGCAGCGTACCGTGCGCTTGGGTGCAGCGGCCACGCTCGGCCCGATCTTCGGATCTCCACCGAGGGTGCACCGTATGTTCTCGAAGTCAACACGCTTCCGGGTATGACCCCGACCAGCCTACTGCCCAAGATCGCGCTGGCCGCCGGCCTAGACTATCCCACGCTGTGCGAGCGCATCCTCGACACTGCTCGGTAACTGGGGCTACGAAAAATAGGGCACATCCGCCGCCATCTACATGGTAGTACGTCCGGCGTGTCGCTGAACTGTGAAGTAGCCGTCACAAATCCGGTCCTCGAACGGAGTTCCGAAGTTGGCCTAATCGATCAGTGCGACAGTAAATTCCAAGCCCAGGGATTGTCAGGGAGCGCAGTCGCTTCTACGCATGAAAGTGCGTGCGACCCAGCGTACGAAGATCCACTCAACTTCTGTACGTCCGCCGCGGTGGAGTCCGATGCCGCGGAGAAGTGGACCAAACTCGTTGAAATGTTTCAGATCGCGGCCTCGATCAGCCGTCGCGGCGGTGACTTTCCGCTGGCGCGGCGAGAAATGTGCTGTCCCGAGCTGCGCGCAATGCTCCCAAAGGTGGCAAAGGCACACCTCACGAGCAACCGAGCCCGACAGACGCGCACCCACCCGCCGCATCCGGACCGCCCACCAGGGAACGTTGGCATCCCAACCCCGACAGGCAATTCTCACCAACCGACATGGATATCCTAAGAGCGTCTGATGTCATGGGCAGCACCATCCTGGCGGTAGCTAAGCAATTTGAGGTTAGCGAGTACTATGTGAACCAAGTGCGTAGAGACTGGGCCGCGCACGCCAAGCAACTGGGGATGCCCTACGCGCCGAAGCCGACGGGCCGCAAATACCAGTCGCCTCTAGGCCTGAGGTATTTCGCCGTAGTGCTGGGCAGTGTGTTTGGCGATATCAAGATCGCGCGGATGCTCGGCATTGATGCAACGAGCCCCGGAAAATGGCGGAAGGAATTAGGATTCCCACCCCGCTCTGCCGTCCAAGCACAAAAAGGCGCCAGGCCGCCGAAGTCGGTGCCGCCGCCAGCCCCTCCCCCCCAAACTTCAGGAGCCGGAAAACCGCCCCCAAAGACTCCAACTACTGAGCCGGAGCATCCCTCAGGTCCCGTCGACGCATGGGGTGATTGGAACGACGTCCAGCGCCAACTTGCGCGGCGGCGAAACGGGATCGACGAGCCGTAACGAGAACCTAGGATCGCAAAGTTACTCGTCGAGGAAATAGCCGCTGTGCTGGTGGGATGCACCTGCGGCGGAATCGGCGCGCAGCCGGAAATCGTAATCTTGCCCAAAGATGACCGCCGAATGATGAATAATCCCGGTCGTGGACCGCTGGCCGCTGGGCAACCAAAAGTCCACCTTCGGGGTACCCCACGAGTCTCCCACATCTTCTCGTTCCCAAGCGCGCACGCGAGTCGGGCCGCCGCACGACGCATTGCGCTCGATGGCGACATTGCCCTCTTCACCGAGGAACGCGCTCCCCGACATGATGCGATCGTGCCAGCCCCAGCGGGCGGTAACGCACCAGTCGGCGCAGTCATCGTAGGGCTGACATTGCAGGCACAACGAGGCGAACGTCGAGGCCGCCGCGCTGCAGTTGTACGCAGTAAAGTTCGACGCGGGCCGGAACGGCTGAATGACCTGACTGGTGACGATCTGACGCGTCGCGAGACTCGGCGCGCGCTTTTCAGGAGCGCACGCCGCGACGAGGGATTCTGGCACGGGTGTTTCTGCGGTGGTGTGCGCGAGGTACAGGTCGAGGCCACAGGCCGGGGCAGCCAATGCCGGATCGACGGACGGCGCGGTTTCGATCGGGCCTTGTTCAACAAAGACTTCGCGCCCGCCGTCGAGGACACACAACGCTAGGCGATTGCCATTGGGCAACGCGACGTTGGCAGCGGTGTGCCCTCCGCACGGGCGATCGGAACTTGCTCCCGTAAGCTCCGTAATCAACCCCGATTCTGGGACGAGAGAAGCCTCGCCGACTCCTCCCCCTTCGTCGATCGGATCCGTACATGCGGGAGCAACAAGTGCGGACAGCAGAGCGATAGATAACGTGCGCGGCATAAGAGCGTCCTTTGTTGGTTTGCTCTTAAGAACGCCGATGGCCCCAGATCTTCCCGATCTAGACCCCATGCCGGTACGTTAAGGAAAAACATCAATAGTCTTGATTCGTTGACGTTGACGTAATCGTTGACT
>CAYQQM010000051.1:0-34107 GCA_964419605.1 uncultured Kofleriaceae bacterium | reverse complement strand
AACCTGCGCTCGGGGGCCGGTCACTTCATTCTGACTACGGCACGCGGCCGGCGTTCGCGCAGGAGAGACTGTCGCTCGAAAACGGCCGCGTCGTATACAAATTGTCAAAGCCATTCTGGACAGGCCAGACCCATGTGGTGATGGAGCCCTTGGAATTTCTTCGTCGAATTGCGGCACTGATACCGCCTGCGCGAAGTCACAGCATTCGCTATCACGGGCTTTTCGCGGCCGCCGCCAAGGACCGGG
The DNA here is from genome assembly GCA_964419605.1 of uncultured Kofleriaceae bacterium. Lineage (GTDB taxonomy): Bacteria > Myxococcota_A > Polyangia > Haliangiales > Haliangiaceae > JABFXX01. Next base: position 33,861 of record CAYQQM010000051.1, on the reverse strand, counting down.
CAAATGCGTGTGCGCTGGCGCCGCAGACCCACGAGGTGGAACGTGAGCCCAGCCCGTGCGGCGATTCGGCGGTGGGTACGACGTCGTCGTCGACGTCGTTCGCGACCGGTGACGCTCGCGACGCCCCCGACCCCGACCCATACATTATTCGGCAGATGTATTGCCGTTTTATATCTAAAACGGCAACAAATTTGCCGATTTAAATCCTGCTGCACAGACCCTGCGCGCGAAAAAACTCTTGTCTTGTCGGACGCCCGTGGCACGGCGCTGAATGTCGACAAGAGCGCGTTCGACGGCGCCACATCGATTCCCTACGTAAAGCTCAATCGCCAAGGCCTGCTGCGGCTTCGGTTTTTTCAGAAGCAAGGCGAGAATTGGAACCCGACCGGGGGCGACCTGCGCGAGTTCACTGCGATCGAAGTTCTCAAGTAGCTGGCGAATTCGCAGTTAGTCGCAGGGAAGCGCGGTGTTTAACACGCGAACATCGTCGACAGCGCCGATGAACGCCGCATCATTCCCCGCAGTGGCCGCATTTTGCCCGATGTGCGGTGGCTTGCTCGGCTTCAGCGTGCCGGGGGCCGTAACCATGCCTTGTAGCACTCCATCGACGCAGACTTTGATAGGGCCGTCGGTCTTGTGGGTTAAGCGCACGAAATGCCATCCCTTGTTGGGCGGGAAATCGAACTTAACCTCGAGATATTGAATGACGCCTGGCGCTGTCTGAACGGTTCCTGCATCCGCTCTTAGCTTTCCGTTAGAGTCGTAGACGAAGAGAAACAGGCCGCCAACACCCGTGGACTGATAGTTCAGTTCAGAGAAAATCCAGGCGCCCACGTCCGGGCTGACGACGGCTGTATGCTTAACCCACAGATCGAGCGTAACGTCACCGGGGCGATTCAGCGCTGCCACCCCGCTGTAGTAGTTGTGTTGCGCGATGCTGGCTGCGGTCCCGAGCTCGATATAAGGGCCTTGCGTGAGCGTTGGGGCGGCCGTGCCTGGCGTCGAATCGTGCTTTGCTGTGAGCATGCCGCTGCTGCAGGCGTTTTGGGTCGTCCCTCCTGAGAGGGTGGCAAACGGGATCGCCAGCTGACACTCGGTTGGAAACGTGGCATTGGCACCGACGACGTGCAGTTGCACACCGATGTCGGGCTGGCCCATTGCCGGCGGTGCGATCGCCACGAGAAACCGATCTCCCGCGAGTGCGTCGAGCGCGATCGTCTGACGGAGCGTAACGCCAGGAGCGGCGGGACCGGTGAATAGTACGTCCTCTCGGCTGTTGCGGTAGATTCGAACGTTCTGGCCGAACCCTTCCGCCGGAATGTGAACGCTGAGCCGAAGCTCGATCGCCTGGTTGGTCTCGGCGGTGAATTCAATCGCCGGATCGGCGGGTGTGGTGAACCCGGCGGTGGAAATCAGCAATGCGCCTGGTAGCGCTTGGCAGGCCTCGGCGTCGCTCTTCGGCGTGCACTTGTGGATGGTGTTGGCAGGATCTGCACCGACAAAACCGTTGTCGACAGGGCTCATATCTGCCCAGGTGCGATCGCGATGGTCGTCGAGATATCGCCAGCGCTCCGTGGTTCCGTGCGGCGTACCGTCGAAATCGCCGCCGCTATTGGCGAGACAGGGAGCGGGACAGGTTTCTGCGGGCAGCGCGTCGATGTCGCTACCTGAGTCTTTCGCTTTGCCGTGCGAATCAAACAGCGACTGCTGACACCCGAACGAGACCCACGCGAAGGATCCAAGCACGGCGAGTCGCTGGTACGTCCTCAGAACCACGCATCGGCTCCGACGAGCGCGGGGAACGTGGTCCCGTGGGCTGATCCGGCATAGCTAGCGAGTACGTTGAGATGGAGTGAAACCGCTGGGAGTGCGCGCAACCGCAGGCCCAGACCGCCGGCACCGCCCACAAACGTGCGCGACATGCGGTCGTCGGTGAACGCGATCGGCACTGCGCCGATCAGATGAAGCGATGCTCGGTCGCCGGCGAGCCGCACTCGCACGTTAGGCATCATTGCATAGGCGATCAGCATCACGTCGATGCCGGCTTCGAATCGCGAGCCCAACGCAACACCTAGGCCGAGATTAGGCACCCCGGAATCGGCCAGCTGCTGTAGGTTCGTGCCAAATCCCGCGTGGATGCGGAACCGTTTGGCGGTCGGGCGGGTAGTGAGGGGCTGGGGCCGCTCGACGCGTTGCACCGGCGTCTCCGATTGTATAGCCGGCACATCGACGAGGGAGAGCTCGATGTTGAGATTGTCGCCCGAGGCGACCCGCACGGTTTTTTCGGCATCGCGCTTGCCGGCGAGCTGGGCGCCAATCTTGTGCTCACCGGGCGCGACGATCAACGGCATTTCTACACCCGGCATCGTGCCAAGTTGGTCGCCATCGAGCGTAATCCTGGCTCCATCTGGCACTTTGACGCTGATTCGCGCGATTCGCGACAGGATATCGTCGAGTTCCGCCCGTGCAGCCGTGAGTCGCGGGGCGATCCCCTCTTTGCCTTCCGTCTCCGTGAGGAAGCGGTTGTACAGTCGGACAGCATCGGCGTAGTGAGATAACTCGCGGTGGCAGCTGGCCATGTTGTAGAGCACGATCGGATTCGGCGACAGCTCGTACGCGCGCTCGAATTCGGCGAGTGCCTCCGCGAATTTTTGCTCGCCGAACAGCGTGACCCCGCTCTTGAAGTGGCGATCGGCCTTCTTCTGCTGGGGCGATCGTTCGTTGATGTTGACGCTTTTTGTACGCGGCGCACGCGGCTGTTTTTGCGGTCTGCCTGCTGCTGGCGCAGCTGCCGCGAGGAGAATGGCCAGAATCAAAAGGCGCATTAGTCGTAAGGGCTCTGACTCTCAATCTTATCCGATCCCCTGTTTGCGGTGGAAGTCGAAGCTGCCTTTGTTGCGCGGCCGGCTCGTGAGCTTCGCGACAGATCGATCGCGAGTTTCTGAGTCTCGTCGAAGGTGATGGTCTCGTCGTACGGAACGAATCCAGGGGCTGAAATGTGGACCTTGTGCGGGGCATCGTCTTTGGGCACCACGATCTCGTTTGAGCGCAGGCGACTGCCATCGAGGTAGATGCGGGCTGAAGGCGGCGCGACCGAAAACTTGAGGGTGATCGTGGATGCCTTGCTCGGCGCGGTCGCAGGCGCAATCTCGCTAGACGCGGGCGGACCTTTCGGTTCGACCGTTGTTGGTATTGCATCTTTGGGGAGGGGAGCCGGAGGCGGCGGAGGGGTCGGCTGGACGGCGGCTGGATTTACATCGTCCGACGGGGTGTCAGTCGGTTTGGCAACCAGAGCGGTTTCGGCGGTCGTGTCGCGGGTCGTCATGACAGTCGCTGCGATTCCGCCGACGACACCCATCGACGCGATCAGCCCCATCACGAGTCGCCGCCGGCCTGAGCCTTCTATGGGCGCGATTCCTGCGGCGGGGCGGTTCGAACGGAGGACGGCCGTTGGCGCCGTGATCGGCGTCACCGCCGGTTGGAACGGGGGTGTTGCGGCAGGGAACTTGTGGTCTCGCAATGCTGAGCCGCAGAATGGAACCAGTGCCTGTTCGAGCGCTGACGCGCTTTGTGGTCGGTCCTGGGGATCCAGGGCGATCGCCGCAGCGATGATCTGCTCGAGCTCTCGTGGCAGATCGGGGCGCAACGTGCGAGCAGGGCGATAGTCACCGCTCATCACCTTAAACATGAGCTGGTTGTAATTATCGCCCTGGATGGGAACCTGGCCGCACAGCATCTCGTACAAGATCACGCCGAACGCATAAATGTCGGCGAGGTGATTCACTTCGTGTTCGCCGCGCGCTTGTTCTGGAGACATGTAGTACGGCGTGCCTAGAACCAGCCCGGTCGTCGTTAAGCGGAACTCTGCCTCGAGGCCAGTTGCACGCGAGATTCCGAAGTCGAGGAGTTTCACGATTTCGCCACGGCTCTGCCGAACCAAAAAAACATTGTCGGGCTTGAGGTCGCGATGAACGATGCCTGCCCGGTGGGCGGCGTCGAGTGGGGACAAAATCGCGGCGCCGATAGTGCACGCGGCTTCAATAGGCATCGCGCCAGTGGCCTTTAGTCGTTTCGCGAGCGAATCGCCCTCGAGCAACTCCATGACGAGGAACGGTTCGCCGTCGTTGCTCGTGCCTAGGTCGGTAACTTGTGCGATTCCCTCGTGTCCGATCTGCGAAGCCGTGATCGCTTCGCGGTGGAAGCGCTCGACCATCAGCGGGCTGGACAGCTGTGGATTTAAAACCTTGATCGCCACGCGCTTGCGCAGCTTGGTGTGGGTGCCGATGTAGACCGCACCCATACCGCCGACTGCTAGTAGCTGATCGACGCGATACTTGTGGTCGAGCATCGTACCAGGCGAAAACTGGCGCTGTTCGGTTACTGCCTCCACTTTCCGCAATTTTACCAGCTGCGGCCGGACGCGTATAGCACTGTCGTGCGGCCCCACGGTCCCGTTGAGGTCGCTAGGGCTTCGCTGTACGTCGGCCGATCCGTGGTGATATCTACCCTGATATTCCATGAAGTTACGCGATCCCCGCTCGGGGGAAACGACAACAGGGGCAGGTGCGCGAGTCGGTGGGTCTCGGCGCGTCAGTGATTCGCAGGTCCGCCGAACAGGAAGTCGTCTTCACCGCGGCCGTTGTGGCATGCGTGGCAACCCGTGAGCTTCCCGCTCTGAACGCGGCCGTTCTCCACCAGCGGTTGACCTGTTGCATCGGTCACGGCGAACCACCAGTCGCCCAGCGTAGGGTCGTACCCGGCGGGGCCCTTCGCCATTGCGGTTAACTTGGCGACGTTGCCATCCTTGTCGAATACCTCTCGAACGATGAGCGCACCCTCGGGGAGCTGCACGCGGCTGCCTGTCTTGTCGGGGCGGATCTTCGCGTATTCGTCCTGGCCCGCGCTAACGTACAAGCTGACCATGAATGGACCTAGCTTTGACGGGTACGGCGCGGCAACATTCGCGTACGCGCGGTAGGAAGCGATCTTATCTTCCATTATGCCGCTAACAATATCGTCGTCAGGTGCGCCCGGAGAGGTCAGGTCCCCCATGCAACCGATGAATGCGGTGGTCATCGCAGCCAGAGTGCTCTTCATTTGTAGCGGGATGTATGCAACCCTGGGACCATCGCCAACCAATTGAAATTAAACGAATATATCGCGCGGGGCTACGCAAGAACTTGCGTAGCCGCGCAAACCGGCTGCTGCAGCAATCACTCTTTCAGCGATCGAAGCGCTTCTTGATACCGTACGTTTGGATTTTGTGGACCAACGTGCGAAGCGGCAGCCCGAGTGCCTTTGCCGCTTCCGTTTGGTTGCCTTTGGCCTGTTGCAGCGTTCTGAGGATCAAATCGATTTCAAACCGTCGCACTCTTTCGCGATAATCGAGATCTTCGGCGTTGGGATCAGCGCTTTCGATCGACATCACACCCTGGGTAGGCGTGCCGCGAACGCGCTCGGTAAGATCCACGAGTGCGATGGCCTTTCCTTCAGCCAGCACAACAGCGCGTTCGATGACGTTGCGGAGCTCGCGAACGTTTCCCGGCCAGGAGTAGGCCTCGAGCGCGGCGAGGGCAGAAGGGTCGATCGTCCGAACAGAGCTATTCGCCTTCGCGGCGGCATCGTGGAGGAAACGCTCTGCCAGAGGTTTGATTTCGTCGATGCGGTTGCGAAGCGGTGGAATTCGAACGGTTACGGTATTTAGGCGGAATAGGAGGTCATGCCGAAACCGTCCGGCCTCCACCATCGCCTCGAGATCGCGGTGCGTTGCCGCGATAACGCGAACATCGACCTCGATCTCCTTGTGACCGCCGACCCGGATAACCCGCTGGGTTTCGAGCACGCGCAGCAGGGCTGCTTGCGCTGACGGCGAGAGTTCGCCGATTTCATCCAAAAACACCGTTCCGCCGGTTCCCTGTTCGAAGATTCCGGGGGCGGATTTGTCGGCGCCGGTAAACGAACCCTGCTCGTGACCAAACAAGACACTTTCGAGCAAGGTTTGTGGAATCGCGGCGCAATTGATCGCGCGTAGGGGCTTTTTCCGGCGCCCTCCGCCTTCGTGGATCGCCTTCGCGACCAGTTCTTTGCCGCTTCCGGTCTCGCCGTGGATAAGGACACTGACCGTTGACGCTGCGAGTCGTTTTACCGTTGTCATGATCGCCTTCATCTCGGCGTTCTTGACGATCATGCCGGCTGCGTCTTGTTGCTGGGTGCGGCGCTCGCCGGGGGTGGATCGAACCGCTGTGATGAGCTCTTCCGCGCTTCTGCCATCGGCAGGAAACCACACCGTAGTGCATCCGAGCTCCGGATCACCACCCGCCAATGCGCGCGTCACAGTGGCGGCCTGTTCCTCTGTCGCTTCAGGGAGCATGACCAGGAGCGCCGATGGGCCATACACCCCGACCCGATCAACCGGACGCAGCCACGTTCGCAAGCGTCCCGCCCATCGACTGACATGGGCTTCTTTCGCCGCAATCATCATGAGCGCTACGGAGCGCTGAAACGTGCGCGCGCGCGTGAGCTCGCTGGACAGCGACGAAACGAAGCGATCGTGGCCGTCGAACCCGCGCAGGCTCTCGTCCGTCGACGACATGATATGAATCGACACCACAACCGGGCCGACCGTGATTTCATCGTCGATCGAGATCTTTGCGTGGGTCACCCGTTCGCCGTTGCGTTTCGTCCCATTGGTGCTGTCGAGGTCTTCGATAAATAGGCCCTGATTGTTCCACGACATACGCGCGTGTTGTCGCGAGAGGCCCAGATCGGGGATGACGACGTTGGCCGGTGGAGCGCGTCCGATGATGATCGACTCTCCCTTATCGAGCTGCGCTACGGTGGCGCCCTCTCGGTGATAAAACACCAGGGTCATCCGCGTGTTCTGAACTGGCTTGGCGCCCTCGACGGTGGTCGCGACTTCGACCCTAGTCGTAGCCTCTATCTCCGGGCCACCGGTCCACGTGCTGGGCTTCTTACGCAAGGGCTTGCCGCTCATTTTCGCGCTGTGGCCGCGAAAAGACAAGTACAATGCGTTTCAGGTCAGTGCAGGGGGAGCGTACGCGTCCCTATTGCTGATTCGTTCAGCGTTACGCCGCCCGCGCAGCGGCGACCACTTTTTCGATGGCGTCTTTGGCGTCCCCGAACAGCATCTTGGTGACGGGCTTGTAAAACAGCGGGTTGTCGATGCCGGCATATCCGGCCGCGCGGGACCGCTTGTTGACGATCACCATTCGCGACTTCCAGACCTGAAGCACCGGCATGCCGGCGATCGGGCTGGCCGGGTCGTCTTCTGCTGCGGGATTCACGATGTCATTCGCACCGATCACAATAGCTACATCGGTCGCGGGAAAGTCTCGGTTGATTTCGTCCATCTCGAGCACGATGTCATAGGGAACATTTGCCTCCGCGAGGAGCACGTTCATGTGGCCTGGCAGGCGCCCAGCAACGGGGTGGATCGCAAACCGAACATTCACACCCCTGCTACGCAGAACCTCGGTGAGATCGCGTACCGCATGTTGGGCGCGCGAAACAGCCATGCCGTAACCCGGAACGACAACGACGCTTTTGGCGGCGAGCAGCGCTGTCGCGAGCCCAGCGGCGTCGATTTCGGACACTTGCGCATTACCCGCTGATTGTACGGCGGACTTCGAGGCAGGGGGAGGCGCCGCGCCAAAGCCGCCAAAGATCACGCTTGCGATGGAACGATTCATCGCTTTGCACATGATGTACGACAGGATGGCGCCGCTCGAACCTACGAGCGCTCCGGTGATAATCAGAAGGTCGTTCTCGAGCATGAAACCGGCTGCGGCGGCGGTCCAGCCGGAGTAGCTGTTGAGCATCGACACGACCACCGGCATATCTGCCCCGCCAATCGCCGCGACCAGGTGAACGCCGAGAACGCCGGCTGCGGCTGCGCCAGCCACAAGGGTCCATGTTTCCTTCTGCGTCGCGTACAGATAGCCGAGTGCGATGATGGCACCAAGCAGGCTTAGGTTGGCGAGGTGTCGTCCGGGCAGGAGCAATGGCCGGCCAGACACCGAGCCGCGCAATTTCAAGAATGCCAGCACGGAGCCCGTGGTGGTAATCGCGCCGATCGCAACGTCGAGGTCGATTTCGATGCGTTCTGCGAGGGAGGTCTCGCCGTGGAGTTGCATCGAGAAACCCACCAACACTGCGGCAAGTCCAACGAAGCTGTGCAGCAACGCGACCAGCTCAGGCATCTGAGTCATTCCGACGCGAATCGCTAACACCGCTCCGATGAGCGTTGCAGCGGCAATCGCCGCGTAGAGCGTCCAGTGAAATTGTCCTGCGGGGTGCGTTAGTGTCACCGCCACAGCGATGGCCATGCCCACAATGCCATAGACGTTGCCGCGCCTCGCGGTTTCTTGGCTCGAGAGGCCGCGCAGCGCGAGGATAAACAGCACACCGGAGATGAGGTAGGCCAATGTCGAGAGCGCGATCGCGTTCGTGAATGTAAGGTCCATGGCTACTTCCTAAACATCATGAGCATGCGGCGCGTAACGATGAATCCACCAGCGATGTTGATCGTTGCAAACAGGGTGGCGATCACCGCAACGGCCACGGATGTCGTTAGCGAACCGCTGCCCTTGAGCAATCCACCCACGACGATAATGCCGCTAATCGCGTTGGTGACGCTCATCAGCGGGGTGTGCAGCGCTGGGGTCACGTTCCATACGACCTGGAACCCAACGAACACCGCCATCACGAACACCGTGAGGTGCTGCAGTAAGCGATATGTGGCAAACGATGCTTGGGCGTCGCTAACTCCGTAGCGCAAGCCCAGCCACGTGATCGCGAGCGCGATGCCGACCACCGTCAGAGCCATTCCTTGCGCTCGAGATGGCGCCGAGGCCACATGCCCGTGCCCGTGCGGCTTGGGGGCAGAGGGCGCCGGGGGCCCTTTCTCAAGGCCCTCGATTTTGCTCGTTACTTCAGGAGCCTTGGGAAGCGCGGTTGGAGCTGCGGCTACCGGCATCGGCGGCGGCGGCCACCGGGTCTCGCCTCGTTCCAGCACGAGTGCGGGGCGCACGGCGTCGTTTCCGTGATCGACGGTCCATGCCGCGGCTCCCCCCATTTCTTGGAGCAGGTGCCATAGGTTCATGCCGTAGAGGTCGCTTGCGACCGACGCCATTCGGCTCGGAAGGTCGGTGTATCCGATGATGGTCACGCCATGTTGCACCACTGCTTCGCCGGGTTTGGTGTGTTCGCAGTTCCCGCCTTGTTCCGCTGCAAGATCGACGACCACTGAGCCGGGCTTCATTAGGCGAACCATGTCGTCAAGCCACAGTCTGGGCGCCGGCTTGCCGGGAATTAGCGCTGTGGTGATCACCAAATCAACTTCTTTGGCCTGGGCGCGGAACAGCGCGTGTTCCGCTTCGATGAAGGCCTTGCTCATCTCCTTTGCGTACCCGCCTTGTCCATCGCCCGATTCGCTGACGGCAACCGTTAGGAACTCGCCTCCGAGCGACTTGACCTGATCGCCTACGGCCGCTCGCACGTCGAACGCTCGCACGATCGCCCCCAGCCCCTTAGCAGCGCCAAGCGCAGCGAGTCCCGCGACGCCTGCACCGATGATGAGGACTTTTGCCGGCGGAACCTTGCCAGCTGCGGTAAATTGGCCGGTAAAGAAGCTGCCGAATCGCTGCGCGCCTTCGATGACTGCGCGATATCCCGAAATATTCGCCATGGACGACAAGGCGTCCATCTTCTGTGCCCGGCTGATCCGCGGCACCTGGTCCATTGCGACGACCGTGGCTCGACGGGCAGCGAGCGAGGCAACAAGATCTGCGTTTTGCGCTGGGTGCAAGAACGAGATCAAACACCCCCCGTCGCGCAGCTGACCGACTTCGTCCGGAGTCGGCGGTCGGACTTTGAGAACGATATCCGCAGTCCATGCACCGGCGCGGTCGACGATCGTCGCACCAGCCGCCTCGTACTGCGCATCGGGGAAGCTGGCCCGCTCGCCCGCTCCGCGTTCGACTTCTACCTGCCAGCCAGACTCTCGGAATTTCGCTACGACATGTGGCGATGCCGCTACCCTCCGCTCGTCAGGTCGGGTTTCCTGAACAACCCCTAACTTCATTAACGGCGGACGATGCCAAACGATTCAACCTAGCGAAAGGCCTTTGCCCCGCAAAGTAGTAGCGCGGTTCATTTGCGGTGAAGCTTCGTTGGCTTCGTCGCTCCGGTGCTCGAGTACTGTTTGTACACTCCGCTCCTCGCTCCTCGCCGCCTCGCCTCACCACAAATGAACTCGCGCTACGAACCGTTGCCCGAAAACGGCCTCAGTCGCTACGCGAGGGCAATGCGCCGATTCTTTCGCAGCTGCTCGAGTTCCGCAATCAGATGAAGCTCCTCGAGCTGCTCGCGCATTTCCGGGTGAGCCTCAAAGTAGGCTCCCCACGCAGCGCGGACGAAAGACTCAGGGTCGACATCGCACGCTGCGGCGGCTTGGGCGAGCCATTGCTGCCAGTCCTGGTTATTCGTTTCATTGGTCACTGCGAACTCCTGGACGGCAATAGAATCATTGATCGTGGCCTCCACAAGCCCCCCACCTGGGTAGGAGTGCTAGAACCCTTCGATGCGAAGGTACTTACTTCTAACTCTAGTTGTGGCTTGCGGCCACTCTGCCAAGCCGACAACTGCGCCGATCGTCGACCCGGCACCGGTTGCCGACTCCAAACCCGAGGCAAGCAGCGACAAGCCGCCCGACTCAAAGCCAGCGATCCCCGACCCGATCGACGTTCCTATAGCGGCCGGGAAGACCAGCTACAAGTTGATCTCTGGGGGCAAGGGTCCCAAAGCGCAGCTAAAGATCGACGCGAAGACAGGGGCCAAACAAGTCCTCGACCTTGCGATCGATTTTGCGGGAAAGCAGGTTGCGCCAAAGGAACTAGGAGGGACGCAGGAGGAAGTTGCTCCGACTCTCGTGTTGGCCAGCGAGCTCGAAGTAGGGGAAGCAGATAGCGATGGCAGAAAGTTTACCCTCACGGTAACCGGGGTCGACGCCAGCGATCGACCGGGTGCCAAGACCACCAAAGATAAATTCAAGACGGAGCTTGGAATCCTCATCGGCACTGTGCTTGGAGGTTCGGTCTCATCCAGCGGCCAGCTCGCCAACATGACGCTACACGTCGAAAAGCCGACGGACAAAACGATGGCCGCGCTTGAGCTCGTCCGGATATCGTTACTGCCCATGTGGCCCGTGTTGCCGACCGAGGCAATTGGCGTGGGTGCGAAATGGCGCACGACCTCGACGTACACAATCGCGGATCGCTTGCAGGCAACTCGCACGACGGACTACCAGGTTCTTTCTAGGAAGGGTTCCGCGTGGGAACTCAAGGCCTCGACGAAGATTAGCGGGGAACCTCAGACCATCCAGGACACCAAGTTCGAAAAGATCGGCGGGTCAGGATCATTTCAGGGCACATTATCGGAGGGCGTTTTTACGCCGACTTCGAGCACCAAGATGACGACCGATTTTACGGCTCATGTAAACGGTCCGGACTCAAAGGTGGCGACGATCGAGTTTCATCTCGACCAATCGCTTGCCGTGACCGCCAAGCCCTAGATCGCCAAGCCCTAGACTGCGTTACGTTGATCGGACCTTGCGGGGCTTGGTTTTTCACTCGGTCAGGGCGAGCTCTGTGCGCAGGCGGCGAGTTCGCTCGCTCATCGCGAGCCGGGCTTCATCCGGTCCGACGATCCACGCGTGTCGGCCGAGATTGAGAACCCAGCCAGTGACCCATTCAAAGCCTTCGCAGTCGATGAGGAGCTCCGCGGAGCCATCATCGCGCATCGTCACTTCGCCCACCGGCCAGGTAACCCCGATACGGGTAACGGCGATCGGATCGAGATGCACTCGCACGGTGATGGCATCGGCGCTTGGCACGTAGAGTTGATCGCGTCGATAGGCCTCCAGATCGAAGTTGTCGGGGCGGTTGAATCGGCCTTCGTCACCGTTTGTAGGAATGCGAAGGGACGCGATGCGGTCGATGCGGAACGTTCGTACATCGCCGCGCTTGTGACAGAAACCGACAACGTACCACTCGCCGGCGTGATGAACGATTCCGTATGGATCGATCAGGCGGCGCTCGTTGTGCTGGCGCGATGCCGATACGTAGTCGATCTCGAGGCGTTCGCGCTTGCGAGCGGCCGCGACGAGAGTGCGAAGGTGTGTGGCGACAGCAGCATCCGCGCTGGCGACCACCGTTGAGGTCGCTAGGTTTTCGGCTTCGGAAGCATCGCGGCCTAGGGCAACCAGCAACTTTTTCTCTGCCGACTGCATCGCAGCGTCAAACGGGGCAATCCCGCTCTCGCGCAAGGAGCGCATGCCCAAGAGCAGCGAACAACCTTCGGCGGCTGTGAGCCGCAACGGACGGGTCAGGCGGTGGGCGAGATCGACAAATACGCGACCCTCCTCGATAGATACCAGAAGGTACTCCCCCGGATCGCCGTCCGGCGGGCCAACCTGCGACAGCAGCTCTAGGTCGCTCAGCATCTCGTTGCGGTCGGCGCCCAGCAGTTTGGCGAGTCGATCGACTTCCACTCCCTCGGGGTGCTTCGCTACGTACGGCACGATGAATAGCAGCCGGCGTAACCGTTGGGCGACGTCGCGAATCATTCGATCATCCTCGCGCAGCGGCAGGAGAGTAGTGCGCTTCGACTTCGTCGAGTTCGACGCGCAGTCGGGCTCGCAGTCGATCACCCCGTAAAACGCGAATAGCCCCCTTGGCTGCGAGCACTCTGTGGGTCGCGAACTCCGGATTGGTGCAGTCAAATGTGATGAGAATCTGGCTCCCATCGTGCCGCTTCACGGCGGTGTGGCCAAAATCTTCGTTTGCGACGTCGGCGGCCTCGGCGCTGAGCGCGAGCTGCACTTCTTCTGCCCGCTCGATATCAAACGTCCACGGAGATCGCGTAGCGTAGGCTTTCACGTCGAAATCGATCGGTCGTTCAAAATCCGGTGATTTGGGTCTGGGGGCCATTACTGCTTCCCGGATTCGATCCACCCGAAACGACCGTATTTCTCGGCGCAAGTGACACCAACCCACAACGAGCCAAGCGCCTTCTCGATATACCATGGCGTACGGATCGACGTCGCGGCGAGATATCAGACCGGTCGTTGCCGTCTGGTACGTAAGCGTCACGAGTTTGTGTAGTCGAGTCGCTGCTTCCAAGGTGCTATAGATGTCTCCGAACTCGGGTCGCTGCTGCTTGCCAGGGAAATGAACAAGCACCGTGGATGCACTGGAGGATGGGCGGGGAAATTCTGTTGGGGTATCGGGCAGCTCTGGCAGATCGAACGCCAGTTTTTTTAGCGCGAGGTCGACGATCTTCGGGTATGCGCCTCCGGGCATGGCGCGGGCGACCGAAGCGGCGAGTACCAGCGCAGAGATTTCGTCGGGGGTGAGCCTTACCTCTGGCATCTTGAACCGCTTGACATCGATCACGTATCCACCTTCATCCAGGGAGTCGTCCTCGTCGGGTGTTACGTAGCGAATTGGCACGCCGAGGTCGAGCAGGTCCGCTTTGTCGCGTTCGAATGCTCGCAAACCCGCCTCGATGTTGAGCGTTTGGTAGGCCGGAAACGATTCCCGAATCTCGCGGTAGGTCATGGGCGTCCTTGCCCGTAGCAAGATCATCACGACGTCGAGTAGCCGCTTGCTGCGATCGCCGCGGGAATCTTCCTTGGCGTTTGCGTGAGGGCTATCCGATTTCGCCTTGGACGCCCGTGCGCGCGCGGCAGATCGCGATGCCCCAGCTCTACGGCCGGATCGAGCAACTTTGCTTCGGGTGGACTTGGCGGCCCGCACTCTGCCGGCGGTCATATCGCACGTCCTCGACGATCGCAAAGCCGAGGCGCGCTTAGAGCACCGAACAGGCTGAAATGTCTGCTGCGACGCGACGACATTCAATCTGTTCGGTGCTCTAGAAATAGTAGCGCAGTCCTGCACCGGCGTTGAGGGCAGCGCCGAAGCCCTTGCCGTCTCCGGAGTCGTACTCAACGATTGCGGCCACCTCGAGAAATGCGTCGAGAGGAACGGTTTTGAAGTCGAACATCAGGCCGGCAACCCCTCGGACCCCGAACGCGGCATGGCTCGATCCACCGCTGCCGCCGCTGTAGTCGATAAAACGGACACCCGGACCTACATAAATCGGCATGACGAACACGTCGCGGTCTTGCACGATCCACGGATGCAGCACGTAGTCGGCGTGAATCTGATACCCATTTGCGATCAACGCAGAACCTATGGCCGCCTGAATCGCGCGGTCGTCGCGCAGATAGATCTTGGCGCAGATCCCGAGTGGCTCGCCGACCACGATACCTACGCCAATGGCTCCTTTATCGACAGGGCGGCCAGGCTGACCCTTCATGTCGTCTTCGGCGAACGCCGGCAAACTCACAAGCAAGGGTCCCAATAGTGCAAGCGGGACAACGCGACGCATTCGCGAACCCTATCACTGCTATGAGAATTCCGGTGCAAGACTGTCATCCTGTATCGAGAAACCTCGCGGCAGGTTGTGTGATTCTGGTACCGTGGAGCTATGGCTGCGCCTCAGTGTCGCTTTTGCAAGACCACCCTTCGTCACTCGATGTGCGACCTGGGCATGTCGCCCCTGTGCGAGAGCATTCTCGCTGCCGATCAGCTCAACCAGATGGAGCCGTTTTTTCCACTGAAGACCTGGGTTTGCAGCGAATGTTTGCTGGTCCAGCTCGAGGAATACGTTGCGCCGGAGCACATCTTTACGAACTACGCGTACTTTTCAGCATATTCGACCGCGTGGCTCGCGCACGCGAAGTCCTACGTTGCGATGATCAGCGAGCGGCTCGGTCTGACAACAACGAGCCAAGTGATCGAGTTGGCATCTAACGATGGCTACCTACTGCAATATTTTGTCGAACGCGGCATTCCTGCGCTCGGTATTGAGCCTGCTGCGAACGTCGCAGAGTCGGCGGTGAAGCGGGGCGTGGATACGCTCGTGGCGTTCTTCGGCCGGGAACTTGGCGACAAACTCGCGGCAGAAGGCAAGCGCGCCGATCTCGTGATCGGAAACAATGTGCTGGCCCAGGTTCCCGATTTGAACTCGTTCGTCGCGGGCATCGCGGCGGTGCTGAAACCGACAGGCACCGCGACTCTCGAGTTTCCCCATTTGCAGCGCCTGATCGAAGGCAACCAGTTTGACACGATCTATCACGAGCACTTTTCATATTTTTCGCTGCTTGCGGTTGAGCGTATCTTTGCGGCGCATGGCCTCGTGCTGTTCGACGTCGAGGAGCTGTGGACGCATGGCGGATCACTTCGCATTTACGCGCGGCCTCTGGCCGACGCATCGCGCCCGGTGTCGGCGCGCGTGGCGGCACTGCGCGAGCGCGAACAAGCGCTCGGATATCGAAACATGGACACTTATGCCGCGTTTGAGGAGCGCGTGCGCGACACCAAGCGGCGCTTGCTGGATCTCCTCATTTCGGCAAAGCGCAACGGGAAACGGATTGCGGGCTACGGTGCGCCCGGCAAGGGCAATACCTTGCTGAATTACTGTGGCATCCGGAGCGATTTCATCGACTTCACGGTAGACCGCAACCCGTACAAACACGGCCGGTTCCTTCCTGGGACACATATCCCAGTATTTGCGCCCGATAAGATCGAAGCCGAAAAACCAGATTACATCGTGGTCCTGCCGTGGAATCTCAAAGATGAGATTCTGCATCAGCTCAACTACGCCCGGTCGTGGGGGGCGCAATTTATCATTCCCATTCCTGAGCCACGGATCGTGCCATGAGCATCTTGCAACTCGTGCCGCGTCCGGTCGATCGGCCGTTGCGTCTGCTTGCGATCGGCGCCCACGCCGATGACATCGAGATCGGCTGCGGCGGTACCTTGCTTCGCCTTTTGTCTGAGCATCCCGGAGCCGAGCTGCGCTACGTCGTGTTTAGCGCCACGCCCGAGCGCGAGCTGGAAGCGCGACGAGCGGCGTCAGAGCTCGGGGCAACGAAGATCGACATTCATCATTTTCGCGATGGTTATCTGCCTTGGTCCGAACCGGTCGAGGCCAAGCAGACGATGGCGGGGTTGCGAGCGGAGATCGACCCCGACATCGTGTTTACGCACCGCCGCGACGACCTACACCAGGACCACGCGTTCGTTGCGAATCTGACTTGGCAATCATTTCGAGATCATTTGGTGTTCGAATACGAAATTCCCAAATACGAGGGCGACCTTGGACACCCGAATGTCTACGTGCCATTGCAGGAGGCCGAGGCACGTCAGAAAGTCGAATTGACGTTGCGCCACTTTGCGACGCAGTCGAGCAAGGCCTGGTTTCGGGCCGAAACTTTCGAAGCGACGATGCGATTGCGCGCGGTCGAGTGCAATTCGCCAACCGGCTGGGCGGAAGCGTTTTGCGGCCGTAAGATTTCGTTATCGTTTAGATAGTTTAGATCGCGAGACATCTCGTGCCATATCCTTGGGTGCCTGCAAGCCCTTATCTGCGATGGCGCGATAGTATCCGGCGGTCACCTGACTGAGGAAACCCAACAAAGCCAAGACCGATCGCCGTCGAGGAAAACGCAAGTCTGCCAAAGCCATAGGACGTAGAATCGAGTGGACCGTGCGAGCGCGCGCCGACTTGCGAGCGATTGACGACTACATTGCCGTCGACAATCCGGTCGCCGCAGCAGACTCAGTGAGCGCGCGTTCAAAGGCTGCGCCCGGCCGTGAACGAAGCAGGATGATCGCCCCCCCCCACCCCAGGCTCATCCAAATGCTTTGCTAGTTTCGGCCGGGGGCGTTCCATAGGGATAACGTCGAGGTTGCGCCTGCAATGCGGCTTTTCATGGCCGCAAGATCGTGTTGTAGTTGATGTAATGCGCGTTCTTGTCACGGGTCATCGCGGTTACATCGGCGTCGAAATGGTCCCCATGCTTCGCGAGGCCGGTTTCGACGTTACCGGTCTCGACACTGGATATTTCGACGACAGCGACTTTGAAGCTGCTCCGGAACCTGTCCCATCGCTTGCCGTCGATCTGCGGGATGTCACCGTGGATCACCTGCGCGGCTTTGGCGCCGTCGTGCACCTCGGAGCGCTTTCGAACGACCCGTTGGGAGATTTGGATCCCACGCTCACCTACGACATTAACCTGCATGCATCGGTGGCCCTCGCCAAAGCGGCGAAAGCGGCTGGTGTGGCGCGCTACGTATTTGCGTCGTCGTGCAGCCTGTATGGCGCGGCCGCCGATGGTCACTTGACGGAAACAGCGGCGTTTAACCCGATCACCCCCTACGGCGAATCGAAGGTGAAGACGGAGCTTGAGGTCGGCCCGCTCGCCGACTCAAAATTTGCGCCGGTGTTTTTGCGCAACGCCACGGCATACGGTGTGTCGCGGCGCCTGCGCGCCGACATCGTCGTCAATAATCTCGTAGGTCATGCAGTCACCACGGGAAAGATCACGATGACGAGCGACGGGTCGCCGTGGCGACCGCTGGTCCACATTCGAGATATTTCGCGCGGTGTCATCGCTGCGTTGACCGCCCCTGGCGACGCAGTTCGCGGTCAAGCGTTCAATATCGGCCGCACAGCGGAGAACTTTCGCGTGCGCGAAGTGGCAGAATTGATCGCGCGGGTCGTTCCCGGGAGCAAAGCGAGCTTCGCAGCGGGCGCCTCCCCGGATGCGCGCAACTACCGCGTGGACTTTGGCAAAGCCGAGACCACGCTTCCGGGCTTTGCGCCCGAGTGGACCCTGCAACGCGGTATCGAGGAACTGTACGAGGCGTATACCCGATATCGCATGAGCGAGGAGGAGTTCATGGGGCCGCGCTACTACCGATTGAAGGTGATCAAGAACCGAATCGAACGCGGTGAGCTCGATCGTTCGCTGCGGTGGAAGATGCGCGCGTGAAGCTCGCTACCCTGCGCGATGGGTCCCGCGATGGGCGCCTGCTGGTTGCGCGCAGCGACGGCGCGACCGCAGTGCCTGGCCCAGCGCAGTGGCCTTCGCTTCAGTGCGCTCTTGACGAATGGGATCGGGCCGAGCCACAGCTGCGGGAACTCGCCCTGCGCTTGGATCGCGGCGATGTCGCTGGTGAGGAGGTCGATTCCGCACGGCTGGCGGCGCCATTGCCGCGAGCCTACGAGTGGGTAGACGGCTCAGCGTTTTTGTCTCACGTCATCCTGGTTCGAAAAGCGCGAGGTGCTGAGATTCCAGAGTCCCTGAAAGTGGATCCACTCGTCTATCAGGGAGGTTCCGGCGACATGCTCGGCCCGCGCGACGCACTAGCACTTCCCGACCGCGACTGGGGACTCGATTTTGAGTCCGAAGTTTGCGTTGTACTCGGCGACACCCCACGCGGCACAACCGCGGCGGGGGCCAGTGCGTGTGTGCGTCTAGTGATGCTTGCGAACGACTGCACCTATCGCAATCTCGTACCCGGAGAGCTGGCGAAAGGATTCGGTTTTTTTTGCAGCAAGCCAGCGACCGCGTTTTCGCCGTTTGCTGTCACGCCCGATGAGCTGGGCGAGTCCTGGCGGGACGGCCGCGCTCACCTCCGGATCCGAACCACCTACAATGGAACCGTCGTTGGCGATTGCGATGCCGGGCCAGAGATGCACTTTTCGTTCTACGATCTGATAGCCCACATCGCGAAGACGCGGCGCTTTACCGCCGGAACGATCGTAGGCAGCGGAACAGTATCGAATACCGATCGGAGCCGGGGAGTGTCATGCTTAGCCGAGCGAAGGATGATCGAAACCATCGATACCGGGGCACCCGTGACGCCATTTATGGCGGTCGGCGATCGGATCGAGATCGAAGCCTTCGATTCGCAAGGTAGAAGTCCGTTTGGAAAAATTGACCAGCGAGTGAGGACCCTGAGCCCATGAGACTGACGCTCTACAACTACTGGCGGTCCTCCGCGAGCTACCGCGTGAGGATCGCGCTCGGACTCAAGCAGCTACCGTATGAGTACGTTGCGGTGAACATCCTCAACCGCGACCATCGCACCGACGCATACCTGGCCAGAAATCCACTTGCTCAAGTACCTACGCTCGAGGTCACCGACGACCGGGGCGTCGTTCGACCCTTGACGCAATCGTTGGCGATCATCGAGTACCTCGACGAGCAATTCCCAAATCCTCCGCTGTTGCCAGGCGATTTGTACCTGCGGGCGCATGCGCGATCGCTTGCCGAAACCATTAACGCGGGGATACAGCCGTTTCACAACCTGTCTACAGTGGATGAGGTGAAGGCGCTCGGGGGCGACGAAGCCGCATGGGTCCGCGGCTTTATCGATCGCGGACTCGCAGGGTTCGCCCGGGCAACCGCGGTCCATGCGGGTGCGTTTTGCGTTGGGGATGCACCGTCGATAGCCGACTGCTGCCTGATCCCGCAGCTGGCAAGTGCGCGCCGGCTTGGCGCCGACGTCGCATCGCATCGCCAGCTCTTGGACATCGAAAAACGCTGCCTGGCGCTGCCGGCGTTTGCAGATGCCGCCCCCGAGCGGCAGAAAGACGCGGTGGCTTCCTAATGCTGGAGCCGCTAGGCTTGCGACGCCTTGAGGGCATCCAGTACTACGTGCGAGATTTGCAACGCTCGCGCCGATTTTACACCGGCATGCTCGATTTTGCGGAGACGTGGCGCACCTCGCCGAAGGCGGAAAACGGCGCGTCTGCAGAGTCTGCTTGTTTTTCAGCCGGCGACATTCAGGTCGTTTGCACTACGCCCATTGGAACGCGCGGACGGGCGGCGCGGTTTCTATCGAAGCATCCCGACGGCGTGGGCGCCCTGATTTTCGAAGTCGAGGACATCGATAAGGCGTTTGCTCGGGTGGAGGAGCGCGGTGGCACGCCGATCGACGACATCCAACAATTTGAAAACGACCGCGGAACACTGCGCACGTTTTCGGTTACCACGCCGTTTAGCGATTGCCTGTTTCGCTTCCGCCAGCATTCAGGCAATGCTGCGCTGTTTGCAGATGCGGTTCCCGTGGCGGCGGGGGCCTCCAACCGGTTCGGCTTTCAGGCCATCGATCACGTCACCTCGAACTTTCAGACGATGAAGCCGGTGTTGCTCTGGCTTGAACACGTGATGGGCTTTGAAAAGATGTGGGAAATCCAGTTCCACACGAGCGACGTCGCCCCTGATCGTCATCTCGGCTCCGGTCTGAAATCGGTCGTGATGTGGGACCCGCGGTCGCAGATCAAATTTGCTTGCAACGAGCCGGCCCGACCACATTTTCGCAACTCACAGATCCATTTGTTCAACGAGGAACTTCGGGGTGACGGTGTTCAGCATGTCGCACTTTCGGTGACCGATCTGATTGCCGCCGTCCGATCGCTGCGCCGCGCAGGCGTCAGTTTTATGCCTACCCCAGATGCGTATTACGATCTCCTTCCGGATCGGCTGGTTCATAGTGGGCTGATGCGAATCGACGAAGACATTGCGGTTTTGCGCGAGCTCGGAGTCTTGGTCGATGGCGAGCGCCTCGGCGAATATCTGCTCCAAATATTCCTTAAAGAATCTGCCGGGTACTATGGAGATTCGTCCGCAGGTCCGTTTTTCTACGAGTTGATTCAGCGGAAAGGCGACCGAGGGTTCGGCGCGGGAAATTTTCGTGCTCTGTTCGAGAGTATCGAACGCGAACAGCGCGGACGAGGGTCGACATGACGTACCTGCGCGGGTTTGGCAACGAGCACGCGACCGAAGCAAAGGCTGGCGCGCTGCCAGTTGGACGCAATTCGCCGCAGCACGTCGCCTATGGCCTGTACGCTGAACAAGTTACAGGCTCGGCGTTTACCGCGCCGCGGCGCGACAACCTGCGATCATGGCTGTACCGGATCCGGCCTTCGGCAGCGCACACTCGGTTTAACCCCATCGGTCTGGGCGAGCTTCGCAGCGGTCCGTTCGATGAAGTTCCGCCCACGCCGAATCGCCTGCGTTGGAATCCGTTGTCCTCCCGCGACGCGCCGACGACGTTTATCGACGGGTTGTTCACGTTGGGCGGAAATGGCTCACCGGGGGTGCAGGCCGGCGTCGCGGTTCACCTTTATGCCGCGAATCGGTCGATGGTCGACGAAGTGTTTTTCAACGCCGATGGAGAATGGCTCGTCGTGCCTCAGGCAGGGGAACTGACGTTTCGCACCGAGCTTGGCGTGCTTGAGCTTCGACCTGGGGAAATCGGCGTCATTCCACGAGGTATTCGATTTCGCGTCGTCGTCGACTCCGACGTGCGCGGTTATGTTTGTGAAAACTACGGCGCGCCGCTTCGGCTGCCGGAGCTAGGTTTCATCGGCGCGAACGGGCTCGCGAGCCCGCGCGATTTCCTCGTTCCAACTGCAGCGTTCGAGGATGTCGATACCCCGACCCGGGTGGTACAGAAGTTTCAGGGCGGGCTTTGGGCAACTACGCTCGACCATTCGCCGCTCGACGTGGTGGCGTGGCACGGCAATCTCGCGCCATACAAGTACGATCTTGCGCGATTTAACGCGATGGGCACGGTGAGCTTTGACCATCCAGACCCTTGCATCTTTACGGTGTTAACCTCGCCGAGCGATACGCCAGGGGTTAGCAATTGCGACTTTGTAATCTTCCCGCCGCGGTGGCTCGTCGCCGAAGGGACGTTTCGACCCCCGTGGTTCCATCGCAGTGTGATGAGCGAGTTCATGGGATTGATTCGCGGAACCTACGACGCCAAGGCCGAAGGATTTGTGCCGGGAGGCGCGTCGCTGCACAACTGTATGAATGCGCACGGTCCAGATCGCGCGACGTACGAAGCTGCGATCGCAGACCCGCTCTCGCCGCGCAAGCTCGACGATACCCTCGCGTTCATGGTGGAGACTCGGTGGGTCATCGCGCCGACTCAGCAAGCCCTTGCGAGTTCGGCACTTCAGCCCGACTACGACGCGTCCTGGCGAGGCTTCTCTAAGGCGACTCTATAGACTATTGGATCTGTTGGTGGTTTCTGAGCAAGCGGCAGGACGTTCGGGTGGGTCCCGAAGAATTCGTACGCGGATGTACGGCGCTATGCTACCGTGGTGCTTCGATGCGACATGGGGTACTGCTTGCGCTGGTTGTTATGCGGACCGCGGAGGCGGCGTGCCCCACGGATAAGCGAGTTTCGGTGACGCACGGTTCGGTGCAGGTCGATGGCGTGCTCGACGACGCGACGTGGCAACGGGCCTGCTTTGTCGAAGACCTAACGCAAAAACAGCCCAGGTACGGGGCGGCACCGAGCCATCCGATCAAAGTAGCGGTGGCGATCGATCGCGACACCCTGTACTTCGGAGCGCGGATGTGGGCGGCGAATCGCGCTGATATCGATGATGCGCTGACTCAGCGCGACGACACCGGACAGGCCGAGCGATTTATCGTGTCGCTCGATCCGTCGCACACACGGCGGCGAGCGTACTCCTTCGCAGTGACGGCGCAGGGCGTGCGCGCCGATTGGATTCATACCGATGACAACGAGGCCACTCGCGATTTGTCATGGAACCCTGTGTGGACGGCCCATACCACCATTTTGAACGATGGCTGGGTCGCGGAAATGGCCATTCCACTATCGCAGTTGCGCTTGCCACGCGAACCGGCTTCGAGCTGGGGAATCAACTTTAATTGGTATGTTCCTCATCGTCAGGAAGATGTGTTTTGGCGTCCTGTGCCGCCGGATCGGCAGGCGTGGTCGAGCCACTTCGGCGAGCTCGTTGAATTGCCGCCGGTGACATCCAGTGTTGCGCTGGAGCTCTTGCCCTATGCCGCGACCCGACTCACCTTCGACGAGACGCCAACAGATCGCGGTCCCCTGGGTCACCGATGGGGCGGCGGTTTTGATGTTGGGCTTGATCTGAAGCTGCGGCCGTTGCCGGGCCTTCGCGTCGTAGCGTCGATCAACCCCGATTTTGGTCAGGTCGAACAGGATCCTGCGTTCGTGAACCTCGGTGCGTACGAGGTTACGTTGCCGGAGAAGCGTCTGTTCTTCACCGAGAACAGCCTGTTGTACAAGAACAAGCTGGGGTCGTTTTTCTACAGCCGGAGAATCGGTGGGTTGCCGCGCACCTTACCCGACGCCGACTATCTCGATCTGCCACCACAAGTTCGGATCTTGGGAGCCGTCGCAGCGGGCGGGTACGTGGGCGCCAATACGCAGATCGCGTCGTTGGCCGCAGTCACCGACCAGACCTCTGCCGATGCCATTGTCGATGGCGAAAAGAAATCGTTGATCGTGTCGCCGCTTACCGCCTGGGGGGCGGGGCGCGTCGAACACCAGGTGGGCCGATCGGTTCTCAGCGCGAGCGCTACGTTGGTGCGGCGGGCGCTCGATGGAACCGGCCTATCGGGACTCTTGGCGCAAACAGCATTTGCCGCCGGGGTCGAAGCTTCCCTGCGGACCAAGAATCTAACCTACGAGTTTATCCCCTACGCCGGAATTACCGGTGTGAGCGGCACAGCGGAAGCGATTACTGCGATTCAAAAGAGTTCCACGCACTATTTTCAGCGGCCTGATGACCCAACGTTGCACGTCGACACCGAGGCTCGCCATCTACTTGGCTGGCAAGCCGGTGTATTTTCGTACAAGAAGTCCGGGATGTGGCAAGGCGAGATCGTCGCCGGAGCCAAGTCGCCGGGTTTGGAGCTCAACGACCTCGGAACGCTAAAATCAGGAAATCACTTGTATGGTTGGGCGGAGGCAACGCGCAAAGTCACGATTCCTAGCAAGCACGTTCACGCGTGGGACGTGGGAGTTGGTACGAGCGTAGATTGGAACTTTAACGGATTGCGCAAACCGGTCTTGTCGTACGCCTACGGCGGCCTCACGTTTGCCAACTTCAGTACCCTGCGCGCATACGGCGAAACGTATTCGCCGGGAACGTCGGACGATTTGACACGCGGTGGCCCAGCGATGCGGACTGACTGGGCGAGCAGATTGACGCTTACAGCGTCGACCCCCAATGGGCGTAAATGGATCGTTAGCGGAAACCTTCAGCTCGAAAGCAGCGCTACCAGCGAAAACGGATTTACCGCCAGCGCGGCTCTTACCGCTCGGGTCACGCCAGGACTCCGGCTCGACGTCACACCGAGCGTCACCGTGATGGAAACCCATCGCCAATACGTGACCAAGCTAAGCAATGGCGGCGGCGCAGCAACCTACGGAACTCGCTACTTATTCGGGCATCTGCAGCGCAAAGAGGCGGCGCTGCAACTCCGCGCCACCTGGGCCATGACCCCCGACCTGGCGTTGTCTCTGTACGCTCAGCCGTTCGCTTCGGTCGGGCGCTACGATGCTCTCGGAGAGCTTGCTGCGGCAGGATCGGGCGACATTCGGTGGTACGAAGCAACGGCTCGGGCAGGTGACATGCGCTCGATCAGCGATGGGGCGGACAATTTTACGATCGATGAGCCCGACTACAACGTCACCTCACTGCGGTCGACCGCGGTCTTGCGCTGGGAGCCGGCCATTGGCAGCGCCGTGTTCGTGGTCTGGCAGCAACAGAGAGGGGGTAGTGAGCGGGCCGTTGCCCCGGCGCTGCGCTCGATTTTCTCCGATGTCTTTACGCAATCTGCGCTGCACACCATCGCCGTGAAACTAGCATTCTGGTTCGGCTAGGTAGCTAGAGGCTGCATGAGCGCGCGGAGATCGAGCATGCGGACGCGAGTTTCCGACATCGGTCGCGACGCCGGTCAGCTTGTCGATGAGCACTGTTCATAGCCGGGGGCCGTTTTTGCGCTAAACTTCCACTGTGCTGTCCGCTCGTCGAATGCATTATTCCTATGAGGACTACATTGCGCTCGAGAGCCTCCACGCGGTGAAGCACGAATTTTGCGGCGGCGAGATTTACGCAATGGCGGGTGGTACACCTGCTCATGGGGCGCTCGCAATGGCGATCGCCAGGCAGCTGGGGAATCAGCTGGCTGGCAGATGCACGGTACTGTCTTCGGACGTCCGGGTGCGGATTGCCGCTACCGATCTAACGACGTATCCGGATGTATCCGTCGTATGTGGGAAGGTTGAACTCGATGGCAAAGATGCCCATGCGATTATCAATCCGACGCTTATCATTGAGGTAACAAGTCCTTCGAGTGTCGACTACGATCGCGGCGAGAAACTGCGGAACTACCAGCAGCTCGATTCCGTCAGGGCTGTCATCATTGTGGCTCACGATACGCCGCGCGTCACTTTAGTGGTTCGGCGAGGCGCGGGAGAATGGGCGACGAGCGAGCACATTTCCGGAATCGCGCGCCTCGCAGATCCCGCAGTCGAACTTGATATCGACCACCTGTACGCAGCGATAGCACAGCTGTAGTTGCAGGCTGGCAATTTTCGCTACTGATCGCTACTGATAGTGACCCCCCGTGGATGGCCGCTGCACATCGGCGACCGTCGACGCGGATCGCGATGCGACCTATCGCAAGCGGCGACGAATGCAATGGGCTCGCCTTCTGCGCCAGGTATTCGCGGTAGATATTCTGCGATGCCATTGTGGCGGTGAGCGCAAGGTCATCGCCGCAATCACTCAGACGCGGTAGCCCCGATGCCCAACTGGGACGCGTACTTCGCCGACTGACTCGTTGTTGCCGGCCGGGCGAAGCCTTGTCTACGCCCCGAATTCGCGCCACTTTTCCGCACTGTTATCGTGTCCTGATCGAAGTTCAGTTGGCGATCCGGACGGGGGGATCCGCGGCGCCTACTCGCATTTCATCGATCGGAATGCCTACTCCTTACTCGAGAATCGCGAACCGGTGTCGCGAAATGAAGGCGCTCGACAGTGGACCAGTCCTCCGACACCTCGCCGAAGGCGAGATATCCGCAATTTCCTACCCATTGACGTTTAAGGAGCCTAATAGTAGGATTAGGCGATGGGAGTAGAAAAGGTTTCGCTTAGCCTTGATGCACTTCTGGTAGAGCAAGCTCGTCAAATTGCAGGACCACGCGGACTTTCCGCTCTCGTGAATGATGCGTTGCGCATTCGGTTGCAGCACGAACGACTTCACCGCTTGCTTACGGATATGGACGCAGAATTTGGACCCGTCTCGGCTGAAGAACACGCGCGCGCTCAAAAGCTATGGCCCGGAACCAAGAAACTGCGTCGCGCTGCTTAGTGCTGGATTCCGGTGCGGTCATCGGATTGTCGCGAGGCGACCAGCGCGTGCGAGCCGTTCTGCGGCGCGCTCTCGAGCTCGGAATGGACGTTCGTATCCCCGTCGTCGTTCTATCCGAAACGTTGCGCGGCAGTCCGCGTGATGCTCCTGTTCACCGTGTTCGCAACGCGGTAGATGTGTTTCCAACCACCGAGGCAATCGCCAAAGTGGCGGCCGGCCTGCTCGGCAAAACCGGAGGGAAAAATACCGCTGACGCGCTCGTGGCCGCAGAGGCTTTGGCTAGCCATGCTGACCTCGTGACGAGCGACCCCGAAGACATGAAAGGACTTCTCCGCGGACGACACGAGGTCCGCGTGGTGGTGGTGTAGGCGCGACAAGCCCCCGGCGGCGGCATTTGAGGGTGAGGCAGGCAGCCATCGCTAATGATTCTCGGTGCGCTACAAAAGGCCAACGCCAACCAAACCGAAGCCGCTAAGTCCCTTGGCCTGCCGCTCCGCACGTTTGTCCACAAAATTCAGACCTACGGCATCAAGAAAAAGTTCGACCGCTAGCGTCGGTTGGCCGAAACGCCGGTACCCCGGCTTGCTGTTGGTTGCTGCTTAGGCACAATCGCGACCATGACATCAGCGCCCGAAAGGCGTCAACGGCATTGCTTGATGGCGCATCCGATGCCGATATTGGTAGCCGCATTGCTCAGCGGGTGCGGCAGTAGCGACGGTACCCCGCCGGATGGGAACTCGCTGCCCCGCGACCCCGCGCGGGTGTCGTTCGCAGCCGCGACCAAGGTCAGCATGGGCGTCGCCAACAGCTCACAAGGCGAAGCCGAGCTCGCCGTCAATGGCGCCGGCGTTGTGGTGGCCGGTTGGACGGATCGCCGACTCAACGGATCGGGCGGCGCCGATGTGCGCGTCTACCTGACCGATGCGAATTCCATCGATGGGCCCTACGCGGCACCGCAGCTCACCACCGGCCGTGCTGATGTGGAAGTTCGAACGGATGCGTCAGATCGATTCCACTTGGTCGTGTTGAGTGCCACTGGCATTGAATATCTTCGACTTCACCCCAATGCGATGGTTGATACACAGGCGGTTATTGCCGCTAGTGGTGGACTCGACCGGCCGTGGATTGCGTTGCACGGCGATCAAATTGCAATTGTGTGGTCCAAGCTGGTGTCGAGCGGCAGCACGCTAACCGGTATCCGCACGATGATTTCCACGTCCGTCGACGGTGGCAATGCATTTTCAACTCCGCGTGAAATCCCTCTCACCGACCCGTTTGTGGCGCCAAGCGGGGTGGTTTGGGCCGATGATAAAACGCTGTATGTCGGAGTCATGGCGCTTGAGTTCTCAGGCGTACCCGGTGGATCGACGCTAGAACGCGCTCGCGCCTCGGTCATGCGGTCTGACGATGCTGGTGCGACGATCGCGCAAACGACCGAGCTGCCAACCCATGTCAATGTTCGCACGGACAGTGGAATTGATCCCAGCCAACCCGATCGATCGGCTCTGAATGTCAACTTCCCGTTACTAGGGGTTTTGTCAAACGGGCGAGTTATCGCGGCATGGACAAGTCCGTCAGGCACAGATCTCGATATCGTGTGTTCGGGCAGCAGCGATCGAGGCGTCACGTTCGAGTCTCCGGTCACGATCAACGACGACGTGGGCGCTGCCTTCCACGTGCTTCCCGGGCTCACCGTCGATGCGGCCGACCGAGCTCACTTCGTGTGGATGGACGGCCGCGACACCAACCCAAGCGACAAGCCGCCGGGGCACGTCATCTCGGGTGGATCGTATCGCGCGATGTATGCGATTTCGCGTGACGGTTGCCGAACCGCGTCCGCGAATGTGCCACTCCGCACGCAAGGAACCGCGCTTCAAACCAAAGGCGATTCGCGACCGACCTTGGACTATATCAACAGTTGGGTCGGCGACCTGTTCTCCGTTTCAGCGCGCGGATCGAATGTATTTCCGGTGTGGAGCGATACAACGAGCGGGCGCGCGGAAGCGTACGTTGTGCGCGGCGAAATCGAGCCCTAAGACCGGAACTGGTGGGGAGAGGTCTCACATCGGGTTGCTTGACCGCGCAACTTATTGCGTGATTCCCAAGTGAATAGACAAGCAAAAACAGGTAGTTGGGAACGGTATCGCGGTTGCACATCAGCTTCACGCATGAAGTTGGTTGTCGTATTCGCCACCTTGTCAGCCTGTGGTTCTCACCCCGTCCCCCAACAGGTGCCACCGGTTCAGCGGCTCGTGCCCGCTCGGTCGCTTCGTGGACCGAGCAAGTTGCAGTGCCGATGTCGCCCGCCATCGAGCGGGAACGCGGCCGTACACGCGGCGGCGACCGGAGGCCACGGTATTGCACCGAGTTGTGCGCGAGCACAAGGCGACGCTGTTTGCCGAAGCGGAAGCACGCAGCGCGAGCGGGTGCGGCTACCCGCGTCATGTTCGGGATGAATTCGACAAGTACGAGCGCTGCGGCATTTTGCCTATGGCCTCATACGGGCGCGGTGCCAGGCGTGTGGCGACGAGCAGGTCGTGGGGTTTTCGTGCAAACGCAAAACGCTGTGCTGCTCGTGTGCCGGGAGGCGAATGGCGGAAGTGACGACGCACTTGGTCGAGGATGTCCTACCGGTGGCTCGCTACACCCCGGGGGTACTTCTTCGGCTGCGGCCTACGGCCTTGCCTCAGGGCGCCGCCAAAGGACGTTATCGGTGCCATGGCGGGTGCGTGTGTTGCTGATGGTGCATCCCGAGCTCGTGGGGCGACTTCAGCGGATGTTGATACGCGTGCTATCGACGTATGCACGACGCCGAGCACGCGACGTGATGGCGAACCGCGGCACACCGCTACGTCGTGGTACCCGGATTCTCACTGGAGCGGTCGTGTCAATCCAGAGGTTCGGCTCCAGGTTGACGCTTCACGTTCATCTGCATGCGGTCGTTCCGGATGCCGTGTGGCTGCCGGGCAAACCCACGTGATTTTGGAACCCGTCGAGTTTCTTCGCCGGCTTGCCGCCTTGATCCCGCCTCGAAGATTCCATGGCATCCGCTACCATGGACTGTTTTCGGCTGCCTCGATAGATCGCGCCAAGGCGTGTGCGTTTGCGCCGCCGGTCGACCCGGCACATCCAGGTCCCGGCGTTCGCGGTCACGCGATACGGACACGGCGCAACGACAACACGAGCTCCATCGCGATGACGGCCGGCACATCGGCGACCGTCGACGCGGATCGCGATGCACCCTATCGCAAGCGGCGACGAATGCAATCGGCTCGCCTTCTGCGCCAGGTATTCGCGGTTGATATTCTGCGATGCCATTGTGGCGGTGAGCGCAAGGTCATCGCCGCACTCACTCGAGGTCAATCGTCGGATGCGCTGCGACGCTATCTTGAGCACATCGCTGAGCCGGTCGATCCGCTGCCGATCTCCCCGGCCCGCGCTCCACCGCAGACTGTACTTCCGCTCGGTGACCCTGCCGCCGCCTCCGCGGATTCGTCAGATGCGGTAGACCCGATGCCCAACTGGGACGCGTACTTCGCCGACTGACTCGTTGTTGCCGGCCGGGCGAAGCCTTGTCTACGCCCCGAATTCGCGCCACTTTTCCGCACTGTTATCGTGTCCTGATCGAAGTTCAGTTGGCGATCCGGACGGGGGGGTCCGCGGCGCCTACTCGCACTTCATCGATCGGAATGCCTACTCCTGCCCGTACGGTGTGTCGAAAAAATGACAACGGTGGTCGAGCGATGGCAGGCGGCGCGTGGCGAGACGGAGCCACCCGAGCACGCGGACGAGCTGGCGTCGTTGACGGTGGCGGGATTGGAAGTCCTATCCGTCCTCGTTCGCCATGGCGATGCCGTACCCGAGCAGCAGGCTGGCAGCGACCGCGACCGGTGGCTTTCGCAGCGAGGCAGCGAGGCCGCCCGAGTGCTGTCGCTACTGCTCCGCGAAGCCAGGGTTAGCCCGGATGCCATTGTGAGCTCACCGCTGCCGCGGGCGGTACAAACCGCCGAGTTGCTCGCGGCCGGACTCGATTATCTCCACGCAATTTCGACGCTGTACTGCTTGGAGCGTTCCTCATTTCCCCATGTATCCGCCCCGATCGTGCAGAAAGCGGGCGCTTGCGTTGTCGTCGTTGGACATGAGCCGTCGATTTCTGGGCTCGGCGCACATGTTCTCGGCCGACCTTCGTTTCCACAGTTTCGCACCGCGCAGTGCTACGCGATCGAAGACGGGAAGCCGAGCTTCACCGCCCGGCCCGACGTTGCGCAGGTCACGGCGTACTTTGTCGATTAGCGCGATGGCTGACGATACCTCGCCGTACAGCGCGAACGTCCGGACCGAAGTTGCTGGCCTTCGGCTGAGGAGTTGGCCCAAGCCGCGTGATCTTTGACACACGCCGCCAGTGCCTTCAACGCAAAAAACCGCTTCCAGGCGGCGGGTACGACCGACTAATATTCCTCCCTGAAAGACGTTGTTGCGTCATGAGTGAACAGCGAGCCAATCGCCGCGCCGAACGGGTACCGGACAACGTTCCGTCGAAATCTCACGATCCCGTACAAACCACGGGGAATGCCGCCACATGGTTCGATTCGCTGATGCAGTGGTTCTCCAATGGTGACCGCGGCACCTCGGACGCCTACACGCAGTCTCCAACCCCGGGTCGGCGATGGACGGCTCAGCGCGTGGAGGCGGAATTTCTAGGTAGTTGGCCGAGCAGTCACCAGTTTGAGCAAGACCTAGCCGCGAGCATCTCCAAAGAAAAGATCGGCGAAGTCCTCAAGCGACATGCCGGCGCGGTGTTCGATCACCCGGTGATAACCGCAGCAAGTATCACCTTATTCGAGGGCGTGGTTAGAGCTCTTGCATCCGGCGTTAGGAACCGTAACCCGTACGCTGGTGTCGGATTGTTGGGCGTGGAAGGAATCCGTCGATTCGGTCTGCTTGGGGTCGCGGGCTACCAGTTCAACGCGTGGTTTAGCGCGGTCGAGGCGATGAAGGGCGATCGAACGACAAAGCTCGAAATGGCACAATACGAGTGCGCCCGCTTTACCGAGGTCCTAGTGATGATGGTGTTGACCAAGGCTCTTGGCGGCGTTGGCAAGGGCGTTACGCGTGGAGCACAAGCAAATCGGGCACGGGCACCGCGCAAACCCGTGCTAGACGCGGCACGTCCGGGTCAGCTGATTGTGCCGGGAGGCGAGCTAGCCGTAACCGGCCGGCGTCAAGCGGAAGGAGCGCTAGCGACGATTTTGCGGTTTCTTGGCCTCACAGCGCCGCTGGTCGGTGCCTCCGAAACGCAAGAAGCGATTGAGGCGGCCGCGTGGAACTGGATGGTGGCCCACCCGTTTTCCGGTACCTCGCAGGAGATCGAACGTCAGATGGCTGCGGGTACCCCATCGGTCCCAAGCAAAGAACGTGTGCGCCCAGCGCCGAGCCCATTCTCACCCATTCAAGCTTCGGCCCACTTTAGCGATGAAGACCTGGAGTGTCTCGTCAAAGAAGTGGAGTCCTTGAAACGCGGCAATCGAGATGAAATGTCGGAAGGCTTCGTCGTTTTTTCCATCCAACGGGCGCTTAAACACATGGTGTTTGACGACACCGCTCCGATTGTGGACGTTGTACCCGGTGACCCTGGAGACCGGCTGATCGGGTACCTGAATCCCAAGCGGTGGGAAGTAACCGTCAACGTGCGGCGTATCCAGACGGATGTCATCGACGCGCCCTTAGAAACGATCGTCAACGAGATAGCGCAGACAGCGTACCAGATCCGCGAAGTCATCCTCGCCGGTCGATTGGTCTCAGAAACGACGAAGGCGCCATCTGCGATTGAGACGAAACTGGGTGTTTCTAGATTCGTTGCTGAGATGATCTCGCCACAAACCAATCTTTGGGCGCAGGCAAAGAACAATGCGTTGACGAGCGATGAACGGCTACAGGCACAGACCTACTTGGACACGAAGCCGACGCGGGATGAGGCAATGCGCAAATTGTCGGCCGCCCTGCAAGACTGGCAACAAGTCCACCGTGAACCAGCGACCAGAAATCCATTAGATTTGGATCATCATGCTGCGGCGGAGCGGCTCCGCGTGGATGAAAATTACTGGGCCGCGCAACGAGAGCTGGATCAACTTCCGGGGCAGGCACACATCATCGCTGCTGGTGCGGAAGCTGAGCAATTTTTTCGGTCCGCGCAGATCCCCGACGATGGGCTGATAGCACTGTCGCGATCGATTGCGCAGGCCGCGCAACCAATCGTTCTCGACTGGAATCGCTCCACGGCACCCACACAGCAACGGATTATTGCATTCCAAAATCTGATTAACGACGCACTAAAGCACGCATTGGGAGATTCGGAAGTGCCGACATTGACGCTGACAATCGTCGACGCGCCTGGTGAATCGACTGCCAGTAATCTATTTGATTCCAAGACATGGAATATGAAACTTATCAGCAGTTTATTTCCTACCACATTAACCCGAGTAGATGCGGCAAAAGCTCTCGGGATACTGGTAGCGCAGGGACGAGAGGCGGAGCAAACGTATCGGTCCGCGATTTACGAGCGCCATTATGCAAACTCGTCGAGAGAACAGATGTTGCAGAGCGGATACTCGCCCCTTGTCGTCGACTCTGTGCTAGCACAAACGCACCCCCCATTGTCCGCGGTTCAAACCAAGTCCAATTTCGACTCCTTGAGCTCTCGCGGCGCATTGCACGACATAAAACACAACCTGTACGAGCAACGAATGGTAGCGGCAGATCGAGCTGAGGCAGCTAGAGCCAAAATCCTTGAGGCTATGGATCGCAGGGAGCCCGTTCCTGCGCGAGATTTCCTCGAGTTCAACGACGCGATGCGCCAGTTCGAGAAGATCCGTGAGGAGCACGATCGCGTGTCTGGGTATGCCGACGCAGAAAAGACAGGTCTCCACGCCGGTCTACACTATCTCTCACAAGCGGCGCACTGATCTGTCACCGTCGACTCAGCCCGGTGTGCTATCGCGACTGCGTCGCGCTCCGGGCCCGGGCCCCTCCGGGTTAGCCATCGCGGCACAACGAGGTTTTTCTTGAGTATCGCGTTTTTGGTTGAGCCGACGGCGATTGCGCGGTACTGATGGTGGGCGACACATATGGCCAATTCACCGATCGTTAAACCACTGTGGGATAGCCGTCCGGTGCGAAACGAGATCGAGCGCGCCCACCGCGAAGGCAACGACTCGTCAATTTCCCACGCAAAGCCATGCCCGCTGCAGTTTGGCCCCGGCTCTTCCGTGATCTCCGATGACATATGGGCGTGCGTGGACCCGGAGGCGGGCGGATTCTCACCAGGCGCGCTGCGATCCTGTGCGTCGCCACGCGAATGTGGTACGTAGGCTTCTCAGTCGTCTGTTCGAGGTCAGCGGGAAGCGCATTTGTACTGCGGATATCGGTAGCCCGCCACTGCGTTCCAAGGCACATCTTGCTGCGGGCGATGGAGTTCTTCTCGTGGCTGGTGGCAAGGAGGCAGCTTTTTTCGACGGGACGAAATGGCACTCTATCGGTCGATCGCGTGCGAAATGACGCGAGGGACGTGGGGGAGCACAGTGGGATGGCGGACCTTGGGACAGCCGCGCCGCGCGTCGACGAGGAGCCGAGAGATAAACGGCGGGGTCGACTCGCCGCGATGTGCGACGGCTACTCGCTCGAGTGTCGCCCCAACGTAGGGCCGCATGATCGGCCCGGATTGGCGCGACTGCTTCGCTGATATGATGTGACCG